>NZ_JACJOO010000087.1 GCF_014695575.1 Leptolyngbya sp. FACHB-8 | reverse complement strand
AAACTCCTGACCTCGGAACTCGACAAGATTTCCCCTGAAAGGGTTGCGTCATTGACGTCCTACGATTTCATTCTCGAAGCCCTATTTGGCGCAGCTTCATATTAAAACGGTATTATTACCCGTATTTCAGCGTGATTGAGAACCTCTATGGGACTAACGATACCGAATGTTGGGAGAGAAATGGTAGAACCTGTTCTTCGGGCAACGGTCTTGAAAAGAAATACCCTTGCCCGTAATCACAACCTAACCCCTGTAAATAGCAAACTTGCTGTTCAGTTTCTATACCTTCGGCAACAGTTGTCATTCTTAATGCACAACTCAGTGTTGCAATGGCTTCCACAATTTTGCCGTCATCACAACTCGTAATTTTGTTGACAAATGAACGGTCAATTTTGATACTATCCACTGGAAATTGGCTGAGGTAACTCAGGGATGAATAGCCCGTCCCAAAATCATCAATGCTGAGCTGAATATCGCGGGCCCGCAGTTCCTTAGTGAGCGCGATCGCCGTCTCCGGGTTCTCCATAATGGCGCTCTCTGTAATCTCTAGTTTCAGATAACGCGGGTCTAGTTGAGTTTCCTCTAATACTTGTTCAATGTCTTCGAGTAGAGTTGGGTGGGCAAACTGACGCACTGACAGGTTGACACTCATAATTAAATGAGAGGAATGCTTCCGCCAGACCTGGAGCTGCTCACAAGCCATCCGTAGAACTTCTATTCCAAGGGGCACGACCAGGCCAGTTTCTTCTGCACAGGGAATGAACTCAGCCGGAGACACCAATCCCCGCTCGGGATGCTGCCATCGGACTAACGCTTCAAACCCAGCAACTTGCAGTGTCTTCAAATCCATAATCGGCTGGTAATGCACCAGAAACTCTTGTCGTTTGAGTGCCCGTTGCATATCCTGTTCTAGTTGCAAGCGCCAGAAAGCCGAGCTGTGCATCTGTCGTTCAAACAGTTGGTAGCTGCCCTTACCCTGTTTCTTAGCCCGATACATGGCGGTATCCGCCTCCTGCAACAGCTCCTCGGCCATGCAGTGCTTCTCCTCACGAATCGTCATTCCCAGGCAGGCCGTTGTGTAAATCTCAAACCCATCCACCTCAAACGGCGAGTTGAAATCCCCCAGGATCCGGTTTGCCATGCTAAAAACAGCGTCCTGGTTCTCGACATCCTTGAGAAACAGGCAAAACTCGTCTTCCCCGGTACGGGCTAGCACATCTCCTGGCTTTACCAGAGTTTGCAGACGCTCTGCAATGCTCGTTAATAACTTATCGCCCGTACCGTGACCGAGGGATGCGTTGATCAGCTTGAATTGATCACAATCCAAGTAGATAAGGCCACACTTTCCTTCATTCCAGTTATTCTGCAGCTCCTGAGTGATGGCTTGCAATAAATAAGTGCGGCTCGGTAGCTGGGTCAGGGTGTCATAGAGAATAATGTTTTCTAACTGAGCTGTTCGTTCACGAATTTTTTCTTCTAATTCTTCGTTAAAACAGCCAAGAGCATCATTCGCTCCCTGCAACTGCACACACAACTGCTGAATTTCCCGATATTGGAAACTAATCCGCAACATGGAACGAATGCGAGATTGCAGTTCCATGCGTTCCAACGGTTTACTAATGAAGTCATCGGCTCCAGCATCTAAGCATTTCGCCACATCTTCCTTGGCGGTGAGAGCCGTCACCATAATGATCGGGATGGTACGCCATTGGGGGTGCGATCGCAAATAGCGGCAAACCTCCAGTCCATCCATCTCGGGCATCATGACATCAAGCAGAATGACGTCCGGCGAGTAGTGCTCTAAGCGCTCAATCGCTCGGCAACCGTTGGAGGCATAGTTCAGGTCATAGTCTTGCCCCTGAAGCAACACCTCAATAACGTCAAAATTTTCGGGTTGGTCGTCTACCACCAGGATAGATGCCTGCATGTTCATCAACGCTCCCTTTAGGCGTGCAAAAGTGTGTGAATGGTACTGGCCAAATGTTTGAGACGAACAGGCTTGGTCAGGTAATCGTTGGCCCCTGCAGCTAGGCACCGTTCGCGATCGCCCGGCATTGCTAAAGCGGTCAGCGCAATAACAGGAACCGTTGCATAGTTATCATCTGTCCGCAATTGACGAATAACTTCTAAGCCATCCATACCGGGCATTTGAATATCCATCAGAATCAAATCAGGCATCTGGATTTTCATGCTCTCCAAAGCATCTTGCCCATTTTTAGCCAAGATCAAACGGTAGCCCTGGTGTTTTAGATAATCGAAAATGCTGTCAATATTGGCTCGATTGTCATCAACAATGAGAATTACTGGCAATTCCTGCCTGCTTATGCCAACATTTTCCAAAGTATCAGCAGCTTGTGTACCAGCTCTGGAAAAACCGCCCCCTATCAAAGCGGAATCTGGCAGTAAACCTGGATCCTCCATCTCCACCTTGTCGCTGAAGCCGTGCGCATCCCGGCAGGGGAGGGAAACCGTAAAGCAGCTGCCTTGGCCCACTTCACTTTTCACCCACACCTGCCCACCATGTAGCTCAACAATGCGCTGCACCAGAGCTAGGCCCAAACCTGTACCGCTCTGCTGCCGGTTGAGGTTACTGTCAATTTGGACAAAGGGTTGAAATAGCTTGTGCTGATCCTCTAAAGCAATGCCAATGCCTGTATCTATCACCCGGAAATAGAGATAGGGAGTTGCTGAGGTATCTTCTCTCCATACCTGCAAGTGCACCTGCCCTCCGGCGGGTGTAAATTTGACGGCATTGGTCAGCAGATTGATCAGCACCTGACGTAAGCGACGATCATCCCCACTAATCATGGAAATATCATCGGCAACCTCGGTTGTTAGACGGATCTGTTTTTGCTGGGCTGCCTGACGCACAAAGGTCATGCTGGTGCTGCATAAGTTGGGGACTAAAACTGGCCCCATATCTAATTCCAGCTTGCCAGCTTCAATTTTTGACAGATCTAGAATTTCGTTGATGAGTTCTAGAAGATGATTACCGCTGCGCTCGATAGTGGCGATCGCCTGGTTCTGCCGCTCATTGACAGTTCCAAAAACTTGCTCCTGTAAACCCTCAGCCATACCCAAAATGGCATTCAGCGGCGTTCGCAACTCATGGCTCATATTTGCTAGAAATTCATCTTTAAGGCGTGTGGCTCGCTCCAGTTCACGATTGGTATGGTCTAACTGCTCATTGGTTCGCCGCAGTTGTTGCTCTGCCTGCTTACGCTCGGTTACATCAAAACTAATGCCAATCATGCGTTCTGGGCAGCCAGCCTCTCCCCGCTGAAGCCGAGCACTAGCCTTGATGTAGCGGATTTGTCCATGAGGCTGTTGGACTCGAAATTCTTCATCAAATTCCTTTTCTCCCTTTATGGTTTGAGTAAGAGCATGCTCAACCAGGGAGTAATCCTCAGGATGAAGCATCTGTAACCAATTTTGGCCGTTAGCAATAAAGGATGCTCGCTCAACGCCATAGAGTTCATACATGCGATCGTCCCAGATCAACACGTCCTCAGCTATGTTCCATTCCCAGATACCAATAGCTCCCGAACGAATTGCCAAAGTCAACCGATCGGACAGATTCTGCATTTGCTCCTGGGCCTGCCGCTGTTCCGTGACGATTTCGGTTGTGATCACGATACCCCCAATGCTTCCATCAGGTCGATGCCAGGGACGCGCTTCCCAATAAATCCAATCGACCTGCCCGTTGGCACGGGGGTAAGGGTAGGCTTCTCGTGTTTCGACAGCCCCCGCCAGACACCGCTGATGGGCCTGCTTCCATGGAAACGGAAGATCGGGAAAAATTTCGTAATGGGAATGGCCAATCAGGGGGCGATCGCCCAGTTCATAATCCTGTCGCCAGCGATTGCTCACCACTAGATAGCGAAAATGCTCATCTAACATGGCCACGGCGACTGGGGCATATTCCACAAACAGCCGAAGTTTGACTTCATTTTCCTGCAATGCTAGCTCTATCTTCTTGCGAGGGGTGATGTCATAGCCAACCGACTGGTATTCCACAACCGTACCTTGAGCATCAAAAATGGCGCGATCTGTCCAGATTTGCCAGCAACAGGTGCCATCAGGAAGAGGGTCGCACTCCTCATAGGTTGCTGTTGGCTTTTCAGGGGTCAGTCCTCGTAATTGCTCCTGCACCATCACTAAATTAGTGTCGGCAATCACATCCCAGAAATTTACCTGGTCATACTGGTTAGGGTCGAGGTTGAAGGATCGGCAGTAGGCTCCGTTGGCGAAAGTCAAATGGCCATCCGGTAGAAAGCGGCAGATCAACGCCGTTTGATCTTCGACAATAGCCCGATACCGAGCCTCGCTCTTTTGAAGGGCTAACTCTGCCCGCTTTCTGGGAGAGATATCAACTTCTGAGCCCACCATACGGAGCAGATTCCCTGCGTCATCCCAAAGCCCCTGCCCCCGATCCAGAATCCAAACACACGTTCCGTCTTTGTGCAGAATCCGATACTCTGACTGGAAATAAGGCGTCTTTTGGGCTATGTGATCGGCAAAAGCAGCCAGAACGCGATCGCGATCCTCAGGATGAATACTTGCTTTCCATTCATCAGGTGCTGTGCCACCTTCATGGTCCTCATACCCCCGCACTGCTTTCCATCGTCGAGAGCGAAAAACTTCGTTAGTCTTGAGATTCCAATCCCAAATACCTGCACTGCTAGCTTCCACGGCCAGTTGCCAGCGCTCCTCGCTCTCCTGTAAGGCCATAGTTCGGCGTTCAATTCGCGCCTCAAGCTCCTGGTTTAATTGCCTCAGGGCAGCCTCGGTTTGTTTTTGCTGCGCGACTTGTCCCAGCTGGCTGGCTATTAATTGCAGCAACTCAACAGAGGTAAGATTTTCCTTCTGAAGCTGTTCAGAGAAAAACACCAACACTGCCACAATTTCATCCGATGCTAGAACCGGAACCCCACAAGCTGTCTGGATTTTCGCGTGATGATTGGTTGCACCACACAGTAAACTTTCTTCAAGTTCTGATTGATCTGTAATCCATTCAAGGTGGCGCGATCGCCCGACTCGCGCCACAAGAAACTCTCCAAGGCAACTCTCGGGCTGCGTACATGGGTTCGAACGGTGACAGTAAGCCGTTCTCAGTATGAATTGTGCTGAGTTTGCTCCTCGTAGCCAAACCTCTCCACAATCCCACCCCACCATCTGGCAAATCCCCATCAGCGCTGCATCTAAAGCCGATTCCCAATGGGGTGATTCACTGATGGCCCGAAGCAGACGATAAACTCTATGAATTTCTGGCTCTTGATGACCAGAATTACTACCAAGATCAGGCAATGGATTTGCTTCCGAATTGAGGGTCAAGACGATTGGAGATGGGAGGCGATTTGAAGAGGAATGACTCATGCCCAGAATTTAAAAGTCACACATTATTGGTAATGACGTGAAAGCTTGAAAAATTTCATCTCAGGAACACAGTAGAAGGTATCGAAAAGCCTTAGAAATGAATGGTCCTTGTGGACGAAGCCCAAAATCAACTTTTCAACACTCTCTTAGGACATGAAGCGCTCTATAAGTATAGGATTCCCAGTCGTGTTCCAAAAGCTATTTTTTTAACAACGATTATTAAATTACTACACCCTAATAGAAAAATACTTCCTGGAGATGCTCTAAACGGATTAACTTTCGTAAAGCCAACCCTGTTTTAGCCAGTACTTGAGATGTTGATTAACCTGGTATATCCATGAAATCAACAGGTTAAATACTGATAGACTGAGAGCTATACTGAGATGAATTAGTTTTCGATAAAATTCATCTGTAAATTACAGTATAAAGTGATTAGAGGAAATAATCAAAACCGTATTTTTTCTGAATTAGCTTGTTCACTATAGCTATAGAACTTTAAGAAAAAGCAGAAGCAAGCGCGAGGGACTCCACCCCTACTTTCTTGGTATTTCAATAAGGCTTGCGATCGCCCTATTTCAGGGTCATCAGTACTCTTACAACTACATGGAAGCTAGATAGTGAACTCCTAATATGTGAGAACCTCTTGCGTAGGAAGGAATGCCATTTCTGGCACTGAAACGTTGCCGCAAAACCGGACTCTGTATCGGACTCATTCACTTTCATGTCATATTCAACAACTTATTGAAGAACAAGGGGCTACCCCCCCCTATCGGGTGTCTTTATGAAGGATTGGTATTTCCTTCCATTCAAGCTCTATCTGTATTTACAGCGCTTTTCAAGCGCTTAAAACTCGGTTGTTTCTGTGAGAGCCGCGTGGGAGTGCGACTCTCACAAAAACAACCGTGGCTGATTCAAGCGCAGAGCGCCGTAATTCTTTTCAAAGCAAGTAGTCCCTTGCTCTTCCCCGTTACCCAAATCTCTATGGGATTCAGCTTCCAACACTGGGAATTCTAAAAGAGTCCGGATAGAATCGTTAAACGGCGGGTGAGAACTTTAGATACCGTCTAATACCGAAGTGCCGTCCTTAAGTTGGCGTACCTCAGAGCCGGATCAGACTGCCATGGATGTTGGGGAGGTTTCGTCGGAATTGTTGCCTGAGTTTATGCCTTCCAGCTCGAACATACCCCAGACAGAGTTACAGCCCCTGCTGGCGATCGCCCTAAACCAGATACCCCAAGCGGTTTATATCAAAGATGACCGCCATTGTCTGGTGTGGGCAAACAATGCGTTTTGCGAATTTGTTGAAAAGAAGCTGGAAGCATTACTGCAACAGCCAGATTTTGAGATTCTCAAACCGGCCCATGGTGTTATTCCTGCCACTGAAGCATTACAGCCATCTTCCCCTTCTCCCACCACTCCTCCCATTAGGTGTCCGGAAGAACGGGCCATCTGCAAATCTAATGGCGAACTTCGCATCGTCACGCTGAACACAACACCGCTACCCGACACGGCACGCCCCTGCTGGCTAGTTAGCCTGACCGACATCACTCAACAAAAGCTTCAAGAACGTGCTCTGGAGCGGCTCACCTACCTCTCTGAAACTATTAGCCAGGCTGTCAACGAAGGGCTATGGGAAATTGAGGTTTCTGCAAAGCGGCCGACCCATGCCTACTACGAGATCTGGTGGTCACAGCAATTTCGCTCATTGTTAGGTTATAGCGATGAGACCGATTTTCCAAATGGGTTGGATAGTTGGATTCAAATCATTCACCCGGACGATCGAGAGTGGGTGCTGACAGAATTGCAAGCCCATCTGGGCGATCGCACCGGCCAAACCTCATTTGATGCGGAGTATCGCATGTTTACCAAAACGGGGGAAATCCGGTGGTTCCGCTCGATCGGCCGAGCCGTACCCGCTGCCCCCAATGCCCCCTGGCGCACGATCGGTATCCTACGAGATACCACTGAACGCAAGCTAGCCGAGGCTGAAACTCGACAGCAGCAACGAATTTTATTGTCCGTTCTAGAAAATATTCCTCATCGAGTCTGGTTGCAAGATAAGGCAGGCCGTTATCTGGCTGCTAATCAGGCCTTCTGTCAAATTTGGCAAAAAACTCCTGAAACCCTTATCGGCAGATTCAACCACCAGATCGTCCCACCCGAGCAGCTCGAGAAATTTCATCAAGAAGATGAGGCTATCCTGACGACCGGCGAGCCATTGACGCTGGAAGAAGAGGTAATGATCGCCAGCGGTGAAACCCGTTGGTTTTCTACCAGCAAAACACCATTACGGGATGAAGCCGGACACATCATTGGTATTACGGGCATATCGATGGACATTACTGTCCGTAAGCAGGCTGAAGAGGATATTCAGCGCATTAATGAGGAACTAGAAAAGCGGGTTGAGCAACGCACGGCAGCCCTGGCGAAGCTAGTCTCGAAGCTGCAGTTTGAGGTGAGCGATCGCCAAAAAGCTGAGGCGGCTCTGCGCCAATCAGAAGCAGAGTTACGCCAACAGGCCATGGATCTAGAGCAAGCGCTGCAACAACTGCAAAATACGCAGGCCCAATTGGTGCAGAGTGAAAAAATGTCGAGCCTGGGGCAACTGGTTGCCGGTATTGCCCATGAAATCAATAATCCCATCAACTTTGTTTATGGAAACTTATTACATGCCAGCAACTACACTCGGGATTTGTTGCAACTGGTAAAGCTGTACCGTAGCTTTTACCCCACGCCTCCTAAAGAAATCATGACCCTTGCCAACCAGATGGATCTGGACTTTGTCATGGGCGATTTACCAAAACTGGTATCCTCCATGCGTTTAGGAGCCGAACGGATTCAGAAAATTGTCATGTCGCTGCGTAATTTCTCACGCATGGATGAGGCCGAGTTTAAGGCCGTGAACCTGCACGAGGGGCTAGAGAGTACTTTACTCATTCTGCAGAACCGAATTAAGCCACGTCCCAGCTTCCCTGGAGTGGAGTTACAGCGTGAGTACGGGGAGTTACCTTTGGTCGAGTGTTACGCCAGCCAGCTCAATCAAGTATTTATGAATATTTTGAGCAATGCTATCGACGCCCTGGAAGAGGCGGTCGAGAGCCGGGCGGAAGAAGGGAATGCCTTTATCCCACAGATTCGAATTCAAACTGGTATATGCCGGGAGAATTGGGTAGCGATCGCTATTTCCGATAATGGTCTTGGTATCCCCGAAACCCTTCAGTCCCGTATCTTTGACCCCTTCTTCACCACAAAGCCCGTAGGTCAGGGGACGGGACTCGGTATGTCTATTAGCTACCAAATTGTCACAGAACGCCACGGTGGCCGTTTAGTTTGCGAATCAGAGCAGGGGGACGGAACTACCTTCCGGGTTGAAATTCCAATTAAGCAATAAGCAGCTATAAAAAAAGAATTAGTTCTCAATGGGGTGATCTCTGCTCATTCAAGTTTTCGTACCCTTTTGGAAACGAGGGCTTGAGTGGGTATGGGCAGGACATATTTCAAAACATAATCCCTTTTTTCAGTAATTTCGGTTAAATTCATTAGATAAGGAAAGTGTTTTCATGAAGCCCCGATGAAGTTACAGGGGTACTTTTATGAAGTGCTTTTGTATTCAGGGCTGTATCTCTATTTTCAGGGTGTTGCAATGTGATAGAAGTCCAATTGCCGCCGAAGCTGAGATCCCTCCATGAAAACCGAGTTTCAAGCGAAGTTCCTGCAACACCTCATTCAACATCCCTCTGAAAGAGGCTTTACGTTGATTGAGCTGTTGGTTGTGATTGTCATTATCGGTATTTTGTCAGCGATCGCGCTCCCCTCCTTTCTAAATCAAGCGAATAAGGCTCGTCAATCCGAGGCAAAGACCTATGTAGGCTCCATCAACCGTGCGCAACAGGCCTACTATATTGAGTACGGCCAGTTTGGTGCCAGCATGGCAAGTTTGGATGCAGGAATTGACCTGGAAACTCAAAACTATGAATACACCATCAACGGCAACCGTAACGGAGATGCAGTGATTGATGCAGTAGCCAGGAAGGAAGCACTAAAGTCCTATGGAGGGCAGGTGAAAGTTGATGGCAATCTTTTAAAGAGTCTTGTTTGCGAGTCTGATATACCGGTTCAGACTGCACCCAGTTGGGATCCAGCTGATTGGCCTGATTGCCCAATCGGGTTTCCCCGGGTCAACCAGTAACACGAACCTGAGTTCGGCCTGAGTTCGTCGCCTGAGCCCGGTTAAGAACGTTTTCGATGGTGCCCAAAGTGCAAGCATCGAGAATGGTGATTTTTGACCGGTTGGAAAGTGCACGTCAGCTCACCCCAAACCAACGTTACATTCGTTCAGACGATCTTTCTGAAACCCTTGACTTTGCCCGCATTTCGTACATGCAAAGTCAAGGGTTCTGTTTTTTGGTGCAAGATATGAGTATTAGAATCTGCCTTGCCCCTGTAATATGCGGGATTATACAGGGCACTCTAATCAATGACATTTTGTGCTTAGTCTCTTTCTGCACCCATCATGCCCTCTTCAAACATAGTTTCCCTGGATGAGCTACAACGTGCTAGTCAGCAAGCTCTTCAAACTGACAACTTTGAAGAAGCCATTACCTATCTTGAACAAATAATTGAGAAACAACCCCAGGCTATACAGTACCGCTTACCCCTGGGCTTGGCTTATTTGCTGATAGGGCAGGAAGAAGCGGCTCAGTTAACGTGGGCGATCGCCTTTTCAGAAGTAGATGAAGCTGACGGAGAATTCCTTCTCGGAGAGCTCGTTCAACTCCTTCAAGCCAAAATTGAAGCTTATGAACGGCAAGAAAAGTGGGGACTTGCTGACCTTCTCTATCAGCATCTCCATCAACTCACACCTACAGATACCAACTCTATTCTTAAAGGTATTCAAACAGCCTTAAAAGGGGAATTGTTGAGCCGTGAACGCTTGGAAAACACAGGGCTGCTGGAAACTTTAGAAACAACTATTCAGCAACCTGAAGCCATCGATTTAGAATTGTTAGACGCAACGCTACAGGAAGTTATTATTCGGGATGACGGGAATCGCGATTTGCTCAGTTGGATTGAAGAGACAGCTCGCTATTTACCTAACCCGGAAGCTGTTACTCATAAGCTTTATGAAAAATCGATCCAGGTTCGGATGCGAAGCCCTTATAACTCTAATTCTTCTAAAGCTTTAGCGTATATTGATGCAGCACTTCGCTTAGACGGAACAAACTTCGGTCTAAAGCATGAGCGAGTTTTCATTTTTATTAAAAGTGCACGTTATCAAGAAGCTGCCACAATGGCTGAAGCACTCTTGATGGACTGTGAAAACAAACAGGAAAAAGTTTTTGCTAAATGTCTTTTGCTTGATGCCCTCATTCATCTATCAGATCGATGGAATGATAGTCAAAGCCATCTAGAAGACATCTTGCAACTTCTTAGGGAGCTGATTCAGGAATACAGCGAAAACCCTGGTTTATATATGCCTAGTGCACTGGCAACTCGGTCTTTGTTTTTCTATCAATATATTAAAGATAACCCCGTTGAATATCGAAGTTTACAGAACCAGCTAGCCCAAATTTATGTAGATAGCATTCAAAAACAGCATGAGGAAAAAGCAGTTATATCCGATCGGGTCCAAGTCTTAGGTACGTCCCGTAAGTTACGCATTGGTTTTCTTTCGGAATGCATGACAAAGCACTCTGTAGGGTGGCTTAGTCGATGGATTTTTCAACATTATGATCGTGAGCGATTCGAGTTTTACTGTTACTTCAAAATCTATACGACCCGCCCCGAAGGGTTAGACGATTTCAGCCAGGAGTGGTTTGCTGACCTATCCACAGGGGCCTGTATCGTGTATGGAGATCCTGAGGAAATTGCAAAAATTATCAAACAGGATGACATTGATATTCTGGTTGACTTAGATAGCGTTACCTCTGAAAAAAATTACGCTACGTTTGCCTTAAAGCCTGCTCGTATCCAGGTGACCTGGTTAGGGTATGACGCTACTGGTCTCCCGACTGTTGACTACTTCTTAGCAGATCGGTTTGTGCTACCCGACCATGCTGATGATTACTACACGGAAACCATTTGGCGAATGCCGACAACCTATATTGCCGTTGATGGTTTTGAAGTGAGTGTCCCATCATTACGACGAGATAAGTTGGATATCCCTGCGGATGCTGTGGTGTATTTCAGTGCACAGACCGCTGCAAAACGCCACCCTGATGCGGTGCGATGTCAAATAGAAATTCTCAAGCAAGTTCCTAACAGCTACCTGCTTCTGAAGGGGAAGGGCGATGCAGATGCGCTTCGCAATTCATTCCTGCAAACAGCAGAAGAAGAGGGTATTGCAGGCGATCGCTTTCGGTTTCTACCCCCTGTTAAGCATGAATCAACTCACCGTGCCAATTTAAGCATTGCCGACGTCGTCCTTGACACCTTTCCCTATACAGGGGCCACAACTACCCTGGAAACCTTATGGATGGGCATTCCTCTGGTCACCCTGGTTGGCAATCAATTCACCAGCCGCAACAGTTACGCCATGCTTCGTCATGCTGGAATTGAAGCAGGCATTGCCTATTCACAGGAAGAATATATTGAATGGGGGGTGCGGCTCGGCTCGGATGCAGCCTTGCGAGAGCAGGTGAAGCGTCAGCTATGGCGATCGCGCCAAACATCCCCACTGTGGAATGCTAAACAATTCACTCGGGATCTAGAAAATGCCTTTGAGCAAATGTGGCAGCAATATCTAGAAACCTCGTCTCAGTCTAACTAATGCAATCTTTTCAACTATGAACTCACCAGAAGTTTTAAAGGAAAAAGGACAGCAAGCTCTCCAGGGTGATGATTTTCTGACTGCTGCTGCTTGCTTTGAAGCACTCGTCGAGCAGGAACCAGAAATACCTCAACATCATCTGGCTTTAGGCCTGGCTTATCTATTAGCTGGGCAGGAAGAAGCAGCTCAGTTGGCTTGGGCGATCGCCTTTTCAGAAGTGGATGAGAACCATGAAAATGAACTTTTTCAGGAGCTAATAAAACTCATTCAGACTAAAACCCAGAACCTTGAGCAGCAGGGGAAATGGGAATTAGCTTACCTGCTATATCAACATCTCCATGAAATTAATCCTCTCGATGTAAATGTAATTCTTCAAAGCATTCAGGCTGCTATGCAAGGGAATCAGTTTGATTCGAACCTACTCATCTGCTCTGGGCTGCTTGAGGCACTGACCAGCCATACCGACCAGTCCGTCTCTATAGACAGTTCCTTAATGGAGACTGTCTTAGGAGATGTACTTGCCTGGGATGTGGAAGATCCAGAAATTCTGCCATGGATTGAGAAGGTAGCCAGTTATCTGCCTGATAAAACAAAAATTGTCTATCGTTTAAACGAAAAAGCTGTACAGCTCCGTCAACGAAGTATTCTTCATGAAGACTTTGATATCGCCCTTACTTATGCAGAGGCAGGGCTGAGATTGGATCCAAAACATTTTGGCTTAAATCATGAACGAATCATGATTTATATCAAGAGAAGAGACTTTAAAAAAGCCGCTTCTCTTGCAGAAAAACTATTTTTAGAGTGTCAAAATCTTCGGACAAAAATCCGTACAAAAGGTCTTTTAATTGAAGGGTTATTTCATATTCCTGAACGTTGGCAAGAGGCAAAAGAAGAACTAGAAAGCTTGCTGCTATTACTAGATAGTTTTATTCAAGAGTATGAAGGAAAAAGTGATTTCCAAATAGCCCCATCCTTCTTACTACGAAACTTATTTTACTTTCAATATATTCAGGATGATCCTAAGGAATGTCGAGTCTGGCAAAATCGGTTATCCTCCTTTTATCTAAAGACTCTCCAAAATCAAGAAAACACACCAGGAGCAACGGCGATCGCTTCTCCCGTGTTTTCTCACCAAAATCGCCAGACAACTCAGCGAGAAAAGCTAAGAATTGGTTTTCTTTCAGAATTTATGGATCAACATTCCATCGGCTGGCTGAGCCGATGGATTTTTCAGCATTATGATGCAAGTCGCTTTGAGTTTTATGCCTATTTTCAGAGCCATGAATTGCCGCTTAATGGGCTTTCGACCTTCAGCGAAACATGGTTTGCTCGACCCGCAACCCGCTCTTTTGCCGTTTATGGGAAACCCCATGAAACAGCCCAGAAGATCTATGACGATGAGATTGATATTCTGGTGGACTTAGACAGCGTCACATCAGAAGATACTTATGCTGTCATGGCGCTTAAGCCTGCCCCTGTACAGGTAACATGGCTAGGTTACGATGCGAGCGGTTTACCTACGGTAGATTATTTCCTGGTCGATCCATTGGTGGTGCCTGACCATGCTAATGAGTATTATGCTGAGGCACTTTGGCGCTTGCCGCGAACATATATTGCTGTCGATGGTTTTGAGGTAGGAGTGCCATCTTTACAGCGAAAAGCCCTAAATATTCCATCAGATGCTGTAGTTTATTTCAGTGCCCAAACAGCAATCAAACGCCACCCTGAAACTGTGTCCTGCCAGCTCCAAATCCTGAAGCAAGTTCCCAATAGCTACTTATTGCTGAAAGGTATTGGTGATAATAACTCTCTCCGCAATGCCCTCTTTCAGGCGGCTGAGATGGAGGGCATCAGTCGCGATCGCTTCCGGTTTCTAGAACTCGACAAAGATGAAGCCACCCATCGAGCTAACCTGAGTATTGCCGACGTTGTTCTCGATACCTTTCCCTATACCGGGGCTACGACAACCATGGAAACCCTATGGATGGGGATTCCTTTGGTGACACGGGTAGGACAACAGTTTGCCAGTCGTAACAGCTATGCAATGTTGCGCCATGCTGGAATCGAAGCGGGTATTGCTCACTCTGCGGCGGAGTATATTGAGTGGGGGGTACGCTTTGGCACCGATGCGGGACTACGGGAACAGGTACAAGCTGAATTATGGCGATCGCGCCAAACCTCTCCCTTGTGGAATGCCGAACAATTTACTCGCGATATGGAAAGCGCCTTTGAGCAAATGTGGCAGCGCTATCTTAATAGTGATGGAAAAAACTCTATGAAATAAACTTATTAACACAGAAATACACTAGCTTCTTTAAATACTCTAAGTCATTTGGAACACCTAGATGAATTAGGAAGTAGTTCTTGAACCTTGAGCCATATTTTAGTTGAGGAGTAAAAACGATGCAAGTTATTGGAATTTCCATGGTGAAGAATGAAGAGGATATCATAGAGAGCTTTATTCGTCATAACTTGCAATTTCTGGACGGAATTATTGTTTTTGATAATTGTTCAACGGATTCAACACGGTTGATTCTTAAACTGTTAATGCAAGAAGGTTTACCAATTTGCTTATCTGATGATTATGAATATGCTTATTTTCAGTCTGAAAAAATGACAAACTTACTCAGACGGCTTTGTTTTACCAGTCCCATAGACTATGTCATTCCTCTAGACGCTGATGAGTTTATTGATTGTGAAAGCTATGATGTTTTTGTAGAGTCATTGAATGAAATTGAATCTCCTGGGGTTGGTTTTTGGGGTTGGAAGACATATGTTATTTCCCCCAAGCTAGCCAATGACCAGAGCCCAAAAGCTCAATTAGATCAGTTCAACTTTTTCAGAAACAGAGAAATTCCTCAATATTACAAAGTAGTTTTAAGAAATCCAGAACTCTGCATTCATGATCTCACACTTACTCAGGGAAACCATAATACTTCTTCGTCATATGATATCTCAAAAATCAAGCTGAGAAATTTATCACTCGCTCATTTCCCGGTTCGCAGCAAATTTCAAATTACTAAAAAAGTGATCTTTGGTGAAATTGCCTATCAACTTAAGGATAAAAAACAAAATTTTCATGATCCAAACGAGACTAGGCAATGGCGAAGTTTATATCAAAGATTAAAAGCAGGTGAAAATTTTTCAGAAAGTGAATTGGTAAATATTTCGCTCAACTATGCACAAACTCCTGGCAATTCTCAATGGCCCGATAATATTCGGAGTGGAAAATTTAAACTGGTTGGCTCGGAAAACCAATATGATGAAGTAGTTAGTAGTAATCTCTTAATGGAAACAGTAAGAAGCTTTCAGAACTATATTAAAGGCCCAGAAATTCATTTCAATCCTTATGAGCTATACAACACAGATGTCGAACCAGGAACCTTTAGTGAACAGAATCAGTCTATTAATACTGCTTTTGAGCCGGATTGGCATCTAAAGAATCTCTTCTTAGATATTCCTCCGTTTCGATATCTATACGAGCGATTTTCTCCGGTGAGCGCTCTTGATATTGGCTGTGGGCTAGGTCAGTACTTGAAATTACTAAATAATTTTGGAGTAGCCCAAATAGCTGGTATTGATGGAATAGAGCCTGAAGCTTTATATATACCCGCATCCAATTATTTAACTCATGATCTACACCAACCATTAGAATTATCTCAAAAATTTGATTTGGTGATTTGTAGCGAGGTGGCAGAGCATTTAAACCCTGGTAGTGAAGCAGTCTTACTTGATAACATTGAAAGGCATGCTGGACATATAGTCCTTTTCTCAGCCGCTGCTCCTGACCAACCAGGTTATGGCCACATAAATTGTAAGCCCTTTGCATTTTGGGCGGAGCAGTGGGCATCCAGGGGTTGGGTACCCTTACTCTTTGAAACTTTATGCTTCAGGACTTTATCTACATTTTCCTGGCTTCGTAGAAACCCTGTTTTAATGGTTAGGGCAGAAGATGAATCGGATATTCTTCCGACATGGTTGCCCCTAGTACTAATTCACGAGGAGGATTACGCATACAAACCGCAACCACCTGGTATCATTATTAACCCTTTAGCTCACACCATTCCAGAATTACAATAAGTACTCTAGGGTTGAGGTTATGGGGATTGAAAAAAGCTATACCACTTAGCAGCTGGACAGTGCAAAGTTATTGGTACCCCTCGATAGTGGCACCAATGCGCTAACTCAAGCTTATTCAGTGATGGAGATTACCCAGCTTTATCGGCGAGCAATTGAGGCAGAAGTAGAGTAGGTCTACTTCGTGAAAAAATCAGTGGATGTTGATGCTGAAGCGTCAGGCGCACAATTTGTTCGCTTGGATAACCGTGTTCGGGTAGGGTTCGGAACCACCGAGGGAAATTCTTCCAAATCGATTGAGGCAATTCTAGCGCTAAGATTTGCAGCACACCGAGGGTGATCGCATGGAGATTGACAAAGCGTTCAAAGGCTTCCACTTTTTGCTTAATTTGGCGTTGTTGAGCCGGGTCATAGTCTTGGAGGCGAAGATTGGACGGGAACTGCGGTGTCTTGTCGAGCAGTTTGAGCCAAAACTGATAGGCAAAGCCACCTAGGAGCAGAACCAACGTTCTAAAACAAACTTCAATCTTGAAGCGCTTGCCGTAGGACTCAATCACCTGTGTTCCGGTAAGTTTGACATCGCTGGAGAGCAGAATCATGCGCTTGCCGTTGGGCAATTGGGTCAAGACAAATAGGACGCTCGCCTCTGGGCTATCCCAGAAGAATTCAAAGCACTGATAGTAGACCATTGTGGGTTGACCATAGAGCCAGACGACAGCTTTGAGACACGCCTCTGGAGGGGCAAATAGGTCTTGGAGGGCAATCTTGCTCCCCCATTTGCGTGGGCGGCCCCGACCGGACTTGCCAGGAAGTGAACTGAACGGGGCACGGGCAACAGTAGAAATTCGCACACGGCTAATCAGGTGCAGTCCATGGGCACGCAACGATTGCAAAACGTTCGCCGAGGCATAGTAGGCATCGAGCAATGCATAGCTCCCCACACTCATGTAGCTGACGCACAAGTGCGCCATCTTATCCACCAGGGTCAACTCCTGCGATTCAGACTCTGCCCCTTCAATCCCATCGTGCAATTTGAAGACGAGCGGCACCGCAAACAACGCCGTACCGCACCCCATCAGCAATCCCAAGGCACTGAAATAGTGTCCGCGAATCCATTCGGGTTTGCTCACATCACTCGATTCTTGGTGCAGTCCCTTCACCCCTGGCATCTTGCGCCCTTCCTTGCCCACTTTGATGCCATCACCGACGTACAAGCGCTCACCCTGCAAACGGTTCACAAACGGATGTTCGCCCAGCTACTCTGCCCACGCCTGGCACAAGCTATCGATACAAAATGCACTGGAATGGAACCAATGCAGGGCTTGATGATAATAGCCTTCGCTCAATCCCAAAGCATTGAGGTAGCTTGTCACCGCAGGTGGTTGCGTACTCAACACCACGCCCCAAAACAACAGGACAAACCACTCGAAGGTTGCTTCACGACGAAAGACGGGACGAAACTGGAGCAAGATTTGCTCAATGCGTTGATAGAGTTTCATAATGAACGTGGCTGATTGTTGTGTATTTCAGCCAGTTTCCGACATTCCGCCCGGTTTGGGACTGGAATGTCCTTTTTTTATCTTCTACCTTCAATTAGGAGGAGAACTTCGCACTGTCCAGTTAGCAGGTGGTATAGCTTTTTTCAATCCCCATAACCTCAACCTCGACCCAGCTTACAGCTATTTTCGATCGCCTGAGGTCTGGTCATTTTTGTGGGAGCCGCGCGGAGCGCGGCTCCCACAAAAATGGCTGTGGTTTACTCAAGCGGGAACTGCTGTAAAGGATGTTTAAAGAGTCGGTTAGTCAGGTAAAAAAAGCCAGAAAGCTCTCTCGGTATTAACTGACGTTCGGACTAAATTTGCCTATCGAATTGCGAAACGCACTCTAGAAGTGCGTTTCGCAATTCGATAGGCTTTCTGGGTTTCGTAAGCTGAGAATCTAGCTACGCGAGCTTTTCAGCTTACGAAACCCAATTTAGTCCAAAGTCTAGATATGACTATGGCTTTACAACACACCTTAAAACATGAACACAGTATCGCCTGGTGCCCAGTCATGAGCTAGAAACAAGAACACAAAAAAGGGAGGTGGAATCTCATACAACGCCTGAGCAGGTAGTTATAGAGCGATCGCTACATTTGACTACAGCCCCTCCAGAAGCCCATTTCAGGGCAAGACCAACCTTGGGAGAAAGAGGACGAAAGATTTTTTTGAGGGGGTGATATGAAACTGATCGCAGGTGGGCAAGTTATCTCTAGGAGTTAGAAACCCATATCCCGCAACTCAAGGAGACACACTCTAATGAAAACCGAACTGAAAGCCAAATTCATCCAACACCTCGCACAGAAGCGTCAAGATTCCGGTTTCACCCTGATTGAACTGCTGGTGGTTATCGTGATCATTGGTATTCTGTCTGCTATTGCTCTACCTTCTTTCTTGAACCAGGCAAACAAAGCTCGCCAGTCTGAAGCGAAGACCTACGTGGGTTCCATCAACCGTGCCCAGCAGGCTTACTTTGTTGAGTATGGTACCTTCAGCCCTGATGGAGCAAGCTTGGAAGGTGGCATCGCTTCTTCCACCCAGAACTACACCTACGTCATCTCGGGCAACAGCACCGAAGGGACTATCCAAGCATCTGCTCGGAAGAACGCTCTGAAAGCTTATGGTGGGCGTGTATGGGTTAGCGGTAATACCACCCCTGGTATTGTTTGCGAAACTACAGCTTCCACTGGCCCTCAAGCCGCGCCTGCCATGACTGGCCTAACTGCCTGTCCCGCTACTGCTCCGGCTGTTGGACAGTAATCTTTAGCAGAAGGTTGTCACTGTCACAGACAGCTTCTTGCTTTACCACTTCATTACACAACTGGAGTCTTGCACTCCAGTTGTTTTTGTATATAGCGTTTGCAAGGACGTTAATTCAGTAAGGTGGGCTGGATTAATTCGCACACCACGAGCATAATGCTGCAGTGCATTTGTGAAGTTTTTTCCCCATTTCTTTTTGAAACTTGGGCTGGGGTACATCCCACACTACCCGAGTTTCAAAAAGAAATAGGGGAAAAGGCATAGGGAAACAGTAATAATTTTAGAAATAGAATCCCAATACTTGAGGGGGAAGGCTGACTCCGTCAGCCTTCCCCCTCAAGTATTGGGATTCTATTTTCTTGCGAGTTCCTAAGTTTAGATGTCTGTCCTCTAAAAACTTAAGTAATCGCTGGTTTCCAAATCCTTTAAAGAAATAGATGGTACAGATTCAAGACCTGAAGGGGCTAGGTGACTATCTTCCAGGAGAACATGGGCTGTAATGTGAGACGCTACAGCTTTCAGTTGGGGAACTTGAGCTGAGGTGATTAATATAATATTTGGTTCTCCTTCAGATTCATCAATTTCCACCTCTTCCAGAACGGACATCATAACCGTAGCCAGCAGTAAATCGATCGCCTCTATATCGACATCTTCTGAAGTAATGAGAGCCGTTATTGAGCGTTTTTTAGGATGCGACACAATAATTTGTAAAAACTGGGCAAGCTGTTGACTTAAAGAATCTTCGTCGGCTTCCCAGTTGGGGCATAGGAGCAAGTTAACGGAGCTTAAACTGCCCTCATCTATGGCACTGGCACCAGAAATAAGACTTCCATCGCCCCCTAGTTCAGGCTGTTTAATTGCCTTCAAGATAGCTCGAACATGAACAACTTCTTCCTCTGAGTACTCCTCCTCTAGACTTACCAGGGTAAAGGCTCCTCGAAAGCCGTAATTCTGGCAAAGGTTCCAGTAGGGAGGATATTCAACACAGTAATATTTGAAGGAATTAATGTTCCAAAAACTCACATGGGTTGGGTCTTGAAAGGCTCCCCGGCCATCCGTAGATGGAACGCGAATATCAACGATCGCATCATGCTGACATATACGCCAGATCTCATTCATCGTGTGGAGGCGATCGGGTAGGTGCTCCACGACATCGTAAGCTTTGACCACTTCTACACTGTTGTCCGCAAAGGGAAAGCGGCGATTTAAATCTGCCACTACATCAACACCAGGGCCAGGAGAAATATCTACCCCAATGAACCCTTCGGCTTTCCAGCCGCCACAGCCTAAGTCAACTCGTAGAGATTCTGTTGCTCCTGTAGACATAGTCGTAATAGTTCTTAAAATGTAATCGACTACTGTAGAGTAAGTGCACTTCTTCGTTACATCCTGATGTAGAGCGGCTGCAATTTCTAACCGCTCAGATTGATGGTCAGGGTGGAGGTAGTAGCGAAGCTTGCCGTTCAATTCCTCAATGCTTCGGTAGGAGATTTCCTCAGCAACACTAGTGAGTTTTTGCAAGTCCGATCGCCAATCCGTCAGCACAAAACCACCCACTGCCCCCACATCAATAACCCGATTAATCACCGCCGTATCAAATTGTAGAGAGGTGATATTAAGGTTGATTTGGGAGTTGCAATAGAGATTGCGTGCCTGTGCATAGTCGGATAGGGGAGGATGATAGCGAACCGTTTCTTTTTCAATCCTACGGTTCAAATCAACCTTATGTAAGTAGGCTGGATCGCCTCCGATGATGTCCATCTCAACATCTTGAATTCGTCGAATGATTTCGCCTCTGGAATGCTGAGAATAAATATGTAGCAACGAAATATAGAAGTGTTTAAGACTAAAAAAATCAATAGGATTTTTGGGATCAGCATAGGTCGTAGCAAACTTGACGGCTGAAGGTTCTAAAGCCGTATCTAAATCAGCAATCCGTTGCCATACATCTGCCCGTACCCGATGGGCAAATGGCATATCCCACATCTCATCTCCCAAAGATGGTAGGACGTGACCTACAAAAGATACGTCGTACTGATAAGTATGGGGAGGTGATAAGTATGAGTATTCAGAGACATGAGAAACTGTAAAAGCATGAGATATTCCCAAACTTCTCAAGTCTAAATAATTGGAATACTCCAAGCAAAAATGATAGGTTCTCTCTCGGTGGTTACAAAAGGCAGTAAGCAAATGCTTAATTTCATTCAGCTCCAGTAAACCACTAAATAAGGAATCATGATGAATGAAAATAATTTTTGTATTAATGGCTTCAAACCCATAACCCTCTACCGCTTCCATATACCGGCATAAGGAGGACGAAGAATTAGTGATTAAAACAAAATCAAATCCCTGATCATTGATGTAGTTTATGTAACTGGATTGTGTAAAATTCGATGGATTTAATAGCTCGACCGTATGCCCTAACTGAGCCAGTGCTTCAACAAACCCATCAATAAGCCGTTGGTAGATTCGAGTGGGCGATCGCTCGACACAAAACCGGTAGGATTGGGAAGGCGCTGGCGTGGTTGTCATAGTTGCTTCTGAACGTGAAAACGAACTGGACTCAGTACAGCATAACGGGAGCAACAGGGCTCTATCACTATAGCTCTACCTCAAAGAATCAGACCCACGTAGGGTTATTTTTGAGAAGCCGTGCTCCACAAGGTGCTTTAAAGATGGCCCGTCCTCGTTTGATTGTGTAAGCCTACAAGTACTCGACGGATAGAAACATAAAATCTCAAATCCTATGCTACCTGCTGCACAGGTGATATAAGGTTTCGGGGTTATAGCTTGGACGGAAGCAGGAATTACGCACGATTGCTAGGTATGGTGTGCGAAACACACCATACCTAGCAATCGTGCGTAATTGAATGCAAGACACGAAGCGACCAAAGGGAATATGACTGTGTTACCGGGAAAATTCAGGGCGGCGAGACTGAAGGTAATTCACAAACTCCTGGTTAGAGAGGGGGGGGCAGAGGAATCGCCCCTGGGCTGCATAACAGCCGCTCTGTCGCAGCAGATTCACCTGGTCGTCAGATTCCACTCCTTCAGCGATCGCTCGCAATTGCAAACTCTGGGCTACGGCAACAATCGCTCTCACGATAGACAACGCCTCGGGATCATGAGCAATGTCGGCAATTAGCGACGTATCGATCTTCACTCCCTCCACTGGAAGCCGCCGCAAATAGCTGAGGGAGGTAAACCCAATACCAAAGTCATCAATCACGGTGCGAATGCCCATATCTTTGAGTTGGTTGAGTAGGGTTACGCCGGCTTCAACGTCTTCCATCAGGTCAGATTCCTGCACATCAAAGACCAAGAGGTCAGGACTGAGCCCGGTTTGTTCCAAAATTTGAGAGGCTGATTCGACCAAGTTGAAGTGGTGCAGGTGTTGGTTAGAGAGATTGACCAGCAATTTGATAGGCAATTGATTATAGGTCTGCCAGGCCTTTGCTTGCTGACAAGCAGATTGGAGGATCCAATGCTCGATACGATCTAGAAGTTCGAGTTCCTGAGCGATCGCCAGAAAGCTGCTAGGGTAGAGTACGCCTATCTCCGGACAATGCCAGCGAACATAGGCCTCTGCTCCAATGATGCGTCCAGTAATTAGATGTAGTTGCGGCTGAAATTGGAGTTGAAATTCACCATTTTCCAGTGCTCGCGGTAGTTGCCCGGTGATCCATTGGCGTTGAGTAACTTGGGCATCTACCTCTAGGTTGTAAAATTGGTAGCGGTTCTCACCCGAGCGCTTAGCCTGCTGCATGGCTAAACGAGAATGATGGATTAAATCATTAGGGTATGTCCCATTGTCGGGGTAGAGAGCAATACCCACACTAAGTTGAACACTCACCCACTGCCCCCGAACCCAGTAGGTTTCCAGCAGGTGTTTCAACAAATTCTGAGCCTGTCGAGCAACTTCCTGACGGCGTGTTACTGATTCATAAATGACACCAAACTCGTGGACGCCCAGACGGGCAGGGGTATAGGGCTGATCAACATTGCTCTGGAGGCGTTGGGCGATCGCCTGCAGCAACTCATCGGCAAATTCCTGCCCTAGACGCTCATTGACCACTCGGGAGTTGTCAATGTTAAGGTACAACACTGCGAGAGACGTTTGGTTTGCCTGAGCTCGGCTGATGGCTTCTTGCAGGTGATGGTGAAATAAAATGCGGTTAGGTAAACCCGTCAGAGCGTCTCGATAAGCCAGTTGCTTCAGGTTATCGACCGCCTGCTTCATCGCATCCACATAAGGTTGGGTAATAGCGGCCTGCTTATTCAGGCGAGCCGCAATAGCGGCCAGCAATTCCTGACGAGTGAAGGGTTTGGTGATGTAGTCATCAGCCCCCATTTCCATACCTAAGCGGAGATCTGAGCGATCGCTCTTAGCACTTAAAAAGATGAATGGAATGCGGGCAGTGGCAGGGTTACCCTTAAGAGCTTCTAGTACCTGATAACCATCCCATCCTGGCATCGAGATATCACAAATAATCAGGTCTGGGTCTTGTTCCTGGGCAGCCTTCACACCGGACTCACCATCCTTTGCGGAGACCGCCTCCATAGACTCCATCTGTAAGAATTTAAGTATGGAATTCCGGATAATCGCGTCGTCTTCGATGACCAGAATTTTCTTCACAACTACACTTTGCTCTCTCATAGCTAAACCGAATGGCTCTTATTGTTTGTTTCCTGTAAAGCTTGAGCAGTCGTTTGAAGATGCGGGCAGGCTCATCTGAAAACTATTCCCCACAATGTTTTCAACCTATTCTTGAGGCAGTTTGAGAAGGAATAGGGCAGATGCCTAAATCACCTTGGGAATACCTCCAACATTCCTGGCTCAAGCAATGGTTTGTTAGAGTGATGACAGTTGAGATGCGACCGAGGCATAGACCGATCAGCGAGGGATCGTTGCCAGAAGTAGTAATTTCATGAACCTGCCGAGCTTCCCTGATGAAAATCACAGAAGTTCGGAACGGCTGGCTTCACTCTGCAAAGCTTGCAGTTGTGGAGTCAGCAAGCACAACACCCGTCTTACTATGGTGCCCATTTCCTGGTAAGGAATACGATATTTTTGCGGATTATTAAGTAAAAATTGTAGGCCAGGAAAATTAGACTCCGTATTTCCCGATCGGCTTTATCTGATTTTCAATATTATTTTGCGCTACATACCATCCAAGCAAATTGACATCCAATACTTTATGCCCCTCTCCAAACTGATGAGGTGTGAGGGATAGGTGTGGGACTTCGTACCGCACCTATCCCTCACACCTCATCAGTTTGAAAAATGCTGTAGAAAAATGTTTTTGTAGCTTTTAAGTAGCTCACCTCAATTAATTAGGAGACACAGAGGCTGTGCAGTTCGTTTCACGCGGCACATAGCATCTTATGTTGGTGGCGCAATATTCTGGACAGTTTTTGTGAAACCCTTGATTTTGCGTGCGCTTCACGCACGCAAAATCAAGGGTTTCACAAAAACTGTGCGAACTAATGCTATTTACGATTCTGAAAATATCATTAACAGAATGCTACAGCACGGTTCAAAGATGAGTACGTTTTGCTCAGCAATACTGTGAAGCAGAAGTAGGGATTGTTTCTATTGATAGAGTATCTGTATCGCCTATTGATTGATTTGATGAAGCACTGAAGTTTTTAAATTAAAAAAGACTTCAGGCAGTAAAAGCCTTCATTTGGAGCGGATAGATATTCCTTATAGGCATAGCAACCTGAGCCTTCATGGAAATAGTTTGACTCCTTCTGATTCTTCAGAACGTAGCCGCTACAAATGATTAGTAGCGCTTGTAGAACTGGAATTACACTCATTACCCAGTCAAGCACGGCTCATCAGTTTGGGCTTGTGAGTTCGTTTTTTTGAGTCTCCAACCTATTTTTCCACTGCATCAAGTTATTTGCCGAATACTTTATCCACTCGTGAATCGTCTGTCTGTAATTCACTTTCTAGGAGAAGAATTCCATGTTTTTACACACCAAGCGGTTGCAGTATTTCACGCCACCCGAAAGCCCCGACCCCATCTATGCCAAAAAGATGCAGGAGTTGATTGGTGGCGTTTTCGGTGAAATGACAGTGATGATGCAGTACCTGTTTCAGGGCTGGAATTGCCGGGGGCCTGCTAAGTACCGTGATATGTTGCTAGACATTGGTACTGAGGAAATTGGGCATATCGAAATTCTGTCCACAATGATTGCCCAATTACTTGATAATGCTCCTGTCCAAATGCAGGAAGATGGAGCAAAAGACCCTGTTGTGGGCGCTGTCATGGGTGGCGAAAAGCCTGAGGGCGTCATCATGGATATTATGGGAGCAGCCATGAACCCTCAGCACAGCATTGTGTCGGGACTAGGGGCCATGCCTCAAGACAGTGTTGGTTTTCCCTGGAATGGTCGCTTTATCATAGCTAGCGGCAACTTAATGGCAGACTTCCGCTCTAATCTTCATGCGGAATCTCAGGGGCGGTTGCAAGCTGTGCGGCTCTATGAAATGACCCGTGATCCTGGCGTTCGGGACACCCTCAGTTTCCTGATTGCCCGTGATAGCATGCACCAGAAGCAGTGGTTGGCTGCGATTGAAGAGTTAGAAGCTGATGGGTTGGAGTCGACTCCTGTACCTAGCCGTTTCCCCACCGAGCTGGAAAAATCGGAAGCGGCCAACCAGTTCTGGAATAACTCGGAAGGAACTGAGAGTGCAGAAGGCCGTTGGGCGAAGAATGGCTTTGAGTATGTCGCAAATCCTCAACCTCTGGGAGAAGAGCCTGTTCTGCCGCCCGGAAATGCCCGTCTGTACACCACTACGGGTATTGCTACCCCCACACAAGACTTAAAATCTGGTTCTACCTCTCAGAAGGGAACAGCCAAGTAGAAGTCTGTTTTAAGTTATGCTGTATGTAGAGAATACACGGTAGAGCTTTGTAACACCAAATCTCTAGATTCAGTAGATCGTAAACGAGCGTTTTGGGTGTACGAGGTACACCCAAAACGTGTCAGAACCTAGAGGAAAGAACGCTTTGCACTCGATTTTCTCTGGGTTCTAGAACCTGTTCTAAGGGTTGTTTTTTCATGTGCTTCGCGTACAAAAAACAACCCTATCGATATTGTCATTACTAGGCCCGCAGAGCATTGTCCACTCTTCAATGGCCGGGTTAACGGGTTCATCAAGAATCTCCCATGGGGAGTAGAGTTTTACACCTTACGATTCGTTCTTTTGCTGCGGGGAAGACGTTAGGGTGGCATCAGCAGACCTGATAGACGTTTTGGAGTTTTTGGACATTGGCTAGTTCTCTGAAAAATAGGGGGATTGGGAGCGATCGCGATCTTGTTCGCCTCCTAAACATAAAGCTGATTTACCATGAGCCCGATGTGCTTGAGTTCAAGCGTGGGCAGGAGATTTTTGCAAAGTACCCTGATGCTCAACGCATTGAAGTGCCATCCCACTGGAATATTCCAGAACTGCATGGTAATGAAGGTTCTGTAGATGATTGGAACCGCATCAAACATACCGTGCTTGTTTTAGGTGTTAAGAAGTCTTTGACTGCACGTCCTAATACCCGCTCCTCAGACTTTGTGGCACCTTCTCATGCAAATGGCTGTGCAATGGCTTGTGCTTACTGCTATGTTGCTCGACGCAAAGGTTATGCAAATCCAATTACAACGTTCGTAAATATTGAAAAGATTACACGATACATTCAACGCCATGCTGCAAAGCAAGGATTGAAGACGGAGCCGAATCAGGCTGATCCGGATTGTTGGGTGTATGACATTGGAGAAAATAGCGATTGCTCCGTAGACACAGCGATCTGCGATAACGTGAAGGATTTAATTCATCTATTTCGTGACATTCCAAATGCAAAAGCAAGCTTTGCCACAAAGCGGGTAAATCGTAATTTATTGGATTATGATCCACAGGGGAAGACGCGGATACGATTTAGCTTGATGCCTGCGGCGATCGCTCAAGTGGTAGATGTGCGAACATCAGCCGTGGGCGATCGTATTGCTGCCATCAATGACTTTGTGGAGGCGGGGTACGAAGTTCATCTCAATTTCTCCCCTGTTATCTTCTACGAGAATTGGTTGGAGGAGTACGAAGCTCTATTTAAGGAACTGGATGATGTGTTGAGCCCGGCAGCGAAGGCCCAGTTAAAATGTGAGATTATCTTTCTAACTCACAACGAGCAGTTGCACGACGTCAATATGAACTGGCATCCTCAAGCAGAAGCGATGTTGTGGCGACCTGAACTGCAGGAAGCCAAGATATCGGAAACTGGAGGGCGTAATGTGCGTTATAGAAGAGGGCTTAAGGGCACATGGGTTGAGCAATTTTGTGGGTTACTACAGCAGACACTGCCTTATTGCACCATTCGCTATGCGTTTTGATTCGAGTCTTGCCCCTTCAGGTGGTTCTTCAAGCCTATGAATAGGGTGTAGAGAAGGAACCACACACCCCTCCTCCACACCCTATTCAAGACCCTGGAAGCCCTACTTTTTGTGCACTTTGCGCACAAAAAGTAGGGCTTCCAGGGTCTTGTTTTAGAAAGGAAGGAGAAGCTTTTTGGGGCTAACCTGCCTATAGGGGGATTCTGTGGTGTCAATTCTGTGACATACCTTTGGCCTGTTCCATGGTAGGTTCAATTCAGTTTTGCGGTTTATCTGCCTGTCTCACACTTAGTCTCGATTATCTGGAAAAAATACTATGTTTCACTTCCAGATCAGTGCGCAAACCAAGGTAGGTGAATCGATCGGTCTGGTGGGTTCTATTCCCGAATTGGGCGAATGGGATATTAACCGCTGTGTCCGCCTACAAACTCGTGCTGGTCAATACCCCATCTGGCATGCTGATATAGAAATTGGGCCTCAGCCTGCCCTGGAAACTGCTGAGCGTCAAGCCATTGAGTACAAATATGTACGCTTCGGTCCTGATGGCCGGGTGAACTATGAGGCCTGGGGTTGGAATCGGTGGCTTGGGCTAGAATCTATCACCCAGGCTGAGGGCCAAACGCTAATTGTGGATGATGGAGCCTTTGGCTTTGTACAGCCCTACCCCTTTGGTTATCTGGAAAATTACACGAGGCCGCTACCTGATAAAGCGCCGGATGGTTTAAAGGTAGTTGTTTTGGGTAGCTCGGTTGCGTTGGGGCATAAAGCCTGGATGATGGACGGGTGGGCCTCCAAATTGGAGCAGGCACTTCACCAGGAGTATGGTCACCAACTCGTGAACCTGTCCGAGTTGGGAGCCGATGTCAGTCGTACGATCGCCCGTTTCCCCTCTGTGGTTACACCCGAGCGACCCGACATTGTAGTCATTGCCCTTTCCCTCGGAAATGAAGGGTTTGCTTTTTGCCCTCCCGGAAAGCGACAGGCAGTGCAGCAGCACTTTGAGATCGGCTTGCAGCAATTGATCAAAATGACCTGGGAAATCGGCGCACGTCCTATTCTAGGTGGCGTTTATCCCCATGGTGCGTATTCTCCAGAGCATTATCGGTTGCTGAAGGAGACGCAGCAGCGGATGGTGAGTTGGGGCATCCCAGTGCTCGACTGGTTGGAGGCGGTGGAGGATGGCCAGGGACGTTGGAAGAGTGGAGCTTCCTATGATCCAGCCCATCCTAATACCTATGGGCATCAGCTCATGTTTGAGGCGATCGCCCTCCCTTTTTTTCAGCAAAACCGTGACACCTGGCTCCAGGAACAACAGCAGCCTGAAGCGGTTCTCATTTATCGGGACGAAAAAGGTTTTCAAATTTCGGCACGAGTGCTGGAGCGAAAACTGCGGATCACCAACCCATCCCCTTACCCTTATACCATTGCCCCCCATTGGCACAATTTACAGCGGGAGTTGCAAAGCAAGGCAGGATTACGCCCAGGTATTTACTGGACAGAGGATGCCACAACAGGGGAACCGACGTGTATTTCTGTGGGCGAGGATGGGGCGATCGCGACCACTCTGGAAATCCCTCCGGAATCAGATCAGGAATATTGTCCTGCTTTCAATTTTTGGCTACCCGACAAAACTCGCCTACTGTTTTATGACGGTCAGTTGGGGATTTTGCAGGAGGATGAGCATCACATTCGAATCATCAATGAATCGGACCATACTTTCAACATCCATCCCATGTGGAAACAGGTTCGGAGTGCCCTAAAGGCATTACCCCAAGGTGTGTATAGTGATCCGCTGAATCCCGATGCGCCTTTCCGCACACTAATGGTTGGCAATGAGGGTTTGGAGAGCCGGGTGAAAGCACCTGCGAAGTCCGTTTTGCGCTTGCAGTATCAATGTTCGTTAACGGATATTAGTCGGATTGCATTGGTACCATTGGGCGATCGCTGTGCCATTCGCATGGTGCTCTACAAGATGGAGTATGACGGACCTGCCTTCCCCTTCGATCTGACGCGCACCACGCAGATTAGTGATGTAGCAGACATGATCGAAAATAAGTTTGAGGATATGTGGAACCCTGACTTTTTGCATTACAACTTTGATGCAGGGCGTATCTACCATGGCAAGTGGTCGGGGTTGTCTTTTGCTCATGAAGTTGAAGAAACGGATGATCCACTGCAAGATATAAAGCCCGTGTATGAGCGTATGCGCACGCGTTATTCGGCACGGTCCAAACGCTTTTGGTATACTCTTCAGCATAGTGACAAGATTCTGTTCATGCGAACGGGCAGAGCTGACCGCAACGGTGTGATTGATCTGATCACAAAGTTAGAGAAACACTGTAACGGTAAGCCTTTTCACCTGCTGCTCATTTCGCCGCAATCTTCAGAAGAGTTTGCAGGCCTGACCAGTGTCCTACACTATAACCTGGAGTTTAACCCCGATCGGATGTATGAAGATATGGGGCACTGGATGTATTGCACCGGCATTATGCAAGGGATTTTAGAATCCCTGGGAGTGTCTAGTAAAAATTTGTTCTGGTGTCCTCCAACACCTCCAAAAACGGTGGCATAGAATTTATAAGGATCCTAACGGTTTTCTAGAACCTGGGTGATCGCCTCTATCAAAACTTCCGGTTCAACGGGTTTAGAGAGATGGCGTTGAAAGCCAACAGCCAGGGCTCGTTGATGATTGGCTTCACCCGCGTAGGCTGTGAGGGCGATCGCCGGGATTTGTCCCCCCTGGTCTTCGGGCAAATTCCTAACTTGTCGCAGAAAACTGTAGCCATCCATCTCCGGCATGCCAATATCGCTGATGAGAATATCGGGTTTGAAGTCTGCTAAAGCAGACAATCCTTCCTGGGCCGAAGCGGCTATCTGAACCATAGCCCCCGATTGTTCCAACACTGTATGGATGAGCTCTCGCATGTCTGCTTCATCATCAACCGCTAAAATGCGGAGGTTTTCTAAACAGGCACGAGGGGTTAGACAACGGGAGCGTGCTCTGAGGGCGCTTCGTGCAATAGCCTGTTGGGCTGAGGGACTCAGTACAGGAAGTTGAGCAATAAACGTGGCTCCCAGTCCTTCCCCAGGGCTTTCGGCACGAACGCTACCCCCGTGTAATTCAGTTAGGTGACGAACAATCGCCAGGCCCAGACCTAACCCACCAAACTGACGGGTAGTGGTTCCGTCTTCCTGGCGAAAATGATCGAAAACGTGGGGCAAGAATTCAGGCTTAATCCCTTTTCCAGAATCCTGGACAATGATACATGCCTCTGTACCGACTTGCTCTAGGCAAACTTCAACGCGACCACCATTGGGCGTGAACTTGACAGCATTAGAGAGCAAGTTCCAGACAATTTGTTGAAGCCGTGCTCCATCTCCCGATACAGGCCCAACATCGGGTAAAAAGCGGGTTTGGATAGTGATATGCTTCGCCTCAGCGGCCAAGCGCACTGTTTCGAGCGCAGCTTCGATGATGTTGGTCAGGTTGACCACTCCCACGTTCAGCGTCAATTTGCCTCGCAGAATGCGGGAGATATCCAATAAATCTTCAATTAATTGGGCCTGGAGTTTGGCATTACGCTCAATCGTATCAAGCGCCCGTTGAATTGCGGTGGAATCAAGTTGACGGGTTTGCAGAAGCTTTGTCCAGCCCAGAATAGGATTGAGCGGCGATCGCAACTCATGGGAGAGCACTGCCAGAAATTCGTCTTTGATGCGATTGGCAGTTTCGGCCTGGGTACGGGCGGCTTGTTCTAACTGGAGGAGGCGATCGCGCTCCTCTTCTGCCTGTTTGCGCTCATGGATATCCATCGCGGTGCCAAACCAGGAGATCACCTGCCCATCCTCATCTTTCAGCGGCACCACACGGGCCAGATGCCAGCGGTAGGTTTGATCAAACCGTTGTAGCCGCATTTCCATTTCATACGCTTCACCCTTTTCAAGGGATTGGGCTCTGGCAGCACGAATGATGGGCCAATCATCGGGGTGAATCTTTTTCGCCCACTGTTTTAGGCTTTCCTCCAGGGACATTCCTGTGTAATCGAGCCAGGTTTGATTGAAGAATTGCACCTGGCCGGCTGCATCATTCGTCCACATTAATTGCGAAACAGCATTCGCCAGAGTGCGGTAGCGGTTTTCGCTGCTGCGTAATGCTTCTTCCGCCAGTTTGCGATCAGTAACGTCAAAGTTGACCCCAATCATCCGCACCGGCTTGCCGTCGCGACCCTGCACCACCATACCCTGGCTGGATAACCAGCGCACCCGACCATTGGGCTGAATAATGCGAAACTCCGTTCGATAGCTGCTGGCTTCTGATAGAACACGGGCGTTGGTTTCCTGAACATGGGGCCAGTCATCAGGGTGAACAAAGTTAAAAAACGTGTCTGCGTCTAATTCAATTTGATCCTTATCAACCCCAAAGATTTTGTACTGGTTCACATCCCAGCGCTGCACATTGGTGTCGAGATTCCATTCCCAGGCACCCATGTGGCCGGCATCCATGGCTAACCGCAGACGCTCCTCACTATCGCGTAGCTCTTGCTCAACGCCTTTGTATTCGGTGACATCGCGCACAACTGCCAGCACCGTTTGAATAGCATCTCCCTCAATGATTTCGGGAACAAATTGGGCCTGATACGCCCGCATTTGCTGGGCGAGATTGGGAAACTCAAATTCCAGGGTACTGGCCTCTCCGGTCTCAAATACTTGGCGCAACACGGTATCCCAATTCTGAGACGTGGCACTTGTAAACCCAAGCTCGGCTCCCGTTTTACCAATAAAATCCTGCCGTGGCAGGCCCAGAGCTTGTTCGATAGTAGGGTTGACGTAGAGGTGGCGGAGGTGGCGATCGTAGCGAATGATGATATCTGGCGTATTTTCAACCAGAGTGCGAAACTCGTGTTCCCGCTGACGTAGACTATCTTCCGCTTGTTTGCGATCGCCCACATCTCGAAAGAACACCGAAATCCCCTCAGGCGAAGGAAACGCCGTCATCTCAACCCAACGTTTCAGAGGCGTGGAAAACGTTTCAAAATGAACCGTAACCCGCTCTCTCATCGCCCGCTCAAAATGCTGGGCCATGTCAGCATTCTGGCTCAGCACATCGGGAAATACCTCCTGCCAGCGGCGACCCAGAAGTTCTTGGGGCGATCGCCCTGCCATCTTGGCTGCGGCTGCATTGACATAGGTATAGCGCCATTCATAATCAAAGGCGATAAAGCCGTAAGTAATACTTTCGAGCAGGTTAGTGACCTGCTGCTTAGTAGCTTCGCGTTCTCGTTCTGCACGCTTGCGATCAGTCACATCGCGGGAAATGGCAATGACGCCCACTGTTCTCTGATCAGAGGTGCGCCAGGGAGTGAGAATGTACTCGTAGTCGTGGGTTCCGTGGATTCCTGTGTATTGAATTTCGGCCTTGATCGGCTGCCCCGTTGCCATGACGGTTTCCCGTTGAGCATCAACCCGGTGCATCTGGTCCACGGGCAGCCCAGCTTCCCCCCAAGTTTTGCCCAACAACTCTTCTGGGTCATAGCCCATAATCTCCGCACCGCCCTGACTCACATACTGGTAGCGACCGGCACGGTCAAATACATAAATATGGTCGACAGAGGCGGCAAGAATAGCCTCTAAAACCTCAGATTGGGCATGAATTTGCCCCTCCCATTGCTGCGCCAGTTCTGGCGGAGATGGATACGACGACAGGACAGGAGCCACCTCAACTCCCCACCCGTCGACCTCGGGTTGAACTGGATTATTTTTATTCCACTGCTCAACCATGGGCTGTTGGTATAGAGGGGCAAGACTACGGCAACATCCGCACAGAGTTCCCTTAGGGTAGATAGGATAATTTCCGCAGGTGGGATGCTGCTCCAGTAATATGCCTTTCGATTATGCCGAGTAAGGCTGATATCGTTACCTACCCCGAGAGGGATGTTTTGTAGAGGCCGGCTTGCCCTGGCTGGCTCGGGATTCGATGGTAAAGGCCGGAATTTGATGCAATTCAGTGTCACTGAGATGGTATTGCTCACAAACAAGACTCAAACGGCTGCCGGAGGAAGTAACCGCATTCACGGAATGAGTCAGGTCTCCCTGGAAGTAAAGCAAGGTGTTGGGGCGAGGTTTGATTTGGGCGATGGATTGGCGATCGCGCTGCAACACTAACTCCCCGCCTTGCAGATTAGACGGCACCGTGACATACAACACGCTCACAACCTGGGGTGGATCGATGGTTTTGCAATAGGAGCGCAGGGAGCGATCGATGTGGGGGTCAACGCGAGAACCCTGGGTGAGTTGCAAGGGATTGAGATAAAAGGCGTTGCAGTCGGGCAACAAAGCTTGATCGAGGTAGGGTTTGAAGTAAGGAAAGCGCCGCTCAACTTCGGGGATATGCGATCGCAGAAACACAACCGAGAAGCCTTTGGTGCTGACAAAATCGCGGTTGAGGTTATTGGTGGCAAAGTAGGAGCAAGCAGAGACTTCGCCACGAAGGGTGGTGAGGTAGCCTTCGGGAAAGACGTTGGCTTGCTGGCGGTAGTATTTCATGAAGTAATCGACTGGGGTAATTACAACCTTATCAAGCCTTGGCGATGGGGGAGTAGTCATGTTCCTGATTAAACATGCTCGCCATTCTTCTCAAGCCTTTGATTTTGCGTGCACGTCGCCCATGCAAAATCAAAGGCTTGAGAAGAATGGCGAAGGTATTAGTTCTAACTCGGCTAATTGTTTTGTGGCGTATTCTCGAACTTGTTCATGGGGATCATTCTGGGCGCGATCGCGCAATAATTCCCATGTCTGAGGATGATTGACGTAATAATGGACGAGTGCTTTCAGGGCGGCTTTCCGAGGATTTTCTTGCCACTTATGTCTAGGCTCAAAGGGATCATCTTGGGCGCGATCGCATAACAACTCAAACATCTCAGAGGCGGTGTTCCAACCCCGCACCAACTCATCAATTGCCGCACATCGTACAGTCCCATGCTCATCAAACTGGGCTAGTTTTTTGAGAATCGCCAGGGTTTCTGGATCGGCTCTCCAGCCTCGCGCCATTCCTTGAAGTGCCTCGCATTTCACAAACACATCTTCATCGGATTGAGCAAGGTTTTTGAAGATTGCTAAGGTTTCTAAGTCTTTTCTCTTACTTCGTACTAATCCCTCCACAACCACATGCCGCATGACCTTATCCTGATCGGCTTGAACGTGTTTTTTGATAATTGCTAGGGCCTCTGGGTCATCATTCCAGCCTCGCGCTAGCTCTCTCACTGCTGTATTCCGTACAAATGAATCTTCATCAAACTGAACACACCTTTTAAGAATAGCCAAGGTTTTTGGGTCGTCTTTCCAGCCTTGAGCAAGTTCCCGAATCGCGGTAGACCGCACAGTCCAGAAACGGGTCTGGGTCAGCTTTTTAAGCCAGGATAAAGTCTCCAAACGGTCTCCCCAGCCTCGTGCTATCTCTTGCACCACAGTGGTTGAAGGGAAATCATTTTGCCAATCACGTTGGTCCAGTTGGACCAGTTTTTTGAGCCAGGATAAAATCTCTGGATCATTCCTCCAGCCTTGCGCTATACCCTTGATTGCTTCAATCTGCGCAATCCTATCTTCATGGGATTGAGCCAGTTTTTTGAGCCAGAGGAGCGTATCTGGGTCATCTTTCCAACCTCGCACGATCTCCTGCACCACGGTATGCTGAAGACCACGCTCATCGGTATGGATACTGTTTTTGATCAGGGTTAGGGTCTCTGGGTCATTTCTCCAGCCTCGTGCTAACTCCTGTATTGCCACAATCCGAACGGCTCCATCCTCACCCGTTTGGATGTGTTTTTTGAGAATGGCTAAAACCTCTGGGTCATCTTGCCAGCCTCGCGCTAGCTCCTGCAACACGAGTCGTACATACATATGCTCATTGGATTGAGCGTAGCTTTTGAGCATGGCTAAAACTTCCGGGCTGTGTCTCCAACCTCGTGCTAATTCCTGCACTGCTACAACCCGCACAACGGGTTCACTATCAGAACAGGCACGTTTGAGAATGGCTAAAACCTCCAGGTCAGTTCTCCAACCTTGGGCCAACTCTTGTAGCACCGTACCCCGCAGCCTGGGTTCACCATGGGCTTGGGCATAAGTCTTAAGCCAGAGTAGGATGCGAAAGTCATTTCTCCAGCCTCGCGCTAGCTCCTGCACAGCTACACTTCGCACTTCCCACTTCTGATGGAATTGAACGCAGCTTTCGAGAATGGGTAAAACGTCTGGGTCATCTCTCCAGCCTTGCGCTAACTCCCGAACTGCCGCACTCTGCACAGCCCAACTCTCATGGAATTGGGCACAGGTTTTGAGCCAGGGTAAGGTCTGTGGGTCATCTTTCCAGGTTTGAGCGATCGCCTGCACCGCTGCTGTCGGAATATATGACAAATAATCAAACCGGAAACACTCTTTCAGCCAGGGTAATGTTTCGGGATCATCCTTCCATAGGGCCGCAATGGTTGTTACGAGTGTCGCCGCCAACTCAGCATCGAACGGGTAGGGATACTCTAGTTCAACTTCGCGTTGTAAGGTTTTGCGCAACCGTATGGAGGTCTGAGCGATCGCTGTCTTATCCTTTACTTCAGCAAAACATCTTGCAGCTAGAAGCAGATGGCTAAGTCCCGCTTTTTCCAAATAGTCATGTTGCTTTAAAAACTGGCTTCTATTAACGTTTTGGGTTAGCAGAAACTCAATCATTTTTCCCGCCAACCTGGCATCAATCAGACCGGCGGTAACTCCCAGGGCGTCATGCCAGGCTTCATCCTGCCAGTGCTTACCAAAAATCTCATGATGCAACTGTCGAGGAGATGCCTTTGCCAGGTCTCCTGGGATTGGTTGGAATACCACTTCTGCTGTTCGCTTCATCCCCAAAAGCGCCAACCAATCCACCATTGTTGCTGACTCTCACAACGTTTTTTCTACTATGGCATCGGGATGGGCGATCGTCATGCCCTCTTTACTCAGCAATAAGCAGCTTAAGTTTACCCATGTAGGAAATACTTCGCCCCATACACCTTCATGGGCAAACTTCAACCGTCGAGTACGAAATTCTGTGTATCCATCAGGTACAGATTTACTAATTAGCAAACGGCTCAAAAGGTAGAGGATGAAAACAGATTGAATCGATAATTTATAAAGACTGAAGTTTTCTAGTAATAGGCATCATCCCATTCAGGACAGGTCTATGGAATAGAGAGTGGGCAAGGAAAAGTCATAGTGTCGACTCTGTGAGAGTTTATCAATCAGAGGTATTTTCTATTTCTGATTTGCTCTGTTTTGCAGTTTATTACTGTAATTTTTGGGTCGTAGCAGATTGAAATAACTACCTCAATTTATTTTGTTTGAGCTTGTAAGTAAACCCGGATAACAGGCTTATTGGGTAAACAGGTAATAGAAAAGCCTTTAAGTTTTTGAAATTAGGTGTGATTGCAGAGGTAATTCGCGATGGTAGCCAGCCGTTCCCATACAACTAGTAACAGACATCGTCGGGCCATTGGAACGTTTCCAAACCGCCGCATAGCAACGCAAGCTCTGCATGAACTGCGAGACTCCGGCTTTCCTATGGAGCGGGTTTCCATCATTACGCGCGATCGCGATCGCAAAGGAAAGCTCAGCGAAATTGCCCACGAGACGAAGGCGGATGACGGCGCAGCTCTGGGTGCTGCCGCCGGTGGTGCATTGGGAACGCTTGCAGGCTTGTTAGTAGGTCTGGGTAGCCTAGCTATTCCGGGAATTGGCCCTGTAATGCTGGCAGGGGCAACAGCAACGACGATCGCCACAACTCTGGCAGGCACGGCCATTGGAGCAGTAACCGGCAGTTTGTTGGGAGCACTGGTTGGTTTAGGGATTCCGGAAGAAGAGGCGAAAGACTATCACGATCGCATCGTGCGAGGCGAATACCTCATCATGGTAGAGGGAACCGATCGCGAAATTGCCCAAGCCGAGTACATTCTGCATCGCCGTGGGATAGCTGCCTATCGAATTTATGACATGCCTGCCTCTGCGGCTGCCTCGACCACACCCGCCGTAACAGCACCGGTACAGCATCACTCTATGCAAACCCAACCGTTTCTGCCCAGACCCATACAGCGGTATGGCACCATTGCTGTTGGCCGTAGCAAGCATGGAATTACCACGTTTCCAAATGATCAGATAGCGGGAGGAGCGATCGCAGCCCTGGGACAAGCTGGGTTTCCTCTAACGAACCTGTCGGTGATTACACGCCGGGTAGAGTACCCCAATTTGTTTGTAGGAGTTGACTTGCGCGATCGCTTCGAAACAGCTCGCTACGGAGTCCCTACCGATCGCGCTCAACAATATGACGAGCAATTGGAGCGGGGAGAGTGCCTGGTGATTGTCAGCGGAGGGGAGCAGGAGATCCAGTATGCTGCCGACGTTTTGGCGGCCTATGGAGTGACTTCGTGGCAGGTCTTTGACCCCATGCGGATTAACTCAACGGCAACACTGGGAGGAGATGCTAGGGTTGAGCGCCCCCAACCTGCTGTTGCCGAGGTAGAGCCTGTTACAAATATGCCCCCGGTGCCACCAGTGCCCCCACCAGTGCCTCCAGTGCTACCAACTCCTACTGAAGTTCAAAGTGAAACTGTACATTCAAAACGCACAATTCCAACCATCGAAGTCATCTATACAGCTATCGCGAAACCGGCTCCGCCTCCGCCTCCTGCTGGGGTTGTTCTACCTCCAGTCTCTACACAACCGCAACACTATCGAGCTGTGGGGGTCTTTTATCAACGGCGAGGAATGGAAAGCGCTTTGTCAGAACTGCGGACTATAGGCTTTCCCATGGAACAGGTTTCTCTGCTTGTGAAGGAGAAAAACCGTTCATCCCAGAGTGTCGATGTTGACTCTCAACCCCAAAAAGGCAGTAGAGCCAGTAGAAACACTCGAACAAATTCAGCAACCCCAAGTTTGGACACCCTTCTGGTGGGAATGGGAACTCTAACCATTCCTGGAATCGGGCCTGTTATTGCAGGAGGCGCGACGGCTATGGCGATCGCTGCAACTCTGGTCAGTACCAGTACTATCGGCAACGGGGATGAAAGTTTGGTTAAAGCCTTGATGCAGGAAGGGGTCCCTGAGAACTTTGCACGGGTGTATGGCGATCGCTTCCACAAAGGAAATGCTCTCGTCATTATTGATGGAAGTGATGCAAGTATCCTGCGCGCAGAAGCCATTCTGAAACAGCACCATGTTCATACATGGGAAACGTTTGGCGCAAATTATCCTCGTACTAATGTGATGCCACCTTCGGAAGCAAACCCAGATGGACTGCTTCCCCAGCATCCTGAGCCCTATAGTAATAAACGTCTCGGTATTGAGGAACGAGCTCAGTCTGTCCGGGGCATTGATGGGAGTGAATCATACTGGAATGATCAGGGCGATCGCCCTCAAACAGTCAAAAAAGTGATTACTCCTATGCCAGAAGTAATCATGATTGATCATCGAAATCAAGCTCAATAAGGGCTGTTGCAAATCTGGCTTGTTCACTTTAGAACGTTTGTTTCTGCAAGCACTTTACAAACGGGAAAATACAGCATTTTCCGCTCCCGTGAGGGATGGGTGTGGAACAAAATCCACATCCATTTCCCATACCTCACCAGCTCAGAAAGGCTAATAGATAGTTCAGATTCTCAAGGACTGTTCTATTAAACACCTTTTGAGGCGTACCTCTCCAACACCCCAAACAGCCCGAAAGATAGAGGATTACAACTATTTGAGCCGATAGCTTAAAAGAGGTACAACAAAATACAAGCAGGGTCAGCCATAAAAGAGCTGTTATTGAACAAAGCGTTATGCAATGTCATCAATCGGCCTCTATGGCTTACAGACGTTTTTGCCAGTAGCGGTCGAGAAGTTGGCTCTCAGGTTGCATACATCGGTTACAGGAATGAAAACCGGCAGGGGGAGACTCCATATAGCTATAAACAACGCATAAAAGCTGAACAAGCATTATCCCGTCTCGATGGATTGGACCCACGAACCCATCAGAACAGCAATTTTAGAAGTTAATCATTAATTTTTTAGCACCAGATGAATTTGTAGTTATTGCAGAGGTGGAAAACATGGTATTTGGTCATTCTGATTCGGGTATGGGTAGACATCGGCGTGCGATTGGAGCATTTCCGAACCAGCGTGCGGCCGAGGAGGCTCTGAGCGACCTGCGAGCTTCCGGTTTTCCCATGGAGCGGGTTTCTATCGTTGCCCGAGGTCCACAGCCCCGGGAGGAGAGAGCCCATACAAGCCACGTCGGCAACAAATCGGATGAAGGAGCCATATCGGGCGCTATAACCGGAGGTCTACTCGGAACTCTAACGGGGTTACTGGTAGGCCTGGGCACGTTAGCCATTCCAGGGGTAGGGCCGATCATGTTGGCTGGGGCAATAGCAACCGCTGTCGCCACCACTCTCGCAGGCACTGGAATTGGGGCCGTTGCTGGCGGGCTCTTGGGTGCTCTGATTGGTTTAGGTATTCCTGAACGGGATGCGCGGCACTACCACGATCGCATTATGCGGGGAGAATACCTGCTGGTCGTAGATGGTTCCGATGACGAAATCGCCCGCGTCGAGCAGGCTCTGCACCATCGCAGGATTGATGCTTACAACGTATACGACGCGCCCGATACCGGAACCCGTACTCTGGAGGAACCATACTACCGTCACTCCCGCCATCACCACGCCAACCATCATCCTATGGCTGGGTCTTCTGTGGTTGTGCATGAGACACCAGGCCCCCATGACGTTCATGTTCATGACGAGTCTCTCCCAATCCGGTCATTGGAGGAGCCCTTCTATCGGCGTTCTCGCCATAGCCACCCTGGGGTTCACCAACCTGTTGTTACTGGGGCACCAGTGCCAGTGCCAGTGCCAGTGCCAGAGGCTTCAGGAACTGGCGTGAGGCAGCGCGCGATCGCCAGCTACGCCAATCGCCACAATGCAGAAGAGGCCATCACTCGGCTGCGTCATGCCAACTTCCCCCTTAGCGGTGTTTCCTTGATTGCACGACGCATCGAGCACCGAGACGCATTTTCTGGGTTGGATCTGCGCGATCGCTTAGAAGCAGCCCGTTACAACATTCCAGGCAATCGCACTCACGTCTATGATGAGCGATTAGATCGAGGAGATTATCTGGTTGCTGTCAGCGGTACTGAAGAAGAAATTCACCGTGCAGCCGCCATTCTGGCAACCTGTGGCATGACCTCCTGGGATGTTTTTGACTCAACCGTTGAGCATCCGGCTACAGGGCCATCCAAGCCAGATACGGTCGTCGATCAGCCGCCTGTCAGTGTGGCAGGTACTAGCCCCTTACCACCGGCTAGTAAGCCTGCTCCTCCGCCACCTCCCGCGGCGATGGCATCATCTTCGACACCTGTGCCGTCCCCAACAGTTAGGTCATCCTCCCCTGTCCCGCCACCTCCTGCGGCACCCGTGTCATCCTCGCCCGTCCCACCGTCGCCAGTTACGCCTGTATCATCCTCAGCACCCGTTCCGCCGCCACCCGTGACGGCCATGTCATCCTCAGCACCCGTTCCACCGCCGCCCGTAACGGCTATGTCATCCTCAGCACCCGTTCCACCCCCACCTTCTACGGCGAACCCGTCGCCTGCTGCGGCTCGCCCGTCCCAACATTACCGGGCTATTGGCCTATTTACGAAACGGCAACATACAGAAGCAGCCCTCTCTGAACTGAAAAATTCCGGCTTCTCCATGGATCAGGTTTCTATCCTGGCCCGGGATACAGGCCGAGGCTCTAGTGTGGCCGGGGTAGATATCAACCAGCACGCAGGCAACAAAGCCGATGAAGGTGCCAAGGCTGGTGCCACGACGGGCGCTGCTGTAGGTGGCTTAGGAGGTTTTCTAGTGGGCCTGGGAGCCCTTGCCATTCCAGGCATCGGGCCGGTTGTTAAGGGGGGCGCTGTCGCAACGGCGATCGTCACTGCCCTGGCAGGCAGCGCAATTGGTGCTGCCGCTGGGGGAATTGTTGGGGCTCTGGTTGGCCTGGGTATTCCTGAACATCGAGCTCGCATTTACAATGAGCGATTTCATCGCGGTGATGATCTGATCATCATCGATGGTAACGAGGCGGATATTCGTCGTGCAGAACCGATTCTGAAGCGGCACCACATTCACGAATGGGAAAGCTTTGAGGCTACAAAAGTGCAAACCCATGGAGCAACAACCCCTGGTGTTCGCCGGGACGGTACTGTAGTCGAGCGCCCTCCCGCCCGAGAAAGCGATCGGTTGGGCATTCGTGATGAACGAAGCGTTACGGAACGGCGCGATCGCACACAGCAGAAAAACATCCGACCCAACACAGATCCTGAGGTGATCATTGTGGACAACCGACAGGATCCTCGGCAGGGATAGGAGAACGGTGTTCGGGCAGCCGCTCAGCCCAACTCTCATTAACGCGATGGGCAACGCATGAGGCTACCGCCTTGGAGCCAGGCAGGAAAGGCTACTCCCAGAAAGATCGGCAATGTTGCCCATCGCGTTATTTGAACAATCCGTATTCATTCAAGGAGTCACCATGAAAGCATTACCGATGTTGTTATTAAGTAGCACCCTGCTACTGGGTGGTGTCGCCTGTAGCAACACAGCTCAAACAGCCCCGGATGCTCCTGACCAAACCTCCCAGCTTGGTCAGCCACCTGAAACAAATGAAGCGCAGAAAATTGAAGGGGATGGCATGAGCGATCTCCGCCGTCGGCAGTTGGAGTCTGACATCCGTGCCCGAGAGCAGCGGAACAATGCCACAGGCGGCGATACCGAGCGGGCCGATGCAGATCTTGAGAGCGAGGTTCGCAGTAAACTGGAAGCCAATTTGCCGGCCAGCCAGTTAACGGTAGACTCGCAGGATGGAATTGTGACGATTTCAGGAACGGTTCCGACACTGCCCCAGTTCGACCGCATTGATCCACTGGCCCGAGAGATTAAGGGAGTAAAGGATGTAACGGTCAATGCCACCGTAGCTCCTGCTCAACCTGACGGTAGTAACAGCGAAAAACCAGCAGATCCAACCGTTCCAGTCGGTTAATCAGAAAACAGCGCATTGGCTTAAAAGAGAGCATTGGGATTAGCCCAATGCTCTCTTTTGTTCAAGAGATGATCACGAATATCTAAACGTACTGAAACGCTGAGCTGGTCAGATCAAGAGCACCTACAACGTTTTGGAGGATGGCGATCGTTTCAGCTCTACCGCTAGCCCCATCCAGAACAAGAGCCGCGCTTTGGATTCCCGAGTAATCAACAAAGTAATCCAGAGTATAAGAATCGGCTGAGCCATGTAGTTGAATTGTGTCCCTCAAAACGTTGAAATCTGTAATGAGAGCATAGTCAAGATCGCCCGTCGAGGAAGGATCTCCATCATCATAGAAAGCGCTTTCTTCGTCTCCCAGTATGAACGTATCTCTTCCGTTCCCCCCGGTTAAATAATCGATTTCGTAATATCCCCCCCATCCCCGTAGAAGGTCATTTCCATTTCCCCCTTCGAGATAGTCAGAGGCATACCCTCCATCAAGCTGGTCATCTCCTTCACCGCCAGTAAGCCAATCATCAGCGTCTCCACCAAAGATTGTGTCACTACCACCTCCACCAAATAATTGGTCATAACCAAAATCGTAGTTTTCGTCTTCGTCACCGATGATCAGGTCGGCACCACTTCCCCCGGAGATCGTGTCATCCCCGCTCTCTCCCAGGAGTTGGTCATTCCCTTGCCCACCGTCAATCGAATCGTTTCCTAGCCCACCACTTACTACATCGTTACCTTCACCCGCATTTACCTCATCACCGCCACCGAGAGCGGCAATGAGGTCAGCACCAGCCAAACCCGAAATTGTGTCATCAAACTCTGTTCCAGTCAGGCTATCAGCTTCGGGCGTACCAATGATGGGTGCATCGACTGAGAGAGTCATATCAAGGGTGTAATTACCCGTGGCACCGCTTGTACCACTTGCTCCAGTAACGGGGTCATACCAACTATTGCCATAGCCACTCACGCCAATGTAGTAGGTACCTGATGTAGTGGCAACAAAGTTAATGAATGAATCATATGACCAAAGCTCATCAGGAGCCGCGCCATCATCGCTGAATGCCACTTCGACTCCATTCTCATCAAACAGCCTTAAAACAGAATCGGTTAGATCTTCTGGATAACCAAAGGTATCAATATCAATCGTTAACCGATCTCCTGCATTCAAAGTAACCTGAAAGATATCAACATCAAGATCAGCATTGGCATTGTCCCCAATAGTTTCAGTAATAGAGACAAAGGGGGTCTCCAAAGTCAGTTCAGCGGCACTTGATTCAAGAAGGGTGTCATTAGGTTCTGTCATAGATTTCATCCCTGAAGAAACAGTTTTCAGTAGCTTTAAAACCGAGAAAACGTAACCTAAAGAAATTCAGACAGCACGAATCCTTGAGTCTCTATTTAAGGTTTACCTTTAGATGCAAGCCAGTAATAGAGCCGATTAGAGCAGCTAGATTCAATTACAACTAAGCACCAGTAATCAACTAAAACAGCGACAAAATTAGACGTGCATGAAGTGCAAGAACGGTTATCAGTTCATGTCAGTTTCATAGGACATACTTCAAAGACAAAACTATCTAGAACGCAAATATATACAAAACTATACAATTGCATTATTTACCTTCTTATGGAGCCAATCTAAACGTTAATTTCTATCTATATTGGTATCTAAACTGACTCAGTGTAGGAGTTAGTATATGGCGCCAGGTGCCACATACCAACTCCTACACTGAGTCAATTCAAATGACGATGTATATAAACTGACAAGTAGGTTAGCTTACTGCAAGTAAACGCACACCCTGTAGCAAAACCTTAAGGCCGTCTCCAAACCGAATACTTGGAGCAAGATCGACACAATCAACACCTCATAGCATGCCGGATTAAATACCGATGATAAAAGTGGCGCGATGCAAATCGTCGTACCACTTTTATCATCGGTATTTAACCTTACTTGTTATCAAACAGCGCAAGACAGTGCGCTGTGACTAACTCAAAAAATTGCGAGGGGATACTATCGGCCTCTTCGGCATCTTTAAGTAAAACTATCAGTTGTAACAGTCATACATAACCCCTCCAATCCGCAATAACGGCAGTATGGGACAGCGATCGCTGTCCCATTGCAGGATCGCCAACAATCACGCGATTGGACGTAATGGGTAACGCTGAAAGTTATAGTATCCTACTCATAACCTGGGCGCGTCGAAAGCCCCGTCTTCCTAGGAAGGCTGTTAATGTGGCGATCGCCAATCTCAAGCTCATCCGCCAAATACTTACTTAACCAACTTGCCGTCCACCACTTGAAGAGAATTATTTTGTCTATAGCGGAATAAAAAACACTCCCCTGAGTTTTGGAAGATAAACAATAGTAGAGCTTGACAGCATTCCTGTATGAGTTGCAAAGCTGAAGCATCCAAGCTGCAGGTGCTTCGTGCTCTCAGCCCAAGCAAAGATTAAATCGGAATAGTGCTGTGCTTACCCTTCTTTTCAAAAATTACTTAGGATTACTGTGGTTACTTCCTATTTATGAGCCTTAAGCGGGAGAGAGATAAGCCTCGACCAGTTTATGATCTGCCACAAGGAATATGGTTTTTGGAAGAAATTCGGTGGATGATGAAGAGGTGTGAGGAGTACGAAATGCATAAACCTCTGGAGTCGAAACAAGGACAGACGCCCAGAGGTTTTTGCTATAGAGCTATACGCACAGAGATTAAGGAAACTCATTCATGGAACTCATAGAAATTCTGGATGAATATTCCAAAGGCAGAAGAGACTTTAGTGGTATTAACCTGAGCGAAGCCAGCTTAGTAGGAGCCAATTTAAGTGGCATCATCTTGGATGAGGCGGATTTGAATGGAGCCAACTTGAGTTACGCCAACCTCAGCAATGCTCGTTTACACCATGCTGACCTCAATGGTGCTGATCTAACCAACGCCAATTTGCGGGGCGCAGACTTACAGGACGCCATTTTAGATGGAGCTATTTTGCATGGTGCCGTATTGGACAATACCAACCTGAGCCATTCCGAAATGGCTCTAGCTGATATAACCGAAGCCAGTCTGAATGAAGCCGATTTGAGCCAGGCCGATCTACGTGCAGCTAATCTAGAACACGCTGACTTGAGTGGCGCCAACCTATCCATTGCCGATCTTTCCCAAGCCAACCTACAAGCAGCAGAACTGAACCAGGCAAATCTGAGCGGTACTAACCTGGAGAAGGCTAATACGGAGGGCACAATTTTGGATGAGGGATCTCCATAACTGTTGGAAGTATTAGTTTTTCGTGTCTCCACGTATCCTCAGCTCTAGAGCCAAAACCCGGAAGGGCGATTTTTCTGTCGCGAAGAAACAGAAAAATCGCCCTTCCGGGTTTTGGCTCCAAAAAGGTGCAAGATGATAGCTACTCAATCGTCTGTTGGCTTGGCTCGATTGCCTGCATCGAGAAAGATTCAAGCCATGAAGGGGGAATCGTTTCGACAACTGATTGAAGCTTCTGATTCAGGCTATTTAACCGTTCACGAACATCGTTGCTATCGGCAGTAAATAAGGCGATGTATCTTGTTTCAAATCCTTCTGGGCGTTTCATTACAAATCACACCTAGCTTTCCCTTGCTTAAGCAGAACTTGTCTCCATAGTGTGCGATTCAAATTTGTTAAGGTTCTATCACAGGACAAACGACTTCATATATCCCAAGGTTAATATCCAGCATTTGGCTTCACAGCGCTGCCATTTATGCAGGAGGATGTTTTAGGCAACCAAAATTTGTTTGCCCTGAATAGAGCCGTCAGGATTAAATTCATAAACAATTGGAATTCCTGTACCGAGCTCAAGCTGAACAACTTCTTCTGGAGTCAGTTGATCTAGATGCATAATGATGGCTCGCAAGGAATTACCATGAGCCGAAATTAAAACATTATCGCCTTGCATCAGGTGAGGCATAATGCGGCTCTTAAAACAGGGAACAACCCGTTCTTGGGTATCTTCCAGGCTTTCGCCACCGGGAGGAGCTTCATCATAGGAGCGACGCCAGAGTTGCACCTGTTCGGCACCATAAATAGCAACGGTTTCAGCTTTGTTTTTACCTTGTAGCTTGCCGTAGTAGCGCTCGTCTAGAAAGGCATGGGTATAGATGGGAAGTTCTTGTTGGTGGTCACCTTCATATTTATCCCAGCCGTGCCAATCAGAATCATCGTCCTCATGTTTGATAATAGGAATTTTGCCACCACAGACGTCATCACATTCCGTCAAGATGATGATCGCAGTTTCGATCGCCCTTATCAACTTACTGGTAAAACAAACGTTGACACGATAGTTCCGGAGCTTGGTAGAGGCAATTGTTGCTTCAGCACGGCCACGTTCACTCAGGGGTACATCAACCCATCCAGTGAATCTGTTAGCGGCATTCCACAAGCTTTGGCCATGACGAGTCAAGATGAGAGTTGACATGGTGGGTTCCTTTGGCTCTGGGGTTGGGTCTTGGAGGCTCTGCTTGGGGGCGAAGCGCCCCAAGAACCCCTGACTGAGGACAAAACGCGTCCCCAGCACCCTCCGTAAGGGGTTATCGGTAGGAGGTGAATGTGGCGCTTCGCATCGGTCGGTAAGGATCTGGTTTATGAGGGCTATCGTGTAGATACGTTGAGTAGAACTTGTTCAGTCGTGTAGTTCGACGGGGACTGGAGAGGCTTTCCAGATGTCATGACAATATTCCTGGATGGAGCGATCGCTCGAAAACTTACCCATCCGTGTTGTGTTCAAGATTGACATCCGTGTCCAGTCGTCGTTATTCAAGTAAGCGGCGCTAACCCGATCCTGACACTCAATATAGGACTGGTAATCTGCCAAAAGCATATAAGGGTCGGATGAGAGTAAATTATCCACTAGCGGACGAAACAGACTGCTATCTCCCTGAGAGAAGTGGCCAGTGGCAATTAAATCAATAACCCGTTTCAGTATAGGGTTGCTGGTGTAATAGTCCTGAGGACGGTAGCCCTGGGCCCGGAGAGCAGCGACTTCCTCAATTTTCATGCCAAACAAGAAGAAGTTATCTTCGCCCACTTCTTCGCGAATTTCTACATTGGCTCCATCTAGAGTGCCAATAGTGAGTGCGCCATTCATCGAGAACTTCATGTTGCCAGTGCCAGAGGCCTCCAGACCAGCCAGGGAGATTTGTTCGGAGAGGTCAGCAGCCGGATAAATACGTTGGCCTAAACTGACGTTATAGTCAGGAATGAAGACGACTTTGAGGCGATCGCCCACATCCGGATCGCGATTCACCACTTCCCCAACAGCATTAATAAGCCGGATGATCAGCTTTGCCATGGCATAACCTGGAGCCGCTTTGCCACCAAAAATACAGGTGCGCGGCGTCATCTCCATATTGGGATTGTCTTTGAGACGGGTATAGAGCGTAATAATATGCAGCACATTCAGGTGTTGCCGCTTGTACTCGTGGAGGCGTTTCACCTGAACGTCGAACATCGAGTCAGGATTAACGGCAATGCCAGTACGCTGTGCAATGTAGCCAGCCAGATTTTGCTTCAGGTCACGTTTAACTCCGCGCCATTCGTTGCGAAAACCAGGGTCATCGGCAGAGCCCTCCATCTGGCGCAAGTCGCTGAGATGGGTGAGCCAGCGATCGCTCCCCATCTGACGGGTTAGTAAACGAGCCAGACCGGGATTGCTCTCGGCAATCCAGCGACGGGGGGTGACACCATTGGTTTTGTTGCTAAACTTCTCTGGCATCAGGTCGTAGAAGTCGTGCAGAACCGTTTTCTTGAGCAGTTCCGAGTGAAGGGCAGCAACGCCGTTGATAGCATGGCTGCCCACACAGGCGAGGTTAGCCATACGCACGTAACGGGGGCCACTTTCATCAATTAAGGAGACGTGCATGACCTTCCCAACGTCGCCGGGATACTTCATACGCACCTGATCCAGGAAGCGGCGGTTAATTTCATAGATAATTTCCAGATGCCGGGGCAGCATTTCTCCAAACAGGGCAACGGGCCACTTTTCCAGGGCTTCGGGTAGCAGGGTGTGGTTGGTAAAGCCGAGGGTACGGGTGGTAATGTCCCAGGCAGCGTCCCAATTCATCAGGTGCTCGTCCACCAGAAGCCGCATCAGTTCGGCAACGGCGATCGACGGGTGAGTGTCGTTCATCTGCAAGGCAAATTTGTCGGGCAGGGTGTCGAGGGTGCGCCCACAGTTCAAATGCCTTCGGATTACATCTTGCAGGGAGCAGGAGACGAAGAAGAATTGTTGTTCCAGGCGCAGTTGTTTCCCCTGAATTTGCTCATCGTTGGGGTACAGCACCTTGGTAATGTTTTCTGAAATGACTTTAGCGTGAACGGCTCCCCAGTAATCTCCCTGGTTAAAGGCTCTAAAGTCAAAGGCTTCAGGAGATTCAGCTTTCCAGAGGCGCAGAGTGTTGGCGGTGTTGACTTTGTAGCCCAGAATGGGGGTGTCGTAAGGAATGCCCGCGACGGTGAGTTTTGGAACCCAGCGCACCCGGTAGCGTTGCTGCTCGTCAGTGTAGCTTTCGGTATAGCCGCCTAATTTAACTTCAATGGCTTCCTGGGGGCGGGCGATCTCCCAGGGGTTGCCGTATTTCAACCACTTGTCGGTGATTTCGACCTGCCAACCGTCCTTAATTTCCTGGTCGAAGATGCCGAATTCGTAGCGAATGCCATAGCCAATGGCGGGGACTTGGAGGGTGGAGAGGGAGTCCATATAGCAGGCGGCGAGGCGTCCCAATCCGCCGTTGCCGAGGCCGGGTTCTTCTTCGGTGTTGATGATTTCTTTCAGGCTTAGCCCCAGTTCTTCGATCGCCTGCTTGACGGGATCGTAGATATCGAGGTTGATCAGGTTGTTGGCGAGGTGGGGGCCGACGAGGAATTCAGCGGAGAGGTAGCCAACAATTTTGGTAGTGGAGCGGCACATGGTTTGGCCAGTGCTGAGCCAGCGTTGAATGAGGCGATCGCGCACAGTATAGGCGAGGGCCAAGTAGTGATCGATGGGGGTGGCGTCGGAGGAGAGTTTGCCCTGGATGTAGTAAAGATTGTCTAGAAAGGCGCGTTTGAGGGTTTCCGTGTGGAGGCCGGTGCGATCGTCTTGGATGCCAGCGGTGGTGAGGGTGGAGGGGTTGATGGATGCGGTCATCGGGGGTTCCTCTGGAATGGACGTGGGCAAGGCCGTCAGCCAAAGCGAATTCGATTGTTTTGCGATCCGAAAGGGGAATTAGAACTTACGCATTTGTGTTGTGGGGTAGGCTTTGCTCACCCCACAACACAAATACTCCAGTGAGAGTGGGTTTATGTAAACCCTGGAAGTTGAGGTGGTTGGAGAAAAGTGTTTTTGGCGGAGGCTTGAATTGAAGGCACGTCGCCCCCAAACCCCCCGACTGGGGGACGGGCTGCCCCTTCCCCAGACCCCCTTGGGCATAAGGGGTTTTGCATGAGGATGTCAGGCCGCTTCGCATCGGTGGGGTTTGGATCAGGTTTGGGTGATGCAGGTAGGCTGTGCGGCTAACCGGCACTAACGGTTAGGGTAGCGGGTTTGGCGCGATCGCCCTCTAATACCACGCCGCGCTTGTTAGCCTCCAGGTGTCGCAGAATCAGGTAGATGGATTCGATGCGATCGCCTGCGCCCACTTTCTCAGCCAGGGTAGCCAGATCGAGGGGTTGCCCAGTCGCTTTCACAACGTCTACGACTTTGCGCTGTAAGTCGAGGATAGAGGCAGCGGCTTTCTTGCCGGCTTCTACACCGGGTTGGTGGTAGGCGTTGATGTTGACCAGGGAAGCGTAGAAGCCCACGGCCCGTTCGTATAGAGCGATCAATGCGCCCACGATGCGGGGGTTGACGGTGGGAATGGTGATGGTGACGGAGCCCCGGCCATTCTCGTAGAGGGCTTGACGCGTGCCCTGATAGAAGCCAGAGAGGAAATCGCCGGAGGTGGCTCCGGTCTCCACTTCGATGGAGGGGCCGTCGCGGTCTTCGAGCACTTCGATGAAGGTGGCGAAGAAGTTAGGAACGCCTTCCCGGAGTTGCTGCACGTAGGCGTGTTGGTCGGTGGAGCCTTTGTTGCCATAGACGGCGATGCCCTGGTAGACCTTGTTACCGTCCAGATCCAGCTCTTTGCCCAGGGATTCCATGATCAACTGCTGGAGATAGCGGCTGAAGAGCAACAAGCTGTCTTTGTAGGGCAGAATCACCATGTCCTTTTCCCCTTTGCCATTGCCGGAGGCATACCAGGCCAAAGCCAGCAGAGCGGCAGGGTTTTGCTTCAGGTCTTTGGCGCGGGTGGCTTCGTCCATCTCGGCGGCCCCGGCCAGCATGGTGCGGATGTCGATACCCTGGAGGACGGCGGGAAGCAGACCCACAGCAGACATTTCGGAGGTGCGACCGCCTACCCAATCAAACATGGGAAACTCCGCCAACCAGCGCTGATCGCTGGCGAACTTGTCCATCGTGCTGCCCTGCATGGTGACGGCGATCGCATGGGCTGGGAAGTTAAGCCCGGCCTGGTCAAAGACGTTCTTGACCTCCAACATGCCGTTCCGCGTCTCGGGGGTGCCGCCAGATTTGGTGGTTACGAGTACCAGGGTGCTCTTGAGCTGATCCTTTAACAGGGTCATGACCCGATCGATCCCGGCGGGGTCGGTGTTATCGATAAAGTGAACCCGCATGGGAGCGTTCAGGGGAGCCAGGGCTTCCGCAACGAACTCAGGGCCCAGAGCCGAGCCACCAATACCCACCGAGAGCAAATCGGTGAAGCGATCGGCTTCGGGGGGCTTGATCTCGCCGCTGTGAACTTTGCGGGCAAATTCCTCGATTTGAATAAGGCCGTCTTCAATCGCCTGCTTTAGCTCAGGAGAGGGGGCGCGGTCAGAATCCCGCAGCCAGTAGTGGCCAACCATACGCTCTTCGTCGGGGTTGGCGATCGCCCCTGCCTCTAGTGCCTCCATATCTGCGAAGGCTTTCTCAAATTTAGGCGTGAGGGACTCGACCAGGGAGGCATCAAACCGCATCCGGCTGATGTCCAGGTATATGCCCAGGCCGGAATGATAGTAGAGCCAGTCCTGGTAACGTTGCCACAGTTGGGTTGGGTCCATAAGTCACCTCATCATGTATGCGAGCCTGACGGCTGTTCAGGGGGTTTCTGGAGGGGAGAGCTGCTCAATAGACAGGGTCAGTTCTCCTTCGTTGTCTCCCTTATAAGTGTCGATGAACAACGCAGCGAGCGTAGTCGGCTCTAACACTTCCAGGGTCAGGCTGTCGTGATAACCATTCAAAGTAGACCACGTAGCCGACACTGGCACACGGGTTTTCTGGTTGATAAATCTTCCACCATAAATCCATAGCAGTACCCAGGGTTCACCTGGATGACCTGAAGCGGCCTGATAATGAAAGTTTCCGCTTTCAATGAAGATTTTGTAATGGCCAGAGTCTAATGGGTACCGAACGGCCACCTCTTGCATCTGCTGCATCCGCAAAGGATCCAGCACAAAGGAGTGGGCCCGGTTATCAACGGTGAGGTATTCGGTCGCGGGCTCTGGTATACCAGAAGCATCCGCTTCTAGCGGAACCAGATGCAGTCTATCCTCATGCTCTAGCGGTTCGGGTGCCTCATCCATGGGAATGAAATCGGCCTCCGTCGAGCTGTCCTCATCCCGCTGCCGTTCTGCTGCCACTTCAACCGAGTGAGAGGGCTCCGTCTCAGTTTCATCGGAGGACTGAGCCGCAATTGCCAGCCCCGCTAATGCAGCCGCAGTAGCACCCGTTGCAAGCGCTGGGTTTGCATCCTGCTCCTCCATAGGATTACCAGACTCATCAGCCGGAACGAGCGGTAATTCTTCATGGGAGGGATGGGCGATCGCCTCCTCTTCCGATGGCAACTCTACCATCGTTTCGGGTGTCGGTTCTGTCGCATTTGCGGCGATCGCCGCTCCAGCCAGGGCAGCGGTTTCTGTCAAATCGGCTGCATCATCCAACGGTTCTGGAACGGGTTCAGCGGCATCAAGTGCATCCCCATCGACAGGAAGGTGGTTTTCCTCGTAGCCAGCCACATCAGCCACGGCTGTCACAACTTCAGCCTCAGGAGCAGGCAAAGGGCTCTCAGTCGAAGCTCCTATAGAAGGTACTACTTCAGCAGGAACCACCTCCGGCTCCTCTCCTCCGGCCTCCTCGCTGGGTTCTGACAGGGGAGCACCAGATCCCTCCCCAGGGGTTCGAGGGGTACCCGCTTGAGAGGCAAGGGAAGTTGCAATGACGGCTGCAGCGATCGCTCCTGCTCCCGTTAAAACGGCGGCATCATCCATGAATTCAGATGGTGCAGCCTCCACCGGAGGGCCTTCCACTGCGGGATCAGCATCGACCGAATCTGGAACAACTGCTGCGGGTTGCTCACGCACAGACTCTGCCGGATCCGCCGTTGCGTCTCCTGCCTCAACGGGAGGCCCCGTCTCAGCAGCCGATGACTCCGCCACAGGGGCTGAAGCATCAGCGGCAACCGATGAAGGCGTTTCCCAGGGATCTGGAATGACAGGGTTGGAACGCCGAGGGGAGGGAGTAACTGGTTTGGGAGCCTTTCGGGGAATAGCCGTTCCCGCCAGCCCGGCGATCGCCGCCCCTGGCAAAGCGGCCCCATTATTGTGGAGAGGTGGCTCTGCTGTATTTAAGGTATTTCCTGCTGATGGATTGACTTCTGGCAAGGGCTGCGGCTCAGACTTGGGAGCAAAGCTAACAGCAGGCTCCGTTGCGCCCGGCAAAGCTTCGGGTGGAGGTGGAGAGGCGATCGCCCGCGAGCGAGGTGGCGGTGCACTGGCTTCATGGCGACGGCGCAGTAACAACAACACACCGGCCAGCAACAGCGGAATCAGGAAAATCCACCAGGGGAAAGCCGCATCCGGCCCCTCAGTGTTGGAGGAGGGAGCTGTAGGCTCGGTTGTGGTCGCTCCTCTAGGGGCGGTGGTAGTGAAAGCCCCAGACGGTTCGGCGGGGCGGTCTGAGGAAGAGGCTGCACCAGTAACGGCAGGCTCGCTGCCGGTGCCCTGAGGAGAATTAGCCGTTGTTGTGCCAGCGGTTCTGGGGCCACCCGAAGACTGGGCCGCATTCGCCGCCAGTACCTCAGCCGGAAGCTGACTCCAGGTCACATTCCGTGCCGCTGTCACCGCTGCCTTCCCAGGATCTGAGGTGGCCCATCCCAAAAACGCCTGAGCCCCCTCGCTCACATTCTCTTTGCGATACACATATCCCTGAGACTGCGAATAGGGGTAGAGGGAACTATCGGCAGAAACCCCATGCATCTTCACAATTCGGACATCCGGGTTGTCCTTCACCTGGCTATAAAGGGCGTACCCGATGCCATCTTTCCCCAAGGCCTCGATCACCCCGGCCGTTTCATCCCCATCAACCGGAACCGCCGTTTTCCCAGTTCTCACCTTGCCCGCGAAAATATCGTAATAGCGGAGAGATTGACGGGTATCGCTAGTTTCCGGGCGATCGATAAAGCGTACAGGGCGATCGGAGCCACCCAGTTGCTCCCAGTTCGTAATTTCACCCCAAACAATACGGGCGAATTGATCAAAGCTAATCTGCCCCTGAAACGGATTGTCTTTACTCACAATCAGAGCAATCTTTTCTCGCCGTAGGGGCACTTCCGCCAATCCCTCGGCCTTTTCTTGCGAAGACAGAGGCCGTCCAATCGCCACCAGATCTACGCCTCCCTGCTGCAATCGATTCAGGGCATCCGGGGTTCCGTCAGCGGCCATCCTCAAAGTTGTGCCAGGAAATGCTTCTTCAAACTGCCGTCGCAAGGTTTCGTTCAGCAAAATCAGGCTGCGGGAGCCGTCAACTTCCAGGATTGTCCCCTCGGGAACCTCCTGGGGGGGCGGAAAGGGTGCAGGAGCAGGGGTACTGCGGGTGGCATGGGCAATGGTGAATTCCCGTTGCAGCGCAAACCCCATCGGTTCAGGGGCGATCGCCAACGTCATCAACAGGGGAAACACACCAATCAGTGAACGAGATTTCATAGCGCGAGGGGTGCCCAGGTAAGACTAACGCCTTCTCAAACTTCTCAGAACATGTAGATCGAAGACCACCCAATATTCTTGACAGACCGCTACAGCCGGGTGAAGGCCAATGTCAGTTCGCCCTCATTATCCTCCCGATGAACATCAAAGAAAAAGGCCGCGACAGTAATAGATTCCAGAACCTCCAGGGTAAGTGTATCGTCATAGCCGTTGAGGGTAACCCAGGTAGCCTCCACTTCAACCCCCGTATCCTGATTCACAAAGCGCCCCCCATAGATCCAGAGCATCACGATGGGTTCGCTTGCTTCCCCAGCCCGATACCCAAACCCTCCACCATGAATGCGGATTTGGTAACGGCCCGAAGATAGGTTTTTGGATACAGCAGTTTGTTCTAACTGCTGCATCAGGTCAGGTTCTAGAACGTAGCAGTTTTGTTGACTGTTAATCGTCAGGCGTGTAGAGGGTGGAGAAGCCGGGGTTGGTTCTACTGGAAGGGGTTCGAGCAGGGGCAGGGGAGTATCAGCAACGTCTGCCGGTTGTGCCTTGGGGGCGGGGGGTTCTGCCAGTCAGCCATAAGGGGGGGAGGTAAGCAGGTGCAGGCGATCGCCCCGAGGCTGCACCTGCCACAGGGTTTGTTGGTAAGTTTGGATGGCGCGATCGCTGGAGAAGCGACCCATCCGTGCCACGGCTCGAATCGATTGGCGAGTCCAGGTCAGGGGCTGGCGGTAGAGATCGCCAACCTGCTCTTGAGCAGCGGTATAGGCGGTGTAGTCTGCCAGTACCCGATAGGGATCTTGAGACAGGAGCTGACTTACCAGAGGGCGGAATAGTTGCGGATCAGAGGGCGTTAGCGAGCCATCTACAAAGGCATCAATTGCGGCTTTCAGTTCGGTATTGCGCTCATAAATCTCCCAGGGTCGATAGCCCTCCTCCTGTAACATCTGGGCTTCCGGCTCCGTTAGACCGAATGGGAAGAAACTGCCTTCTCCCAGGATCTCCTGAAGCTCCAGGTTGGAGCCGTCGGGGGTACCAATAAGCAATGCCCCATTAAGAACCGCTGCCATGTTGGCCGTATCTGCCGCTTCTGTTCCCGCCAGGGAGAGATGCTCGGATAGATCCAGCGCTGGATAAATGACCTCAACCAGTTTTTGGGTAAAGTCGGGCAGGAATAGTACTGTTAGCCGTCCCGCTACATCTGGATCTGTATTGATCCGCTCGGCCACGGTGGTGATCAGTTTGATCATCAACTTGGCAATGGTGTAGTCCGGGGAAGCTTTTCCACTGAACAGGAATGTGCGCGGCAGAATGTCTAAATTAGGGTCCGTCTTGAGCCGATGGTAGAGGGTCAGGATATGCAGCACATTCAGATGTTGCCGCTTATATTCGTGAATCACCGTAGCCTGCCCATCAAACAGAGTATCTGGATTCACGGTCTGTCCCAGACGCTCCTGAATCCAACCGGCCAGGTTCTCCTTACCGGTTCGTTTCACCTGTTGCCACTGGGCACAAAAAGCATCGTCATTGGCCAGAGGCTCCAACTGGCTCAATGCTTCAGGGTTGCGCAACCAATCCTGACCGATCGCCCGCGTAATCAGCTCCGCAAGCAGCGGGTTGGTTACGGCCAAAAATCGCCGTTGACTCATGCCATTGGTGATGGTGTGGAAGCGATCGGGGGTGTAACTGTAAAAATCTGGTAGGATCCGTTGCTCTAACAACTGGGTGTGGAAACGAGAGACGCCATTGACGGCATGCGTACCGATACAGGCCAAATTAGTGAGACGAATCCGTTGTTCAGCCCCATCCCCAATCAAAGACATGCGCTGAATTTTTGCATTATCGAAGAATTGCGATCGCAGCCCATCCAGAAAGCGTGCATTGATCTCATAAATAATTTGCAAGTGCCGGGGTAACTCCGCCTCAAACAACGCCACCGACCAGAAATCATCCAGAGCTTCGGGCAAGAGGCTGTGGTTGCTGTAGGTCAGGGTACGTTGAGTGAGATCCCAGGCAGCCTCCCACTCCAGCTCATGCACGTCCACCAGGAGGCGCATCAGTTCAGCAATCGCCAGCAACGTATCGGTGTCGTTCAAATGAAGTGCAAGGCGATCGGGTAATGCATCCCAGGGTTGGCCGCTCTCCTGATGCATCCGCAGCAAATCCTGCACTGCACAGGACACCAGGAAGAACTGCTGCCGCAAGCGCAAATTTGCACCATGATCCTCTCCATTCACAGGATAGAGAACTTTGCAGAGGCTATCGTCGGTGTTGGCTCGCCATAGACGCAGCAGGTTTACGGTATCGGTCGCATAACCAGGAACAGGCGTATCGAAGCATTGGGCCTGTACCGTCTGAGCGGCCACCCAACGGACGCGATAACGGCCCTGTTCATCGGTGTAGGACTGGGTGTAGCCCCCGAATTGGATGGTAAGGGTGCGATCGCCCCGCTCCACCTCCCAGGGGTTGCCGTATAGCAGCCAGTTGTCCGGCACCTCAACCTGCCAACCATCCCGGATTTCCTGGTCAAAAATGCCGTACTCGTAGCGCAGGCCATAACCAATGGCAGGAACGTCCTGAGTTGCCAGAGAATCCAGGTAATCCATCATCAGCCGTCCCAAGTTGCCACGCCCCAAGCCAGGTTCTTCTTCCTGTTGCAGCAGGGAGGTTAGATGCAGCCCCAGGTCTTCCAGAACGTGCTCGGTGGTTTCCAGACATTCCAGACTAACGAGAGCATTTCTTAAATGAGGACCGGGCAAGTATTCTGCCGAGAGTTGAGCAATCAGCCGTCCATCGGTCGCTATTAACGTAGCCTCAGGGGTACGGCGCTCTAGCAAGTGATCGCAAAGAACCGATGCCAGAGCCAGGTACGCCTCATTGGGAGTAGCCCCCTGAACGGTTTTGCCATAGGTTCTTAACCGCTCCTGAAATGCCTGTTTGAGCGCATCGGCTGTGATTGGCGAGGGCAGCGTGGTTGCTTCTAGGGGTGCTGGGGCAACTGGGGCGATCGCTTCAGCCGCCCACACAGGAACGGCTTCTTCAACCCCAGGCTCTGAGATCTCAGACGCCGCGATCACTTCTGAATCAATGGGTAAAAGGGTTACAGGCTCAGCAGCAGGCTCCTCGACCACAGGTTCAGGAATTTCTGGGGCAGCCATGGGCTCCGAAATAATGGGCGTCCCTTCTGGTTGGCTCGCCTCTACCACAATGGGTTCAGGGATCGGCAATGGTTCTTCGACCGTCGTTGACTCAATCGTCGATACCAGTTCTTCGACAACCGCTTCAGGAGTTGCTTCTTCAACCCCAGACTCTGGGATTTCAGACGCCGCGATCACTTCTGAATCAACCGGTAAAAGGGTTACAGGCTCAGCAGCAGGCTCCTCAACTACAGGTTCAGGAATTTTCGGGGCAGCCATAGGCTCCGAAATCATGGGCGTCCCCTCAGGCTGGCTCGCCTCCACCACGATGGGGTCGGGGGTCGGCAATGATTCCTCGACCGTCGTTGATTCAATTGTCGATACGAGTTCTTCAACAACCGCTTCAGGAATGGCTGGCTCTGAGACGCCATCCACTGGTTCTGTTAATGATTCAGTGCTTGGGGATGGTTCTTCGGTCAGTAATTCTGTCACCTTAGCAGAGGGAGCCAACGCGGGTTCGGCTGTTTCAATCGCGTCGTGGAGAACAGGCGAAGCTGGAGCTTCGGGAGTTGGGGCGATCGCCTCCACAGCTTCCCCTTCGCTGGGTTCCGTCAGTACGGCTTCCAATTCTGCAGCTTGCTGATAACTGGCCTGAGCTTCTTCAGTCCGACCCAGGCGCGTCAGGACATCTCCCTTGCCAATCCAGGCAGCTTCCAGAGACAGATCTAACCCCAGGCTTTGCTCAAAGGCATCGAGAGCTTCGGGTAGCCGCTCCAGGGCCAGGAGAATTTGACCCTGAAGCACCCAGGCATCAGATCGATCGGGCTGCTGCTCAGTGATTTGCTGGAAATAGGGCAGGGCTTCTTCAAAGCGATCGCCCTCAAACAGCTCCATCCCCTGCGAGAAAAGGCCCGGAATAGCTCCCATTACCTCTGCTACCGATGGAGTTTCTGACGTTACAGATAAACCTGGGGCCGCCGGCATATCTTCCAGCACGACAACAGGTTCCGGAGCTTCTTCATCCTCCCGACCGCCTGAACCCTCATCCACGGCAGCCTCAACCGTAACCGAAGGTTCCAAAACCTCGGATTCCTCCCAATTTTCCCAATCCTCATCTACGGCAGCCTCAACCGAGGTCGAAGGCTCCATTTGGGCTTCTTCCCAGTCTTCTAAATCCTCATCCACTACAGCCTCAGCCGTAGCAGGAGCCTCGTCTTCTTCCCAGTTGTCCAGAATGTCGTCGTCTTCAACGGGGGTTGCTACAGGGGTGCGCTCCTGGGCCGCTCTTCGGGTTATTGGAGGCCGCTGGGGCGTGCGACGGGGCCGCCTCCGTAACAGACCTGCCAGGAAAAGGAAGAGTGGAAAAACGGGAACCAGGAACCAGACCCACACGGGAACCTTTTCTAAAGAAAAGCCGGGTGCCGGTTCGCTCGGGGGAAGCGTGGCTACGTCTTCGTTAGGAGCTTCCGCTACCGGAGCAACCACCGGACGGGTTGCCACACGGGCCTCTTCTTTACGGGCCGTGGCGATCGCATCTCGCCCCACATCTGTCGAGGTGAAGCCCAGGAACGACTTCACATTGGAATCGGTCTCATCGCGATAGGCATAGCCCCGCACTTGAGAGTAGGGGTAAAGGGCATCGCCCGGAAGCGTCGTTTGCAGAATGGCAATTTTGATGGGTTTAACGGCGGGTTGGTTGCGAACCTGATTGGCGATCGCATAGCCAATGTCATTCCGCCCCAACTCCCGGATCATCTCCTGAGTGTCATCTTGTTCAAGCTGCACCCGGTTAAGAGTTATGGGCAGCTCACCCTCCGGAAACAGCTTGTAGCGCTCCAGAGCAAGACGGGTCTCGCTAATGGGAGGACGATCCACAATGCGAATCAACCCCGGTTCTCGGCCCAGTTCCGCCCAATCTGTAATCTCACCCCGAAAAACCTGGGCCAGTTGCTCCAGGGTCAGGCTGCCGTTAAAAGGGTTGTCCTGGCTGATCAGAATGGCAACTTTATCCTGGCTCACCGGGATCACGCGCAACCCCTGAGCCTTCTCCTCAGCCGTCAGCGGGCGACTAATGGCCGCCAGATCCAGGTCGCCATTGAGTACAGCCTGCAGGGCCGTACTTGTGTCGGGGCCGTCCTCTATCTGCACTTCCGTGCCAGGAAACTGCTCCTCAAACTGGCGCTTTAAGGATTTATTGATAGGAGCCATCAGAGGCGAACCGCCGATGCGCACAGTGGTGCTATTCGTCACCGCCGAGGGCATCGGGAAAATCACTGTAGGCGGTTCAGCGAGCTCTTCCTGAGCAGCAGCAGGGGAAAAGGGGGCGATCGCCACAATTCCTGCGAGCAAAAGCGCCAGCAGGACAAGCAGAAGAGGGGGCAATGAAAGCATGACACGTACCCGTCGAGGAGATTAAAGATAACGTTGTAGACCCTTACCCTTTGGAAGCTGAAATGGGAACCGGGATCATCTCAGCCTTCACCTCATTCGCACAGGAGCGACCCTGTTCGATATCGGTGACATTTTGCAGAGTGGTATTGGCGATCGCCTCCACCGCATTCCGGGTAAAAAAGGCCTGGTGGGCCGTAATCACCACATTGGAATAGGACTGCAACAACTGGAAAGTATCATCCTTGATAACTGTATCGGACAAATCTTCAAAAAATAATTCAGCTTCCTCCTCGTACACATCGGTACCCAGGTAGCCAATTTGCCCCGACTTAATCCCATCAATCACATCCCGCGTGTTGACCAGCGCTCCCCGACTCGTGTTGATCAGCATCATACCTGGCTTCATTTGGGCGATCGTCTCCGCCCGAATGATGTGATGCGTAGACGGCAACAGTGGACAATGCAGAGAAATGATATCTGAATTTGCCAGTAACTCCGGCAGATCTACATACCGGGCATCTCCAATTGAACTAAATGCGTCTGTAGGATAGGCATCATAGCCCAGCAAATGGCAACCAAACCCATGCATAATGCGAGCAAAAATCTGACCAATTTTGCCCGTACCAATCACCCCAACGGTGCTGCCATTCAAATCAAATCCTAATAACCCATCCAGTGAAAAATTATCCTCTCGCACCCGGTTATAAGCCCGATACAGCTTACGGTTCAGCATTAGCACCAAGCCTGCGGCATGTTCCGCCACCGCATAGGGTGAATAGGCCGGTACCCGCACCACATGAAGCCCCAACTCCCCCGCTACCTCCAGGTCAACGTGATTAAAACCCGCCGACCGCAGCGCAATCAACTTTGTCCCATTCGCTGCCAGAATGCGTAGCACCTCGGCATCCAACACATCATTAATAAAGACACAGACACAGGGAAAGCCTGCCGCCAGTGCAGCGGTTTGGCTCGTTAAACGGGGTTCAAAAAAGGTGAACTCATGGCCGAGGTTAGTATTTGCAGATTCAAAAGAGATGCGATCGTACCGCTTAGTACTAAAGAACGCGACCCGCATAAAAATACCTCCAAGTATAAGTAAATAGATCTCTAAACACTTTCTAAAAGCATCCTACAGAGCGCTTTGTAGGAATTTTGTTGTTACTGCCTAAATCTAAAAGGGCGGGCTAAAAGGGCGGGTTTTGCCAAAAGATAGCTGCTGTGACCCAAGAACCTCTGCTAAACCCACCCCTACATCAAAATTGCCACCTCTCCGGAAATTAGCGTGCCTCTGCCATGCATCATTTCCAGACGGCACCCCATCATCGCCACCCACCTACCCCACCCAAACCTGATCAAAAACCCCACCGATGCGAAGCGGTCTAACGCATCCCATGCAGAACCCCTTTTACCTAAGGGATCTAGGGGAGGGTCACCCCGTCCCCTAGTCAGGGGGGTGAGGGGCGACGCACCCCCAAGCAGGGCATCAAAAAACCCTTATCTAAACTCCAGGCACCCGGTGTTTTTAGAAACACCGGGTGCCTAAACCCACCCTATGGGCAAGCCGACGAGCCATGCGGCCACGTCCAATGCGTGATCTCATCCTTATCTGCCCCATACTCATGGGCGTAGTTCAGGTTATCGATGATCTCATTCTTCATGCGTTCCCGCACATGGGCCGCCCGCGATCCCAGACTCGGCACCCGATCGATCACATCAATCACCAGGCTAAAGCGATCGACATTATTCCGAATCGCCAACTCCAACGGCGTGTTGATATTCCCCTTCTCCTTATAACCGCGCACATGAATTCGATCCTGATTTGTGCGCCGATACGTCAGCTTGTGGATTAACCAGGGGTACCCGTGGAAGTTAAAGATAACCGGCTTATCCGGCGTAAACAACGCATCAAACTCCCGCTCCGACATTCCGTGCGGATGCTCCTCCTGTGGCATCAACGTGAGCAAATCCACCACATTAATAAATCGCACCTTCAAGTAAGGAAACTCGTCCCGCAAAATTCCTGTCGCAGCAAGAGACTCACGAGTCGGCACATCTCCGCAGCAAGCCATTACTACCTCAGGTTCATCAGGCTCAGTTCCACAATCATCATTGCAGGCCCAGTCCCATATACCCACACCCTTCGTGCAGTGCTTGATTGCCTGCTCAATATCGAGGTACTGCATGTGCTTCTGCTTATCCGACACGATCACATTTGTGTAATTGGTACTGCGGAAACAGTGATCAGCAACCGACAGCAAGCAGTTCGCATCCGGCGGGAAATAGATCCGCACCACACTGGGATCCTTATTCGTCACCACATCCACAAAACCTGGATCCTGGTGCGAGAAACCGTTGTGATCCTGCCGCCACACCGTCGACGACAACAACACGTTCCACGATGACACCGGAGCTCGCCAGGGCACATGGTGCTTGCAAATATCCAACCACTTCGCATGCTGGTTGAACATTGAACTAATTACATGGGCAAACGCCTCGTAGGTATGGAAGAAGCCATGCCGTCCTGACAGCAGATAGCCTTCCAGCCACCCCACCAGGGTATGCTCACTCAACATCTCCATCACGCGGCCATCTTGAGCTAGCTCACTGCCATCCAAATCTTCCGGCAGCATCTCCGCCATCCACGTCTTCTTCGTCACCTCATAGGGTGCTGTCAGGCGATTCGACGCCGTTTCATCCGGCCCCATCATCCGGAAATTAGTGGGGTTGTTCTTCATGATGTCACGCAGGAAGATCCCCAGAGGCTTTGTATTCTCCGCCTCGACGGTGCCAGGGCTCGGCACATCCACGGCATAGTCACGGAAGTTCGGCATTCGTAGCTCTTTGCGCACCAGGCCGCCATTGGTAATGGGGTTGGAGCCCATGCGGCGATGACCTACGGGAGCCAAATCCTTCAATTCCGGAATGAGTGTCCCGTTCTGGTCAAACAGTTCCTCCGGTCCGTAACTGCGTAACCATTGTTCCAATACCTGCACATGGGCCGGGTTGGTTTGCAGATCCGCCATGGGCACCTGGTGCGATCGCCAGAACCCTTCCACTTTCCGTCCATCAATTTCAGCAGGAGCCGTCCAGCCCTTGGGCGATCGCAGAATAATCATCGGCCACTCAGGACGACGCGTTACCCCTTCAGAACGAGCCTCACGCCAAATAGCATGAATATCCTGCACCGCCGATTCCATCGCCGCAGCCATTGCCTGGTGCATGTATTGCGGATCTGAACCTTCTACAAAATAAGGCTTGTAGCCATAGCCCCGGAACAAGCTCTCCAGTTCATCATGGCTAATTCGCGCCAGGATCGTGGGGTTCGCAATCTTGTAACCGTTTAAGTGCAGGATCGGCAATACAGCCCCATCCCGAGCTGGGTTAATAAACTTGTTGGAATGCCAGGAGGTTGCTAGCGGCCCCGTTTCGGCTTCCCCATCTCCAACAACCCCCAGAACAATGAGATCGGGGTTATCAAGCGCAATCCCATAGGAATGGGAGAGGCTGTACCCCAGTTCCCCCCCTTCGTGAATTGAGCCCGGAGTTTCAGGAGTAGCATGGCTTCCAATTCCACCGGGGAACGAGAACTGTTTGAAGAACTTGTACATGCCTTCAATATCTTCGCTCTTATCCGGGTAAATCTCCGAGTAGGAGCCTTCCATATAAACCGGAGCTAGAAATCCAGGAGCACCGTGCCCCGGACCAGCCACATAGACCATGTTCTGGTCATACTTTTTGATCAAGCGATTGGCATGGACATAGATAAAGCTGAGGCCTGGGCTCGATCCCCAGTGTCCCAACAACCGCTTCTTCACATGCTCAGCCTTCAACGGCTCCCGCAGCAACGGGTTACCTTTCAGATAGATCATGCCCAGGGCCAGGTAATTGCAGGCTCGCCAGTAGGCATGGGTCTTGCGCAATTCTTCCTCAGAAAGAGGATTTCCAGTAAGAGTAGGTCTCTCAGGAGTAGCTACCATATTCTGTTTGCTCTCAACGACAACTGTGCTGTGAATATCGATGTCATGGCTATCAGGCAAGGGACTGACGGTGTGTAAAACCGACTTCCCTGGATGAACACTTACCCAATAGCCACATCGGTTCGAAAGATCTGGCCGGACTTAATCGTGTGAATCCATTGAAATCGCAAGTCGAAATTTGAGGATTTTATGGGAGATGACGGCGCAATTATGCCGAACAGAGAGAATAGAATCTCATGAAGCATCAGCCAGGGCAAAAACCCGGGTTTTCTGGTGACAATCTAAGCCGATTTCGAAGGAATTGCCAGTGCTACCGAATACTAAACCTGCCCAATGATAGATCTTTAATTTTTTACAAATTTAACGAATCAAATCGCTCCGAGGCATGAGAAATGGGGATCATAGGCAACGGCAAAAATCAAGCAGCATTATACAAGTCAACTAAAATTTCCCGCCTCTATCAATTGAAAGACCGGTAAATATCAATCTGTTATTCTTTTGAATTCCTTAAGTATTAACTTGAGTTTCTTATAGAAATTCTGCTAACTTGTCTTTGCTTTAGCTCTGAAAAATTAGACTTTAGAAATATCTTTAGATTATTTAGAATTATTGCAGAAGAATATACGAGGTGATTTTTAAAAACCTTAAGTTTGTGTGTAACTTGTATACACAAACTTAGCGTTAAGCAATAGAAATTACTCTATGTTTAAGGGTCCATTGTACATACACAAGTGCCTGGCTGTACGGAAAAGTCTCCCAACCTCCTTTTTCAAACGAGGGGGAACTGGAAAATGGGCCTACTCTAGGCAAAAACCGGCTCTCTGGCTCAGTCTCCCCCTTTCCCTGGAAAGGGGCTAGTAGGCTGCGGCCTAAGGAGATTTCCAGTAATGAAATTACCCCCAGAATGTTAGTGCTTTGCCCGCTTCGCGGGCAAAGCACTAACATTCTGGGTAAATTCTTATGCAGAAACCTCCTAAGTTTACATACTATGTTTTTGTGTGGGGTGCGAAGCACCCCACACAAAAACATAGGTGATGGATTTCCGCCTCAGCGTACTAGGGTGTGGGTTAGAGGCTGATCGCCAGAGCGACTAACTTACTAACTTGCGTATACACAGTAGTGTTTCAAGGTGAGGGAGAATTCACCCCCACCTCCTAACTTCGACAAACTGAGGCGATCGCCCATCAGAGCCAAGATTTCTTAGATCCAACTCATGAACCAGCGACGCATCTGGATTTCTGCGGGGGATAGGGGCAACCCCAGAAATAGCGGCAACCAGAAAAGGAAGCCCATCCCTATCAATATCAAAGTGGCGATCGCAAACCGTCGATGCCAGACCGAAGGGCTGTAGAAGGCGCGCTCAATCCATAGGGCGATGGCCAGCAGTGTAAACACCAACGCCCCCATGTAGTGATAGATGAACGTACAACGGGTCACCTTAACCCAGGGCAGCAAATTAGCCCCCCAGTTCACCACCAGAAATAGCAACGGCCATGCATCCAACTGCCAGGGATTCATCACCAAAGTTTCACCGGGCTCCCTGGCAGAAACCCGCACCTGTTGCCACAAGAAATACACCAACGCCCCTATGGATAAGACGATTCCCAACGTTGCAAACCACCAGAGAATTGGATTCCCCATCGCATGAACATCATAAATAGCCTCCGCTAATTGCGGTGGGGGGACTACGTTCAATTCCGGTGGAGGTGTTTGCCCGACAGTAACGGTTTGATAAAAATAGGCAACCGGACGCTGCATCAAAGGCCAGGTGTACCAGTGAGAGCAATATTGATGAGCATCAAAGCCACCAACCCGGCTGTGGTAGCTCAAGATTTCCTTTTGCCAAGACCAAAAGCTATAGTTTGGCCCCAGATTCAGGTAAGGCCACCAACTCATCCAATAGGTGAGGGCAGGAATGAGCCCAAAGGCGATCGCCCCATGTCCTAAATGCAGCCGGCTCAAATAAGCAAGAGGCGAGGCAGAACCCAGGTTAATTTGCCGAGCGGGGGATAATATCCGGTTCAACAATGCAACTGCCCAGGCCAGAACCCAGAGGGCGATCGCTCCCAGCAAAAACGCTGCACCGTTCCATTTAATAGCGATCGCTCCACCAAACCCCACGCCCGCTAACACGAGCCACAACCACAGGAATAATGATTGTGGCCGTGGCAGCCCTGATTCTCGGGCTAAAGCCCTTTGCCTCAAGTGGTTCAACGCTAGCAACAGAAACAACTGTCCCAGCAAGCCGAGCAACACCAGGTAAATGTTGTTGAGGGCATAACGCGATTCCACCAGGAACAGACCATCCAGGGCTGCCAGGAACGTCGCAATGATGGCATAAAGGCGGCGATGGGTCAGTTGTAGGGCGATCGCCCCCACCACGAGCGGGAAAAACGCCCCTATCAGGGCATTCATCCAACGGTAACTCACGGTCGAGAGAAACATCCCTGTCAGCGTATTACGGGTGTTGTCAGCGCCCCAACCCATACGCTCACCCACCCAAATGCCAAAAGCAATGAAATAGCTACTGAGGGGCGGGTGACCGCCAAATTCCTGCTTACCCTGCAAAAAACCTCTGGCAAAGTTGGCGTAATAGACCTCATCAAAGACCAGGGCATTAAACCGGCCCAATCCCCAAAACCGCAATCCTAGGGAAATGAAAAACAGCAACGCCATCCCCGCACCAAACCAGGGAAACGCTCCTTTAAGTGACATTTTTTCGAATGAAAAGACGCGGCTCATACCCCCCGCCCCGCTGAGAACTCGATTCTTTATAGCAAATTAAGAGGCCGAGCCGTTAGAACTCGCTTGAAAAGGTTGATTTTCTGTGCCCCTCGGACATATTCGTGCTTTTGGACATAGAAAATCAGCCTCTTAGGAGATTTCCAGATAAGAACTTCCCCATTATTTGGAAAAAAGGCGCGGCGAAGCCGCGCCTTTTTTCCAAATAATGGGGATATTGTTTCTCAGAAATCTCCTTAGGTACTTATGAAGCTAATGTTTTGGGGTGCATCCCATTTTCAAAAGTGGGTTTCTAGATTTGCAAAAGTGGGCTGCACCCAATGTTTTGTGCGTATCGCAAGCGAAACATTCATCACATAGGCAGGGAGTCTTAATGCGGTAATTTACAGTGAGGTTTACACCCCTAAAATCTGACGGTTTTCGCCTCTGACCAACCCAGGGCAGATTTGGAACAATAGGGATGTTGAGTGAAGGAACCGCCATGACATCTCCACTGCAAGGTCTCTACAACTGGTATCGTCAAACGCTTCGCAATCCGAAATACCGCTGGTGGGTTATTTTGGGAACCCTGGCCTATCTAGTCATGCCCTTCGATGTAGTTCCCGATTTCCTGCCCCTCTTTGGTCAGTTGGATGATGCCCTGCTGGTTTCCTTGCTCGTTGCTGAAGTATCACAAGTTCTGATCGATCGCGTCTCGAACAAGAAAGTGAACCGTACGGACGACAAAGCCGATACCACTGTTGCTGAAGAAGTAGAAGTCAAGGCTGTTCCCCTCGACTAACACTAAAGTCTCCGTCTTCGATAGCTAATAGCTACAAGACAACCTCCTAGAGAAGAGAAACGTCAATTGAGTGCGGGATGGGGCCTTCCAGGGGTGGAAAGCCCCTCTTCTTTTAATTGGCCTTCAGGCTAATTTTGCCTATCAAACTCCGAACATTGGCCTATAGAGGTCGTGTTCGTGGTTTGATAGACTTTCTAGTTTTTGTAATTCAGTTTTTTGAGAAATCTGACGCTGAGAAACCTTCATCCGGTAAGCGTGAGTTATAGGTCTGTTATTTTCGATGCTTTTACTAGAAAATCTTCTATTTGTCTGACCTAAGTAAAAAGGCAGAACCTATAATTCTGGCTAATAGGTAACTTTACTTATCAAAACTTTACAAAATACCCTTCTTTAGGGCGATAATAAAGCATAGAAACCATTCATGGCTTTAGGAGGTGTGGTAATGGTTGCCCTGACAGAGCGCACTCAGAAACGGCTGACACTACAGCAAGCCGAAATCGCCCCCGATACCACTACCATTCGATCTCAAGATTGGGATCGCGATCGCTTCGACATCGAATTTGAACTCCAGAACGGCACCACTTACAACTCCTTCCTGATTCGTGGCGAGAAAGTTGCCCTGATCGATACCTCCCACGCAAAGTTTCAGGATCTCTATCTGGCTGAGTTAACCGACCTCATCGACCCTCAGGAAATTGATTACCTCATCGTCAGCCACACCGAGCCCGACCACAGTGGGCTGGTCAAGGATGTCCTGGCCCTTAACCCCAACATCACTGTTGTGGCCGCTAAGGTTGCCTTGCAATTCCTTGATGAGTTGGTGCATCAGCCCTACAATCGCTTGCAGGTGAAGCAGGGAGACAAGCTTGATCTGGGCAACGGTCATGAGCTGGAATTCCTTTCGGCTCCCAACCTTCACTGGCCTGACACCATCTTCACCTACGACCACGGCACGAATACGCTGTTCACCTGCGATGCCTTCGGCATGCACTACTGCGATGAGTCCGTGTACGACGAAGACCTGGAGCTGATCGAGCCCGACTATAAGCTTTACTACGACTGCTTGATGGGGCCAAATGCCCGCTCGGTCTTGTCTGCCCTGAAGCGGATGGAAGCACTGCCCACGGCTCCTAGTACCATTGCCACCGGCCACGGCCCCCTGTTGCGGTTCAACCTGCCGGAACTCGTAGGACGGTACCGCACCTGGAGTGAAGATCAGGTCAAAACCGAGAAAATTGTTGCAGTGTTCTATGCCGCAGGCTACGGCTACAGTGACCACCTGGCAGAGGCGATCGCCCGAGGCATCCGCAAAACCGATGTGCAGGTTGATCTGGTAGACCTGTTCACCGCTGACCCTCAGGAGATTCGAGAAGCCGTTGTCCTGTCCTCTGGAGTTGTCATTGGGATGCCGCCGCAGACGGGCGATCGCGCCAATCAAACTCACACCGCCCTCAGCACGATCCTGGCCTCCGTTCACGCGAAGCAAGCGGTAGGCCTGTTTGAGAGCGGCGGCGGCGACGACGAATCCGTCTATCCCCTCCGCAACCAGATGCAAGAATTGGGCGCAGTAGAATCCTTCCCGCCCATTCTGATCAAGCAAACCCCTGAAGATTCTATCTACCAGCTGTGTGATGAGGCGGGTACCGACCTGGGGCAGTGGCTGACCCGCGATCGCACGGTCAAGCAAATGAAGGCCCTCAACAGCGACCTGGACAAAGCCCTGGGTCGTATCAGCGGCGGGCTTTACATTATCACCGCTCGCAAAGGGGAAACCTCTAGCGCGATGTTAGCCTCCTGGGTCACTCAGGCCAGCCTTGAGCCGTTGGGCATCACCATTGCGGTCGCGAAAGACCGGGCCATTGAGTCATTTATGCACGCAGGCGATCACTTCGTTCTGAATGTGCTGGAAGAAGGCAACTACCAGCCTTTGATGAAGCACTTCCTGAAGCGGTTCGCACCGGGGGCCGATCGCTTTGCGGGCATCAAAACTTACTCCGCTAGCAATGGTTCCCCCATTCTGGGTGACGCCCTGGCCTATCTGGAGTGCGAAGTAGTCAGTCGGATGGAATGCAGTGACCACTGGATCGTGTATAGCATCGTGGATGCTGGACGGGTGTCTAACCCTGATGCCCTGACGGCCGTACACCACCGCAAAGTTGGGAACCACTACTAAACCTCGTTCAAGGTTTGCAGATTGTTGCTGCAAACCTTGAACGACCCCATTCATCCTTAAACTCGGTTCAGGGTTTGTATTCGCAAATCCTCGAACTGCAACTTAAACCTTTAACCCGGCTCATGGTTTGCCCATCAAACCATTGATACCTCAATTCATCTAGGAGTAACGTTATGGCGGATAGCAGGCCACGGGATGTGCAGGTGGCGGAAGTAGGCGCCGCTACATTAGTGCTGCGATCGCGCACCTGGGATCGGCTCAAGTTTGAGGTGGAATACGCCCGTCAGAAGGGGACCACCGCCAACACCTATCTAATTCAAGCCGAAAAAATTGCCCTGATTGATCCGCCGGGAGAATCCTTCACACAGATTTTTCTAGAGCAATTGGCACAGCAGGCCTATCTGCAAAAAATTAACTACGTCATCCTGGGTCACGTTAACCCCAACCGGGCCGCGACATTAAAAGCATTGCTGGAAAGGGCACCACAAATTACCTTTGTATGCTCGAAAACGGGGGCGATCGCCCTCAAATCCCTCTTCCCCAACCAGGACATTCGCATCCTGGCCGTACGGGTTGAAGAAGTGTTGGATCTGGGCGAGGGGCATACTCTGCAATTCGCTTTCGTGCCCACTCCCCGCCACCCCGACGCCCTGGTCACATTTGACCCGGTCACCCGAATTCTCTACACCGACAAGCTCTTCAGTACTCATCTATGCGATGACCCTATATTCGACGAAAACTGGAAAGCCTTAGCAGAAGACCGCCGCTACTACTTCGATTGCATCCATGCCTCGCAGTCGAAGCAGGTTGAAACTGCGCTGGATCGCCTCTCAGTCTTCAAACCCAAGATCTATGCACCGGGCCACGGTCCTCTGGTACGCTTCAGCCTCAGCCGCTTTACCTTTGACTACCGTGAATGGTGTGAGCAGCAAAAGACCCAGGAAGCGAACGTAACGCTGTTGTATGCCTCGGCCTATGGCAATACAGCGGCAATGGCAGGAGCGATCGCCCGGGGCCTCACAAAAGCCGGGGTCGCGGTAGAGTCCATCAACTGCGAATTTGCTGACTCCACTGAAATCACCCAGGCGGTTGAAAAAAGCGACGGCTTCATCCTTGGCTCGCCTACCCTGGCTGGACACCCACCTACGCAGATTCAAACAGCCCTGGGACTGGTGCTCTCTTCTGCTGCCAAAACCAAGCTAGCCGGAGTGTTCGGCTCCTATGGCTGGAGCGGTGAAGCGGTGGATCTGCTGGAAAGCCGCTTACAGGATGCAGGCTTTGCCCTCGGGTTTGACACCCTGCGCGTCAAGTTCACCCCTTCCGATGAAGTTTTGGAGCAATGCGAAGCGGCAGGCGCAGAATTCGCCCAAAATCTACGGAAGATGAAGAAAACCCGCGCATCACGTCAACCGGGGATGGATTCCCAGAGCGATCGCACTGAACAGGCCGTTGGGCGTATTGTGGGCTCTCTCTGTGTCATGGCTCTTAACAATGACAACACCCATACGGGTCTGCTCACCTCCTGGGTCTCCCAGGCGACCTTCAACCCTCCCGGCCTTACCATCGCCCTGAGCCGCGAGCAGGCCGAGGAATTGCTCCCCCACAACGACGCTCCTTTTGTCCTCAATATTCTGAAGGAGGGACGGAACGTGCGGCGGGTATTCCAGCGGGCGATCGCCCCCGGCGAAAATCGCTTTGCCGAACTTCCCACCCACGAAGCGAGCAACGGCTGTTTGGTGTTGGACGATGCCCTGGCCTACCTGGAATGCCGTGTCCAGAACCGGATGGAATGCAACGACCACTGGATTGTCTACGCCACTGTAGAAAATGGTAAAGTCCTCGAACCTGTCGGGGTCACAGCGGTTCAGCACCGTAAATCAGGGGCTTACCATTAATAGCAACAGGGCTGGGGCAATTCCGCCCTGTCTAGAGTATTTATGTTATGTGTGGGGTGCTTCGCATCCTACACACAACATAAATACGTAAGTCCTAAATCCTCCATGGAAACATCCTCTGGGCAGCAAAGTTACGCTGGAGAGCCGATCGCCGAACTGCTTCGCGCTCTTGAGTCCCCAGATGCCTCTAGCCGAATGAAAGCCACTGAAGCTTTAGGGCAATTGGGGGGAGTTGAAGTCATCCCGGGTTTACTGAAAGCCTTTGTAGATGAGCGATCGCGCATTCGACGATTTGCTTTGGAGGCTTTAGTGAAACTGGGGAGTACCGAAGCCGTTCCGGGCTTGCTACAGGCCCTGACCCATCCCAATTTCCTCGTAAGGGTTCAAGCCGCTGAGGTTCTAGGACAATTGGACAGCCGCAAAGCAATTCCAGGGCTATTAACTGCCCTGGAGGATCCAAATGAGAGGGTACGCAGGAGCACAATCCGAGCCTTAAAAGCTTTGGGCAGTGTCGAGGCAATTCCGGGGTTACGCTGTGCCCTGGAAGATCCAGCCTTTTCTGTCCGTGAGGCAGCAGTTTGGGCGTTGGGGGCGTTGGGCTGTGTCGAAGCAATTTCTGACCTGCTTCAAGTTTTGGCAGATCAAAATCCCCATATCTGTCGCAGTGCTGCATCTGCGCTGGAGGCATTAAACCGTGAGACTGTTTCGCCTATTCTCCTGCAAGCACTTCATCATGAGAATCCTGCTGTGCGGAGCTATGTTGCACGAATATTAGGAAACTTGGGTTGCATTGAAGCGATTCCCGAGTTACTGGCCGTTCTTGAAGACCCCATCCAATCTGCACGCTGGAATGCAGCTCTTGCATTAGGGAAAATGGGGCGTGTTGAAGCGCTTCCTCACCTAACCACAGCACTTGAATCGAGACCATTCACGGTTGAGTCAGCTCAGGTATTGGGGGAGTTGGGCCAGACCGAAGCGATTCCGAGTTTGGTCAAAGCGCTTGAAATCCGAGATCCCTCTGTCATCATGAGTGTAGGACAGGCGCTAGGAAAATTAGGCGGTGTTGAGGCCATTCCTCGATTGGTACAACTTGTGTATCTATACGACGAATGGCCCCGTGAGGAGCTGGGAGCTGCTGCCGCCGCTGCTTTGGAAACGTTTGACATCACCAAAGCCTCTCCCCGCCTACTTCAAAACACTATCAGCTTTAAAACATTACAGAGTGCCCTAGAAAATTCAAATGCCACAATTCGTGCGGGTGTCATCGCTGTCCTCAAAAAACTAGTACGCTGAGAATTCTATTTCGCCTAGCAATTAATAGGACTTACGTGTTGTTGTGGGTGGGATGCTCCGCACCCCACCCACAACAATGCACTACAGCTGGCGGACTTGCGTAAGGCCTGAACTAAGTCTCCTGCTCAGGAATACTCAGAGCCAATTGATAGATTTGACGACGGGGCAATGCCGTACGCTCCGCCAACTGACGACTGGCACTCGATCGCGAAAGCCCCTGACGTAATAAATCCGTCAACTCCGCCAGAATAGCGGTTTCGGAAAGAATCGGTTGCTCTACATGGGCCCCTGCAACCACCAGGGTAAATTCTCCCTGGGGTTGGCGATCGCCAAACTCCTTCATCGCCTCCGCAATCGTCCCACGCCAAAACTCCTCATGCATCTTGGTAAGTTCGCGCGCCGCCACAATCGATCGCTCCGGTGATAGGGTCTGAGACAAATCCTCTAAGGTTTGCAGGACCCGATGGGGAGCTTCATATAGCACCATGGTTCGGCTTTCCAAAGCAAGAGCTTCTAAGCGATCGCGCCGCTCCTTCCCCTTAGTTGGCAGGAAGCCTTCAAAGGTAAAGCGATCGCTCGGTAGTCCTGAAGCAATCAGAGCCGTAATTACTGCACTGGCTCCTGGCACCGGCACCACTGTAATTCCTGCATCCGCACAAGCACTAACCAGCTCGTATCCGGGATCGGAAATCCCCGGCACTCCAGCATCGGTAACCACAGCAACTGACTGCCCTCGTTGCAACTGTGCCAACAATTCGGGTAAACGTTGCGTCCGATTGTGCTCGTGGTAGCTCACTTGAGGTGTCTTAATTTGAAAGTGTTGCAGCAGCTTACCCGTATGTCGCGTGTCTTCAGCAGCAATCACATCAACCGTTTGCAACACCCGAATTGCCCGGAAGGTCATATCTTCCAGGTTCCCAATAGGGGTAGCAACAACGTACAGCGTACCGAGCATAAGAAATGTTATTTGGAACGAGTTCTTGCGAAATTAACCAGGGTCAAAATACCGAATTTACCCGGTAGACTGCCTTTTCCTTCAAGGTTAATCTCATCTTATGGAGCGTGTGTAAACGGAGGAAGAAGCACTCACAATACTTATCTTGCAGGCAATCCCTTGGCATTTAAACCTATCTTGATTTCCCTGTCAGAAGGTATTAACTGAGTCGATTCCTGTAGATTTTAACGGTAAAAAACTCTTGTAATAATGTCTCTTCCGAAAGTTAACAGTCCTGTTGCACACTTGCATCCCATGTAAAGTTTGATCACCTCGCTCACACTACATGGCTTAAATTGTCACCTTCAAGGGCACATTGCTTTCGGGTTCGTTGTGTGCTTCCTTGTGGGTTCCTGTGGGCTATGAGTGATCTGGATCTGGTTTCTATTAACGCGATCGCATCTTCCAGTTTTGAGTCAGCAGTACAGCGCGTCCTGCAGTTTCTGCATAGGCGTATGGGCTTTCAATTATGGATGCTGACCCGTACCCAGGGCAATGATTGGATTGTGCTGTCTGCCAACGACCATGGTTATGATGTTAAGCCTGGCGACGTGTTTCAGTGGTCTGATTCTTTCTGTTCTCGGATGGTGGAAGGCAATGGCCCTAACATTGCCCCCCGTTGTCAATTAATTCCAGCTTATGCATCGGCTCCTATTGGTAGAAAAATTCCTATCGGAGCTTATGTTGGACTTCCCCTTTACTCTCCCGATGGGTCGTTATTTGGCACGCTGTGCGCCATTGACCCCAACCCGCAGTCAGAACACCTGCAAACCGAGCTCGCCATGCTGGAACTTCTGGTATTGCTCCTCTCCAGTTTGTTACACCAGGAGTTACAAGCTCAGGAAAACTTACGCCTTAAACAAAAGGCCGAAGCTGAGGCGCAACTAGATATTCTAACCGGGATTTATAACCGTCGAGGCTGGCATTACTTATTAGAAGCTGAAGAAATGCGCTGTTCGCGCTATGGCCTGACCGCCGGGATTGTCGTCATCGACCTGGACAATTTGAAACAAACGAACGATCAACAGGGGCACGCCGCAGGCGATCGCCTTTTGCAACGCACTGCCTACACTCTCCAGACCAACGTTCGCCCCTGCGATATTGTCTCTCGCATCGGCGGGGATGAGTTTGCCATTCTCATTGTGGAATCATCCCGCGAAGACAGCGAGAGGGTTGTACAACGAATTCAACATAACCTTGCCCGCGCTCAAATCAGCGCTTCTCTGGGTTGGGCTATGCGATCGCCCACAGCCCGATTACAGGAAGCATTGGAGCAAGCTGACAAAGCAATGTACCAGAACAAGAACCAACGCAGACAATTCTATACGCATAGCCATCTCAGTTAAGGAGATTTCTTAACCCCTTTCCTATTTGATGAGGTACGAGAGAGGCTGTGGGGCTTCGTTTCACGTTCCCTCTCTTACCTCATCGGATGGAAAAATACTATATATCCAAAGAAATAATATTGACTTGACAGGAATTACGCAAAGCCGTTAGATGAAGCAGAGTTCTCTAACGGTTGATGGATAGATCCATGCCCCTGCCAAAAACCCGCTTTCAGGCCTTTGTTGAACTATTGCAGGAGCGCGTCCAACAACAGCCAGAGCAGACGGCTTTTGTTTTCCTCAAGAATGGCGAGACAGAATCTGGCCGCCTGAGCTACGGAGAACTAGAGCAACGGGCTAAGGCGATCGCCGTCCAACTCCAGGCCTTCCTTGCCCCCGGAGAACGGGCCTTGCTTGTCTATCCTTATGAAGCTGCACAAGCCTTTATTACGGGGTTCTTGGGCTGCTTATATGCTGGGGTGGTTGCTGTTCCCTGCGCCGCACCACGCAACCGCTCAGGTTGGATTGATCTGGGCGATCGCCTCGCTTCCTCCGGTGCCAAAATTCTGCTCAGTACCGCCAATCTCCTCCCCAAACTCAAGCCTCAGCTTCAAAACACCGACGCTGCAAGCCTGGCGGCCTCACTACCGGGTTTGGCAACCGATACTCCAGTGGCCACTGACCCTACCGCCTGGATCGCTCCGTCCCTCCAGCCTGAGACTCTAGCGTTTTTGCAGTACACCTCCGGCTCCACCGGAAAACCTAAAGGCGTGATGGTCACCCACCGTTCCATTCTGCAAAACCAGCAGATGATTGAAGCGGCTTTTGGGCATAGCGATCGCACCATTGGCGTTGGCTGGCTACCCCTATTTCACGATATGGGTCTCATTGGCAACGTGCTACAGGTTCTCTACCTGGGCAGCTACAGCGTGCTGATGTCTCCCATCGATTTTGTGCAGAAGCCGGTGCGTTGGTTACAAATGATTTCTCACTATCGGGGCACCACCAGCGGTGGCCCCAACTTCGCTTATGACCTCTTATGTAACCGCGTCACCGAGGCCCAACGGGCCGAGCTCGACCTGAGCTGCTGGCAGGTTGCTTTTTCTGGTGCAGAACCCGTGTTGACCGATACTCTGGAGCGATTCACGAGGACTTTTGCCGATTGTGGCTTTCGTTCCTCCGCTTTTTACCCTTGCTACGGCATGGCTGAAGCGACCTTATTTATCGCAGGTGGGCGATCAGGCCAAGCGCCCCGATTCTCTACCGTGGCCGATGATGCCCTGGAGGAAAATCGTGTTGTCCCGACTGAACCATTGTCCGAGCGGGCTCGCACCCTGATTAGCTGCGGCACCCCCTGGCTAGATGGACAAATTGTCATTGCTGACCCAGAGAATCTGGCCCGTTGTGCGCCCAACCAAGTCGGCGAAATTTGGGTATCGGGCTCCGGCCTGGGGGTTGGATACTGGAATATGGAAGAAATGAGCGATCGCACCTTCAACGCCCATCTGAAGGACACTGGAGAAGGTCCCTTTCTACGAACGGGTGACCTGGGCTTTTTGCAAGATGGCCAGCTCTACATTACAGGGCGGCTTCACGATGTCCTGGTGTTTTGGGGACTGAATCACTATCCTCACCACATTGAAGCCACGGTGACAGCGTGCCATCCCGCTTTCCGCCCCAACCGTGCTGCGGCATTTTCGGTCGAGGTAGACGGCGTTCCCCGCCTGGTGATCGCTCAGGAAGTGGAGCGGCAGTTCATCAAACAGCTCACCCTGGACGAAGTCATTGAACCTATCCGGTGGGAGGTGTTTCAGGAGCATTTTATTGATGTCTATGGTATTGTGCTGCTGAAACCGGGCGATCTACCACTGACCTCCAGCGGTAAGATTCAGCGGCGTCGGTGTCGAGAGCTTTTCTTAAAAGGGGAGTGGGAAACCCTGGGGGAGTGGCGATCGCCCAAAGACGAGCGCAGCGATATGACAGGCATGCTCGAACGCTACCTCAACCCGATGACGCACCTGCGCCGCTTCTCCAGCACTGCGGCTGGGCGGCTGAGGCGGCTGCTGTCTGGCTTTTCAGCCTCTGAGATAGCCTAGTACGCCGTTACCATCCTCCTCAGACTCAAACGTTACGTTCAATCATCCAGTATCGTCACTATTTCATACGTTTCTTCTGTATGCCTCGCGTTCCTGTAAAAACCTTTATTCTGCGGCTCTGTGGGGTAGTAGCCACCAGCGTCCTTTGCAATGCCTTGCCTGCTGTCGCAGCCGAAAATCTGGTTGTCACGTTCGGCCCCATAGAGCGCCGTATTGCCGTAGCCGATCTGGAAGCCTTTGCCGAAAAAGGGGAGTTGCAAAATGAAGCCGGTTTTGTGTTGCAACGATTCAGCCCTGAGCAGCAGCAAAAGGCCCAACAAGCCCTAATAGGGAAGTTAGAGGGAATCGACCCAATCGTGCTTTCTCAGTTCACCTACACTCGCCCCGGTGAACAACTACTGACGGAAGTCGGCGAGTTAATTCGCACGGAGTCTGGGCAAAATGGCTTTCAGAGCTTGCGAGCGGCCATGTTGCTCACCGCCACGAGTCCCGATGGAGTAACTCCCCTAAACTTTCTGAAAAACCTGCCTACTGACATGCGCATTGATCTGGCAGCATTGCTCAGCCAGGGGCAGCGAGTCCGTCAATTCTTACAGGAAACTGATACTGCCGTCTCAGCCATCGAAACCCAGGCGAAAACCAGCACGCCGGGAATACCCTTATCGTTAGAGGCCCTTCCCGACCCTCGGGCCGAAGGCAGCACTTCCTTTACGAAGCAAACCATTCAGTTTTATGATGCGCGTCGCGATCGCACTCTCCTTACCGATCTCTACCTTCCTGAGGGTGCTGGCCCCATCCCGGTCATTCTCGTCTCCAATGGACTGGGAGCAAGGCGTACTCGTTTTGCAGACCTGGGCGCTCACCTGGCATCCCACGGGTTTGCTGTGGTGATTCCCGATCATCCCGGAAGCGATCGCCAGCGTCTGCAGGATTTCAATGCCGGGCTTTATCGAGAAAACTTTGACTCGGCGGATTTCATCGAACGGCCCCACGACCTCAGCTTTTTGCTGGACGAGTTGCAACGGCAGGGCTATGGCGATCGCCTCAATCTCTCCCAGGTTGGCGTTTTTGGCTACTCCTTTGGCGGCGTTACAGCCCTCTCTCTGGCCGGAGCCACCATCGACCCCGTGCATTTGCAAAGGGATTGCGATACTCGTAGCGCCATCTTCAATATCTCATTGCTCTATCAGTGTCGTGCTCTAGAACTCTCCCCTGAGCAATTGGCCATGCCCTTAGCCGATGAACGCGTCACAGCCATTTATCTGTTTTTTCCGTTCGGTCGTAGCCTGTTTGGCCCCGACGGAATGGCCAAGGTACAAATTCCTCTATTCTGGCAGGCAACCGATCTCGATATCCTGACACCCCTGTTAGAGGAACACCTCCCTACCTACGGATGGATCACCGCTGAGGATCGCTATCTTGCCATTTCCCGAGGGTTACCTCACGCTCGTCTAACCCTGGATGTACTACGTCAATTGACCCCCATCCCGGATGAGTGGCCTCGCTTGCGCGATGTCACCCAGACCTATCAGGAGGCTATGGCGATCGCCTTCTTTGAGACTTACATTCGAGAAGATGAGCGTTACCGCACCCTGTTGCAACAGGACTACACTCAGGTACTGACCGAAGAGCCCTATCGGTTTAGCCTGGTGCGATCGCTCCCCCAATAACAACGCTATTTCAACAGGACTTATACATTTAGGAGGTTTCTGCATAAGAATTTACCCAGGATGTTGGTGCTTTGCCCGCGAAGCGGGCAAAGCACCAACATCCTGGGGGTAATTTCATTACTGGAAATCTCCTTATTGTTGTGTGTAGTGGGCTTCGCCACACATAACAATAACGTCAGTTCGGGATAAGCCGAACCGTCTATTATAGCGCTGTGCGGGTTGATTAAGTACGGTGGTGTGGGGCACTTCGTGCCCCACACCACCGTTGCTGTACTTCACGCACTTGCACATTGCTATATCGCGTGCGCGACGCGCACGCAATAATGGGCTTTTTCGAGTGCCGCGCTTCGCGCGGCACTCGAAAAAGCCCTTAACCCGAACTGAGGTTAACAATAATGCACCAGAGGATGAGCGCAAAGCACTCATCCTCGTTTGAAATGCATATAAACAGACTACAGAACTGTAGACAATTCCTTCAGATAAACCCGGCTAAAGGGTTCATCAGGTCCTAGCTGATACCGTTCCATCAATCCCTTCCGCTGAATGGAGATTGTCTCGTGCTGTCTGACCACCACCGTTGATGTATCAAAGACATCACGGGTGAGAACGTTTTCAATATCCGTGGGATTGTCTAAAACGACGAGATCGCTACCGTAGTAGAACATCCCTTCCCGTTCAAGAACATCCTCTGGATACTCCACAATCAACAGATCTAACTTCGGATTACGCAACAGGTTTTGCACATTCACGTTGTAATTGGAATGAAAAACTTTGCGCGATCGGTTAACGAAAACTCCCTGACGGCATACAGCCCCAACCGAACAGTTAGGATGTTGAAACAAAATATGGTCAATCAGCTCCAACAAATCTCTCTCATCAATCCGGTTCACACTGATGATCGGAATCCGTGCATCCTGACTAGACGCAAAAAACGTTTTTAAGATGTGGGAGGGAACATCAACACTATCCCCAACTGCAGGCTTTAGATGCATAAAAATGCCGGGAGCCGCATTGATTTCCAGAATGCCGAAGTTCCCATCGCGCCAGGATTTTGACAGATCAGAGGCAATCACATCGATGCCTAGACAGGTTAACCGGAAATGCTGAGCAATATCCTGCGCCAAAATCACATTATCGGAATGAACATTAGGCGTTGCATCAATACTCAAACCCCCAGCAGACAGGTTCGCCACCTTACGCAGGAACACCGTTTCGCCTGCATCTAAAACGCTGTCCAGGGACAGGCCCTGTTCCTTTAGATAAAACCGCATGGCATCATCGGTTTTGATCTTACCCATGGGCGAGGTCGGTGTATCCGATCGCGCAGGCATCTGGTTTTCTCGGTCAATCAATTCTTCAATGGTTGACTCACCATCCCCTGTCACCGAAGCAGGACGCCGCTCGGTCGCTGCAACAAACTTGCCATTCACACACAGCAAGCGATAATCCTTCCCAGAAATGCTTTGCTCAATAATGATGCGAATGGCCTGGTCGGGGGCGATCGCCTCTAATGCCCGCTCATAGGCTTGCTCTAGCTCATCAGACGTGCGGACATTGGCGGTAACCCCAATCCCTTTGTGACCCACTACGGGTTTCACAGCTACGGGATAACCAATCTGCCGTGCCGTCAGTAGGGCATCCTCCAGCGTACGAACAATATCACCCTGAGGAATGGGAAATCCGAGGGTGTGGAGAAATGCCTTGCAATCATCCTTACGGGTCGTAAAATCCGAATCAAGATGGCTATCAGGATCAAAGGTTGTAGCCTGCCCCCGCACTTGTTTGCGGCCATAGCCATACTGCATCAGTCCCTCATCCCACAGATAAAAGGCAGGGATGCCCTGGTCGGCGGCGGTCTTCATTAAGGCATAGACCGTGGGGCCACCATAGACTGAGTCTCGAAAGAGATCCTGCAAAAGGGTAATTTGTTCTGTTAAGGCAAAGCTACGGTCATCAGTAATAGCTTCGATCCAGTCCCAGACGGTATAAATGACGTTGCGGCTGGTGCGTGGATGAATGGACTGCACCGCGACACGAAAGTGTTCATTGGGGCCAGAATGAACACTCCAGCAATGACCATACAACTCCATATCTAACTTGCTCACCTCGGCTACTGTGCGAGCAAATAGGTGAGCATAGTCTTCGTACGTCTCTTCGGCCATGTGAGGGTAGCGATCGCTAATGACCTCCACGTACTCCTCAATGGGCAACGGGGTTGTGTGCCCCGTCATCGTCAAGTCAAACACGTAGGCCGCTGTGTTCAAGTAGGGATTTGGCCCATCGTAATGGTGGAAGTTAAAAAGGTCAAAAGCGTCCGTTTTTCTAGCATTGACGCGAATGGTATCGGAACCCTGCTCTACTACCATGTCTCAGTCCCGTGTTGGAGGAAGCACAATCAGCAATAAATCATACAGGACCGATTGAAACGTATTAGAACCTATAATTCCTCTACCCAAGTGATGGTCTTCTATATAAAAACGTAATTTCTTCTATTTAGTTAAATGTCTATAAATCAAGCTCTACTATACATACAGATTACAAAAGACCAGATATATTTCATGCAAGGATTCTGACATGAAACTATTGCCTTAATAAAAGCTTTACCCTTTCAAAATAATGGATTGATTACGTTGTGCACTCCTAATCTGCATAGGGCTTTGGTCTTAAAATTACCGAGCAAGTTACAACTTTGGCAGGGTGAAACAAGCATACAAGTTTGGTTAAATAAATAGTAGATGAGTTTAAGGAGCAAGTGATGGATATCACGGATAGGTTGCTTCGAAGTCAGGTCCACGTCTTGGCTAATGAAGCATTCCATCGGCACTTAATCTCTGGCTATGGGGATGGGGAATATGCCGACCAATATCAAATTGTTTACCAGGGAAAACCCAGGCATTTGCCTTTAGAGCAGGCCCGAGCATTTCTTAGTACTCTTATTTCCCTCAATAGCTGCAAAACACAGGTTTAGACAGTATTACCACTTCCGATTGTCTAAGTCTGCAACTTTCATTGGTGTAGTGTTTTACACTGCACCAGTGAAGTTTTGTAGTTATATTCATTCTCAATTCTGATTCTGAAAACCATTGAGGATTCCTATTTTCATTACAGAAAAGGTATTATTGACCTACTATAAGAATCCATCCAAAAAGTTTATTTTTTGTACTCTAAGGGCATAAAATCAAGCTTCTTAAGGCTGATTCTTCTACTTCTATAGGGCTTTTCAAACGCTTAAAATCTGGTTGTTTTTATGAAAGCCACGCTCCATACGACTCTCACAAAAACAACTGTGGCTGATTCAAGCGCGGAGCGCTGTAAATGGGTCATGTAGTACGTTCCATCTGCAAATATGGCTGCGTTGTCGCCCTCATAAAATTTGAATATAGCTTGCTGTAGCGACGAGCTGTAGTCACAGGTCGGCGATCGCTCACATCTTTCTTAAGGCGCGTTAAAAGCCATCCTCCGACTCGGATGAGATCCATCAGCAGACGGATTTGGAACGACCTGATGTCAGGAATGATTGATATATAGCGTCGAGATTTTATCGCTAACTAGCATCAGAAATTTGCAGGAGCCTGTATGGTTGCCAATCAAGAAAGGGCAGTGGAAGGTGAAGAGAGCCAAAGTGTAGCTCTGCCTGAAACTCATGGACAACTTGTGATTATCGGCGGAGCCGAAGATAAAGAAGGGGAATGCAAAATCCTCCGGGAATTTGTACGCCGTGCAGGAGGTTTGCAGGCCCGGATCGTAGTGATGACTGTAGCAACCGGGTTACCTGGAGAAGTTGGCGAACAATACACCGATATTTTTCATCGCTTAGGGGTGGAAGATGTTCGGGTTGTAGACAATGCGCGTCGAGAAGATGCCAGTGATCCGAAGGCGATCGAAAATATCCGTCAGGCTACCGGAGTGTTCTTTACAGGTGGTAACCAGGCACGGATTACGGAATATATAAAAGATACTGAATTAGATGCGGCCCTTCATGAACAATTTTCACAAGGGGCTATCGTGATTGCCGGAACCAGCGCTGGGGCCGCCATGATGCCAGACAATATGATTGTGGAAGGGGAATCAGAAACCAATCCCCGTCCCGAAATTGTCAACATGGATCGGGGTATGGGCTTCTTGCCTGGTGTGGTGATTGACCAGCACTTTGCTCAGCGTGGTCGTTTGGGAAGGCTTCTGTCCGCTGTAGCCCAACAGCCTGTTAACCTGGGTTTTGGCATTGATGAGAATACCGCGATCATTGTTAACGGCAGTGAAATTGAAGTAGTTGGTGAAGGCTCTGTCACGATTGTTGATGTCAGTAACCTGACCCACAACAACGTTGAGGAATTGTTGAAGGATGAGCCTCTGGCCCTTTGTGGTGTAATGTTGCACATCCTCCCCAATGGTTATCGGTTTGACTTAAACAGTCGCTCCTGCGTTTGTAGCCAGTAGATACACTTGATAAAAAGAGAGGGGGTGCAAAGCACCCCCTCTCTTTTTTGCCTATCGACAAAGCGTTGCTGGAAGTTGCTGCATCACACGCTGAAAAATTTTGGGTCATCTAATCCTTGAGCCAAAATTAAAGTTCCATAAAATGCTGAATTTCTTATGCAATAGACATGAAACGTCAGCCATTTAACCCAGGAGTGTTCTATGTCACGCAAGTTTGGAGAAATCGCTTTTACCCCTGAGGTGCTGGCAGCCCAGGAACAACGAGGTTCACGACAAACCTACGAACGCTACATTGCTAACGGTCCAGCCAACGACACCATCACAGCAAACATTGCAGAATTTATTGCACAGTTGGATGGTTTTTATTTGGGTACTGTCAGTTCCAATCACTATCCCTACATCCAATTTCGCGGTGGTCCCCCTGGGTTCCTCAAGGTATTAGATGAAAAGACCTTAGGATTTACTGACTTTTCAGGAAATGTGCAGTATTTAACCGTCGGCAACCTCTTTGGTAATGACAAAGCATTCCTATTCCTCATGGATTATCGCCATCGTAAACGTATCAAGATCTGGGGCCGTGCCGAATGCATTGAAGGGGATACCGAATTAATTGAATGCTTGCGTGTTCCCGGCTATTCTGCAAATATTGAACGAGCCATTCTCTTCCATGTTGAAGCGACGAGTGAAAACTGTCCCCAACATATTCCCATCCGTTATTCGGCACAGGAAGTAGAATCAATCATTAAACCACTACAAAATCGCATTACCGAACTAGAGGCCCTATTAGGCGATCGCCTCCCTTCCACCCGCCAATCCTAGCCGATCACCTATTGCCTAGCTCCGTTTAGGACTGCAAATAGAATCCAACTGGATTTTTGTGGGAGGTGCGGCTAAGTCGCACCTCCCACAAAAATCCAGTTGGATTCTGTAGGGGATCCTTAGCGATACCCAAAAACAAGGGTTTTAGAGAAAATATTCATGCTGGCAATTTAGGATACCCTGTTGTAAAACAGAACGGAAAAATGGTGTTGTGTCTTGCACACATACCACCATAATTTGAAAGATTGGTTCTGAAAATAGGGTTTCCTGGGGATCAAGCATGACAGATTCAGTCGTGAAATATTTGAGCGATCGCCACATTCGCTTCGTTCGTCTACTCTGGTGCGACAACGGCAACATAATTCGTGGCAAAGCATTTCACACCGGGATGTTCGAAGAGCACCAGGAACATGGCATTGGCATCTCTATGGGACAACAGGGAATTCCCGCCACCGTCGATGCCGTAACTCCTGATTCGGGATTAGGCCCAGTCGGTGAGGTCTGGCTGAAGCCTGACTGGAGCACCCTTGCTGCTCTACCCTATACCCCAGGGCATGCCCGAGTTTTGGCAGACCTGACCCTCAATAACGAACCCTGGCCCCTCTGCCCTCGTGCATTTCTGCGACGGATGGTAGCCCGAGCAGAGGCCATGAATTTACAGGTCAAGGCCGCCTTTGAAAGCGAGTTTTACCTGCTCCGTCGTAACCCCGAAGGAAATATCGTTCCCGGTGACACCACGGCCTTTGCCACAACTCAGGCCATGGATTTGCACTATCTTGTCATTGATGAAATCGCCGAAGCCCTGATCAATCAAGGTGTACCCGTCGAACGTTATTATCCTGAATCGGGGCCAGGCCAGCAAGAGATTACCGTACGCTATGGCACCGCAATGCAGGCTGCCGATCGCCACATTGTGTATCGGGAAACGGTGCGCGGGATCGCCTTACGTCACGGGATCGTTGCCTCATTTTTGCCCAAAATTTTCGCGGATGCTGCGGGTAGTGGCTGTCACCTGCACCTGAGTCTTTGGCGACAGGACGAAAACTTATTTCCCACCTCTCAGGGCCGAGTATCCCCTCTGGCACGCCAATTTGTGGCAGGCATTTTGCATCACCTCCCCGCTTTAATGGCCATTACCACGCCTACAACGAACTCCTATCGTCGCCTCAAACCGCACTACTGGAGCGGTGCCTTCCGCTGCTGGGGCTATGACAACCGCGAAGCCGCTGTACGAATTCCAGGCAACCCAGTCCCACCTAGCCCCACGCACCTGGAATTGAAAACGGTGGATGCTTCGGCTAATCCCTACCTCGCCCTCGGGGCCGTTATTGCCGCTGGATTGGATGGCATCATTCATCAATGGGAACCGGGGGAGGCGATCGCCCAGGACCCAGGCCTCTGGTCAGATGCCGAACGAGAACAACGGGGAATTGACCCATTGCCACAGAGTTTGGGAGAGGCGATCGCGCATCTCCAACAAAACACATTGCTCCTGGAAGCCATGGGAGCCCCATTAGCCCAGGCATTTCTGGCTGTACGCCAGGCAGAATGGCAAACTTTAAAGGAGGCCTCTCTCGAAGAGGAGGTCAAGCTCCTGGTAGACAAGTATTAGGACAGTTCTGATTCTATGAAGTGGCACGGTATAGGCGCACCGTGTCACTTCATTTTTGGTTGTTCAACCCGTTCTAACAGGCAATGCTACCCCGAAGCGCAGGAGTTTGATTGCGGATTTGCATGCCCACATCGGGGCGATCAGTAATAATGCCTTCGATCCGTAAATCCTGCATCAACGACTGCATCACAACTTCATCATTGACGGTCCACACCCAGACGGGGCGATCGTCCCCCAACGCTTGAGCCAGCACGTTGGCATCCAACAATTGCCAGTCCGGGGCAACAAAATCCACCTTCATCCGGCGGATGCGATCGCGCACAGTTTTAGCCCCCCAACGCAACGAGCGGCAAACATCCGCTGTCACCTCGCTGAATAAGAACCCGGTTGTGGTGTCGGGGAAGCAGCGCTTCACGCGCTTCAGGGTAAAAGGATGAAACGACGTCACCACAAAGCGATCGGGATCAAAATAGCGCAGCAGCAATCGCATCAGTTGAGGCTCATAGCCCATCTCCTTCAACTCCACATCGAGCTGAATGCGGTGTTGACACAGTTCAAGAACCTCTTCGAGCAGAGGAACCGCCGGATCCAGTTGACGAATCTCGGCAACGGTCAGCTTACGAATCGGACGACGACAAATTTCAGGGTCATGGTAAACAATGAGCTGTCGATCCCGTGTCCGTCGTACATCAAACTCCACCATATCAGCTCCCAGAGCGATCGCCCGCTCAAAAGCCTCCAGGGTATTCTCCCTCGCGTAGGCCGACGCCCCACGATGGGCGATGATTTTAGGACTCATACCGTTCACTCCTCATAGAACCGACGCGGTGCGACGTCATGTCATAGTGTCCAGGTTAATTGTGCCCGGGGCTACTTTGCCCACTGATGCAGAATGTAGGCATAAAAACGCTCCGTGTCTACTTTCTGCAATACCTTCACAGGACGACCTCCCGCTGTAACCTGGGTTCTACCCTGGCTCAATCCCCGAGTAACAACCGAAGTTTCACACTCAACCACTTGATAAAACTCAGGATGAGCCAAATAGGCCGTCGCTAACACATCCCAAAAGTAGTAATCCTGTGGGATGACCAGGGCATAACATTGCCCGGCCAGATCTGAGAGAGGAAACTGACGCTGGCGACTGAGGCGGCGGATAAATTCCGGTGTCACAGGCACCATATTCGTAATATCTAGCGGGCACATCACGATAGGGATAGAGGTTTGCCAAACGCGACCCACAGCAATAGGATCCCAATAGGCATTCCACTCCGCTGTCCCATCCTGGCCTGGTTCCAGGTCAGTCGCCACGTTGCCCGGCACCTCCAGAGCACCTCCCATCCAAACCAGCTGCTCAATCTTCGCCTCAATGCTGGGATCAATATCCAGAGCGACTGCCAGGGTTGTGAGTGGCCCTGTCATCATCAAAGTAATGGGCTCTGAAGCATCGCGCAGTACCCGCACCATGAAGTTTTGCCCTGGCTCCTCCAGCAGAGGAGTTTGGATCTCATCCGCCTGATTCAGGATGGGAAGATGGTCAATGACCAGGGAATCGCGTCGGTAAAGTGGCGGAAATGGATTAATGCCTCGCACTGTGCTTTCGGCAACGGGGAGGTGCGATCGCCCCACCAGATCCAGCATTTTTCGGGTAATGCTGAGCGCTGGCTGAATGTAGCAATCTGCCGGAGTCACCACCACCCCTAAGGGTTCTACCTCCTCCATAGTCATCAACAACAGCATGGCGAGGTAATCATCCACGGCACCATCGTGATCCATCAGCACGAGAGGCTTCTTCATGGGGCAGGCTGCAAAAGGGCACTAAATGGGTGCAGTATAGCAGTCTGCCCATTGCCCAGCGTTGCGGAAGGGGTAAAACGCTCCGTTTTATCCCTCCCGCAACGCGATCCACTCTCTATCCAATCGCACACACCACTCGGAAGCCAATATCCAAATCGTAATTTCCTGCATCGGCAAAGCGGCGGTAGGCCGAGCGGCAAAGGCGCGGGTAGTCAATCCAGGAGCCGCCTCGTTGAACCCGAGGAGCACTGTCATTGGGTTTAAGCCAGGGGCTACCGTCTGCGGGGGCACCTTCGTAGCTATCGTGCCAATGGTCAAGACACCACTCCCACACGTTGCCGTGCATTTCGCAGAGGCCAAAGCTGTTGGCGATGTTGAAGAGGGTAACGACGTTGGTTTCCTCACGATAGTCGCCAGGCTGGCCGTCCCCATAGACGTAGCGACCGTTGTAGTTGGCGAGACTGGTGGCAATCGTATCGCCAAAGTGAAAAGGGGTCGTGGTTCCGGCGCGGCAAGCATATTCCCACTCCGCTTCCGAGGGCAAGCGATAAGAACGGCCTGTCGCCTGGGAGAGGCGATCGCAAAATTCCACGGCCTCATGCCAGTTGATTTGCTCGACAGGGCGATCGTCTCCACTAAACCCGGAGGGATCTGGATCAAGATCCCAGTGAATCGTTTCCCGGCCAGCGATCGCTAGCCATTGTGCCTGTGTGATGGGATAGCGCCCCATAAAGAATTGGGGCACTGTTACTGGATGCAAGGGTCCCTCCGATCGCCCTCGCTCCAGCTCACTTTCCGGAGAACCCATAGAAAAGGTGCCTGCCGGAATCAGCACCATATCCAGCGCCACCCCATTTCCCAGGTCTTCAGCGTAGTAATGGGTCTGCCGTTTGAGGCGATGAATAATCAGTTCTGGCATGACTGCACCTTGCTGGGTTGGGAGCGAGTTGGTTATAGAGCCGAGGAGGATGCAACTTAAGGGGCGCAAACCACTCGAAAGCCAACGTCGAGGTTGCTTTCGTCTGCATCCATCAATGTGCTACGAAAGTAGGAAAGACAAGCCTGAGGTGGGCTAAACCAGCAACCACCCCGCACAATACGCCGCCGCTCCTGCGCGTTAAACCAGGGGCTGCCATCCTCGGGGGCACCCTCATAGTTGCTGTGCCAGTGGTCAAGACACCACTCCAGCACATTGCCATGCATGTCATATAACCCAAAGGCATTGGCAACCCCAAAATACCCGTTCGGTGTAGTGTCCCGACGATACTCCCCGACGGGCCCATCCGCATAGGGATGATTGCCATTGTAGTTCGCGAGTTGAGGGGAAATGGTATTGCCAAAGTGAAACGGAGTTGACGTCCCAGCGCGGCAGGCATATTCCCACTCCGCTTCTGTGGGCAGGCGGTAAGGGCGACCCGTGGCCTGAGCAAGGCGATCGCAAAACTCCACCGCTTCATACCAGGTCACCTCCCGCACCGGGTAATCATCCCCCTGAAAGGGGGCCGGGTTTGGCCGCAGAACCCGTTTCACAGCAGGTAATTGAGAGACTTTGCGCCATTGAGCCTGGCTGACAGGGTACTGGCCCATCAAAAATGCAGGTACGGCCACCCAATGCTGTGGCCCTTCATGACCTGCCAATTCGGGTTCCTCTTCCGGGGAGCCCATGAGAAACTCGCCCGCTGGAATAGCTGTCATGGCCAGGGAAACCCCTTGACCTAAGTCTTCAAAAAACTGGTGCACCTGGTGGGGCGATCGCTGAATCTGCCAATCGTTGCCCAAACGGTGAAGGGTGGCGACTTCAAAGGAAACCAGTTGCAGTTTCGTCAGAATGGACTCATCCCAGGTGGAAATGGCCGTGAGAGGTGCAGCCATCGGATTGAGTTCCAGGTGCAGCGACTCCTGCATTCCGTGGAACACCAGGAAGTAACCTAGAATTAGCGCTTTGGTTGCATCTTGAGGCGAAAGAGAATCACTGACAATCACCAGGGCCAAGCCCCCAACCGTTTGCAAAAAGCCTCGCTCAATGGCATGGCGAGCTTGAGTTTTGATTTGTCGGGGCAGGTTTTTAGTGACTTCTAGCTGCTCAACAATCGCCGTGGCAAAGGTCAGTAATTGTTCGCGCAGATGTGCTCCATCTCGCGCGTCCGTTGGCATCGCTAGATTAAACAGAGATAATTCTGCCGGCAAAATCGTAACCGCCTGCCGCCGCAGAAACGCACTCAACAGTTGACCCGTGCGCTGAAAGTCCTCCGGTTGCAGGTTAGCTGCATGTTGGGCCACAATGCGCGATCGCACCAACAGCCCTGCCTCCAAAAATTCGCACACTTCCGGATCTTGCAAACTTGCCATTAACGTCTGAAATTGTGCTTGATAGGCAGCAATGCGCCGGGGCATAGAAGGTGTTTTCTTGAGCTGGTTGAAGACGTTTCCCCAGTTGCGCAGGTGATCTAAAATTTCCTGTTTCCAATGAGGGAGCACTAAAATGGCCGCACTTTCAAACTCCAGGGTGCTCAGGGGCGGGAAGCCGGCGATCGCCTCTACCGCTTCGGGAGCCTGGTCTGTTCGGAGAAGATCCGGCCAGAAAGGTTCGGCAATGTTTAACTCAATTCCTTCTACCTCAAAAGAGCGCCGTAGTTCTGCAGCACTAACGCTTTCAGGATTTCGCAGGACCCGCTGTACTAAATGGGCATATTCCACCAGGCTCTCGTTGTGGCGCAGTTGGGGTTCCAGTTCGCTGGCAATTCGCGTCAGGCGGGCTAGTTCGGCGCGCATGTGGGATTCACGCCCTACATCCTGCACGGCCACCTGGTTGCTCTGCTGGAGGCGCTCGGCCATCTCGCGTGCTACCACCCGACAAGATTCATCGCCCATATACACCATGGCAGCCCAACGTTGAGCCTGAAGCTCTGCCTGACGCTGCCCCGGATGCATTTGACTGAGGTAATTGACATAGCTGATTAATACCTGAGCCACTTCCCGCATGCGTTGCTGCCAGAAAGAATCATTTTGAATCTCGGCCAGCAAATAGGCTCGAACATCAGTATCCATGGCGTACAGCTCATAGCCAACAGGACGGCACAAGTCTGATAGCAACAGATCAACTTCTGCAATCCAGGGAACCTGTTCGCGGGGCAAAAACTGGGTTCGCAGGTAGTTGAGTAGCTCCGGCGTCAGCAGCAAGGGTAATGCCGCGTGGTAGAGCAAGAGCCGATAGGACGTTTCAAAGCGACCGACAAAGCGCTCCACCTGGTTTCGTTGTTCCTGCCAGCGGTGAGAATGGGCGATCGCATTCATACAGTTCACTAAATCTCACGGGTGTCTTGTCAGTTTTTAAGTGCTGAGCACCTGACACTTAGAAACTTGATTTAAGAATAGTAGGTGGTGTTTCACCCCACATCATTCTTGAAAGACCATTATGTAAAAGGCGAGTGCAGATGGCGCAGGGGTTGCCCCCGAACAATATCCACGGCGTTGCTCAGACCGATATTGTCCATCTGGTACATGGGCACCATCTGGGCAATAATTTCTGCAGAGCTACCTAACCAACGGTCTTCGGGCATTGGGTTCAACCAGGCGATTAGACTGGTGTATCGCTTGAGCTGAAACAAAAACCGGGTCATCGCCCGGATACGCTCCTGGGTACGATGGCCACGGGCAGCCCCCGCATCACTGACGATTAGCACACTGGTATCGCTGGTACAGAGAGACAACACCTCCTGGCGTGGAATAGGTTCTTTCAAGTAGGGGTCGACATATAGGGTGCTAGCTGGAACATTTTGGAAATAAAACGTGTTCACGTTTTCCGGTTGCAGCGTGCTTTCCCTCAGCGCAGTTTCAGCCAGATCCCGCGTAAAACGATGGAACGGCATCATAGAGCCGTTTTGATCAATCAGTAACAACAAGTGCGCCCGATTGCGTTCTCGACGGCGATACACGGGAGCCAGATAGAATCCCTGGTGGGTAACCTGCGTGACCGTAGCATCAATATCCAGCACATCCTGCGGACCATCTGCTACTGGGCGACGCAGATAACGCCACAGGTAGACCATCGAGCGCCGGCTAATGGGGGAATAGCGATAAAGAGCGGTCGTATCGTCACTGCTGGGGAGGAAGGGAGCCTGAACCGGCACAGAGCCCAGTTCAGGATCGGGTGGCTGCTCCATTAGAGGAAGCTTGGGTGTTGGGGATACCGCTTCTGAGGGGACATCCGGGCGTTCGGAGCGGATGTCGGGGCGAGAGGATGCTGTCGGGTGCGATATCTCAGCTTTCGCTTGGGGCAAGCTGGTTAGCAGCGATCGCCAGATCGGCTCGAACTGATTTTGCTCTCCGGGCGAGTGACACCAGAGAATCTTTAACACTTCCATTAAAGATTCTGTCGTGTCACCAAAGCCCCCCTCTAGTGCCTGCAACGCTGCCTGATACTCGCCAATGCCCAGTTGGAAGCCGCTACGGCGGAGCCGCATGAAGGCACGGGTAACAAGTTCCTGGGCATCCACTTCACTCATGAGGCGCGAGCGTATTTCTTCCAATCTTGCTGAAGCTTAAACAGTAATTCCCGATAAGGCAATACAGGCGATTGTTGCAGTACTTTAGCCGGGTAGGGCTCCGCTCCAAAGGTATGCAACGCCTTGAGCCAATCCAAAAACTCGCTCGTGCCCGGTTTCTTGAACAGCCCCCCCTCATTCCATACCGTAAGAAACTCCTCTACAGCGGCATGGGTCAATGGGTCAGGAGGTGGGTCTTCTCGGGTAACGGCGTAGTGTTGCTGCACAATTTCCTTCAGGCGGTTGGGGTCGTTGGGGAATTCCACATAATGGTATAAGCAACGACGTAGGAAGGGGGCTGGAAGATTACCTTTTTCTTTGTTACTCGTGATGATGACAATGGGTTTATGTTCGGGGTTAGCGGCGATCGTCTCCCCTGTCTCTTTAATCGTGAAGCGCCAGGGCTCATCCAAAACAGCCAGCAAATCATTAGGAAAATCGAGATCTGCCTTGTCAATTTCATCAATCAGCACGACAGCAGGGCGATCGCGCATCTTGAAAGCTTTCCCTAATGGCCCAAATAAACGGTAATGAGTGGGATTGCTGGGATCACGATAGTGCGGAATTTCTAGCCCCTCATCGTTGTCGGGAAGAGATTGAGGGGAAAGTTCGGAAACGACCTTTTGAGTTTGCACATCATGCAACCGCAGAATGGCATCGTATTCGTACAACCCCTCCTGGGCCTTGGTAGTGGAGCGCACATCCCAGCGGTAGAGCGGCAAGCCGAGTTCGTAGGCGATCGCTGAAGCCAACCGAGTCTTGCCGCAGCCTGCATCCCCCTCTAATAACAAGGGCCGCCGTAAGTAAATGGCCAGATTCACAGCCACCTTCAACTCCGGTGAAACCACATAGGGTTCGGGTTGTTGAGGGGAATGGGGATGGGCATCGGTTGGCCGTCGCCCCGGATCCCCCTCAAACAGTAGTTTTTGCACCACAGTCATAGAAAACGCTCCCGTAATCTTAGACAAACACTTTCTGGCGTCCCTTCACTGTCTCGATGAATGCGCCGCGCGATCTGCTCAATATCCTGCTCTGTTAGAGAGCGTGTGCGATCGAATACGCTACCAAATCGAATTAACCAATCGCGAATATCTTGCATCGTCCAATCGGGTACAGGCAACTCCAAAAATTTGCCAGGGTCAAAGTCTTGCTCATCACAAAAATAAGCCATTGGACAATCCGACAGAATTTGACTATCGGCCATTACCGCCACGATTACCTTACTCCGATATTTACTTTTAAGAGCATCCAGCGTACTGACTAGAGGCTGCCAGAACTCCTTTAGAAACCACCGAAGAAAACTTTCTCGCTCAATCAAGTCGTCCAGGCTACGAATCTCGAAGAATAATGTACATCCCACCGACAGGGATGCACAAATTTCTCGCCGCAGCGCTTCCGTTAACTGACTTAAATCTGCTACGGGCTCCAAATTAAAATAGCTTGCCAAACGGGTCAATAATTCTACTTCGTTGTATTCCGAGATAGCTGATCCGAGATCAATAGAAAATCGTCGGTAATCTCCGTAGATTTGTCCATCAATAACCTGATCTCCCATGATGATATTTAATACTTCATCAACACAATAATGCCCCATCTGCTTCTTAGATTTTTGAATGAAAAAGAGAACAGCACCACCATCGTTCTTCAAGTTGTAATGAAGATTCGATGCAATCTTTCGAGCTCGATGAAAGTCTATTTTTGAAAACGTACGTTCAATATTCAATTCCCGCACGTTGGCACTGCTGTTGCATCCCGCATCCAATTCTCGTAATTTCTCATCCAGCTCCTCAATTTTCTTGAGAATATTTTCTGCTTCCCGATTGAGCTTAATTTCATGCACAGAACTGAGAGTCCCCTCCAACTGAGACTCAATGGCGGCGAGCTCTTCCTCCTTTCTAGCTCGCTGCTGGATATAAAATTCTCTGCGGTTCTTGGTCACTACCACAAGGTATTAAAAGAATAGAAGTCAGAAGATAAGTGGAAGTAGTAAACCCTCTAAATAGTTCTTAGAAAGCGGAAAAATACTCTAAAGATTTTCAAATATTCTCCTCATCTTTTAGCTTAATGTGCCTTCTTGCTAATAGGACAGGGGGTCTGACTCCTTCTCTAGTATTCATAGCCACTTTTTGGATTCATGCTTCAACTACTTCTCAGCAGTTATTGGGGGGATTTTAATAACTACCGCGCATGCAAAATTAACGCCATAAAAATATGGCGTTATCCTATATACAATTGGCCTACAAAATTGAGCTGGCTATCTCAATTGCTGTTCCAATTTCTCAATCTGTTGTAAAAGAATTTCAATCTGACGAGTTAGTTTCAATTCATCCATAGCGTTGATCTCCGCTCCCAACTGACCTTCTAATGCCGCCAGCTCTTCTTGTTTACGGGTAAGGCTGTTTTGATAGAACCGTCGCTGGGAGGATGAGATGGGTCGCTCTACTGCAGCAACCTTTTCAGCACCACGCGCCACCTCTGCCACCTGAGAAGTTACACCTAGCAGAGAAGAAACATCAGGGCGCGATCGCTGGCGATAATCGACTAGAATCATATCCCCTAAATCGCCATCTGACTGACCTGCCGGGCGTTGCTCATAGCCTGACTCCACGCTCCAACGGGCGATTCCACCCTGTACATAGCGCTTCAGATCATTCACACTGACAAAGTTCTTGCCCTCCAGATCTGCGGCCCCACTTAACCCCTGTAGAAGGTGATAGCTAAACACTCCATGCCCACTCTTCTCCCACGCTTGCTGCTGGTCCGTACTCGCTGCCAGTAAGTGGAATCCCTCCGCCAACTCATACACCTGTCGAACAAACTCCTGGTCAGCCAGGCTGCGGCCACCCTTCCCTGTACCAATGTGGCAGGCATCAATCAGTAGTACCAAGCGTTTCGCAGCACTGGCCCGCAGCCAATCTTCCACATCTCGAACCTTAATAGCGGTTTCATCCAAATTGATCGAGCGAGTATCCCAGGCAATCAAGCGAGGCTGGCCGTCCCCCTGGCGCGTACCGTGGCAGGCAAAGTAGACCAACAGCAAATCATTAGGGCCAACCTTACTGCATAGAGATTGCAACTCTGCCCGGATGTTTTTCGCTTCAGGAAAGCGGGGTTCCGAGTAGTCCAACCCATCGTGTAAGCAAACGGTTGTGTAACCCACCTGTTGGAGCAGCGTTTGCACTGCTTCCACATCACTCACGCAAAAATTTAATGGGGGAAACTGTTGCCGTTCCCGGTAATGATTAATGCCAACTAAAAATGCCCAACGATTCTCGATCGCTTCTACCATTGCACCCTTCCAATTCAACATCGATGTAGAGGAGTTTGGGAGAATTGTGCAGGGGAAACCTGTGCAATCCTTCCAAAATCTATTTATGAGCATTCCCAAAAATTACCGTTTTTGAGAATTCATCGAGACTTTTTCAGGCCTACAACCTGAGGGATGTAGATCCTCAATTAGCGACAAAACCTACTATTTATAACATCAACAGATCATCTCCATTTAAGTCATTGGCATTTGATCTCGACTTTTAGCACTGCCGTTCAGCTCTTGCACCGCCTTCACAATAGAATCACGGGTAACTTCTGCCCCAAAGCCCCAGGCGGCCAGAGCCAGGTAATCTCCCACGGGGGACGCCCCAAAGATGGGATTCCCTTCGTATAGCTCATTTAGACCGGCCCAGGAAAGGAAAGCGATCGCCACCCCCTGACTCACCAGGCGAAAAATGCGAAGACGCGATCGCGCTGAACGCGCAGCCCCTTCACCCGAGTAGGAACCTACCCCCGGCACAAGGGGCAATCCCAGGGATTGCATCCGAGCCAAATCTCCTCGCGCTACCACCTCCAATTCTCCCCCTCGTAATTCTGCATTCTCTTGTCCGTAGAGATCCTGCTGCATTGCCTGTTGTTTCTCTTTAAAGCTGTTTTTCCACTGCTCATAAGCATCCGGATTCTGGGGATTCAACTCGTTGAGTCCCGCTTCCAACAGATCACGTTCAGCGGCCCAATAGCGACGGCGCTCCTCATCCTTTATACGGGTTTCCAACTGCGCCATATGCATCATCAACGTTTCCCCTGATTGGAAACGATTGATGCCATCCCGTAGCGGAATTAAGGTTTCTCGTAATACTTGCGGTGTATCAAACTCTGCCATGCGGCGTTCTATGTCTTCTAGCCCAGCCTGCACTTGATTGCCATAGTCCGTCTGCACCATAGCGGACTGCTTCACCTGTTGTTGTAACATCTGCAAATATTGAATTTGGCGGAGCCAATCTTCCCGCCCCTTACGCCACCGCTTCCAGGTGGATTCTGCTAACTCCAGATGGGTTGTGGCGGCTTCCCAGTTGCGCACCCCCAGCATCGACTCCACATCCATCAGATCTCCCTCAATTCGCTGCCGAAAGCGCTGCCCAACAGTTTCTAGTTCAGCATCCGTACGCATCTGGGTTCGCAGTTGCCCCATCCGCACCACCAGTTCATCTTGCGGTAAGCCCCGTGTCCGGTACCAGGCTAAGGTACTTCCCAGAGCCACTCCCGCTAGCAGCACCAGCAGAGGTAGTCCAATTGGATCTTTTGTTCGCAGGGTAATGGGAATAGTTTGGCGAGTCCCGTCATAGGTCACCCATACGACCCCTGTAAATTCCCCACTTACCCTGGCTTCAGAGGGTTCCAAGGTAATGGGAACTTGAACAAGCTCGCCTGCTTGTAGTGAGGTTGGCGGTTGTTGCAGTTGAATAGCTCTGGCCGGCAGAACCGCCCTGTTATCGGTGCGCTCTAAATCTGAAGTCGCGATCGCCAATCGCCGTACGTCTACATCGCTGCTCAGGTTAAGGGTGCGGGTCACACCCCGATTCTCCGTTGTGCTGATCACCAGGGCATCAGGTTCAACTGTAATAGCTGCATAAGCCGGAGCACTGAGCAGCCAGCAACCCAAACCGAGGAGAAAAAGCACAGAACGTCGTTTCATGACAGCGGGAAAAGAGTACCAGAGCACCTCACTATAGCGACTTTTACAAAAAGTGGAGTCGGGGTTAAAGCCCCATATATTCAAAAATTTAAGGACCTACAGTGAGTGTTCTGAGCCTCTGGATGGGATGAGGTGGAAGGGGCACTTCGCGCCTCTTTCACCTCATCCCATCCAGAGGTTTGAAACGTAATCGCCCTACACAGTGTTGTTGAGTAGGGCGGGTAAAACTCGATATACCCTCTTGCACTTTTCTAAAGCCAAAACTCAGAAGCGTTTTGGTACAAGATCGGGTATAAGATTTGGGGGTTCCATAGTCTTCTTAGGAGATATGGTGATTCGCGTCTTTGTTTACGGTTCTTTGAAACCAGGGGAAGTCAACTATAAACGCTATTGTCAGGGGCGAGTGACGTCTGAAGAAGAGGCGATCGCCCGAGGCGACCTCTATGACTTTCCCCATCTGGGATACCCGGCCATGACTGGGGGTTCTAGCCTGGTCTACGGCTACGTTCTAAGCTTTGATGACCCTACTCTCCTGCAATCCCTGGATTGGTTGGAGGAATATGACCCTCACCGACCTGTAGAGGAGAACGAGTATTATCGGGAGATAATTGAAGTGGAAGGGTGCGATCGCCAGCCTCTGGGCCAAGCTTGGTGCTATCTGATGCACCCGGACAAAATTCTCACGCTCCGTGGGGTTCAGGTCGCTTCTGGCAAATGGGCCTCTCGGCAAGCTTTTTTCCCAGACGCCGTGTAGGGCAACAAAAATTGCTCTAATTAAGCGTGTTTGAGACTGCTGAGAACGTTGTTTTACGTGCGCTTTGCGTACGTAAAACAACTCTTCAGGGCGTGTTTTAAAGCTTGCTCGCAAAATTGTTTTTTTCATGCATTTCGCATACAAAAAACAACCTTTTAAGCAGACCCTAATTTGGCGTTATGCCACATCGGCAACATCAATCTCAAAGGTCAAACCATAGGCTTCTAAAAGATCACAGGTTTCGTGGTCTGTGATATTGGTATCGGCAAGCTCAAGATTATAAAAATCGACACTGGGTTGATCAAAATAAGGCCCTGCATGCCAGGTTCCCAGATTCAGTTTAATAAAGCAGGTTCCAGGGATACGGAACACTACAATATCCTCCACAGATGGACAGGCAGATTCAGTTGGTGCAGCCACTCCCAACCACCATTCCTGCCCCCCCAGAGAACCCAAACACTGAGTACATTTCACATGCCGGGTAATGCGCGAAAAGCGACGCCCACGGGATTGAAGCCGCATGATGTAAAACCGGGGAGTTCCTTGATCCAGTTGCAACTGGGCATCTTCGGCGTCGTACAGTGCCCCATCTTCACTGGCTTCAATCATCTGGCCATAGGGACGGAAATTCTCAGCTGTAATCCATTGAGCCTGAATGGGTCGAATGGTCGATGTGAAGTTCATAGTAGTAGGGATAGCAGTGTTCATTTTTATACTAAATCTGGCTAGCGAACCCAACTATGGGTGTAGCGCTACACACAATTCTGATCAAATCTTGGCGGTTTAAGCAGGGTAGATGTTAACTGGAAAAGCCCTATGGATTCTGAATAAAATATCCAGAAAGAATACAGGAGCAATAAGTATTACAACGGTGGGCATATCCCTATGAATAAAGCATTTGGGCCTCAACTCATCCATATCTTTCAGCAATATTACTAGACCCTCTGAGGAAATCAAGAAAAGTTAGAGGAACTTACGGAATTACATTCCGGTCGATTGTAGGTAGTGTTAGATCAACAAAAGACATCTCCCCTCCACAAACTGTCTGTTATCTCATTGTTCGCATCAAGTCCAACCTACATCCGCTTCACGAGGTTTCTATGCAACGTTCCCTGCAAGTACAACAGTCTCCGCAAGACTCGCCACTTCCTCTCTTCATGCAATCTAGCTTCGCCATTGTTAGTTTCTTACTTCTAGTTTGCTTGCTCTAACTCAGTACTTCACTTCAGGCCGTGTGTTAGGCCAACCGAAAACATCTCCCCTGCACAAATGCTCTGTTACCTCTCAGTTCAGTTCTAGCCCCAAACCTAAGTCCCCTTCCGGAGGTTCCCATGCAAGACTCCCTGAAAGATTCACCGCTTCCTCTCTTCATTCAATCTAGCGGTGCCATCGTTGGCTTCTTACTGCTCATTATCTTGCTCTAGTTTCTCCTCCACGGCGTTATCGAGTAACGTCATGGCAGTTTCGACAGTATCGGCTTCCTGAGCAGGTTTGTCTGTTCGCCACCGCAGAATACGTGGGAACCGTACCGCAATCCCCGACTTGTGTCGCTTCGAGAGGGAAATTCCTTCAAACCCAATTTCAAACACATGAATGGGTTCTACCGAACGAACCGGACCAAATTTTTCTATCGTGTGTTTGCGAATCCACCGATCGAGCGCATCAATTTCAGCATTGTCTAACCCTGAATAGGCTTTAGCAAAGGGCACAAGCTCATCTCCTTTCCAGAGTGCGAAGGTATAATCTGTAAAAAGGTTGGCTCGCTTGCCGCTGCCTGCCTGAGCGTAAATCAACACGGCATCCAGGGTCATTGGATCAACTTTGAATTTCCACCAGGATCCCCGCTTCCGCCCAACCAGGTAGGGGCTATCCAAAGCTTTCAAGACCAGTCCTTCAGCATCATAATCTCGCGATCGCTCCCGCAACGCTTTCAAGTCTTCCCACGTGTTAAACGTGAGCACCGTTGAAGGGGTAATGCGCGTACTGGAATGTTGTTCCAGCAAACTGAGAAGACATTGGCGGCGATCGCTCAAAGTCTTGTCCCGAATATCCTGCCCATTTTGCTCTAGCATGTCATAGGCAATAAAGTGAGCAGGATTTTCATCCATCACCTTCTGCGTCACACGCTTACGCCCCAGGCGTTTTTGCAAGGCATTAAAGCTCATCGGGCGTTCGGTGCCGCTTTCCGGAGAACCGCCCTCCCAACAAACGATCTCGCCATCCAGCACCGTTCCATTGGGCATTGTCTGAAATGCTGTTGCAATCTCGGGAAATTGTGGCGTAATCAAATCTTCGCCCCGTGACCAGATGAACACTTCATCGGCCCGGCGAATGACCTGTGCCCGAATGCCATCCCATTTCCATTCTGCCTGCCAGCGCGACAAGTCTTCTGTTTGAAAGCGCTCTTCTTCCAGTGGCGATGCCAGAAAGAAGGGATACGGGCGGCTGGGCACGATTTGGGCCTGATCATGACCAATCAGGTGTTCATAAAAAGCGGCCGTTGGTTCAAAATCTCCCATGAGCCGATGAGCCAGCTCTGGTTCGGAGACGCCACACGCTGCAGAGAGGCCTTTAATTACGAGCTTAGCCGAAGCTCCCACACGAAAGGCACCCGTCAGCAACTTGTTGAGGATAAAAACCTCGAATGGCGTGAGAGCCGACCACCAGGAAATTACCAGTTGATACAACTCAGCTTCGGACTCAACCTTTTTGGCCTGGGGAAGAATGGTTTCCATCCAGGTGGATAGGGCAATGTCAGAGCCAGATGCCTCTGCAATGGGGGTATCTTGCATCAGCAGGGAAATAACCTCAGCCGAGTCACCCACATGGGCATAGCAATCTTCAAACAGCCATTCGGGAATATCTGAAATACTTAGGAACACATCTCGCAGTACCCGAGATGTAATCAGCCGTTTACGAGTTTTGCCCAACAGTAGATAAAGCGCCCAAACGGCATTGGCAGGCTCTTCCTCAGTGAAATAGTTTTGGATTGCCTGCACCTTCTCGTTGGTGGAGGTGGTGGCGTCAATTTCCTGAAACAGTTGGGTAAAGCGCTTCATGCCATGCTCCGAGACCGTTATAAGCCAGATGGCTACCTTTTGACCCTAGCACCAGTATCGCAAAAGAGCGTTTTGGGCGTGCTTCGCATACCCAAAACGCTTTAAACCCCGAAGGGATTGAAGGTTTAGAGCAAATTAGCGATCTACTGAGCATGGCATTTAAATGTGCAGCCCCTTACAAATGGCATTTTAGAACAGACAAAAACTGGCTTAACTGAATCTGTACCGATTCATGGGTAAATTCATCGTCCGGGTGGGGAGGTTGCCCAGGCTTTTGAAAGTAAGGCCGTTCATTGTTCATCTGGCCCCATTTGCAATCCACCTGGCGCACAAACTCATAGAGCGTATCGGCATCGGTCGTAATATTCTCAACAATCTCTTGAAGAGCGACTAATGGGGATTTGACATATCGGCTCACACGGGCCTCATCAGATTTAACCCAGGCAAATAATATAGCCTGGACAATACCTGATATATCGACCAGATGTTGTTGAATAAACAGGTTAATCTCCGTCAACACCTGCACCAATCTGGGAACAGGCGACTCACCTTTCATAAAGGATGTCCCCTCCCGACCAATGACTTCTGCCATGGAGAAGGTGCGACCTGAAAGAATATCCCTCTGGAGGTCCAGCGTTTCGTTGTCCGGTGGGTTCATAAATGACTGACAGCAGCTTGTATACGGGCGATCGCCTCCCGAATATTCGCCAACGAGTTGGCATAGGAAAGCCGCAAATACCCATCCCCCAATTTACCAAAGGCGGTTCCCGATAAAACGGATACGCCTGCGTTTTCTAACAGATGGTCAGCCAGAACATCACAGGGAAGGGGAAGCTGTTTGACATTTGGGAACACATAAAAGGCTCCGGCCGGTTGACGGCATTGGATTCCGGCGATCGCATTCAATCCGTCTACCATGACATCTCGCCGTTGGCGAAATTCGGCCACCATGTCGTCAACAGCGGTTTGGGGGCCAGTGAGGGCCTCTATTCCGGCCATTTGGGTAAAAGAACAGGTGCAGGAGTTGGAATTGATCATCAGTTGCACCAACCGTTCTGCCAGAGGTTTAGGAGCGATGCCATACCCGAGCCGCCAGCCTGTCATGGCGTAGGTTTTGGAATGCCCATCTAGCAGAATCGTGCGGTCTTTCATGCCCGGAAATTGGATGATACTCTGGTGCTCCGCCTCGTAGATGATGCGGGAGTAAATCTCATCGGAAAGGACATAGAAATCGTGTTTCTTGGCGAGGTAGGCGATCGCCTCCAATTCTTCAACGGTCAAAATTCCGCCTGTTGGATTTTGGGGGGAATTAAGGATGAGCAGCTTGGTTCGATCAGAAATGGCATGAATCAGATCATCAATGCGGAAACGGAAATCTACCTCTTCACGTAATTCCAGAGGAACGGGTTTAGCACCAATAAAATTAATGACCGATTCGTAAACAGGAAAACCTGGATTGGGATAAATCACTTCATCCCCATCGTTAACCAATGCCAGTAGTGTGAAAAAGATAATCGGTTTTGCTCCCGGCGTCACCACCACTTCATCGGGATGAACCTCAATGCCTCGGGTTTGCTGAATGTATTCGGCAATGACTTGCCGGAATTCCAAGAGCCCTGCGGCTGGAGCATAACCCGTATAACCCTCTCGCATAGCTTGACAGGCCGCTTCGCAGATATTTGCAGGAGTTGGAAAATCAGGCTGACCAATTTCCAGGTGGATAACACTTTTTCCTTGAGCTTCGAGTTTTTTGGCTTTTGCAAAGACCTCAAAGGCGGATTCTGTTCCTAACCGACTCATGCGTTCTGCAATATCCATGATGATGCGCTCACTGGTATGGATTGGCCTAAAACAAAAAAGCAATCAAATTTATTCGCGGCGATCGTAAATTTCAGGGTTAACACAATGGGGCAGGCGATCGCCCTTCAACCCAGCGATCAGGTTGGCGATCGCCATGTTTGCCATTTTTTCTCGGGTTTGCTGGCTGGCACTGCCGATGTGAGGCGTAATAATGAGATTTTGGAGCAGCAGCAGCGGGCTATCGGGAGGAATCGGTTCTGGGTCTGTCACATCCAATGCGGCCCCTGCAATAAGCTCCTGGGTTAGTGCGCGATGAAGCGCCTCCTGATTCACAATCGAGCCGCGTGCCGTATTGATTAAAATAGCAGTCCGTTTCATCTGCTCAAATTGTGGATCACTGAATAACTGATTTGTTTGCGGCGTCAACGGCGTATGAATGGTCACAAAATCGGATTCCTGCAACAGGCGATCGAAGGGGACGAACTCAACACCTAGAGCCTGTTCTACCTCGGATGGGGCCTGCCGTTGATTGGCGTAGAGAATTCGCATGTCGAATCCCCTGGCGCGACGGGCAACGGCCTGACCAATACGGCCCAGACCCAGAATGCCGAGGGTTGCTCCAGCGACATTAGGACCCAGCAACAAGTCTGGTTCCCAGGTTTGCCATTGCCCCGCGCGGGTGAAGCGATCGCCCTCCACCACCCGTCGTGCTGCGGCCATCAGTAACGCCCACGTCAAATCTGCGGTGGCATCGGTGAGCACACCGGGGGTATTCCCAATGGGTATGTTGCGGGCAGTCACAGCGGGAACATTGATGTTGTCATAACCGACTGCCATCTGACTAATTACCTTGAGGGTAGGTGCCTGTTCTAAGAGGGGCGGGTCAACGCGGTCGGTTAGCAGACACAACAGGCCATCGATGGTCTTCACCTTCTCCAATAACACGTCATAAGGGGGGGGAGTGCGCTCAGGCCATACCTCAACCTGGGCAACCTCTTGCAACGCATCCAGAGCGGTCGGAAGCTGGCGAGTCACAAACACGTTGAATTGAGTCATGGGAGAAATTGCTCGATTATGTCCATCTTGAAATTAATCCTGAAATGCGGTTTGGGCTGAAGAACATAACGTAAATGAGTTGCGCTCTTTGTGAAATGGGTATCTTTCACCAAAATCAATAACCGGATGCCCATCTCACACTTCTTTTAATCGGTACTTCTTAAAAGATGTTGGGTACTTTCATCTCGGTGCTTTTTCAAGTACTGCATAAAAGGCGTGCCTCCCGTACCGATGTGGGTGTCATTATTCGCCCGCCCTGCCTGGGAATGAATGTAGCGAGCTGCAAATTCCAGGTGTTGCGTCCGGAACTGCTCAATTAGAGAAACACAGTCATTGTAGCGATCGCCCAACTCAGGCATCTGTCCCATTCGCTCCTTCACAAAGTTCCGCAGAGTGGATTGCTGCTCTACCTGCTCGATGAAAGCACGATGACTGGGTGGCATATATTCCCGCATCTCCATCAAAAACTCTCGGAGTGGGTCATTGCTGTGAGAGATATTGAACAATGCATCCATTGTAGGGACAATCGCGCTTTGCGCTCCCGTTTCCCCCCGCAGTTGTTGGGGTTCGCCATTGTACTCATCCACGCCTTCATAAATCAGACCGTTGGGCAGGGATGAATTATTCTTCCAGCCGTGGATGTAGGGTCGAACCCGATTGTAATAGACGTAGGGATCACAGGCTTCGGGCATGCGCTCCATGGTGGTATTAATTGCCATCCAAGCAGTCTTAATCACGTCCAGAGCCTGAATGACCGCCTCCGAATCATCTCGAACCACGCTATTCAATAAGGTGGGAATGATTGCCAGAGCCGGAGCCGCTTTTGCTTCAATATCAATGTGGATGAGAATGAACCAGTCTTCATCTAAGCCCCCCAGAAAGTTTTGGAAGATCAGAATATTACCAATTTCAATGGGTTCTGCCTCATCAATACGTACCCAGTTATCCAGAGCGTAGGATGCATAGGACAGCACTGGAGGTCGCCCCAAGTTCTGAGCAATCGTGTAAAAGGGGACGGCCAGGTTTCGGGGCAGCGTCGATACAGGAGGCGGTTGGCCCCAAACAAAAGCATGGGTTAAGTAGGAATACATCAACATGGCTCGTCGCCATTGCAGATCATTCAGCTCCCGCTCAGGGGTCACTTCAGGTAAGTTTGCGATCGCCTGCCGCAGCTTACCCGTCGTCATCCATTTTGGTAACTGCGTCGCTATCTGCTCAATCGGCTGAAATGCTGATGGTAGAGAGACATAAGCTGGAGTTTGAGATGGTAAAAAACCACAGTCCTGATGGATGTCGTAATCTTCCAGCTTGAGTGGAGGGAAAACAGACTGTTCTAATGTGGCGTTCATATCAAAACCAATGTGTAACGTTATAACTATGAGGAGGAATAGGAAAGTTCGCGATCGCGCAAAATTCGTCGCATCACTTTATTAGAAGCCGTGCGAGGCAAAGATTCCACAATCATCACCCGATGAATTTTGAAGAGAGGATTGAGATGATGTCGGATGGCATGCTGTAAAGCTGTCGTCAGTTGCTCTGGTTGAAGCTGAGTCTCGGGGGCTACAACCGCAAAAACGACCAGCTGGCTGGGACCACCTTCGGGCGGAGAAACGGCGATCGCTGCCGTCTCACAAATCTCCGGAACCGTGTTTAAAGTCCGCTCGATTTCCGCTGCACTAACTTTAATACCTCCCAAATTCATCGTGTCATCGACCCGCCCTAAAGCCCGGTAATAGCCCCCCGGCAACCGCTCAAGTTGATCACCATGACGGCGAAGAGGAATGGAATTCCAATGGGGTGTATAAGCAAAATAGACCTGATGATGATTCTTATTGAGCAACTCTGTAGATAACCCAATCGATGGCGGAATGATGAAGGCTTCACCTTTAGAGGAGAGGCGATCGCCATCATCCACAATCACCAGATCCATTCCCAACGCCGGAGTCGTGAATGTTGCAGGGGCACAGGGCTGAACGCAAGTTCCCGTAACATAGGCACCTCCGATTTCAGTTCCACCGCAATATTCAATTACGGGTTTATAGCCTGCGATCGCCATTAGAAATAGCATGTCTTGGGGATTAGAACATTCCCCTGTAGAGCTAAAGGCTTGAATGGCACTCCAATCTAAACCCTGCATACACTGATTGGTTCGCCAGCAGTTGACCAAACTGGGAACAACCCCCAGGACATTGACCCGAGCATCCTGAAGAAACTGCCCAAACTCCCGACCCGTAGGGGCTCCGTAATAGAGGGCGATCGTTCCTTGATTGATTAACGTGGCATAGATTAACCATGGCCCCATCATCCACCCCAAATTTGTCGGCCACGCAACAATCTGCCCTGCATGAATATCTTGATGTAGATGACCATCTACGGCGCACTTTAGGGGTGTAGTTTGTGTCCAGGGAATGGCTTTCGGATCTCCTGTGGTGCCCGAGGAGAACAGGATATTAGTGTGGGCAGATGGCTCGACTGCGATGGCCTCGAACTGATCGTTTGAGCTTAGAAATTCCTTCCAGAGGCAATCCTCCGATCGCAGTTGCACGGCCGAGATCGCCTCCAGGGACAGCACGATCGCACGAGGGGCCTCTGCCTCTACCACTTTGTGATAGAGGGGTAACTGTTTACCGCCCCGCAGAATATAATCCTGGGTGACAATAGCTTTCGCTTTGGAAATGCGCAAACGCGCCGCAATCTCATCGGCTGCAAAGCTATCGGCAATGCCGACCACTACACATCCCGCTTTGACAATGCCCAGGTAAACGGCGATCGCCTCTGCCGTCATGGGCATCGCAATGGCAATCGCATCTCCAGCTTGAAACCCTGCCTCTACCAGGCCATTAGCAATACGGTTACTCAAGGCGTTTAACTCGGCATAGGTCCAGGTTCGTAACGGTTCTGATTCAGCCTGGAAGATAATGGCGATCGCATCCCCTGGAGCTTGAAAACAGCTTTCCGCAATGTTCAATCGGGCATCCACAAACCACTCTGGCGCTTCGACACCTTGCGATATATTCATCACCTGGGTGTAGGGTTGGCGAAAGCGAATCCGCAATCGTTGAACCATCTGCTCCCAAAACTCCTGTCGATGCTGCACAGACCAGGCATGCAGCTCAGCATAGGAGGTGAGATTCAGCGATCGCATCAGCTCAGCAATATTCGTCTCCCGTATCTCATCCTCTGTGGGAAACCAGGCTGGAGGTGGCCCCTGGTCACTATTCCAATCACGATAGGCCGTTTGGTACAACAGTTCATGTAGGGCAAAAGGATGCTCGGGCTTGAGCAGCTTTCGACTCAACCACTGCCAGCACTCAGCCGCCGGTAGAAAAGCCAACCACCGATTAATTGACGGCAACATCTCAGCGGCATCGCCAGGAGTAATCCCCGTTTCAAGCAACTGCTCTAGAGTGAGTTGTTTCATCCTCTATCCCCCTCCACAACCTAGTAGTCCGTCGAGATAAATTTGAGGGATCCCTCAAATCTATAAAAACTAATTCTTAGGTTTTGTTGAGGGGTTGTAACCCCTCAACAAAACCTGGACATCTAAACAGACAACGGCGCGGCCGTTCCCAATAAAGCCACCACACCAAACACCATACTCAACCGATCCCACAGAACAAACGCCTCATAGGTTTGAGAGCTCCGTTGAGTCTGAAACCGCGCTAATGCAATTCCCAAACTGATCACTGTAATCAGCGCGAAAACCGTAAATACCCAGGGATGCGCCATGGGCAGCAAAGTCACCGCGAGGGGAATAGACCCCAGCAAAAGTATCAACAAGCCCCAGGCAATGGTAAATGCCGTTTGGTCTCCTAACCTGTTTGCAATCGTGACAATGCCCTGACGGCGATCGCCCTCCGCATCATGAATATCCCAAACAACCTCCTTTGCAAAAGCAAGGCAGAACAAAAATCCAATAGGATACAGCATGGCAAAAGGACGCCCCGCGACTAAACTTCCCAGAAAAATCAGCCCGGAGATAACGGTAGCCACAATTAAATTGCCTAAAATCCCGTTGAGCGTCAGCAGGTGCGAATACTCCCACAACACCGCCGTACTCACAGCCACTAGAAGAAAGGGGTAAATTCCTAAGGGAATAGACGCCACCAGAGCACATCCAAACAGAATAGCCGCGGTGTACCAGACTTGCTGAGGCATTAGGCGACCCGATGGCAACGGCCGTTCTGGATGATCAACCCGATCTTTTTCAACATCCCAATAATCGTTGATCGCGCAGGCCGCAGACATCATGCAAAACAGAATGAGCGCCGTCAGCCAGTAATGATGAACTGGAACAGTATGATTTAGGGCAACGATCGTGGCACAACCAGCTATCCCAGCCATAATCCCTACAGGCAGACGAAAGAGTTGTGCAAAATCTCGCAGGCGTTGACCCGGATTTGAAGCATTGGGAGAAGTGTGAGGGGTATCCATAGCAAGTTCTCCAGAATCAAATTTAAGTTTGAATAGGCATTTAACTGTAGGGGGCCAGTTTCAGCAAAGTACGGTTAGATAAAGCGGCAGGAATTGAATAGGTGCCACGTAGGAACGGGTTTTACCACAATCTTTAACGACACAACCGAGATTGTTTTTAAACCCGCCCTGGGAGTAGATGACTTTTGGTAAACAGGGCAGGTTTTGCCGGAAGGTTAACTATCACAGTTATGGGTTGTTTGCTAAACCCGCCCCTACGGCGATTTTTAACGGATGTTTTATAGGTAGACATGCTCCAGGCGATCGCGCTCCAACCCATTCCAAAAGACAGCGATCGCCTCCAAGATTTCCCGCCCCCCTTGCATAAACTTCTCCCGATCAAAGTCAGGATGGAAATACACCTCCTCCAGTTCTTCCAGGGTATGCCCAGCGTGTTGACCCTCAACCCGGTTATGCCAGGTAAAAAAGGCGAGACGTAGATGGGGGTAACGGGTTTGCTTCAGTATCCCCAGGCCGTCTTCTAACTCTTGCCAGAAACCAGCCGCTGCCCAGTTTTCAACAGCAAAGCTGGCTCCCTCGGCGATCGCCGGGTCAGCACTGCCATACAGACGAATCAATTCATCACAGAAATGTAGAGTTGTGGGTCGGCCATGCTGCCGCTTCCCAATCTCCCCAAAGTCCAGTCCTAAACCGTTTGCCACATCCGCCAACCACTCAAAATGCGCGGCCCGGAAGCGACAAATTCCACCGTCTACGGTGCCCTCCGTACTGACCAATTCAGGGTCACCCTGCCGATCTTTTTCATCCTCACTCAGGCCTGTGGAAGGAGCGATCGCCTGCTCCGGTTTGCGGTAGATCACTCCTAACTCATTCAACAAAATTTCTCGGCCCGCTCGTGATTGTTGCAGGTTGGGTGCATTAATAATTTTTTGCAGCGCTGCAATCAAGAATTGATTTGAAAAGACCGAGAACTGCTTAATGAAGTGACGCAGTTCTGTATCGGAAATCTGGCCTTCGCTAAACCAACGGGTATAGACGTTGTCGGTAATGATGGGATGGTGAAGAAGTTGGCGATCGACCTGGGTCAAAAATTCTGCAAATTCATCCACTTGCGCCTGAACCAATTCCCCCCGTTGTAAACGCTCCTGAATACGAGACGAAATAGTCAGGCCCTCTGGGGATTTTGTAATGGTGTAATTCATAATGGCATCCTCTACCTATCATTTTTGTCACATCAGGGCGTGTTTTAGAATTGGCTGGAAGGATTATGTTTGCATGCACTTTACAGACGAAAAAATAGCTCTTAAAACAGACATTGAGAGTTATATTGCTAAAGCCCTTGGTGTTACAAATACAAAGTGTTTGTAACACCAAGGGCTTTAACAAAACGGTCCAATGTAGTTTTGCCATGAGTTTGAATTATTCAGCGATCCAGCTATAGGGATAATCTTTGTCTTCCAGGTCATAAGCATAGCGGGTTAACTTTAATGGCCGAAACGTATCAACCATAACGGCAAACTCATCGGTTCGGGCTTGACCAATGGATTGCTCATAGGTTCCCGGATGGGGACCATGGGGAATACCGCTGCAATGCAACGTAATCGACCCTCGCTCTATGCCCTTACGGGAAATAAAGTTTCCTTCGACGTAGTACAGCACCTCATCTGAGTCGACGTTGGAGTGGTTGTAAGGGGCCGGAATCGCCAGAGGGTGATAATCAATTAAGCGGGGCACAAAGGAGCAAAGGACAAAGCCCGGTCCCGCAAAGGTTTGATGCACGGGAGGGGGCTGGTGCACCCGTCCGGTAATCGGTTCAAAATCCTCAATATTGAAGGCATAGGGCCAGAGATACCCGTCCCAGCCCACCACATCGAGAGGGTGGCGGTGATACAGGTAACGGGTGATGTAATTCCGGGCCTTAACCCGTACCTCAAATTCGCCCTCCTCGTCGTGGGCAACCAGGCTTTGGGGAGGGCGAATATCCCGTTCGTTGTAGGGGGCTTGCTCCAGAAATTGACCGGAACGGTTCAGATACCGTTCCGGCGGGGTAATGTGCCCGTGAGCTTCAATCACCAACATCCGCTGTTCTACATCCGCATCCGGAATCAGCCGCCAAAGTACCCCTGCCGGAATGACCAGATAATCTCCGGGGCGATAGGGCAAAATGCCAAACTGAGTTTCTAAAGCCCCTGTGCCATCGTGAATAAACAGCACCTCATCGCCATCTCCAAAGCGATACCAGTAGGTCATGGGAACCGTGGGACGGGCGATCGCAATACAAACATCTGCATTGCCCATAAGGGGAACTCGGGAGGCGATCGCATCCCCGCTCCCTCTAACCACTGCCGTTCGCAGATGATGGTGCCGCAAGGGCCAATCCTCTTCGTAGGGAATGTCCACTTTTTGTTGCAGCAGAACTTTGTAAATTTGAGTCGGCGGGTGCAGATGATAAAGCAGAGCTTGAATCCCTGAAAACCCATGAATTCCAATCAATTCTTCGTGGTACAGCGAACCATTGGGTTGGCGAAACTGCGTGTGTCGCTTGTGGGGAATCGTGCCGAGCTTGTAATAGTAAGTCATGGCTGCACCTTCACAAATTACCGCGTACTGCCTGCTCCCGTTCGATCGCCTCAAACAATGCTTTGAAATTCCCCTCTCCAAAGCCTTTCGCCCCACATCGTTGAATCACTTCAAAAAAGAGGGTCGGTCGATCCTGAACTGTTTGGGTAAAAATTTGCAGCAAATAACCGTCTGAGTCGCGATCGACGAGAATGCCTAATTCTGCCAGTTTTTCTACCGCTAGATTAATAGGCCCAACTCGTTCTGTCAAATCCTGATAGTAGGTGCTTGGAACTTGTAAGAACTCTAACCCTGCGGCTTTCAAACAGCTCACCGTTTCGATGATATTGTCGGTTGCTAAGGCGATATGTTGTACACCGGGCCCCCCGTTGTACTCCAGATATTCCTCAATTTGAGATTTGCGTTTGCCGGAGGCCGGCTCGTTGATGGGTAATTTGATGGTGCCAGTCTTGTCCTGCATCACCTTAGACATTAAAGCCGAGTATTCAGTTGAAATCGCCTGCTCATCAAAGTGCACCAGCACCTCAAAGCCCATCGTTTCAGCAAAAAACTGAACCCATCGCTCCATAGCTCCCAATTCCACATTGGCGACCACATGATCAATGGCTGTTAAACCAGACGTATGGTGGTTTTCTGTGAGCGTACAAGGTTTAAATCCAGGAGCAAACGCACCCGAGTAATGACTGCGATCGACAAATTTCAGCAACACATTTCCATATAGGTGAATCGCTGAATAACACAGCACTCCAGAGTCATCTTGCGTCTTTGTGGGTGGAATCGCTTCTAATGCCCCCCGATCGGTAGCTTCCAGGTAAGCTTTCTCTGCATCTGGTACAGCAAGCGCAATGACAGCAACGTGATCACCATGATCCCAGGCAAGTTTGGCAATGGGGTGTTGCGGATTGAGGCCACTACTGACGACAAAGCGGATATTTCCCTGCTCCAGAACGTAGGAAGCGACATCCCGCTCTCCGGTCTCTAGCCCCCGATAGGCTGTATTAGTAAAACCAAAACATTTGGAATAAAAGAGGGCTGCCTGTTTGGCATTACCAACGTAAAACTCGAGATGATCAAATTGTTGAATTGGAAAACGATCGCCCATACAAGCCTCTCCTTAAGTTTCCCACTGCCAAAGCTCCCGCCAGACCTGATCTAGCAGACAGTGAAGAAACATGATGCAAACAGTTACAGCCTCTTCCACGATCAAGCAAGCTTGATCGAACCAGGATACCGACCGTTGCCTTCGAAGCACACGTTACTACCGAGTTCGGTTAATCCCATCCTAACGAGTTAGGCCTAGTTCCATTGTGGTACTGATCCCCGGTAGAGCAACCTCTGTCAGGAGACTGATCCCCGCTGTCTCTCCAGAACGATTAGTCAAACAAAGCTTTCGCAGTAGGATACAGGTATTCCAATTTCATTAGGACATACCGTTCTATGACCTCATCGGTGCAGACCTTGCTGTCAGCCGTTGTGGACTATGCCGGGCTTTTTCCCCCGGCCCAGTTGAGCCTGCCAGAAGCTATCGGGAATTATGAACAGGACCGGACGAGTTCTCAGGCCTGGATGCTGGGCCGTTTTGTATTACCTGCTGGGCGAGTACCCGAGTTAGCATTCCTGACTCAATCTTCCGGCTCTGAACCATGGCCTTTGAGTGTAGTTCTATCTGGGGGTTTGGAAGCGATTTTGGAGCAAATGCGATCGCTCCAATCGGTCCCACCCCAGGCTACTCCCAGTTCTTCCCCTCTGGCTCTTGCCGCCTTAGAATTTCCGCCCCTGCCTCCAAGCGCCCTTCAATCCTTACTGCCTCAAATGCCAAACGGGATTGATGCGTTCTTTGAAGTTCCTTTTACCGATCCGCTTCCCCATCTGAAGGCTCTCAAGGGAACGGGTGCCTTTGCCAAGATTCGCACTGGTGGCATTAAAGCTGAGGCATTTCCAACGGTTACTCAGCTCAGCCAGTTTATTTTGGCCTGTGCAGACGCTGAAGTGGCGTTCAAAGCAACAGCGGGGTTACATCATGCGCTACCCGGCGACCATCGCCTTACTTATGAGCCTGAGAGCCCTACAGCACCTATGCACGGATTTTTGAATGTGGCGATCGCCGCCACCTTTGCCTACTCGCAAGCAGCAACACTGGAAGACCTATCCAAAATTCTGAGAGAAACTCTGGCGGTCCGAGGAGATTCCTCCGAAAAGGAAAGTGGTTTTGTGTTTGAGAGCGGCGGTATAAGATGGGGTGCTCACCATATTTCTTCCACATCAATTCAAGCAACCCGCCAGCATTTCTTTCATGGTTTTGGTTCCTGTTCATTTCAAGAACCCATTCATGATTTGATGGAATTACAGTTATTGGAGACGTCACTCACGCCACAAAAACTAGCAACAAAATGATGTCAAAGTAAATTTATTTTTGAATATCTATGCATTACTCAATCAATGAAACCCACAATCCCAACTTGAAAAGTTGGGTTGAATCCGCCAATACTCCAGATACCGATTTTCCTATTCAAAACCTTCCCTTCGGCCTATTTCAACCGCTCGGCAGCACCGCATCTCCTCGTATTGGCGTCGCAATTGGGAACTACATTCTAGATCTCTCTCAATGCTCTCAACTGGGCCTATTCCAAGAGCTTCCTGAAGCTGTGCAAATGGCTTGTACCGCACCTACCTTAAATCCACTAATGGCACAAGGGCAGAAGGCTACTTCTGCTCTAAGGACCTGCTTGAGCCGGTTACTACAGGCTGACGAGCCTTCCTCACCTCCCAATCCATCTCTCCTCATATCAATGGCTGAGGCCGAATTGCTAGTACCAGCCCACATTGGCGATTACACCGATTTTTACGCCTCCATCTTCCACGCCACCAATGTAGGCAAACTGTTTCGCCCAGATAACCCTCTACTGCCAAATTACAAATATGTTCCGATCGCCTATCATGGGCGAGCTTCCTCCATACGGCCCAGCGGCACGAGTATTCAGCGGCCTAAGGGACAACGCAAAGCTCCTGATGAAACGGCACCCAACTTTGGCCCCTGCCGCTTGCTAGATTACGAATTGGAGGTTGGGTGGTTTATTGGGGCGGCCAATGAGTTAGGAAGGGCGATCGCCATTGACCAGGCAGAAGAACACATTTTCGGACTGTGTTTGGTCAACGACTGGTCAGCCCGAGATATTCAGGCATGGGAATACCAGCCTTTAGGGCCGTTTCTGGCTAAAAACTTTGCGACGACTCTCTCCCCCTGGGTTGTCACCTTAGACGCTCTGGCCCCCTTCCGCTGCGCTGCATTTCAACGACCCGAGAGCGACCCACAACCGCTGCCCTATCTGACGCTGTCCAGCGATGCTCAGACCAGCGGCATCGATATTACGGTTGAAGCCTGGCTCCAGTCAGCACAGATGCGAGAGCAGAGCATAGAACCCATCCGCTTGAGCCAAACCTCTTTCCAATACATGTATTGGACCCTGGCCCAGATGGTTACCCACCACACCAGCAACGGGTGTAACCTTCAACCCGGTGACCTGATGGCAAGTGGTACGGTATCAGGTCCAGAAGCAGGCTCCCTGGGATCGCTGATAGAGATTACACAACGGGGTGCACAGCCGATTTCACTGCCGACTGGAGAGGAGCGATCGTTTTTGCAGGATGGGGATGAAGTTATTCTGCGCGGATTTTGTCAGAAGCAGGGTTACGCCAGGGTGGGGTTTGGAGAATGCCGGGGCATTGTGCAGCCTTCAATTGATGAAGTTTGAGTGGCCAGCTTCCTAATTTACAGTGCTTTGTGCTTGAATTGGCTACGGTTGTTTCTGTGAGAGCGCGGCTCTTACAAAAACAACCAGATTTTAAGCGCTTGAGAAGCGCTGTAAGTTGGAGAGCTACTTTAGGGCGATCGCCCTAAACGCTAGAGTCCGCAGGCACCCATACCGAAACAGAACCAGCATCGCATCGAAAATTGGCCCATCCTTCATCATTCGTGGTGATCAGCTCGTCGATATGTTCAGTGATATCAATGTAGGTACAATTGGGTTGTCCAACCTCCATCCATTTTATGCCCGCTTCCCCGTTACTCAGCACTACAGCCATGCCACCGGGATGTTCTTCATCCCCTAAACGGGTCCAGCCGAGAGTATTGGGGTGGTCAAAATAGTCGTACTGATCACCATAGGCATAGGTTTGACGGGCATACAAGAATTTGTCAATAATCCATTGATGGCTATCGAGCCAAATCTCATGCTCGTTACCATCCCTGCCCTTATCTTTGTAATGGGCACCGTAATAATCGGCATAGAAGATGCAGGGATAACCCTCACGCCGCAACAGGATTAATGCATAAGCTAACGGCTTAAACCAACCTTCTACCACAGATTCCAATGCTTGCAAGGGCTGAGAATCGTGATTGTCTACCAGGGTAACGGCTAAAGCGGGTTGCTGTTGCACCAAAGTGTTATCAAAAATTTGCCGCATGTCGTAATGGTTGCCCCGAGTGCTGGCAACGCTGAAATTGTGATGCAATGGAGCATCAAACAACAGCACATCACCACCCGTAAGAGCAATGAAATGGTGTAATGCTTCAATGTCGTAAGACCAGTACTCGCCAACCGCAAATAGATCGCGGCCCGCATACCGACGGCAGTGGTTCAGCCATTCGGGAAAAAAGCCTGCTTTGACATGCTTCACGGCATCAAAGCGAAAACCATCCACATCCGTTGTATCAATAAACCATTCACCCCAGCGCTTTAGTTCATCACGAACTTCTGGATCTTCCATATCCAGATCACAGCCCATGAGGTAGTCAAAAGCGCCTTTTTCTAAATCAACTTGTTCATCAAATTTCTTTCCTTTAAAGAGGTAAACAGCATCCTCAGATTCGTTATAAACGTTGTAATCAACCGCATCAAAATGCCACCAATGCCATTCCATTTCAGAATATTTTCCGTGGCGACCTGGGAACGTAAAATGTGTCCACACCTTAATCGTTTGCATGTCACCAATGGGGCGATGGCGATCTTCTGGATCGTACGGTGTTGCTTCTACTTCTTCCAGTTCATCAGCCCCTAGTTTGTGGTTGAGAACGACATCAGCATAAACCCGAACACCCGCAGCCTTGGCAGCTTTGATAGCCGCGACATACTCCTCTTTCGTTCCATATTTGGTACGAACAGTGCCCTTCTGATCAAACTCCCCTAGATCGAACATATCGTAGACCCCATATCCAACTTCCTGGGCACCGCCCACACCTTTATAAGCTGGAGGTAGCCAAACTGAAGTTATACCTGCTTCCGCCAATCCCTGAACACGCTCTGCAAACTCATTCCATAAAGTACCATCGGATGGAATATACCAATGGAAATACTGCATCATCACGCCATTAAACTGACCCACTGATATTCCCCTATTAAAATTTTGGATAATCAAACTCAACTATAAGAACTATAACGAAAGCCTTCATTTATGTTTGTCCATCACCAGATAGAAATACAAGATACCTGTAGTTACAGTTACATTAGTTCGGACAGTTTTTCTGAAACCCTTGATTTTGCGTGCGCGAAGCGCACGCAAAATCAAGGGTTTCAGAAAACTGTCCAGAGTATTGAGTTATTGAAGTTGTAAGTGAGCAGTTGCCATTCAACATAAAACCCAAAAGGCTATGCCATCTTTTAGCTCAACTTACGTCTCAAAAAACATTTCACAAATCATGGAGAAACGTTATAAATGGCGATGGTTACTGCTTACTCACTGGTCTCAGGAGATGTCTGAGAGAAAACCTAATGTTGTCCTCTATTCATTCCGTGCACATGGAAACACTAAAAGCATTACAATCTGGGCAACTAAAGGGAAGTAAAAGACTGGATTTGGCAGCTAACCTAACCGAGTTTCCAGCAGAGATTTTTGACCTCGCAGATTCCCTGGAGATCTTAAATCTCACCCACAATCACCTGAAATCGTTGCCAGATAACTTTGGTCAATTACAGAAGCTCAGAATCGCTTTCTTCAGTAACAACAACTTTGAAGAATTGCCCGCTGTGCTATCTCAATGCCCCAATCTTTCCATGGTGGGCTTCAAGTCAAACAAAATTAGAGCGATCGCCGAAAACTCTCTCCCTTCCTCTGTCCGCTGGCTCATTCTCACCGACAATCAAATTGAGCAACTCCCCACATCCTTCGGGCAGTTAAGCCAATTGCAAAAACTCATGCTGGCGGGAAATCAGTTGCGATCGCTCCCCGAAGAAATGGCCGCCTGCCAAAACCTGGAACTGGTTCGCATCTCAGCCAATCAACTCACAACACTTCCCTCCTGGTTGTTCAGCCTACCCCGTCTATCCTGGCTCGCGTTCTCCGGAAATCCATTTTGTGAGCAATCCTCATCGGAAGCACCTCTGGAGGAAGTGGATTGGGCTGACCTAAGCATCGAAAGTACCTTAGGAGAAGGAGCCTCTGGTGTTATTTCCAAGGGAGCCTGGGCCACTAAATCCACGCAAAATGTAGATGTTGCCATCAAAGTATTCAAAGGAAAAGTCACAAGTGATGGGCTTCCGCTGGATGAGATGCGATCGTGCATTGCCGCTGGCACTCACCCCAATTTGGTCAGGCTATTGGGCAAGGTGAAAAATCATCCTGAACAGAAGGCAGGGCTGCTCTTTACATTCGTTCCCCCCACCTACAAAGTCCTTGGTAACCCTCCCAGCTTCGACACCTGCACCCGAGATACTTATCCCTCTGACGCCTCTTTTTCAGTGCCAGTTATTCTCCAGATTGCCCAGGGCATAGCGGCTGTAGCTGCCCACCTTCACGCCAGAGGCATTACTCACGGCGATCTGTACGCCCACAACATTCTGGTCAACTCCCAGGGAGAAAGTCTACTGGGGGATTTTGGAGCCGCATCCTTCTATCCATCCAGCATTTCAGACATTGCCTCATCGCTGGAATATATCGAGGTCAGAGCCTTTGGATGTTTGCTTGAGGATTTGCTGGATCGCTGTGTTGTGGGTGATGGAGATGTGGGGGTGTGCGATCGCCTGCGCACCTTACAGCAAGCCTGCATGAACCCTGTTCCACCTATGCGCCCTACGTTTACAAAAATCTGTGATGTTTTGGGGGCGATCAGCTGACCTTTCCAGGCTTCAAAGAATTGATACTGCCGTCGCTAAGCGACGGCAGTATCAATTCTTTGAAGCCTGGAAAGGTGAAACTACCTATAAAACTGAACTACCACCTTGCCTACGTTTTTCCCAGTTAGGAGGTAATTAACGGCAGTTGGAATGGATTCAATCCCATAAAACGGGGTTGGGTTGATGGCAACACGAATTTTTTGGGAATAGAACAGATCGAGGAGGCGATCGCGCGCCTCAACCATATACTCTGCATAATGCGGCATGAGAAACGCCCGCACTGAAGCTGCTTTCCAAAAAAGCTTGTGATAAATACGAGGCTGAAGAATGGGTTGAGGAGCTTTGGCATATTCTGAGATAAAACCAATACTTACTAACCGTCCTCGCACGGCTAAATTCTCAACACAGGTATCAAAGACGGTGCTGCCTACACAATCGAACACCAAATTTATGCCGTTAGGATATTCATTTTGCAAAACGCCATGTAGATCTTCCTGGTGGTAGTTGATGATGCGATCGCACCCTAATTCCTGCAAAAGTTGAGCTTTGGCCTCTGACCCGCAAGTGCCAATCACATGATTTCCGGCCAGCTTTGCTAGTTGTACGGCAATGTGTCCGGTTCCCCCAGCAGCAGCGGTCACTAATACGGTTTCCTGACTGCGCATTTCCCCCGCCTGCTCTAACGCCACGAGAGCCGATATTCCTGTCGGCATTAATGTCAGGATTTCTGGAATGGCCTCAGAAATCTTGACCGCAAGGTGGGCCGGCACAACTTGATACTCTCGATAACCTCCCCCTCGCGCTATGGTTGCAACCGCATTTCCAACGTCAAAACCGTCTACAGCATCACCGATTGCCACGATCTCACCTACCGCTTCAACACCCAGATCGAAGGGGGGGGTGAGGTTCACATAGGGTACGTTCCCCTGGCAAAGAAGGGTATCAAATCCGGCATTAACGCCAGCAAATTTGTTGCGAATCAGAAGCTCGTCAGAGTTTGGGGTGGGGATGGGGAGTTCTTCAATGGCGATCGCCGATTGAAAATCCGAGCTGAACTGTTTAACAACAAGCTTTTTATAGGTGCCGGATTGCATTGCAGCGCATCCATTTTTAATGGGACGGTGAATTGGAGGGCGATCGCATTCCCAAAGCCGGAATGTTTATCGTACTTATTTCATTCAAACATGAGTCAGATGCATCTCACGTTTGTGAATGAGGCAGGCAAAGCATTCCTCACTCACAAACGTGGCTTCCCAAATCTACAAAAGTGGGATGTATTCCATGAGTCTGTTTGCCAGCAAGGGTATAGCATTAAATTTACAGGCTCAGATTCGTTAAATGATGCGCTTCAAATTCGTCGAGAGGCCGCAACGTCATGGGTGAACAAAACCAACCATCTTCATCTATATCTCCATTAGCAGACGATTTAAATACAAATTTAGTCCCAGAGGATTGGGGTGGTGATGGTCAGAGCCGGATGCATTTATCTGGGCGATGTACAGCTATCACGTCAAAATATCTCCCTCGTCAATATCAGTATTTCGACAGCGATCCGGTTCCCAAACAACCATGGCAGGTTCATGGTGTACCCAAAACTGTCACAGCTACTGGCCGGGTGCTTTCCTGGCATGACAATGGCGCATCTACCGTCAAGGTTTTACTGCCTTCTCAATTTGAAATACCTGCAGGCAGATTTACCGCAGATCTGGAAATTTTTGTGCTCAGTGGCGCTATCCAGATGGGAGATTGGAAACTGGGCAAAGACAGCTACTCCTTCATTCCAGCAGGCGTCAGAGTCGGGCCATGGAAGACCTTAAATGGTGAAGCAGCAGAAATTTTATGGATGGCAAACGGTAACTTGCAGTATCAGGATGCGGAAAATCATCCAAATGCCAGGATGCGTGATTTTATTCCCGCATTAGACAGTAAATTGCTCTCCTGGGGAAGAACTGACACGACGCAGTTTTTCGAATCGAGCAAGAAGTGGCTGAGAAAAGCCGCGAATGGTGGAGGAACGTGGTTACTCGCTATCCTGCCCCATTATGACGGGAGGCAGGCGATGATTCAGTCCTATAACGAAGAAGCATATTGTCTGGCAGGATATTGCGATATTGGCAACTATCGATTCCTCAAGGGCCACTATGGCTATGTCCCCAGCTTCACCACGTCTCTCAGACACATTTCCGAAGACGGCTGTTTATTCTTCATTCGAGTGGACAGAGATTTATCCCAATCGGGAACCGTCTTGTCCTATGCAGATTGATGGGTTGGTACTAAAAGATAGAATCGTTGATTAATGGTGCCGTTCTTCCTGAATTAGCGTGCGCTGAAACAGTTGATGATTCTTAAACCAGTGCCAGGTGCGGGTGCGGTGATTGTTGCAAGGACTAATTTGAATCATTTCATAGAGGTAAAAGTCTGGAATGGTTTTGTAGGAGAACTTGAGGATAACCGTTGTATCATCAGCTTCCCATGCCTGTCCCTGAATCCGATCGGTGTCAAACCACAGTTTTTTGTCGCGGTAGATGCCAGGAAACTGGTGTTCCTCCTGCTTACCATTTGTCCAGGTATAGCGATTGATTTGATAGTAATCATACTCGCCTTCCTGAGGAAACTGACAGGATAAGCGGGCTTCGTGCTGGTCAAGGATTTTCGCCGTTGCATCAATCAGAGTATAGGTGCCAAACCACTCCCCTTCATGGCGGGCAAGAACAGGCATTTCTTCGCGGATGTTAGACATTGTTGTGTTTTTTATACAGGATTAATCACTGGATAGCTCCAAACTGCATGGCAGTAATCAGTTGTTACAAGATTTAACCCATTCCGGTGATATTTAGAATTAAAACCACCAGGGGTCCGCGATCGCCCCCGTCTTAATCAACAACGCCTTCCTACGCATAAACCGCCTCAAGGCTGCCGCGCCCATACGGGAACCGCCCATACCTGAGAATTTAAAAGCATTTTTCTCACCCTCATGCATGATGGCTGTAAGTGCGGCATCATTGATGCTGATGGCTCCAGCATCCAACTGTTCTGCGATCGCGATCGCCTCCCCCTCTGTCCCTGCAAAGACAGCAGCACTCAGCCCATAAATCGTGTCATTTGCTAGCGCGATCGCTTCTTCAACAGAAGAGAAGGGCATCACGGGCATGATAGGCGCAAACGTCTCTTCGGTCATCACCTTCATCGAGTGATTAACATTCGTGAGTACGGTTGGACGACACCATAAGCCGCCTTCTAAGGTTTCTACTCTGCCGCCGCAGTGAGCGATCGCCCCTTTCGCAAACGCATCTTCTAAATGCTCAGAAATAATGGTGGCCTGTCGTTCGGCAATAATGGGGCCAATCGGCCCGTCCTTCACCGTAGGGTAGGCGAGCTGAAGTTCTTTGGCCTTGTTCACCAGCCGATCAACAAAGGGTTCAACGATTGAATCAGCCACATAAATTCGCTCAATCGACAAGCAGGATTGCCCCGTGTTGACCACCGACCCCCATAAAAGCGCGGAGGTGGCTAATTCTAAATCCGCCGAGTCAAGAACAATCGCGGGATCTTTGCCGCCTAACTCCAGAAACGCGGGAATGAATTTTTGAGCCGCTGCACTGGCTACCTTACGCCCCGTTGCTACACTGCCTGTGAAGCAAATTAAGTCTACCTGTTCGATTAAATCAGCGCCCGTTTCTCCAGCCCCCTCAATGTAGGTGAGGACGGATTGGAGTGCGGGAACTGAGGCGATCGCCTCCATTAACGGCTTCAAGAAACGCGGCGCAATTTCACTAGGCTTCACCACAACCGCACAGCCTGCTAACAGAGCCGGAATCGTATCGATTGTGGAGAGTAAGAGTGGAAAGTTCCAGGGACTAATGACCCCCACCAGAGGATAGGGAACAGCGGTCTGCTGTAATCGAATAAAGGGAATGGCCGTGTTCCGTTCCTCGCCCTGCAATAGCTCAGGAGCTATATGGCACCAGCGATCGAGGCTTCCTAAAAAGGAATCAACTTCTAGTACAGAAACACCGAGCCGACCCGTATCTGCGACCAATGCCTCAATCAGCTCATCCCGTTGTGCCTGAACAGCCTGTTTCCATTGCTGTAATGCTTCAATTCGGGCATCCAATCCCTTCTGCTGCCAGTCCACTTGAGCGTTGCGTAAGCCACCACACAGCTCTGTCAGCTCGTCTGGGATAGGTGGTGTGATGTGGTAATCAACCTGGCCTGTGCGGGGGTTGCGAACACCTATTGAGGTATCCATAGCTGATAGCTCCCTATTTGGAGGAATGAGGCTTCGCACCCATCCCTTAAATCACATCTGAGTTGGCTAAATGTTCGATCGTCTGCTGCTGGGTTTGCATGAAGTGCTTGCGATCGCCCTCCCCATCAAGCATCGTATTAGCCGGATAAAACTGTGCCTGACGGTAGCTCTCAGCATACAGTTCAAAGCGTTGTCGAGAAAGCAAGTTGGTTAATCCGGGGCGACGACGGTAACGGCGTAGGGCGGCCAGATCAATTTCCGCAAAGGCAGCCATGCTTTCGCCGGTAGCGGTTTCGGCTAACACCAGCCCGCGATAATCAATGATTTTAGAACCTCCATCAGCCGAGGCGATCGGGATGGGAATTTGGGCAATACCTGCCGTATTGGCGGAAACGACGTAAGCCATGTTTTCAATCGCACGGCTGATTTTGGCAACGTCTTTGGGCGATCGCTCCTTACTCCCATAAACCTCTGAGGTCATGTGCAGAAACACCTCCGCACCCCGCATCATCAAACAGCGAGCAACTTCTGGGAACAGGATTTCATCGGAGGCGATCGCGGCCAAATTCCCAATCTCCGTCTTCACTACAGGGAAAACCCCTTCCAGGCCGTAATGCTCCAGATACTCATCCCACACATCATGGGGAGTGGGCGCAAACATGGAGTTTAAGCGTCGGTAGCGCAGGACGACGTTGCCGCTCGGATCGATCACAAAGCAGGTTTGAAAGTACAGCTTTGGAAAGTGTGGATCGAGTTCGTAAGCATTCCCTGCTAAGAAGATGCGATGCTTTTGAGCAATCTGCCCGAGGGCTTCATACTCGGCTCCTCCTATCTCCAAGCAGGCCTTATCAGCCCAAACCGCGAATGGTTCGCCCAATGGAAAGCCAGTCAGGAAATACTCTGGCAGCACAACCAAGCGACAATCAGCCCCGATAAACGCAATACTGGCCGCGATTTGAGAGCCGATGCGGGCGATCGCCTGCTGCATTAGAGTGCGGGCTTCCTGGCGATCGCTTGCCTGATTAATGGCATGACAGGTCAACTGAAGCGCCAACGCTCGGTATGCCTCAGTAGTAGCAACGTGTTCCATATTCAATTCACGTGTTTAATGCTTTATCCCATTCCAATTGGTGGCTCAAACCATATTTAACAAAGTCTTCCACTTGAGCTTTATCATTCTTACCAAAAACACCCAGGCTGTAAGGGTTCTCTTGCATCCGCTCCTCAACGAATTCCTGTTCCATTCGGATCACATCTTCTCTAGGTTTATCGGGTTTGAAGAAATCTACAACCAAAACCGTTCTCTCGTGCTCCGTGTAGTTATGGGGACAGTGGGGATAGCTGTGGTCTAACACCATAAATTCGCCTTCATGCCAATAAAACGTGTCATGGCAAATTTTCATGGCAATATCTCCCTCAGGCACAATCAGCCCCAAATAGCCACGATTTGTGTGCAGGTTATAGTTCACATGTAGCTTCACATCTAGCCCTGGATGAAAGGTTCCATAATACACATTCCTGAGAATGTTATCGTTAGTTGAATTTGTTTTTTCGATGATTTCGCTCAGTTTCGGAAAATATCTTTCTCTTAACTGAAAAACTTTTTCTGCAACATTTTCCCCATCGTATTCAGGGTGTTTAATTTGATGTACTCGGATATAATCCTCAATCAGCAACCCTTGAAATAGAACACCAAACGCGCTGTATTTTGCAGTGCCTTTCGTTTTCACCGTTTTACTTTTTGGTCCCATCACCTCATGGGCAAATCTCAGCTCTTCCTCAGATGCTTTGTTCTTAAAAAATGTAAATTCATCTCGAATCGTCTGCCAGTTTTCCTGCAACGTGTTGAGGAAAGGAAACTGCTGGGGGTCTAAATGATACTCGTTAAATTCTTCCATAATCTTTTCTCCTGAATCTGTGTGAAATGAAGCCGTTATAATTTCATTCTAAAAGTTTTATTTTGAGCAACGTAAGAAAAAATGATGTCTAGCTTTGTGTCAATGTGAACCCTAATTCCACATTAAAGGGGTAGAAGTAGGGTTTCACAATTGACGTGAATTTACAACGGCTTCCGGCAAGAGGTGTTATGTCTACAACCCCCACTCTAGATAGATTGATCAAAAACGTGCGGGTGGTTCGACCCCATAAATCATCCGTCGATCGCCTGGATGTGGGCATTAAGGACGGTAAATTCAGTCAAATCGCACCAGAAATTAGCCCAGACCAGGCTAAGGAGGTATTTGATGCTCAAAATCTCCTGGGCTTTCCAGGGGTTGTTGATGCTCACATGCATATTGGCATTTATCAAGAGCTAAGACAGGATGCGATCGCCGAAACCAAAGCTGCCGCCATGGGCGGAGTCACCACCAGCCTCAACTATATCCGCACCGGCCAGTATTACTTGAATAAAGGCGGTTCCTACAAAGATTTCTTCCCAGAAGTGCTGGCCTTATCCGACGGCAACTTTTTTGTGGATTATGGCTATCACATTGCACCGATCGCCCCTCAACACATCGACGAGATAGAGTGGCTGTATGAAGAACATGGGGTCGCTTCATTCAAAATCTTTATGTTTTATGGTGGGTATGGGTTGCATGGGCTATCCAATCAACAAAATTTGTTTTTGATGATTCAGGAGGGCGATCGCTACGACTTTGCCCATTTTGAATTCATTATGCGAGGGCTGACTCGGCTAAGGGAGCGCTACCCCAACCTGCAAGACTCCATCAGCCTCAGCCTTCACTGTGAAGTGGCGGATATTCTCAATGCCTACACCAAAATCGTGCAGCAAGATTCGTCCCTAACGGGTCTAAATGCCTACAGCGCAGCTCGTCCACCCCATTCAGAAGGACTCGCCATTTGCATTGCCTCCTATCTCGCCCATGAAACGAATTGCGCCAATATTAACTTACTCCATCTCAGTTCCCGCAAAGCTGTCGAAGCGGCCCTGATGATGCAAACCACCTTTCCCCACATCAACTTCCGGCGAGAAGTCACGGTGGGTCACCTCCTGCTAGACGTGAATGCGCCCACCGGGAAATGGGCCAAGGTCAATCCTCCCATTCGCCCCCGAGCCGACGTCGAGTACTTATGGAATGCCGTTTTGCAAGATCAGGTGGATTGGATTGTCAGCGACCATGCCTGCTGTTCAGCAGAGCAAAAAGCCAGCCTTAACGATCCAGACAATATTTGGTTGGCAAAGTCTGGTTTTGGAGGGACAGAATACTTGCTCTCCGGCATTGTCAGCGAAGGCAGCAAGCGGGGTATGTCCTACAATCACATGGCCAGGCTCCTCAGTTGGAATCCGGCTCAGCGGTTTGGACTGTTTCAAAAGGGTGATATTGCGATCGGCTACGATGCCGACCTGGTACTGCTAGATCCCACTGAAAGTTTTGTGGTACGTGCGGCCGAATCTCCTTCACAGCAGGGCTATACGCCTTTTGAAGGGATGGAGTTAACCGGCCGAGTCAAGCACACATTTCTGCGCGGGAATCTGATTTACGATCGCGGAGAGATACTGGGTTCGCCACAAGGACGTTATCTGAGGCGATCGCAAAACCTCTAGCCGGAGACCATCATCGATTGTAGGGGGGGGGTTTACCGTTATCTAAACAACAAAACTGGGGATGTTGCTCAAACCCGCTCTTTCTGTGGAATGCGATTGCCAACGAGGGCGGGTTTTGCCAAGCGGTTAACAACACAGGCAGAAATGGTCGGCTAAACCCGCCCTTACATCCTCAACGGCATCATGAGAATGCGATCGCAAACCAGGGCAGGTTTTGCCGAACGGTTAATAACACAGGCAGAAATGGTCGGCTAAACCCGCCCCTACATCCTCAACGGCATCATACCCTGCGTCCAACAATCACCCAGGTCATCTCATCCGGTGCAACTAAGCCAAACGAGGGTTCATTAAACTCATTCGATAGGATTGGTGTTACTGACTTTGCATTGCTGTGGGTGATGCGATCGCGAAACTCCTCAATATCATCAACTTGATAGGTAAAAAGAGAAATTCCCAGTGATCCAGGCTGAGCAAACTCAAGCTTATTCGGTGTCGAGTACAGCGGTGTGTAAACTTGTAAAACCCCTACATCCGTTTTGGGTGACATGAATGACGATAAAAGAAACTCCTGTCCCTCTTCTAACATTAGAATTTCCCGCGTTGCAGGATTTTGATACCCCGATCGCTTCTTCGTATTGTTAGCCGAAACTAACCCAAAAACATCGGTGTAAAAACTAACGGTGTCATGATCCGTTGTGACAATACTGGAGTGCGTTCCCTCACTGACACCCAGGGGGGAACTTGGATCAATCACCCCATAACCGGGACGTGTGTAGTTGTAGCGTTGAAAGAAAGCCTGCCGCGTTTCTGCGCCAATAACAAAAAACTCGCGCACACCCGTAAATCGTTCATAAAAGTTAGTACCGGGTTGACCAACAAATTCAATGCCTCGAATCGGTTCCGTCACAACCCAATCACCGCCATTAGCCTTGTCATCATTAAAGGCATCCGCAACGGCATAGATATCCTGCACCAACGAAGCAAACCATCGGCTACCAATCACAAACGGGTGTGATTTTTGCAGCCCTTCATTGCGAGGTTGCTCCCAAATCATGACGCGAACCAGGCCATGATCCGCCGAATTCCCATTTTGCAAACGGATCGATGTCAGGTTAGAGGCGTGCCCATAAAGCGCATGAGCCGCTTCCGCCGACAACTCCCCCCGCTGAATTTCCCGATACCCTAGCTCTGCCCAGTACCGGAGCGTCTGCTGCTCTTGCTGAGAACCAATACAATGCTCGAAGATGCCACTGATCATAGTTTGCAGAACAACTCCTATGGATGGGTTGTGGAGAAGCAGGTGAACGCGATCGCTATAACCAAGCTACAACAAAAAATGGCGATCGCTCGTAGGGGCAGGTTTTGCCATTATCCAAGCGACACATCCGAGATTATTTTTCAAACCTGCCCTTGCAAGGGGCGAGCGATCGCAAACGAGGGCATCTTCTTTGGGAAGGCTGACTATACAGGTTAAGCATCAGTACTCGCCTACAAAATCTGAATGAACCCAGAGAAACTCGCGCCGCTTGTTCTGTACTCGCACCAACCCACCAAAACCTGGATCTTTGTCCTTCAGCATTGCGTGTAGTTCTCGTAGCATGGAGCCTTGGGCACGAACGGCTTCGCCCTGTTCAAATTCAAGGGAATCACGTTTGTTTTGCCAATCGATCGCTATATCACTGCTTTTGATGCCAAATTCAAGGCTTTTTTGACCCAGGTCTAATTCCTCTTGAATGCCTTTGTAGGTGGCATCATCTAGCATGAATTGAGTTGTTGAAGCGGCAACGGGTAGAACCAGGCTTAAGGTTCCAGTTAGCAGTTTGAAGTAGGGAACTGCTTTTGTAAACCACTCACGATTGAGTTCCAACTCATAAACTCCCTGTTTGCTACCTGAAGGATTGAGAACCGGAAGAGGTTTGCGCGAATGTTCACACCACAGGGTGAGTTGAAATTTTTCGCTAACCCATGTGGGGCGATCGAAAAATCCTGGATCAATGGGCTTGAAGCTGAACAGGCGCGGGCCATCTTTGGCTTCATCCGTAAGCATCTGCATCAATATTGCAAATCTCTCATCTGCTTGGCTTAAGAGCTGACGATCATTTTGATTAAGTACCTGAAATCGTTGTTGCTCCCTGTTATCTAGAGTACGTATGTCTCTACGAATACTATCCAGCCTATTTCTGACAGTTCCTAGTTCTTCAACAAGCATTTGTTCAGTAGAAGTCTTTCGGGAGGTAGGTGCATTTCGCATCAAATCATCAATATTCAGCCATTGATTACAGCCAGAAACCATGCAAGGAAACTTCGGCATCCCCTGACGTCTGCTCTCAATTAATTTCTGCACTTCAAATAGTCCAATGCCTGGTTGATCCTTTCCACAAGGTTCGATGCATGGCACCATCACCTCACACCGTAGTCCTTCCCAAAAATGCTCAACGAGCCACTTCACTTCTTTAGTCAGCTCATAGAGAAAGAACTCCGGATAGGCAGCTCGGACTGTAATTCTAATATCGTTGCTGATATGTTCGAGCAAGGCTCGACCGTTGTAATCGTTATCGAGCATTAGGCCTCGTTGCCAGTGAACGCTGTTTTCATAGTTAGTACGTCCTAGCGAGTATTTATGTAAGCGAACGATGAGTTGGTAAAACAGTCCTTCTGCATTGGCACTCTGACCGCGATCATCAACGATGCGGCATATTTGTACCTGCTGTCTGTCTCCCTCGTCTGGTTGTTCACCCCAATTGAGCAATTGCTCAGGGCGATTGTCAGAAACCAGTTGGGCAATCAGACTGGTAGTGCTTTCTTCTCTAGAAGCTGGATCGAAGATAACTTTATAGGACAGATCGAAGCGTTCCATTAGCCGCAGAAATACCGGATGGAGTGCTTTGGGATAACCCTCTTCTCCTGCAAAGGGAGGATGGCTCCACAACTGGCTGAGATACTCAAACTCGACCAATCCGTTACGGCACCGAGTCGTTTCATCATCCAAGACAAAGCTGATGGCTTTGGCTAACCAAGCAGGCTTGAGGATGACAATATCTTGCAGGATGGGGTCGTAGTGGTAATGGATCAAATATCCCAGAGTATGAGATACGCGAACAAACAGTTCGGCAGCAAAGCCCTCAAGACCCTGTTCTTCACAAAGGGCAATCACGTCTTTGTAAGGCAAGTGGGTTTTGCCAGATTCTCCCAACAATTCCCGAATGTGTTGCCATTTTGTGGGAACCTTGCGACCCATGCCGGGTAGGGTAGCGGCAACATTTGCAATTGCGTCTTGCAATTCATCAATGCCTGTATTCAGCTTGCTATCAACATGAAAGAATCCCGCGATGGTATCGCTGCCGAATAGGTCAGCCAATTCCTGACGATCAATATCCGGCTGTCGCTGTCCAGGGCCACCATGAGTTGCTACCACCAGCACTTTTGCATCAGGCTCCCGATGCTTGATCAGTATAATCCACTCTTTGACAAACCCCTGCTGTGGCCCCTCCCGTGGCTTCCACACCACCAGATAAACCGCAGAGGAACTAAAAAATAGCTGATGCGTGGGACGATAAACCCGCTGTCCCCCAAAATCCCAACCATTCAGTGTAATTTCTGCTCCATTACTAGAAGCAGTGACAATGACAGGCTTAATTTCAATTCCATGAGTCGTAGGACGACCATCGACCCATTCATCTCCCCGCAGCGCCCCCAACAAGCAACTCTTACCGACTTCACCCTCACCCACCAAAATCAGTTTTGCCTCATTCAGCATTACCTCTCCCTCTGCCCTTGCCCTCAGATATTGCATGACGGCTTCAGTACCTTGCTCGTAAGCGGCAGCAATATCAGGATTCAGAGGATTATTATCAAGCTTAACTTCGTTTAAGTGCTTGAGCTGATGTAAAAAAATAGGCAGGTCTACAATATAATTTTCGTTAAGTAAAAGAACCTTTAATTCTGCTAGTTCTTCAACTTGCTCAGGAACCTTTATTAACTCCAGAGAGCTAAGATTCAGAATTTTTAATTTACTTAAATAACTAAACTCTTTCGGTACGACCTTGAACTGATTTCCCCAAATATAGAGCCGTTCAATTTCTGTAAGCTCTTTTAATGAATTTGGCAACGACGAAAGCTTGTTGCCGCCAACTGCTAAATGCTTTAATTGTATAAGTATGCAAATCCATTCTGGTAGGCTGGTCAGGTTATTCGCATTAAGGACAAGAGTCTTTAGCTGGGTGAGAGAAGCAATTACGTTTGGTAATTCTACAAATTGATTATCAGAGAGCTCAAGAAGTTGCAACTGGGTGAGGGATACGATCGCCTCCGGTAGCTCCGTCAATTGATTGTCAATAAGGTAAAGCTCTTGCAACTGGGTGAAGGATGCGATCGCCTCTGGCAATTCCGTCAATTCGTTGTTCGAGAGGTTAAGCTCTTGCAACTGAGTGAGAGATACAATCGCCTTCAATTCCGTCAATTCGTTGTTGGAGAGGTTAAGCGATTGCAATTGGGTGAGAGAGGCAATCGCCTCTGGCACCTCCGTCAAACCCAGTCCACTCAAATCAAGTTCCGTAGCTCCTTCCTGAAAGGCTGCTTCAATTCGCCGTTCTGCTTCCTGATAGGCTTCGTCTCGCGCCATATTCTCTCACTATGCTTTCTGCTGACTCTGTTATAGCCTCTTGTTCTGCTAATTCGGTCAAGGCATAGAATAAAGGCAGTATGAGAGCGATCGCCCGTCACGCTAACCCCAAAATCATGATGCAGACCTTAACTCTGATCGGACAGATCGACACCAATGGTCATCTTCGGCTAGATGTACCAACCGCCTTACCTCCCGGTGAGGTTGAGTTGGTTTTGGTTATTAATCCTGCCGCACCTCAAACTGCTCCGTCTCCCAAATACGATTTTTCCAACTTGGCTGGCAAACTGCAATGGCAGGGGGATGCGATCGCCACTCAACGGGCATCGAGAGATGACTGGTAATCGGTACTTGCTCGATACAAATGCGGTGATTGCTTTACTTCAGGGCAATCAGCAAGTGCTGCAACAGCTTCAAAGTAGTGATTGGATTGGGATATCAATTATCAGTCAGCTTGAATTCCTGTCGTTTTCAGGGTTAACCGAGAGCGATCGCCAACTTTTCAACCAGTTTCTTCAGCAGATTGAAACGCTCGGATTAGATCCTGCACAACCTGATCTAATAGATTTGATCATCCAACTGCGACAAACCTATCGTCTTCCTTTGCCCGATGTCATTATTGCAGCTACGGCTATTCAGGCAAATGCTAGCTTGATTACCGCTGATAAACAGTTAAAGACGATTCAAGAGATAACGGTTGTAGATTTTTTGCCTTAAAGGGCGATCGCCCTCCCTAACAACTCTCCCCAGGCTGCTCACAAGCACCAATACTGACCCAACTGGAAGACCCATCTTCCCAGTGTTCTTTTTTCCAGATAGGGGCATTGTGCTTGAGGGTATCGATTGCATACTGGCAGGCCGCAAACGCCTCTGAGCGATGAGGACACCCAACCGCTACCAGCACACTAATTTCGCCAATGCCTAAACGTCCAGTCCGGTGATGAATCGCCACGTGAGTTACATCCGTCCACTTCTGTTGAATTTCGGCGGCAATTTGCTCAAACACTCGCAACGCCATCGGCTCGTAAGCCTGGTACTCCAAACAAACGACCGATCGCCCATCGGTATTGTTGCGAACCATCCCACTCATTATCACCACAGCTCCATTCGCTGGGTCATCGGCTAACTGATAAATGGCGTCCAGCGACAACGGCTCCGAGGTCATCAAGAAATTTGGATTTCCTTGATTAGAGTCAGGAAAGGCGGACGAGAGGGTTGCAGCCAGATTCATGGTTCTAAAATTCGCGTGAATAGGGATTGAGGATCTAGGGGAAAAGCTGAGGCGTTTCTAGAACATGGAAGTAAACCAATGCCACCACCGCCAGAGTATAAAGGGTTGATGTTCCAACCCCCATCAGCACATCCTTCTTCAGGTTACGCTCCCGATTCTCAAACAAAACATCTGTCGCGCCGAACTGCATCATCAGTATGCCCAGCACATTTGAGAGCCAGTACCCTACCACGGTAGCAGGCAAAAACCACTCAGGCGCGAAGAACCGCACCAGGTAGCCAAACCCATAAGCGATCGGCAAATTAAAGAACAGGTCGTTCCACCAGGACAGAGGTGACAGCATAAACCCCAATCCGACCCAAAATCCACCCCGCAGGCGTTTGAGCCAGCGCGACAAAGATGTGGATGAAGTAGCCTCATCCTCCATCTTCTGCCCTGTGCCCTCGGCCTCCTGCCTTACTTCGTCAGCCTTCATCCTTCACCGTGCGCCCACTTCCCATAAGGTACAGCAGCGCCATTCGCACCGCAACGCCACTGGTTACCTGCTGGGAGATCAGGCTGAAAGCTGGGTCATCCATCAACTCGGAGCTGATTTCTACGCCGCGATTGACCGGGCCGGGGTGGAGAACTTTCACGTCGGGTTTGCAGAGTTTGAGGCGATCGCCCGTGATCCCAAACTGCAAGTGATACTCTCGCAGGCTGGGCAGTAGATGGCTCGTCATCCGCTCCCGTTGGAGGCGCAGGGTCATGACGTAATCAGCATCGCGCAGGGCCGGTTCCAGGTGCCAGTGGAAATGGAGCGATCGCGGCACTTCTGGATGAACTGTATTGGCATTCTCCACAAAACCCTTGAACCACTCCGGCAGCAGGGTAGGTGGCCCCGCCAGGTGTACCTCGGCTCCCGCTGCTGTGAGGCTCCAGATATTCGAGCGGGCTACGCGGGAGTGGAGGATGTCGCCCACGATCGCAATCTTTTTCCCGGCCAGCATGGAGAGGCGCGGAGATTTGGGGTTGATCAGGGTGCAGAGGGTGAACAGATCCAGCAACGCCTGAGAGGGGTGTTCGTGCTGGCCATCCCCAGCGTTGAGGACGCCGACGTTGGTTTTGAGGCGATCCATTTCCTCGGCGATCGCCTGAGGCACGCCCGACTCCTTGTGGCGAATCACCATCATGTCGGTGCCCATCGCCAGATAGGTCTTGGCTGTATCCAGAATAGTTTCGCCCTTGGACAGGGAGGAGCTACCTGGGGCAAAGTTGAGTACGTCTGCTGAAAGCCGCTTGGCTGCTAGCTCAAAGCTGCTGCGGGTGCGGGTAGAGGACTCAAAGAACATATTCGTAATCACCTGCCCCTGTAAGGCCGGCACCTTTTTGGTACGGCGGGACAGGACTTCCTGGAAACTGGCAGCCGTTTGTAGAACTGTGTCGTATTCTTCGGGGGTAAAATCTTCAAGAGACAAGACGTGCCGCCGATTCCAGGTTGTCGTTACCATATCTGCTTCAGGAGAAATAACTGGCACAACTTGCAATCCTTTTCTTACTTCGCCATGATTAGAATCCGGACGACTACCCACCCCATCCGAACGATCTTGAGAACACCCGATGGGGTTTGTCTTCGCTTAATTCCAACTTCAGGGCTACCGCAAGCCCACAGGATTGTGCCATGAACCGGATCAACTATAAATCTCTTTCTGCACTGATGGTGGCTTTGAGTCTCTGCATCAGCCTCGCCAGTTGCCGCAACAATACCGCTGAAACTCCCAGAACCGGGTCACCGACAGACAATTTGACCCTCGCTCCCAATGGTTCCCGCAGTGCCAGTCCTTCTCCCAATGCTCTAGGTAGTGCTGCCAGCCCTGCCGCCAGCCCTGGGTCTTCGAGCGAGACTCCCGCTACGGGGCAATCCACCAACTCGGCCAACTCGGTGACAGTGACGGTCTACAAGTCCGATGACCAGTGTGTGAATTTTGAGCCCCAGCAGGTACAGGTGGCGGGCGATCGCCCCTTAGAAGGGGCGGTGGGCAAAGTTCTCGAAAATCAGGGCAGTGGTGACTTCGACCTCTCGGGCTACCGAGTGACCGTTGATCCCAATACCCGCGTCGCCACGGTGGATTTACGTATGAACCCCAACTCCCAGCGCAAGCTAGTGTCTCTCTCCGCCTGCGAGCAGTTCGCTCTCTTCGGTAGCCTGAGGGAAACGCTCGTCAAAAACCCTGACTGGAACATTACCGATGTTCGCTTTACCGAACGGGGCGAGGAAATTGCTTTGTAGATCGATTTTGGAAGATTGATGCATGTCAAAGACTAGATCCCCAGTTTTTTCTGGAAAGAACGGGGATCTAGCCCTTGTAATCCTCAAACCAGTTCCCCGTTTTTCTGAAAGACGGGGAACTGGTTTGAGGATTACTGACTTTACACGCTTGGGTTTAAACTACGGTTGAAAGAATAACGGTTGATGTCATCGCGCTTCACCCAACCCCGTCGCACTCAATACTCATTTGCCAGGTCATTATCAACAAAAACATCAATATGGGTCTTAAAGATACCGATAGACTCCAGCTCTGATAGACAGCGTTCAACGAGAGCTGATGCAATTCCACGGTTCCGATACTCAGGTAAAACGATCACGTGTTGTAAATATCCACGCCGACCATCGTGCCCACACATTGCACAGGCAATTATGCGATCGCCGTCTAGAGCTACAAAGCTTAATCCCCGATTACGTTCAAGGTAGCGGGCTGTCGCTTCTTTTGAATCAGCCGAACGAACTGACACCCCTGGAACTTGTTGCATTAAGTCTAGAACATCATCGTAATGATTAATGGCCATTTCAGCAATTTTCATCATTTTTGGTTTAAACCTGACCAACAATTCAAATGATGCTGCTCCTACCCAATTCTCCAAATCACTTTGACTTTTACAAATTCTCTGAAACCGATTGCTACCGCACAAACTTAAGCCGTGTTAACGGCCGCGCTCATCGGACGCAAATAAGCCTCGCAGCTTAGCTAAGGATCCTTACAAAAATAACTTAATTAACTAAGCTGTCTTTCGCGGCACAATCCGGTAGTTCCATTCTCCATGAAATCGACACCGCTCAATGGCTATTGCATTGAACTGTTCATCCGTCACTTGAATACCCGTGGGATAGAGATTGTCATCCAATTGAGCGTGAACTTCTAAGCCGGTTCCAGTCGTGGTATTGCTAATCAAGTTAATCACAGTTTCTAAACTGGTTAATGGCTGTCCTCTCCAGTTCGTCGTGATCTGACAAAATAAACGGTGCTCAATCTTGTTCCACTTGCTGGTACCCGGTGGAAAATGACAGACATGCAGCGTTAAGCCCGTTTCATCCGCAAATTCCTGCAGCTTCAACTTCCACAATCGATTGCGATAGCCGTTACTCCCGCCACAATCCGCCGTAATCAATAGATGCCGACTGCGGCCATATTGAGTTTGTCCAAGTTGCTGCCACCAACGTCGAATCGATTCAACTGCAAACTCTGCGGTGTCATGATCAATGCCGACATTCACCCATCCCTGGTTCTGAGTCAGGTCATAAATGCCATAGGGAATCGCTTTACCCTCGCTTTGACTCGGAAAATCATGGGTCTTAACCGCAATGGGTTCCCCTTCGGGTTGCCATTCTTGTCCACCATTTTTGAATTGACCCAGGTTCTCCTTCTTCTTGGTATCAATTGAGATCACCGGTCGGTGCCGACCTTGAAATGCTTCCACTTGTTGGGCAATGTGGTGAAACTGCGCATCTCGATCCGGATGTTGCTTGCCTTCTTGAGTTTTGCGATTGTTCTGCAAGCTGTAGCCCATCTCAATCAGTAGGGTATAAACCGTCATGGCACTAATCTGATAGCCTTGCTGCTGCAATGCGTCTGCCAGGTGATTGACGCTTTTGCACGTCCACCGTAAGGGAGATTCGGGTTCTCCTCGGCTGGTGGGTTCCACCAATCGGTCTAAGGCCTCTAAAATCGACGGCGTGTGTTCCTCTACTCGTTTGCGTCCACCCCCCACCTGGCGAATGCGCTCCTTAGGGGGTAAATCCTCTGCTTCTCGTTCCAACTCCTTCAGGCCAGCGCGAATAGTGTTTTGGCTGATACCCGTGGCTCGGTGAACAGCAAGGATACCGCCATAGCCCAAAGCCCGTGCTTCCGTTGCCGCCCATAATCGACGACTGCGCTCGTTGAGGTAAAGACTGAGGTTATGATACTTTTCCTCAATCTGCTTGACTACAGAATCGGAAATCATAGGAAAGGCTGAACATCGCTTTCCTCAGCCTAATCATTCAATGCCTGCTTGAACAAAGTAGTTACGCAACTTATTAATTTAAGAATCCTAAGCATAACGAAACGTTCCGGTACAGTGCGGTTGTTAGGTTGCTGCTGAACCCCTAAACTTAAAATAAAGTCTTCATCAAGAGTTTCATCTCTCTGTCAATAATTGCATGGCACCAAACTAAGCAACCAGATAACGAGCGCTCTAGCATTTAACCATCTACGAATACCTAACTATGTTCTTGTACCTGGCAAGAATATCAGGGTTTTTTCTTAGCCTTTCCTCCAAATCAAACGAGTTCCACCAAAGAATTCTATTTTGTTCCTTCCTGTCCTTTTGCCTTTCTAGCATTTCTGTTAGGTCTCTTGTAATTTGAGTATTTACAACTAACATATAGCCATCGGGTCTATAGTCAAAGATTGTGTTGGCTATATCTACGTCTGCTTTTCCAATTGAGCTACGTTTAGAGCTATTTAAATTAGTTTTACATTGAACAATCATCTTTCCAATTTGAATTGAACTCTCGCCTTTCTCAACCTGACGTTCGTCGTAGCGCATATTGTACTCACATATCAGGTCTCGACCGTTATCACTCTGATTGGTAGGAGCTACTTTCTTAACTGAGAAGATATAGGGTTCACGGTTTAGCAACTCTAGAACAAGATCTTCAAATACAGCGCTATCTTCCCTTGTTTTTATCCTCCACTCGATTTTTCTATCACCAAACAAGAGTTCTATTTCTTGCTGCTGCCGCTTCCATATGAGCTCTTTTTCCTCTGCAACACCGAGGAAACCACTATTTGCGTGTTTAATTACTAAATGCAAATCAGAAACAAACAATAGCTGGTTTTCTTGTGATATCGCAATCGTTTCTGTTGCATCGTTAAGAGAAATAAAAATTTTATGGGCTAGGTCTTCATGCTGATATGAAATTGCATTACTTAGATTTCTAAATAATTCTATTTTCGCACAAACTCCATTTAAACGTTTAATATTACTTTCATTATTAGAGTAAAGTTGCTTCAGAAGCTTCGCTATGTGTGGACTTTGACAAACAGACAACTCCTCAGAAAAGCTTCTAAAATAAAACCAGTCAGGGTTTTTGCGAACATTGGCTACATAAGAAATTTTGTTCCCTAAAACAGATGTAATTTTATCTACCCATTCATTGAGCTCCGGTGATTCAAAAGAAAAGTCTTCTTCTGCGCTCTCAAGACAACCAAGGACATCTCCTTGAAATAGATAATAGACAAACAGAAGGTCAAGAATCCCTAAAAAGACTTCTAAGTCTTGCTTATAGCCTGGGCGTATTCGCTCATTAAAGGGTTGCGCAGGAAAGAGATACATCCCATATAATTCGTCCTCTATTCCACTAAAATCGTTGTGCTCACCTAGAAATCTAAAGGAACAATAGCCTTTGCTTTTCACTATCCCTGCAAAAACTGTCGGAATAATTTCGTGTAGGTCAGTAACCTCTTCAATGCGTATTTGTCTCAAGTAGATTAGTGGAAAGTAAGTGCCATCATCCATAAGGTATAGCGAAATTCGCCATGAAGGACAACACTCCAAAAAAATACTAATGTTACCATTCTCCTGAATAGTAGCTTTAAAGCCAATTTCTTCAACCTTAGTGAGGAATTTGGTTAACATGAAACAACGTGTTTATTACACCTAACAATTGAGTAGGCTAAAGCTTTCGGCCTATCATCAAAATTTAAGGGATCGAGGGGAGGCTTATGCATATTAACCAGATTGGGGCGATCGTGAGAAACTTCCCGCCGAGCTACTTTATTTAGAGAGATCGGGAACAAAACTTCTGCCTATTATCCCGATTTGGTTAAATCGTAAGAAACTTTTTATTCCGTGATCATAAGATAGCGAAAAACCTTCCTTATATTTTTCGACGAGTATTGACAACCGCTCCGATCGCCCTAACCCTCCTCTCACGTAGGCGCTCTTACGAAGCAGTAGCCCTTCTGTAAGCCAGGCAGCACCCATCTACTCATCTACCCACACACCCCTATATAATAGGAAAGATCTCCGTTCACAAATCTACAAATTCCCACCCTGGAGCCTTCATGCTGCGACTGGAACATATCAGCAAAATTTACCCGACGGGCGAAGTGCTCAAGGACGTCAACTGGGAAGTGAAACCGGGCGATCGCATCGGCCTGGTCGGGGTCAACGGTGCAGGCAAATCCACTCAACTGCGGATTATTGCTGGGGAAGAGGAACCGACGAGTGGCGAAATCATCCGTCCCGCCAGCCTGAAGATTGCTCACCTGACCCAGGAGTTTGAGGTCGATCCCTGCCGTACCGTGCGGGAAGAATTTTGGCGGGCCTTTGCGGAAGCCAACGATGTCCATGAATCTCTGATGCAGGTGCAGCGGGATATGGAAACCGCCGACCCCGACACATTGGACAAGCTGATTCACAAACTGGATAAGCTACAGCGGCAGTTTGAAGCATTGAACGGCTATGCGCTGGATGCCGAGATTGAGAAGATCATGCCCGAGCTGGGCTTTGAGTCAGAGGATGGCGATCGCCTCGTCAGTGCCTTCAGTGGCGGATGGCAAATGCGGATGAGCTTGGGCAAAATCCTGCTGCAAACTCCCGACATTCTGCTACTGGACGAGCCGACAAACCACCTGGATCTGGAAACTATTGAGTGGCTGGAAGTTTATCTGAAGGGAATTGACACCCCCATGGTGATCGTCTCCCACGACCGGGAATTCCTCGATCGCCTCTGCACGCAGATTGTGGAAACCGAGCGCGGTGTTTCCACGACCTACCTGGGCAACTATAGCTCCTACCTTCAGCAAAAAGAAGAGAATCGTCAGGCTCAACTAGCTGCCTACGAAGGACAGCAAAAGGAACTCGAAAAACAACAGGCATTCGTAGACAAGTTCCGAGCCAGTGCCACCCGTAGCACCCAGGCCAAGAGCCGCGAGAAGCAACTGGATAAAATCGAACGGATCGAGGCTCCTGTCGGAGATGTGCGGACACTACATTTCCGCTTTCCTCCGGCACCCCGTGGCGGGCGCGAGGTGGTCATGATTGAGGACATGACCCACACCTACGACGACAAAATCCTGTTTTTAGGCACGAATTTATTAATTGAGCGGGGCGATCGCATCGCCTTCCTCGGCCCCAACGGTGCAGGCAAATCCACTCTGCTCCGTCTGATTATGGGCATGGAGCAACCCACTGAAGGCGCAGTAAAACAGGGCACCCACAACATCATCCCTGGCTACTTTGAGCAGAACCAGGCCGAAGCGCTGGATCTGGAAAAGACGGTGCTGGACACTATCCACGACGAAGTGCCCGACTGGAAGAACGAGGAAGTTCGTACCCTATTGGGACGATTTCTGTTCAGCAGCGATTCGGTATTCAAGCAGGTGAAAGCCTTGAGTGGAGGGGAAAAGGCACGTTTGGCTTTAGCCAAAATGCTGCTGCAACCCGCCAACCTGCTCATTCTGGACGAGCCTACCAACCACCTGGATATTCCAGCCAAGGAAATGTTGGAAGAGGCTATTTGCAACTACGATGGCACCGTGTTGATTGTGTCCCACGACCGTTATTTCATCTCCCAGGTTGCCAACAAAATTGTTGAAATTCGGGATGGAGAATTGAAGCTGTTCCGGGGCGACTATCACTACTACCTCGACAAGATTGCTGAGGAGAAAGAAGCGGTGAAGTTGGCAGCGATCGCCGCCGAAGAAGCCGCTAAAGCTGCTGCCAAACGCGAAAAACAAAAGCAAAAGGAAAAGGAAAAGAAGGAAGCTAAAACGGCGGCTAAAGCTGAAAAAAAGGGTAAGTAACCCTGTTTGAGTAACTGGATGATAGAAACCCGGTGCTTTAAAAACACCGGGTTTTTAGGTTTTTCTAAGTCAGCGAATTTAGCTAATGCATATAGCGCTGTGCGGGTTTATGGTGTTGTGGGGCGCGTAGCGCCCCACAACACCGTTTCTGTCCTTAAACCGCTATGGACCGAAACCTTGCCGTTCGGAAATGGCTCATACTGCATTGAAGAACTTAGAGATTCAAACCTTCCATAAGGACGGCTCCCAATGCTCATAGCTCTCGAAGGTGCGCCTGCCGTTGGCAAATCCACAACATCCCAGGCTTTGGTGAAGCAACATCAAGTCTTTGTGGTGCCTGAGGTGAACAAGCTCTTTGCCCGTCCTCAGAATGAGCCTGAACAGTGGTATTTGAATCGACAAGTTGCCCGATGGGAAGTGGGTTTGCGACAAGTCAAAAACTGTGACCGCATTCTCTTTGACGGGGATTTGTTCCAACCTCTCTGGTTTAGCTGGATTTATCCCGACGAGCCGTGGACACCTCTTGAAGCAGCAGAAGCTTTTTACCAAGAACAAATCGTAGCTGGCAGACTTGGCTTTCCGGATGTGTATTTTATCTTATGGACAAGCCCTGAAGAACGGCGACAACGGGAATATGAACGAGGGCGGGCTTTAAACCAGGATGATGCCAAAATTGAGGCAAAGGTTCAACGATACGAACAATTCGCGAGCCCACAACTTCAATATTTCAAAGCATTTCAACAGCTTTTTCCGGAGAGGGTTCAGTTTGTTCAGTCCTCAACGGTTGAGGAGAATGTGAGGGCGATCGCCTCCACCCCACCTCCCCTAAAAAAGGAACAAGACTTAGAAATATTGGACAGATTAGTTGAATGGTTACGAGTCAATAAACCCAAGCAGGGCTTAGATCTATAGACTGCCTGCATGAATGGGTGCGCGGTTAAATCTGCACCATTAAAAAAACTACACAAGCCTGTGAAACGGATCAATCTGGAATGACCTATATCTCCTTTGTAGTCTTAGCAAGTGACTACTAAATTGATGAGCTAGCTACACGCTCATCTACATAACTTGACGAGGATTTCTATATGGAGTGGTATTTGACAGCTCTCCAAAAGTACGCCGTTATAAGTGGACGAGCCCGACGTAGAGAGTATTGGTACTTTGTTCTATTTAACTTTCTGATTTCCCTTGGACTGGGTATTATTGATGGGGTCTTAGGCTTGACCATTGAGGGGGGGTTGGGGGTCCTGGGTGGCCTTTATTCACTGGCTGTATTTATTCCAGGCACTGCTGTTACAGTTAGACGACTTCACGATACAGGTCGTAGTGGATGGTGGCTTCTTCTGGTCTTAGTCCCTCTCATTGGCCCTTTGGTTGTGCTGTTTTTTCTGGTCGGTGATAGCCAACCTGGAACCAATCAGTACGGCTAACAATATTGTCACGTTTGGCCTATATCGCGATATAGTCGCTTAAAAAAGTTGCGTACGCTTGGTGTACGCAACTTTTTTTGGTCAACTTTGAGATGTCAGAACTTATATCAAATTCGGTTGAAAGTGGTGTTACACGCTTAATAAACGTGTATAACACCACAGATCCAATAGAAGTACCCAATGAGAACAAAGCTTACGCCCTGGATAGTTTAAACTAGGGACGCGATCGCTTCACCCGTCGATACTTAACATGAAGACGGAAGCCCAATAATAGAAGGACTCTGATACGAATGCACCTAGAAATTCTTGTGCTTCGGGAGACATAAGTTATGCAAGTTTCATCAGGAGCAACAGTGGACAAACAACGGAAAAAACGATCTGTCTAAACCTTCGCGGCATGCAAAATTGCTCTATGCAGGGGTGGAAACCCTTTAGATACTACAAAGGATCGCTACATGTTGTTGCTTCAATTCAGCACCTCTCATTACTGTCGTAAAGCTCGTTTGGCCTTGGGTTATAAGGGTATCTCCTACCGGGTTGAGAACTTAACTCCAGGCATCCATGCCTTGAAGCTACGACCCCTCACGGGATTAACCACAACGCCAGTACTGCTCCCCGAAGTGCCGGGAGAGGTCGAGGCGATCGCCGACTCCACCCACATCCTCACCTTCCTCGATCGCTACCAACCTGACCCACCGCTATTCCCAACGGAACCAAACCTGCGCAATGAAGTCAATTTGCTAGAAGATTGGCTCGACGAAAGTATTGGAGTGGCCACGCGGTTTGTGTACTACGACTACCGATCTGGAGAAGGTAAAGCACTCGATCCATCCCTGGCGAGCCAGGCCGTTATTCAGATAGTGCGCAAGCAGTATGGCATGACCCCAGCGCGGGTCACGTTGGCGAGCGATCGCCTTGCCAACGCCCTCGACGCACTCCAACGGTGGGAGAAAGCGTATCTAGTAGGCGATCGCTTCACCGCAGCCGACCTCACCGCAGCCGCTCTACTCAGCCCTTTGGCCCGATTACCTTACTATCGTCAGAACTACCCTTGGCTGTTTGCGCGTATCATCGAAGTGCATGAACGCTGCCATGAACCCCTTCCCCCTGGATTAGAAACCGATTCTCTATCCGTCTAATTGCGCTATGTCTAAAGCCACTGCTTCTCGCCTTTGCCTATCCCTCCTCGGTTTATCGATTGCCCTTCCCCTCACGCCAGCAGTGGCCCTGCCACCCCCAGACGATATTCCCGAAGAAGTGTTACGGACACAAATTGTGCTGGAGGGGCGATCGCCTGAAGATGGCGAATTGCTCTCCGCCCGTGAGTACGCCGAACAGGATGCGGCAACAGATGCTAACCTCAATGCTCCCGGCATTGTTACCGGGCAGATTGCACAACTCGTCACGCTGCTGCGTATTCGTAAAGCATTGCGATTCGTGTTGCCAATCATTCCCTAAAACAGGCCGTGTTTCCAATATGTGGTTGTGAAGCAGTTGCTAGCTCCCTTTCCACAACCAACGATGCGTCTATAGCGCGGTGCAAATTCTTTACAACGCTTTGCGCTCGAATCAGTCACGGTTGCTTTTGTGAGAGCCACGCGGAGCGCAGCTCTCGCAAAAACAACCAGATTTTAAGCACTTAAAAAGCACTGTAAGTACCCAGGAATGGGGGGTGTGGTATTGCACATCCTATCCCCTGTGTACTTGACGTGCTTGCATACTGCTCTATTGATTGCATGTATCTGAATGTGTAACGAGAGCCATGCAGCTCAAATGACTGGTTAAGGTGAAATCGGAGTACATCACTCCTGCCCCTTAGTCGATCTAACGCATTCATCAAAAGGAATTGAAACGATGGTACGCCGTGGACTTCCTGTTGCTCGCTGGCCCCAAGCTTCTGCTCTGTTGTTGTCGCTAACCCTGCTGGTAGGGGGTGTTGCCGAAGCCCCAGAAGCTTTTGCCAACCCTAACCTCACAACCTCTTCACCTCCAGCTATCGGTGACACGTCCCACATTCCTCCCCAAATGCTCGTAAACCGGGTACTACGCACCGCTTCCCGCGACATTGGATTAGCGCGCCGAAACCTACAAATTCAGCGCTTTAGCCGGGAAACCTGGACGGATGGATGTTTGGGTTTAGGTGGCCCAGCAGAACTATGCCTGGCAGCGACGGTAGAAGGTTGGCAGATGGAAGTCACCAACGGCGAACGGAGCTGGTTCTATCGCACCGATGCAAGCGGCCAGACCATCCGCCGGGTTGAGCGGCCTGATGTATTGCCGCCTTCGGTGCGCGATCGCCTTCTCGCTGAAGCTGCCCGCCAACTCAACGTTCCCGTATCGGAGCTGGGCGTGCTCTCTTCAGAGCCCCGTACCTGGGATGGTTGTATGGGCATCGTTATTTCAGCCGCGCAGGTGTGCCAGGACATGGGCATTTTAGGGTGGCGTGCTCAGGTTCAACGGGGTGAAGCCACCGCAACAGCCCCCACCTGGGTCTTCCATCTCAACAGCGATGGCACCGATGTGCGATTAAATCCACGACCTGAAGACCCAAGCACCAGAGCCATTCCGACCAAGATGAACAGTGCTGAGTTGCAAGTCTGGTTAGATACCCAGGATCGCCGTAACATCAACACTGGGGCGGTACAGGAGCGAATTCCCACAGAAGCGCTAGTCACATGGCTGCGGGAACACTGGCAGCAGGGCAGTGACCCCGCTGAGGTACAGGCTGCCCTGCAAGCGGCAGATTGGCAAAGCGGTCCCGAAGATTTTCAGGTCATGGATTTGAATGGGGATGGTCGGGATGAGTGGCTCTTGACCATTCGTCTTGACCCCAATCCGTTGCCCTGGGGACGGTCAGGAGATTTCTGGATCATTGGTGATAGCGATCGCCTCCTCCACCGCTTCTTTGAGCCCGAAGATTACTTCCGGGCTAGCTCAGAGGAAAACCCCATTCCCCTCTCACGGGAGTTCTCCTTGAGTGCGCCTCAAATCGTCGCGCTTCAAGACTACACCGGGGATGGAGCCCCCGAAATTCTGCTACAACGCCAGATGTGCGGGGCTCACACCTGTACTCAGAGCTACACCGTCTTGAGCTACCGAGATGGAGCCATTCACTCCTTGATCTCCCAAGCGCCTTCGTTGGAAACAGAAGGTCTTTCCGTTGTCATGCCCGCTTCTGAAGTGCGCCCTTCCCGAGATGAGAACGGAGATGGTCGCCCTGACCTGGTGCTTCATGGCGGGGTGATCAGCAGTGCAGGAGCGGGATTGCAGCGCCCTCGCATGGAAGTTTGGTCCTGGAATGGTACTGGCATGACCCATTACGACACCTACTGGGACTACAGCGACTATCGGTTCCATTTGCTGTATGAGGCAAACTACCGTATGGCTCAAGGTGGGCGTGAGCGAGCGAGCGCCCTCTACCGCCAGGTGATTGATGACGAGTCGTTGCGCAATGACCTCTGGTGGAATACATCCGGGAGTGTTTACGATAGCAGTCGTCAGTTTGCTGCCTTCCGCTTAATGATGATGGGGATGATGGCGGGCGATCGCCATGAAGTCGATACCTGGCAGGGCTGGCTGTGGCTCACCTACCCCGACGCTCCCATCACCGAAGCTGCTCGTCAAGCGGCCGAGCTGTGGAATAACGGGTCTTCTCTGGAGGCGGCCTGTACCGCTGCTCACGATTACCTGACGCCTCTGGATAAACCCGAAGATGACCCTGTAGCCTCCGATGGCCCTACAGGCCCACTTCGGTACATGGGCTATGGCAATCCTGAATTAAAGGGCTCAGATGTTTGTCCCTTAGACTTGGTGCGAGGAACGACGCCCTAACCATCGCTCAAGTACGTAGGCGTAATTAACCCCAAAGTGCTGCGCCACCCGCAATGCGAGTGGCGCAGCACTTTGGGGTTTATGGTTACAGGACTTACGCATTTGTGTTGTAGGTGGGGTGCGAAGCACCCCACCTACAACACAAATACACTACAGATAGCGGGCTTGCGTAAGTCCTGGGTTAACTGAGTTGAGTGACTTTTGTTGGACGAGCTGCAAAAGGTTCTTGACGAGAGCCTTTTGCAGCTCGTCAGCTTTCTCAGTTGCGTCCGCTTTGCCGCTCACGAATCACAGTACTGGCTGTAAATTAAAGCGTTAGAAACAACTGAAATTCTACTTTTTCCAACCTTCCCACCAATGGCTCAATCTGCCCCCCCAGACAAACCGCAATCTGGCATCCGAGGCAAAGGGACGTTAGCCCTTCTGGCAACATTTCTAGCTTCCCTTTGGGTTCCCTGGCTCTTGAGTCTTGTGAGCTGCTTTCTCAGCCTGTGGATTGTCATTCCGGCTCCCACATTTTCCTTGCTGCCCCTAGGAGTGGGAACGCCAGAAGTCAGCCCCTGGTTAGTTGTTGTGAATGCGATCGCCCTGCTGCTCGTAGCACTGCGGCTCCAATCGAGCTGGATATATGGCGTCGCCCTAGGAGTAAGCCTGCTGGGTCTGCTGCTCAGCCTATTGCCTCTAATCCAGTTCCCAGCCGCCAATGCTCGCATTGCGACAGCGATGGAAGCCGAATTTGGGGCAGCGGTGCTGACACCTCCCATTTCTCAGGTGTTGCGCTCCCATCCGTTCGTCTGGATCGATGCGTTTCGGGGGATTCGGGTGCCAGAAGTTCGCGTAGATCGAGGTATTCCGTTTGCCACTGTGGATGGGGTTAAATTAACCCTTAATCTCTATCGCCCTTCGACAGTGGGGCTGCACCCGGCGATCGCTGTCATTTACGGAGGAGCCTGGCAAGCTGGCACACCTGCCAATGACGAAACCTTTAGCCGTTATATGGCCGCTCAGGGTTATACAGTGGTGGCTCTGGATTACCGCCATGCGCCACAATTCCGCTATCCAGCACAGCTCGAAGATGTGCGAACGGCATTGTCATTCATTCAGACCCAGGCAGAAGCATTTGAAATCGATCGCCAGCGCATTGCCCTGTTGGGGCGATCGGCAGGTGCACATCTGGCCTCTCTGCTAGCTTATGGGCAAAGTCCTCTACCGATTCGAGCGATCGTCAACTACTACGGGCCAACAAACCTGATCGAGGGCTATACTGACCCACCGGTGCCGGACCCAATCAACACTTGCGCCATCTTGGAAGCGTTTTTGGGGGGCAACCCCGATCAAGTGCCACAAATTTATCAGGAGGCCTCTCCCGTCAATCACATTTCACCCAACCTGCCTCCCTCGCTGCTCGTCTACCCAAGCCGCGATCACATCGTTCTTCCCAGGTTTGGACGGCAGCTCCATGAGAAACTGCAAGCATCGGGAAACCAGGCTGCTCTGCTCGAAATCCCCTGGGCAGAACATGCCTTTGACGCCGTTTTCAATGGTGTGAGCAATCAGCTTGCCCTATACTACACAGAGCGATTTCTTGCCTGGGCATTAAGGGAACTGCCATGACGCAGCTAAAAGATGCCGTTGTGCTGATTACAGGAGCGACGGGTGGCTTTGGGCAGGAGATTACTCGACAGTTACTTATGGCAGGAAGTCGGCTCATTTTGGCGGATCTGGATGGGGCAAAGCTGGAGCAGCTAGCCGCCATGCAGTCCAGTATTTCGGCGGGAAAAGTGCTGGCTTGTGTAGCAGCAGAGCTCTCCACAGTTGAGGGCTGTGAGCTGCTCTACAAACAGGTTCAAGCACTTAACACATCAATTGATATTTTGATTAACAATGCGGGGATTGCGGTGTTTGGTCGCATGGACGAAGTACCCCGTGACCAATGGGAACGGCTGATGCAGATTAATCTTCTGGCTCCCATGCGACTGAGCAGCTTATTTGTTCCAGAGATGATTGCGCGGCGATCGGGGCATATTGTCAACATTTCATCAGCGGCGGGTTGGGTGGCGATCGCAGGTCTCACACACTATGCCACCAGCAAGTTTGGGCTACGGGGCTTTAGTGAAGGACTGCAGGCTGAAGTGAAACCTTACAACGTTCGGGTAACAGCCGTTTATCCATTTTTTAGTCGTACTCCTATTCTGCAATCCAAGCGTTATGGCAGCTTACAAGAAAAAGCTAAGGGCATTCCAGATAACTTAATTACAGATCCGGCTGTCGTGATACGTCATACAATTCGGGCAATTGAACGCAATCAACTGCACGTCTTTCCCGATCGCACGGCATACATCCTTCATCTACTCAAACGTTTTGCTCCCTGGCTGCTCAAATCGTTGTAGGCTTCGCGAAGCGCACGAAAAACAACTTTCAAAACAAGCCCTAGACTGGATGAATAGCAGACATCATCGGAGGATACGTTGTGTTGCAGAGCGATCGCCCCAGGGTAACGCCCCAGGCCGTTGACCGAACCGATCGACACCTTATCCTGGGAGCCGGATTTGTGGGGCTGGGCATGGCTCAGGCACTTCAAGCGGCTGGAATTGCTTATGATCAGGTCGATGCCAGCGATCAAATTGGTGGTAACTGGTATCACGGCGTTTATCAAACCGCACATATTATTTCATCGCGGAAGGTGACTCAATTTACGCACTTTCCTATGCCCGCCGATTATCCTGATTTTCCCAGTGCTACACAAATGCGGGATTATCTGAATGCCTTTGCGGATCACTTTAATTTACGTCCCTCCATTGAATTAAACTGTGCCGTTCAAGCGGTGCAACCCGTCGAGAACAATTACTGGCACGTCACATTTGCGAACGGAGAACAGCGAATTTACAAAGGTGTATTACTCTGCAACGGGCATCATTGGGATAAACGCTTTCCACAATTTCAAGGCAAATTTAATGGCGAAATTATTCACTCCAAAGATTACAAACATCCAGACCAACTCCGAGAAAAACGGGTACTGGTAATTGGTGGAGGTAACTCTGCCTGTGATATTGCGGCAGAAGCCGGTCGTGTTGGGGCAAAGTCGGTCTTAAGTCTGCGCGAATCTGTCTGGTTTTTGCCCAAAACCTTTGCCGGAAACCCAATCACCGATTTGATTCAGGGGTGGATGCCAGAATCGCTGCAACGCCTGATTGCCTACGGCATTATTCGTCTCACCTTTGGTAAACATGAGGACTATGGTTTAGCCAAACCCACTTACCGCATCTTTGAAAAACACCCCACCCTGAACAACGAAGTGCCCTATTACATTCAACATGGGCGCATCCACCCGAAACCAGCGGTACGAGAACTCAAAGGGGACATTGTTGAATTCGTTGATGGGAGCTGCGAAGCCTTTGATTTAATTGTCTGTGCTACCGGGTTTCATGTTTCCTATCCCTTTCTACCGCCTGCCCTGCAGCGTACTGAGGGGGCGATCGTTCAATGTTATGGCAGCTGCTTTTTAGACGACTACAAGGGAATTTATTACATCGGCTGGGGTCAGGCACGGGGCGGTGTTGGCTCTCTGATCGCAGCCTATGGGCCCTTTTTTGCCCGCTGTCTCAAACTCCAGGATGAAATTCAGGTACCGCTGGGTCTGGTTTTCAAGGAAATGGGCATGCAGCTTCCCAAAACACACCTTTCCGATCCACATGCTGCTTTTCGCCAGCTGAAGCTTGCCAGCCTGGGGTTTGGCTGGCTCACTTATAAAGCACATCAGGTCGATCGCCAGTACCCCAATTTTCAAAACACGATCTAACATTAGTTCGGACAGTTTTTCTGAAACCCTTGATTTTGCGTGCGCGAAGCGCACGCAAAATCAAGGGTTTCAGAAAAACTGTCCAGAGTATTGATCTAATATACTCTTCGCCATTTTAGGAGATTTCTGAGAAACAATATCCCCATTATTTGGAAAAAAGGCGCGGCTTCGCCGCGCCTTTTTTCCAAATAATGGGGAAGCTCTTATCTGGAAACCTCCTTAGTTAGGAGAAGAAAGTGCTTTGTACTCTCTTCTCCTAACCAAAGTGCTATTGCTATATGAAATCCAATTTCACAATAAGTCATGCACCACTTCCAATGGGATGAGATAGAAAGACTCTCGTATCCCATCCCATTGAGAAATCCAATATTTGGCTTAGCTTAATTGTTGAATATAGCGCATCAGATCGTTATCCCGGTTGAGCCAGCCTTGTAAAAACACTCGTTGACTGGGGTCCCGGTTGACTCGACGGTAGCGATAGTCGATCCGGAGTTGTGGGTAGCGAAGACCCAAATCAGCATGGTTGCATTGACCCAAAGCTGTTTGAGTGCGGGGGCCAAAAACGCGATCGACCGGGACGCGCAATAATTCTTGCAGGAACAGTGTGGCTCCACCAACACCAAAGTTCACAGCCGTATCGAAATGGGCGATCGCCAACGGTCGCGCCATCGCCTCACAACGAGCAGGCTTCCAATACATATTCTCGTAAATCTCGCGCACTTCGGCATCTGTGATGAACCGCACACTCTGCCGGGGTAGGCCTTTCCGCGCGCGATAATCCCGATAGGTCGCTGTGGTAATGCCCTTATTCGTTTCACCCCCATGATCAGCGGGGTGATTCACATACCCTCCCTCCCACCTGAGGGTAAAGCGAAGGGCTTCTTCAAACAGAGAGCGAGATGGTGGGGGCAGAGGCGGGGAAGATGGAATTGCCTTCAGGAGCAGGCCCGCCGCTCGGGGAGAAAGTTCGTCAGCGAGAAGCCCAAAACGATAGCAGAAGGCCGTGTAGGCCGATGCTGTATCAGCCCGCCAGATCCCGTCAGCGTTACCCAGCAGAAACCCTAACCGCCGTAACGCTGACTGAATTGACTGCACCACGGAACGCTCATCCCGCAGGCTGGAAAGAGGATAACTGATGGTGTCGCGGGCGATCGCCGCCAAACTCAGTTCCGGCATAGGTCACAACACGAAGTTGACTGATCGTTATTAGGGTTATAGTGCACGGGCAAGCCTCAATCAATACAGACACCCCATCCTGAGATCCAGCATTAGGTATTTATATTGCGTGAACAAAGCCCAGCCAATAAAACACGACATCCTAGACTGTCATACAAAGTCAGTTTATCCCCCAGGAAGGAGTTGATGGTTTGGAGGAAACCCACAAACCATCAACTCCAGATCAGGTGGTGTACTCCGCATTGATGCGAACGTAATCGTAGCTGAGATCACATCCCCAGGCAACGCCCTGCCCCGGCCCACCCCCCAGGTGAATGGAGATGAGAACCGTGTCGTCTTTTAAATACGCACCAGTAGCCGCCTGTTTCAGATACGCACTGGCGGCAGGGCGATCGAAGGACAGCGGTTGACCATGCTCCATCATCAGAAAATCGCCCAGTTTAATCCGCAGGTTACTCTGGTCAAACGGCACCCCGGCCCGCCCAGCAGCAGCGGCAATCCGGCCCCAGTTAGGGTCACGGCCAAACACGGCAGATTTGAGTAAGGAAGACCCAGCTACAGTCCGAGCAACCTGGCGAGCAGCGGCATCATCGGGAGCCCCTTCGACACGGATCTCGATCAGGCAGGTGGCCCCTTCGCCGTCACGGGCGATCGCCTTGGCCAAATGAGTACACACCTCCGTCAGCATTGCTTCCAGCTTTTCTGCTTCTGGGCTCATTTCCGTGATGGCCGAGGTGCGTGACTCGCCATTGGCCAGAGCCAGTAGGGTATCGTTGGTGCTGGTGTCCCCATCCACGGTGATCTGGTTGAAGCTGCGATCGGCAGCACGGCTCACCATCTGTTGCCATAGGGGGGGCGAAACGGCTGCGTCGCAGGTCACGAAGGCTAACATTGTTGCCATGTTCGGGTGAATCATTCCCGACCCCTTCGAAATGCCACCAATCCGTACAGGGCGGCCTTCCAGCGTGGTTTCGAGGGCAATGGATTTGGTTACCAGGTCTGTGGTAGTAATGGCACGGGCAGCATCCTCGCCCCCCTGATCCGAACAGGCCCCCACTAATTTGGGAACGCCAGCCCGCAGCGCATCCATCTTAATCTGCTGACCAATCACCCCCGTTGAGGCCACCAGCACCGACTCCGATGGAACCCCGATCGCTGATGCCACAAGCTGAGCACTTTCCAGAGCATTGGCCCAACCCTGAGCCCCGGTAGCCGCATTAGCCTGACCTGCGTTGCAAAGGATGGCATGGGCGGCAGGTTTTTGTTCCAGGCGTTGCTGACAATAGTCCACACAGGCTGCGCGCACATGGCTGGTGGTGAAGACTCCGGCGGCGATCGCCTCCGCCTCTGACCAGATCAGGGCCAGATCTGGTGCTCCCGATGGCTTCAATCCGGCGGCGATCCCCCCTGCTTTAAATCCTTTAGGAGCCGTTACACTCCCCTCAATGGCGTACCACTCTGTCATGCAGTCCTCCAGCGTTTGCTGATGCGCGATAGCTCAGTTCCAAATGTGAAGCCTAGTTTAGCCAATCTTGGGAACCGCAACGCTGTCCTTAAGCAATTGACAAAAAAGAGCACTCCTCAGGGGTTGTATGCATAACACACATAACCTCTGAGGAATGCCCGGAAAAAGCAGAAAGCGCCCGGCAATGCCGGGCGCTTTCTGCGGTTAAAACCCTAAAACCCTTAGCTCATCGTGGAGCTGCTGCGGTCGTAGTTCTTGCTAAAGGTGGGATGGGGCTTACCTTGAATGCTGTTCCAGTAATCGTGGGTGTCATCAATGCCGATTTCTGCAGCGGCACGATTCAGCATGGACTGCTGGCGGTTCTTCACCATATGGTGATGGCGGGACAGCAGGGCACGGGCCTGATCGTGGGTCGACATAACGCTCTCTCCTTGAGTGATGGTCTTGCTGAATTTGCTTTGCTCTATCACTATAACAATGATTTTCTGTATAGACGACTACAAAACTCTTTATTATGAGTATTTTTAATAATTATTTACATTTGGGTAAAAATGAATAATCTCTTGCCTCCCGTCCCCGCTAATGAGTAAGCTCAGCTTCAGACGTTTAGACAATCCAAAAGGCCAAAAGGCTGATTTTCTGTAGGTTTTGCCCACAAAACATGCTTTTTTGAAACCCTCTTTTATACAGATTTAGGAGCGTGACGCTGTGGCAGTTCAGGAAAAAAACGCGGAAGTCGGCAAGTTAACCTGGTTTTACCGGGAGGCTGAGCCTGACAGTCCTCGCGATAAGCCTCCCGTACTGTTGCTGCATGGATTAGTGGCCCAGAGCTATAGCTGGCGTGAGGTGTTGAAAGCTCTGGAAGATCAGGGGTTCCGGGCGATCGCCCCCGACTGGATCGGCTCCGGTTTCTCTATCAAACCCGATCGCCGCGATTTTGCTTACACCCCCGACGCTTTTATCAGCGCCCTTGATGATTTTTTAAATTCTCTAAACCTTTCTCAGATTTCTCTGGTAGCTCAGGGCTTTTTGGGGTCGGTTGGGGTGCAGTACGCCCTGCGTCATCCCGAACGGGTGGATCGTCTGGCAATTCTCAACACACCGCTGCAATCCACCGATAAACTTCCCTGGAAGATGAAACAACTGGGCGTCCCCCTGATGGGAGACATGATGACCCAGGACCCCCTACTGGTGGATCGCACCCTGGAGGGTGGCGGCGGTTATCGCGTCGAGGATGCCGACCTGGACGTGTACCGTCGGCCCTTCCTGAAAAGCTCGGATGCAGGCCGTGCTCTATTTGCCACCGTGCAGAATTTGAAACTCAAGGATGTGACCGCTGAAATCGAAGCGGGCTTGGCCCAGTGGAAGCAACCCTTGTTGTTGGGATGGGGCGATCGCGATCCCTGGCTTCCAGTCGCCCAGGCAAAGGCGCTAGCTCAACGTCTTTCAGGAGTAGATCTCGTGACTTGGGAAGAGGTCGGTCACTATCCCCAGGAGGACTGGCCCGAAAAGGTCAGCGAAACTCTGATTAACTTCTTGCGGCGGCAGGCTTAAGCGACACATCCTCAGGCGAGAACACCCGATACGTGCATCATGGCTGCTGTAAAGCTGCACAGGAGAGGCGCTACGCCCCACATCCTGTGCAGCTTTATGTGGTTTGGTCGTAATTGGCTGGGGTTGTGATTCTGACAAAAACCACACCCCAGCCAATTACCTGGGTTAAATAGCAATGGATTTTAGAGTGCTTAACGCTTCACACCCACAGGATGTTTGCGAGCGCAGCCGTTGCTTCACCTGCTGCTCTAGGGCGTGGCGTAGCTCACCGTGAGCTATGCCTGTGCCAGCCAGGCTGTGCTGTTTCTGAAATAACTCAACAGCATGAGCCGTTGCAGCATTGTAAAAGCCGTTCAGGGGAAGTTGCGTTTGCACCACCAGATTTAAGCTGTGTTGCAAATTACGAATCAATTGACGGGCGCGTTCTTGCGTCGCGCGATCGAGTTGCCCACTCGGAACCAGTTGATAATCTTGTTGAAATAACTGAATTGCGTTGGTGAAAACCTGATCAGGTAGATCCTCTGTATTACAAGCCAGCTCGGATATCGGTGCAGCGGGTAAATATCCTAAACCCTGTAACACAGCGCGAAACTGATGTAGCGAGTAGGCCGTTCCCATACCTTGTCTCCCCGGCCTTTTCGGTGCCGTTTTTAAGAACGTATTGACTGAGATATGTGCAATGGGGGATGTCATCGTTTCTAGCCGAGGTTAATCAGGCCAATCGGCCCACAGGACCCAAGGACAGGTGAATTGCTATATCCCTACGTTACGAATCTGATGCGGCTCCTGCCTCATGCAAACGTCTCACCCGACAGTATGATTCTGAAAATTCTTCCTGGAATTGCGATCGGCCGTACTGTAGACCACATACCTTTGGGTTGTATTCGCGTTTGCTTCGCATAAAGTGGGGATATGGGTAGTCGGCGATCGCCCAACATCCGATATGCTTACACCATCGCTCAATATATGCCTGAGGCATAGATTCAGCCACTTCTGCCAATACCACCTTTGCCTCGCGCTTTACCCTTACTGACGCCTGAATTTGGTCCTATGTCAACTATGTTCGATCTGCTCGTGAAAGGTGGCCCGGTAATGATCCCCCTGATGGGGTTTTCAGTCTTTACCATTTCTACGGGCTTGGAGCGAGCCTGGTTTTGGTGTCGTCTCTTACGCCAGGAAGATCGGATTGTCCATGATGTTCTAGAAGCAGCCCGTACCAACCTCACCACAGCTCGGGAGATTGCTGAACAAGCCCGCGACTTGCCCATTGGTCGCTTCCTTCTGGCCCCCCTGAGCCTGCGTCAGCCCACCCCCGAAACCTTTCGGCTAGCAATGGAAGCAGCCGGAGACAAGGAATTTGTCAAGATGCAGAAAGGGGATAAGTTTCTAGAAACCACGATTGGAGTTGCGCCACTGCTGGGTCTGTTAGGAACCGTCACTGGGCTTATTGCCACTTTTGGCAGCTTAAACATTGGTGGCACTGGTACTACAGATCAGGCCACCAAAGCTGCAGCGGGCATTGGGGAAGCCCTGATTACGACCGCTGCAGGAATGATCATTGCCATTATTGCCCTGCTCATCTTCCGGGTTTTGGTAGGTCTCCAGTCCAGCCAGATGGATTATTTTTCGGAAGTGGGCAACGAGTTGGAACTGATTTACCGGCAGGTGTGGTATGAACCCTCACTGATTGCTGACGATCGCGGCACTCCTGACCAACCCATGGAACGGGAAACCCTTACACGATTTTAGGACAGGGCACTTCCATGGGTTTTCGCAAACGACGACGTGCCACCATGCCAGAGCTGAATCTGGTGCCCATGATGGACGTGTTGATGACGGTTCTCACCTTTTTCATTATCGTATCTATGACCTTAAGTCTTGATCAGGGAGTTGAGGTGACGCTACCCAGCAACCAACCACAGCCAGCCGTAGAGGAGCCACCTCCCTCGGTGCTGATCGTTGAGATGGATAGTGAAGGGCAGTTCTCTATGGAAGGGGAGACCTTGGAGAAAGCACAGTTATTAGGGCGATTGCGCTTTTTCTTACAACAGGATGAGAAAGCTCAGGTGGTCTTTCAGGCCAATCCCTCTCTCCCCTACGAGCAGGTCTTGCAAACCCTGACCGAACTCAAGCAAGTGGGGGGCGATCGCATCTCCCTCGCCATCGAATAATTCTCGTAACGAGGCCAGCCCTATGGCATTTCGCAAACGCCAGCGTGCCCCCATGCCCGAGCTGAATCTGGTGCCCATGATGGACGTGTTGATGACGGTTCTCACTTTTTTCATCATCGTGTCCATGACCCTACGCAGCCAGCAAATGACGAGCATCAACTTACCCGGGGTCAAGTCTGAAAATGAATTCGTGGAAAATGTGGATACTACAGCCCCGGCTCTGGTCGTGGGCTTAGATGCTAACGGCCAGCTTTTACTAGCAGAAAAACCGGCTTCCGTGGAACAGTTAGCCCAGGCCATGACTGACCACTACACCCAATATCCAGATGGAGTAGTTCTGTTGAAGGCCGATCGCACATTAGATTTTCGGCAGGTGTCGCAAACCCTGAAAATGATGCGAGATATTGGGGGCGATCGCGTTTCGCTAGCGATTGGCAAGGAAGGATCGTAATAGCGGCTATTATGCCCATTCCAGCCTATATCAGATAGACGCATGAACCGTTGCGCAAAGAAGCTACGCAACAATTTAACCTCGGTTCGGGATAAGCTGAAGTGCTCATTTTGGCGTGCACTATGTGACGCCAAAATGAGCCTTTTCGAGTGCCGCGCGTTGCGCGGCACTCGAAAAGGCCCTTAACCCGAACTCAGGTAATTTATACAGAAAGGCTAATAGACCTCCTCCGTGAATTGGCTTTGGGGGTGTGAATCGTTGCGCAAAGAAGCTACGCAACGGTTCACACAGGAGGTCTAATGTGTAATTGGCCGTGATGAGTTGATTCGCTCTCCAAAATGAGACATTCACCCAATCGGGTGAAGGGAGGCTTGAAGTATCCCTGTAGCATGGTGCCAAGCCTGCAATATTTGCCAAAGGGAGGCAAAAAACATGCTCAAGCAAGACGGCATCTCCACCATTCTGACCGCACCCGCTCAGGGCGCGAGCCGTGGCATGAAAGGTGCTTCCCAGCAGGTGCGCCAATATGACATTACCCCACCCCCTGTCGCAATTTATATGGGTAACGTTTGGCGGCAACTAAAACTAGCTTTTACTTTTAAAAGCCCAGGGGCCGCGCCAATTCCCGCTGTAGTAGCACCTCCAGCAGCCCGAGCCCTGACCCCCGATTTTTTCCAACGGTTCCCCCGATGCTGTGGGTTGAACTTTTTTGCTTCGGTCAGCATTCTAAATCCATCGTGCAGGTTGGGATAGCTCAACGTTTGAGACATTCCTGCTGAACTGCATAGCCCTCTAGGGGGCAACCGCCGATGCGATTCGTCTGACGGAGCAACGTCCTCACCAATGGGGTCGGGACGTTCAGGAAGTTTCCGTTCCGTTTCGTAACCCCTGTGCCGGTTGCCCCCGTTTATGTTGAGCCATTGACTTGGGCATACCCCGCCCGGGCAGGCAACCACAGGGTTTGGCCTCACCGTCTGAGCATTCCAGCAACAGCTCGGATTGCTCTGGGACTTCGCTGTGCCCGTGTTGAGGCCGCCATCACTTTTTTATCAGCGCATTGCGTTTTGTTTTGCATGCCCTACAACATTGCCAAGGACTTACTGTCATGTTTACCAAACCCTCCAAACTTGAACGCTATCGGGAATTAGAACTGATTCCGGCTGAGTTGTACCCGGACTCCTATGGTTGGAAAAGCTGGAGTGTAATTCGAGCGATCGCCCGATGGATTGCCGACGTCACCCTCAACAGCAGAGAACCCCGCATCTTCCGCGGTATAGATGACGCCGGAGTGTTATATTGGCGCGTCCATGACCCCGTCACTCGCAGCTCGGCCCGCTTTTATGACGAAAGCGAAGTACGGAGCTGGTTGGAAGAACGTTACCATAACCGTCGCAACGCAACAGTACCCCTGCCAAATACAGCAGCGTCTCGGTTGGGTAGCGATCGCCTCTGGCATTAGCCATGGCTCAAAATGTTGATAATTCGTGCGCTTCCTGCACGAATTATCGACGCTCCAGCGCAACTTTATTCTGACTCTGCTTGCACAGTTAATAGGTTATGCACTTTACGCATAACAAATCTTTCCTTCCTAGGCAACCCTGCTATAGCAGGTGTCCAAGTAACAATATCCCTGTCATGCTAGAAAACGGCCTGCCTTAGGAGGGCTAGCACCCCCCTAGCAGTGATTTTTCGTGAGCATTGTTCACGAAAAACCTGTGTTTCCAGAAAATTTCTCGCTCAAAAGTGTCCTGTCCGTTGGGCACAACACCTGCACGGCTGGGGCGTTTCTTAAAGAAATTTTCTCACTGCGACCCAGTACATCGACTGCCTACCCGTTGATCCTTAACCCTGGTTATGACGTTACCATCGCATCCTTTAAACAACCCCGAATCCATGAAATCCAAGTGGATGTCTGAACTTGAAAGCTGTTTCCGGCTTGCGCTCCCTCTGGCTGCAGCCCAGCTCGCCCAATCTGCCACCGGATTTGTTGATACGGTCATGATGGGGATGCTGGGCAGTGAAGTTATTGCTGCCGGGGGATTAGGTGCAACCGTATTTATCTGTCTACTCCTCATTTCAACAGCCATCGTCTCTGCCGTCAGCCCCCTGGTAGCAGAAGCCTTTGGATCAGGTCGCAACGCTACCGTACAATCTGTCGTGCGGCAGGGATTATGGTTAGCGCTGTTGTTAGGCATCCCTGTCACTTTGCTGTTATGGAACATGGCCCCCATTTTGCGAGTTTTGGGTCAAGAAGAATCCGTCGCAGTTTTGGCTCAGGTTTATTTGCGGGCGATCGCCTGGGGTATAGTTCCCGGTCTACTGGTTGGGGTATTACGTAGTTTCGTCTCAGCCCTATCTCAGACGCGTCCTGTCATGGTCATCGTCATTTTGGGTACAGCGCTGAATGTTGTGGGCAACTACATCCTCATGTTTGGTAAGTTTGGCTTTCCGAAATTAGGGCTGGCGGGAATTGGTTATGCCAGTGCCGCTTCCTTCTGGGGCATGCTAGTCGCTCTGGTGATCTTTATCCTGACGAATCCAGTTTTCCAACCCTATCGGATATTCCATCGCTTAGGGCAGTGGGAACCTGCGATTTTTGGCAGCCTCGTGAAAATTGGCATTCCCATTGGCGTGCTGGCTATGGTGGAAGCAGGTTTATTTACCATCACCACGTTCCTGGTGGGGCAATTAGGAACGGTCGCCCTGGCTGCCCATCAAGTCGCCATTCAAACCGCTGCCATTACCTTTACTGTGCCCATGGGCATCTCCCTGGCAACGACTGTGCAGGTAGGTCAAAGGCTGGGCCAGCGAGATTTCCGGGGTGCTCGCATCAGTGGCTTTGTTGGCATTGGCCTCAGCATGGCGTTCATGCTCGTGATGGCCATTACCATCTGGACGATACCCACCACTATTGTTGACCTGTATCTCGACATTTACGAGGTGAGCAATACTCCTGTTGTTATGCAGGCAGAAGGCTTGCTAGCCGTTGCCGCTATGTTCCAACTGGTCGACGGTATCCAGGTTGCTGCCACAGGCGCGTTGCGAGGACTTCAAGATACTCGGGTTCCCATGCTCGTTGGCATTCTGTGCTACTGGGGCATCGGTCTGAGCAGCGGTTACTGGCTCGGTTTTCACCAACATATGGGTAGTGTCGGGCTCTGGTGGGGATTGGCGATCGGATTGGCCGGGGCTGCATTATTTTTAACCTGGCGGTTTTGGCGGATCAGTCGCCACCATGAGCGGCAGGCGATCGCCCAATCCTAAGTCTTTATCTGCATCTCCCAAAAGCGACAGGGCCGTTCTGTAGAAAGGCCCTGTCGCTACTCATATCTTGCAGCACAACCCTCAATTTTGCGTAGCCTCAGTTCGGGTTAAGGTTTTTTTCGAGTGCCGCGCTTCGCGCGGCACTCGAAAAAACCCATTATTGCGTACACTTCGCGCACGCAAAATTGAGGGTTGTGGTTTGAGCAAGGTGAGGTAAGTGTATATAAGCCTTGTGGAATTAATCTAGCGATCGCTCCCCCACTTCCATGTGGGCAATCCGTTCGCGGATTTCTAATTTGGCGACGGCAAAATGATTTCGTAATCGTTCTAATTCAATTTCCAGATTGCTTTGTTTGTCCTGGGCTTCTTGCAATTCTTGCACTAACGACAAATATCCAGGTGAGCCTTTCAGCTCCAGAATTTGGGCTTCTCGCTGGCGATCGTTTTTCAAATCCATATCAAACGCAACGGTGTATTTGATGTTAGCGTCCATATCAGCGAGTGCCACTCTGAGTTCGCGCACTTGCTGCGTCTGTAGGAGAAGAGAGCGTTGAGCTTGGGCGATCGCCTCTGGATACTCGTTCAGTTGCATAGCCAGCACTTCTATAAATCGAATCTACTTACATCTTGCACCAAAACTGAAAACCATCATTTCTCCACCTTAAAGCGGCAACAGAATCAAGGGTGTTATTGAATGGAGCTCTGAGATGGGATGTAGAACTGCAACACATACCATCCCAAAGCTCCATTCAGCAATGGGAAATCAAGGGTAGCAGGACGACTAGGAAAATATTGCTATGTTTCATGATTTCGGCAAATTGAAGTATTTAAATTTTATGGTATCTAGAAAACAAAAAGAGGTGATTGAGCAAACTAAAACAACTATTCTAAATATCGTAAAAACAACTATCTTTTAGTAAATATGAGAATTAGAAAAGAACAAAATTGCAAACTATCCTAAGTATTTGAAATCAATCTAGTACAGCAAAACGAAAGTTTTGTAGGGAGTGAAGGGGTAGAACCCCTTCTTGGGGGCACAGCCCCCAAACCCCCATGTTGCAAAATTTGGTGTTTGCAACACTAGGCTTAGATTGATTTCAAATACTTAGGACAGTGAAAATAGATTATTTTTGAGAAGCAGAATGGAGTGCAGTTTTGCAAAACCTGCATCAAAAAGACATTAACGCTGTACAAGTGCTATGACGGCTTGAACAAGCTGTTCCGGATCGAGGGGTTTTGTAATGTGGCATTGAAAGCCTCGGGTTATTGCTTGCTCCCGATCATCCTCCCTCGCATAGGCAGTGAGAGCGATCGCCGGAATCTTTCCGCCCTGCACAGGTGGTAACGTCCGAATTTTGTCTATTAAAGAGTAACCATCCACTTCAGGCATACCAACGTCACTCACTAACACATGAGGTTGGAAGGTTTCTAAATTGGCTAATACATCTCCCGCCGAAACAACCGTTAACACCTCGGCTCCGTACTGGGTTAACAGGGTAGTTAGTAAGTCCCGGGCATCAGGGTCATCATCCACCGCAAGAACTCGTACCCCGCTTAAATTAAGTTCCTGCGTAGATGACCGGCTCGGCTCAGTCTTTCCCGGCTCTAGATTTAACAGGGGTAAACGAATGGTAAATGTAGAACCCATGCCTTCCCCCGGACTATCAGCCCAAATAGTTCCCCCATGAGCCTCAACCAACGAATACACAATCGCCAATCCCAACCCCAGACCTCCAAACTTGCGTGTTGTTGAGGCATCTTCCTGCCGGAAAGACTCAAAAATATGGGGTAAAAAGGTAGGATTGATCCCTTTGCCCGTGTCGGTGACCGTAATTTGGGCGTAGGAAGTCATGGGCAGTGAACTATGGGTTCTAGAATTTTGTGTGGGTTTCTCACCCATGAAGGACGTTCCATGACCCGTCACCCGCTCCAAACGAATATCAACCCGCCCGTTATTGGGAGTGAATTTGATGGCATTGGATAGCAAGTTCCACACAATCTGCTGAAGGCGGGCTGCATCTCCCGAGACCAGGCCAACCTGAGGTAAAACAGGATGCAGAAGGATCGATTTAGCGACGGCCGCTGACCTGACGGTATCAATAGCCGACTCAATCACAAACACCAGATCAATGGGGGTAGACTCCATGCTGAGCTTGCCCCGGAGGATTTTGGCAACATCTAGCAGATCATCAATCAATTGGGTCTGGAGTTTCGCGTTGCGCTCAATGGTAGCTAAAGCTTCAGTCGTTTTTGCCGGGTCGAATTTACGGTTCTGCATCAGCTTCGTCCAACCCAGGATGGGGTTGAGAGGCGATCGCAACTCATGGGAAAGAATCGCCAAAAATTCATCTTTGATGCGATTGGCACGTTCAGCGGCTTCTCGGGCCGCCTGCTCGCGTTCTAGCAGAGTACGTCGTTTAATCTCCAATTCCTTGTCATCGTGAATATCGGTGCAGGTCCCAAACCATTTGACCACCCTTCCCTTCTGGCACATGGGTAGACCTTGAACCAAATGCCAGCGATACATGCCGTCATAGCGGCGCAATCGATATTCAATTCGGTAATCCGAGGCCGTTTCGCAGCCTTTTGTCCAAAACTCCTGCACTGGGAGAAGGTCATCAGGATGAATCAGATCTCTCCAGCCAACTGTCAGAGCCGACTCCAGAGGTAATCCGGTATAATCAATCCACCGCTGATTGACATAATCGGTCACACCGTGGGCATCCGTTGTCCAAACAATTTGAGGAATGGTATTGGTAATGAATCGAAACTGTTCTTCTCGTTGCTGAAGTGCTTCTTCGATTTGTTTGCGATCGCTAATATCGTGATGAATTCCGGCCATGCGTAACGGATTGCCTCGCTCATCCCGCGTAACCACCTTTGCATAGTTGGCGATCCATTTCCATTCTCCAGATTTGGTCAACATCCGGTATTCAAATCTGTAAGGTGCAGAATCGTTTTGCAGGTGGGTATTCAGCCAATCGATCACCTCGGCTTTCTCGTCAGGGTGAATCAGCTGCTTCCAGGTGCTAAAGGTTTCTGGCAGTTCTCCCTTCTCATATCCCAACATTTCCAACCATCGTGGGCTCAAGTAATTTTCATTATTGACAATGTTCCAATCCCAAAAGCCTCCACCGGAACCTTCCAGAGCCATTTGCAGCCGTTCTTCACTTTCGCGCAGAGATTGTTCGGTCTGTTTGCGATCGGTAATATCTCGCCAGGTCGCAACATAGCCATCATCAAATTTAGCCACTCGAATATCAAATGCTTTGGTTAAGTGTTGGTGCCCAAACTGATCCTCATAGTTCAGGCTATCTTTAACCAGGGGTTTCCCAGTTTCTACCACCTGACAGTACTCTGCAAATAAGCCATTGCTCTGATGGGCTGGCAATAACTCACATAGCCCCTGGCTGAGATGCTGTTCCCGCGTCAGTTGAGTGGTGAGGCAAACGGCATCGTTTACATATTCGGCCTGAAAATCGACAATTTCTCCCGCTTCATTCCGCAGAGCACGGTAGATGGCAAAGCAATCCAACATATTCTCAACGGATGTGCGGAAGCGTTTTTCGCTATCTTGTAAAGCGGCAGCTGAACGTTTAATTTCCTCAGCGTTGGCAACCGCCTGATCGCGCATCTGCCGATAGCTTTGCACCAGCGACGTTACGTCTGTCACATCTTGAATCGAAAGCATCGCATAAAAGCTGTCATCATCATCCGCCGGAACTGCTGTGACCGTTGTGTGCTGGATACGGTTCTGGCCGTTCGCAAGCGTGGCAGGAATTAAATGTTTGTGGAGCTGCGAAGAAAAAATAGTAGGGGGGCCACCTGCGAAAATAGGCGCAAGCCGGTGGACATATAGGGGCTGGCTGAGATGCGGGAAAAATTCACGGATGGATCGTCCGAGAATGCGATCGCGCGAAATCTTCGTCCAATCCTCTAAACAACGATTCCAAAATATAACGCTGTAATCTGATTGCAGAACGCAGATACCGAGCGGAATTTGATCGAGCAAGCTGAAGCGATTTTGACTATCAGGCATCATATCAAATCATTCCTTTCCCTCAAGATTGAGAGAGCAGGCTAAGTTCCTCATCAATACGTCCAAGCAACTCACCGAAGGAAGACATTTCGAAAATTAGAATAATTTCACCCATAATCTCAAGCTGCTTAATTTCAAATTTAGTTTGTGCTAATAGAAAAACGGTATCGGCGTCAAATGAATAACTTGAGTTCAATAACCCTTCAATCGTATCTTCAAAATAGATAGGCAGCATGTAATCCATCTGTTGCTTCAGTAAATTGCTGATCGAACCCAAAACACCATTAATCACAATATTTCCCACTTCCGTGAGGGTTCCAATTTTGACCTCATCTAAATCAGGAGAATTCCGATCTTCACCCGTTAAAAGAGACACCAGGGCAGAAGCACTTTCTGTCGGAAAAACAAGCTCTGCACTACCACTAAAAACACCCGAAAAGTTTAGCCTGACGATGGAAAGGCAATGATTACTGAACCGGGCTACAACTTCTCGTTTCAGCGCCTCAGTAGTAAAAACCTTTAGAACTGGAACATTCAGAAAAATAGGAGATTCGACCATCTCATTCAGCATTCCAGCAGCACGTCCAACTCCGATGTTAATAAACTCCTGAAGTGCATCAAGCTGCTCCTCGGTAATTAATGGCATGAGCGATCGCTTCCTTATTTCTGTAAGAGCTGTCGAACGGTTTGACGAACTTCGTTTTCTTTAACAGGCTTGTTAATAAATCTCGCAGCTCCAAGCTCTGTCCCTCGTTGGCGGGATGTTTCTTGAATATCTGCTGTAATAATCGCGATCGGCATTGTCCAGCCCTGCTCCCGTAGAGTCTTCAATAACTGGAAACCATCCACATCTGGCATAAGCAAATCTGTTAAAACGCAGTCTGGCTGATGCTTTTGCACCATTTCTAAAGCTTCTTGCCCATTTGTTGCTTCCAGAACGCTACATCCTTCAGATTCCAGATACTTACGCAGCATTCGCCGCGAGAAAGCCGCATCGTCCACAATCAAGACGGAATTCGTATGTAAATCGCTCATGAGCTTCCTTTATGAAGAAATATAAAGTATCTATATTCACTCTCGAATCCAGGACAAGATTGTTGTGTGGTGGATATCGGTCATTTTTTCGATCGTTCGTGTACTCATACCCTTTTGATACATTCGAATGCAAAGCTGCTTGATGTCCTCTGAGTAACGAACCTGCTTGTAGGACTCTAGGAATTGCCGACCACAGCGTTTGCATTTGTAGCACTGAACCTTGTTGCGATACCCATTGCGCTGCAACTGAGTTGAACTGCAAGTAGGACATTCCATACACCTAATGACACTAAGTTATCATTAGTGTTCAGCATTCCTTCCAGACAAACTTCTACTCTAAGATAGATTGTGTAGCGTGCGCATCCTTCTTAGGCTGGTATATATAGCCACGATAAAGGACCGGGTACGTTTGGGGGTATGGAGTCTTTGAATGAAATTGATGCTGAAGATTTAATGGCCTTCATAGTAGAAGGCCACGAAATTTTGACTCAGTTTGAGCAGGATGTTTTAAACCTTGAAAAAGGTTCTTTTGACCAGCAAAGGTTAAACCAGCTCTATCGGGCATTACACACAATAAAAGGAAATTGTGGATTTCTTCCTTTACCCAAATTGGAAGCGATCGCCCACGCTGGAGAAACCCTCTTAGATACCCTTCGAACAACTCAGCAAAACATTTCTCCAGGTGTTGCAACAGCGTTACTCCAATTAACGGACGCCATTCGACAAACGCTACACACGATCGAAGCCACGGCAACCGAAGGAGATCAGGATTATGCCGCCCTAATCACAACCCTAACCACCCTCTGCACCCCAACTACAGGTCATTCTCCCCTGCTTCCCCACTCCCCTGCCCCCCCGACCTCTACAGAAGCATTCAGTACCCAAATCCAAACATTCTCTGATTCCACCCCCGATTCAACGATTCGCGTTCACGTTGATCTCCTGGACCACGTGATGAATCTGGTCAGTGAGCTGGTTCTCGTTCGTAACCGAGTGCTGCAATTAATGCCGGGTAGCAACAATCCGGCTCTGATCTCGACTTGTCAGCAAATTAATCTCATTACAAATGAGTTGCAAGATAGCGTTATGCAGACGCGAATGCAGCCCATCAGCGTCCTCTGGCGCAATTTACCGCGCCTTGTGCGGGAAACAGCGATCGCCTGCCATAAAGAAGTAATTCTGGAGCTAGAGGGTAGCGAGACAGAATTGGATCGGAGTCTCATCGCCGCGATTAAAGACCCGATTATCCATCTTGTTCGCAATTGCATAGACCATGGCATTGAAGCACCGCACGTAAGAGTTGCCCATAGCAAACCAGCAGCAGGCACCTTAACCCTTAGAGCCTTGCAGGAGAACGGCCAGATCATCCTGGAAATTCGAGATGATGGGGCCGGTATTGACGCGGCTCAGGTTAAAGCGCGATCGCAACAAATCGGGCTCATCACTGCGACGCAAGCTGAATCATTGAGCGATCGCGAAACCTTAGATCTAATCTTTTTGCCTGGATTTTCGACCTCTGATGAAGTGACCCGCCTATCGGGTCGTGGGGTCGGTATGGATGTGGTACGGCGCAATCTTGAGTCGGTAAATGGCACCATTGAAATCGATAGCCAACTGGGATGTGGAACGACCTTTCGCCTGAAAATTCCCCTCACCCTGGCTATTCTTCCAGCGCTGCTGGTCTGTGCTGGAGGCGAGCGATTTACGATCCCCCAGGCCAGTGTGCAGGAGTTAGTTCGCATCGAAGGCACCGAACAGATTGAGAAGAGTATCGAAACCCTACTGAACGTTCCTGTATATCGACTGCGAGGGCAAATTTTACCTTTAGTCAATCTCACGTCAGTACTACAGTTAACACCCTCTGACATAGAACATGATGTTCTTTACTTTGTGGTCATGGCGATCGATGGATACCGATTTGGACTCATTGTGGATCAAATTATTGATACCCAAGATATCGTCGTAAAGCCTCTGAGCAAACAGTTAAAGTCGCTCGTGATGTTTGCAGGAGTGACGGTTTTAGGCGATGGTAAAGCAGCACTCATTTTAGATGTGGCAGGGTTAGCGCAACATGCAGGTGTGCAACGGCAGTCTGACATCAACCTCACTACCTCTGAGGTGGAACAGAGCGATCGCCAATTGATCTTGACAGTGCTTGGACCGCAAAATTCGCGCCTGGGAATTTGTCTTTCTCATGCAACTCGATTAGAGATGATCCCAGCCGAAAAGATTGAGCAGATTGCGGGTCAGTATGTCATGCAATATCGCGATCGCATTGCCTCATTGATTGATTTAGAAGCCCTCTTTACCGGGGTAGCGCGCCCTTTGCCGGAGTTTGATGACGTTATCCCCGTTGTTGTCATCTCGTTAGAAGACAACCGTACGGTCGGGCTGGTGGTGCATCAAATTCTCGACATTGCCGAAGAATCTCTCACAGTAACCGGTGCGGCGAATCGTCCGGGGGTTCAGTGCTATGCAACCGTGCAGGGCCAGATCACCGAAATGTTGGATTTGGAGGCACTGATCGATTTAGCCAATCCCTATCGGGTGTCCCAGGAGTTGATGACTGGAGTTGGGGGGTAATACCATGGCAATCCAGCAAATTTGTACCTTCTTTCTCAACAACACTCGGTTTGGCATTGGGGTTGAACATGTCCAGGAAATTATTCGACAACAACCCCTCACTCAAGTTCCCCTTGCAGCTCCAGATGTTTGCGGCTTGATGAACCTTCGCGGACAAGTCATTCCGGTGGTGGATTTACCCTGCCGTTTAGGCCTACGATCAGCACCCTGTGGAAGTGAAAAAGAAACCGTTTACAACATCATTGTGAGTGCTGAGGATGATGTTGTCAGTTTTATTGTTGATGATATTGGAGATATTTTGGAGTGCTCGACAGAAACCTTAGAGCCACCTCCAGCCACGCTTGATACCTATATTCGATCGTCTTTAACAGGTGCTTATAAACTTGAACATGATTTTCTGCTCTTGTTAAATACTCAAAAGATTCTAGATCCAGCATTAACCAGGAGATCCTAATGCCTTCTGATTCTACACAGACTGCGGAACAACCGTTGGAATCAACACCCATCACCCAGGCATCCTTCCAAGAATTGCTTGCAGCGCTCCAAACAGCCAATGCTGGTGACTTTTCCGTTCGTTTAGATGAGACGAATGGCTGGGGTGAGGTGGCTCGAGAGTTTAATCAATGGGTCAGCCGTAACCAAGCCTTTGCTCAGGGCATCAGTGAAGTTAGCCAGCGGGTTGGCGTTGAAGGAAATTTAACAGAGCGGTTAATCTTGGACGGAGCAACAGAAACCTGGGCTAGCAGTGTCGAATCTATCAATCACCTCATCCACCATTTGGTGACGCCAACAACAGAAGTCCAAAGGGTTTTGAGTGCGATCGCTCAGGGTGATCTAACGCAACGCATGCCTCTGGAGATGGATGGACAGCCCCTTGCAGGGGATCTGCAGCACCTTGGCACCATCGTCAACGACCTGGCGAATCGGCTCCATCTCCTTACGAATCAGGTCATACACGTTGCCAGAGAGATTGGCACTGAGGGGCATTTAGGCACGACCGCAGCCGTTGAAGGTGCAGCCGGCACCTGGCAAGAGCTCATTGATAGCGTCAATGCCATGGCATCTCAGATAACGGCACAAGTCCGGAGCATTGCCGATATTGTGCTTGCCGTTGCCCAGGGTGATCTGGCAAACCAGATCGAGGCCGATAACGTTGGAGAGTTCCGCGCGCTCACAGGCAACGTGAACCAAATGATTAAAAACCTGCAAAACACGATGCGCCAAATGGCAGACATTGCAACCACTGTTGCAACGGCGTCCGAAGAACTAACCGCCGTCAGTGGTGAAATGACCAACAATGCGGGTCAAACTGCTGAGCAGGCCTCTTCTGCATCGGCATCGGCAGAACAGGTTAGCCAGAATGCTACAACCGTTGCAACCGCGATTGAGGAGATGAACGTCAGCATTCGAGAGATTGCAAAAAGTGCCGCTGATGCGGCCAGAGTGGCCGCAGATGCCGTTAAAACCTCTGACGAAACGAACGTGAACATTACAAAACTGGGGCAGAGCAGTATTGAAATTGGTAAAGTGATTAAAGTCATTACCTCGATCGCCCAACAAACGAACCTGCTGGCGTTGAATGCCACAATCGAAGCCGCACGCGCAGGGGATGCGGGCCGAGGATTTGCCGTGGTTGCCAACGAAGTCAAAGAATTAGCGAAACAAACCGCAGCCGCAACGGAAGATATTAGCCAACGGATTGAAGCCATTCAGACGGATACCAAGAGTGCGATCGAGGCTATCACTCAAATTACAACCGTGATCAATCAAATTAACGATATTCAAAATACAATTGCTAGTTCCGTTGAAGAACAAACAGCCACAACCAATGAAATTGCTCGTAATGTCTCGGAAGCCGCTAAAGGCAGCTCAGACATTGCCAAGAATATTAGCGTGGTAGCGCTCAATGCTCAAACAACTACCACAGGAGCCAGCAACACCTCTGAGGCCGCGGCAGAACTTGCCCACATGGCTGCCAACTTACAAACGATCGTCAGGCAATTTCGTGTTTGAAACTTGCTCATCTCAACGGTTATTTTTCCTGCCCTTTACACGGAAAAATAACCTTTTCGACCAGATTGAAAGCACGCTCTATCGTGTTTACCTTCAATAGGTGGGCAATATCAGCCGCAGAAGCCGCAGTTCTTAAGGGACTGTGACTTCTGGTCACTAGAAAGTTAATCGAGGCAGGCTCCAAAAATTATGCTCTCAAAATTATGCCAACCATTCGGGTTTTAATTGTGGATGATGCGGTGATGGTGCGAAGCCGTCTCAGCAAAGTCCTGGCTACCGATCCTGCTATTGAAATTGCGGGAGTTGCCGCAACAGGACAGATTGCTTTAGCAAAATTGGCGCAACTCAATCCGGATGTGGTCATCCTGGATATGGAAATGCCCGATATGGATGGCTTACAAATTCTGGCGCATATTCGTCAGAATAATACCCATCTGCCTGTGATCATGTTCAGCTCTATGACAACCAGGGGAGCAACGGTCACCCTCGATGCCCTGACCTTAGGGGCCTCTGACTATGTAACGAAACCCAGCCATCTCGGAAACGTAGACGACGTTACTCAATACCTGAAAGACACCCTGATTTCGAAAATCAAAGCCCTGAGCAGAAAAGCTACTCACAAAGCGGAAACCTCACCCCTTACCTCCGTTCCTCTTCGCCAGTTCAATCGGCCGAAAGAAATGGTAGAGATCGTTGCAATTGGAGTTTCTACCGGTGGTCCCAATGCACTGGGAACCTTACTAGCAGATGTACCACCCGATTTTCCTGTGCCGATCGCCATTGTGCAGCACATGCCACCCATGTTTACCCGACTGCTGGCAGAGCGTCTGACAACCAAATGCGCACTACCCGTTCGAGAGGCGATCGCCGGAGCCACCCTCAGTCCTGGCACCATCTGGATTGCTCCCGGTGATTACCATCTCACCGTAAAACAGGTTAATTCTGTTGTGCAACTTGCTACCGAGCAAACCCCTCCCAAAAATTCCTGCCGCCCCTCCGTCGATGTGCTATTCGAATCGGTAGCCCAGGTTTATGGCGATCGCACCCTCGGCGTTATCCTGACGGGCATGGGGCAGGATGGGCTGCGGGGATGTGAGCAGATTCGCGATCGCAATGGGCAAATTTTGGCTCAGGATGAGGACAGCAGTGTCGTTTGGGGAATGCCAGGATTTGTGGCAAATGCAGGCTTAGCCGATGCCGTGTTGCCTCTCGACCAGATCATGCCAGAGATTTTGCGGCGGGTCAGCCGCGCCTCTTTCGTTGGGGGATGAGGGGATGACACAACGAGCCCTAGATTTTAACTATCTCCGAACCCTGGTGTTTGAGCAGTCTGGAGTTGTTTTGGAAGCTCACAAGGATTACCTTGCGGAACTGCACCTGGATAAACTGGCTACTCAGACTGGATTTGAGTCGATCGCCGCCTTTACCGAACATCTTAAAACCATTCCATTGAGTACCCTGCATACTCAAGCCGTCGAAGCGCTACTGATTAGCGAAACCTCCTTCTTCCGCGATCACTACCCCTTCGAAGCCCTCTGCACCTCGATTCTCCCCCCTCTCATTCAGTCACGTTCCAGCAATCGAATGCTCAATATTTGGAGTGCTGGTTGTTCGACTGGACAGGAGCCTTACAGTATTGCCATGCTCATCCGCGAATCGTTTCCAGAGTTAGCAAACTGGACAGTTCGTTTGATTGCCAGTGATTTATCAACCCGATCGCTTGACCGGGCGCGCCAGGGAATCTACAGCAATCTGGAAATTAACCGGGGACTGACGCCGGTGATGCGCGATCGCTATTTTCACAAAACCGGGCAATCCTGGCAAATTAATGATGACATTCGACAGATGGTTGAATTTCAGCAACTCAACCTGCTCCATTCCTGGGATACGCTCCCTGAACTCGATGTTATCTTTCTCAGGAACGTCCTCATTTATTTCAATAGCGATACCAAACAGTCCATTTTGAATAAGGTGCAACGCTATTTACGAGAAGATGGGTTTTTGTTTCTCGGTAGTGGTGAGACAACGTTTTACCTCGATCCTAGATTTGAAGCAGTCCACGGCAAGACAAGCCTTTACCATCGACTACGCAATTCATCGCAATAAATAACCTGAGTTCGGGTTAAGAGCGTTTTCGAGTGCCGCGCGTTGCGCGGCACTCGAAAACGCTCATTTTGGCGTGCGCTTTGCGCACGCCAAAATGAGCACTGCAGCTTATCCCGAACTGAGGTTAAATACTGTACATCCCAGCGAACCAACGAGACGGTGAACCAACTCCGCATGGGAGGATGCTTGCTTGAAACGGAAGAGGCTTACTTCTTGAACATTCCCTGCGCTTTAACCATATCTAGAAACGCAAAAACTGGCGGTGATAAAAGCGCACTGGCCAGTACCGCCATCCAGATCTCGCGATAGAGCGGTACAGGAAGACTGTAAACCTGTACATTCTCTGGAATGGGTTCCGCTGCAAGGCGGGGCATAATCGTCACCCCCAAACCCTGCGCCATCATGCTAACAATGCTGGAGTCTGCGTTGACATAGTAGTCAACATTGAGCGTTACGCCGTGGGCCTCGCAGTGGGCGTATACCTCCTCATCGTGCATATCCCCTTCCGCAAACATGATCAATGGATAACGACTCAACTGCTCCCAAGTTAATGTTACTCCTGGGTGCTGGAACGGCATCGGAATCAGCACGACATATTCATCCTCGAACACTTTCCACTTTTCGAACTCATCACCGAGAGGGCTGTCAATAAAGCCAACATCTGCACGACCTCGGCGTAAATCCTCTTCAATCACCTGGTTATTCCAGTTGTCAGAAATGCGAATCGCTACATTGGGAAACTGCTGACGAAAGCGGGCCAATACATTTGACAAAATATGCGTCGTTACACTGCGAAAGGACGTAATGCGCAGGTCACCGCCCCGCAGACTATTGGAAAGGCGGGCTTCGGTAAACATATCTTCCTGAAGTTTCACAATCTGCTGGGCATAGGCCACCATCCGTTCACCAATGGGCGTCAGATGGGCCCCGTAGCGCCCCCGGGAGAACAGCACCACCCCCAATTGCTCTTCGAGCATCGCGATCGCCCCACTGACCGACGATTGCGAAAGGCCCAACTGCAACGCAGCATCGCTGAAGCTACTGCGCTCTGCAACAGCCAGCAACGTCTGCAATTGGGATAGGGTCATGGAGGTACGCGATTTGCGTTTCATGATGGCACCAGAAACAGCAGGGTGAGGGAGAAAACCCTTCCCATAAACAGCCTTCCGATCCATCGGTAAAACCGATGGAGGCGATAGGTAGAGTATTTTGATTTCATTCTGAGCCGTTTATACAGTAGACCTATACACAAAAAATAGAACCAACCGTATGAGATTTACGACACAAAGCCCTAGAGACAGGGCAGGTTTCCTTGCGGCTTCCAAGCCGTTACAGCATCACCCAATCCGCGAAAAGATTCAGCATCTTTGGCGCCGCATGGTGATGAGTTTGAGAGAGGATGACACTGCGTTGCAAGTTTGGTTGACGCGCGATCGCTCCGGCGAGGCCGTGTGGCATGGCTACGACACTCGCACAGGTCGAGCTATCCACAATGCCTCGGAAAGTGAAGTACGTCAGTGGGTTGAGCTGCAACAGCGACAACCTGGCGCAAAATCTTGCCTGGAAGTCTGCCGATAAGCCAATCATTCAATTGGAAATAGCTTCCGGTTGGCTACTTCGGGTTAGATGCGATCGCGAGGCTCTGCCTCATTAGAAGAGACAGAGCCTCTAGCTGACACATCATTTATGTTGAAATCCCGATGATAAGAATGGAAGATTCTACCCAAATTCACATCGACCGGGATTGGAATCATTGCTAACCAATTACGTGGATGCACGTGATCACGAGTTTTTTTGTTTTCGTTAATTAGGACTTTTATCTAAGCCACTCAATTCGATTAAACACAAAACCTGAAATGCTGCGGTATCCGCTTCACGGATGTTAAAGCGTTTCAGGTTTTGTGTTTAATGATGCCAACCCATTAAGGTGCTAACAAATGGGCAGTACTGGACTCGAACCAGTGACATCCTGCTTGTAAGGCAGGCGCTCTACCAACTGAGCTAACCGCCCGCGTTCCGCTTTATCCGGAGCACGATTTACTAATGTAGCAGATAATCGCGACTTTTATGTGCAAAAAATGCCAAAAAAAGGTTGAAACATAAATTGCACCGCAGTAGCGGTGCAATTTATGTTTTATGAAATGAATGGGCAGTACTGGACTCGAACCAGTGACATCCTGCTTGTAAGGCAGGCGCTCTACCAACTGAGCTAACCGCCCGCGTTCCGCTTCATCCGGAGCACGATTTATTAATGTAGCAGATGATCGCAACACTGCAAACAAAAAATACAGCAATTCAGCAATTCTCATTTTGAAATTAGGCCCGAAAACCGCGCGCCTTCGGCGCGCGGTTTTCGGGCATCAAAGCCAAGAGTTCACGCCCGTAGGGCGTGAACTCTTGGCTTTGATGCCCATACTGAGAATTGCTGACAGCAATTCTCATTTTGGAATAAAGCTCATTGTGAAAATTGTGGTTGGAACCCAGAAAGAAACTGCACCGCTATAGCGGTGCAGTTCGCTTGTTATTAAAAAATGGGCAGTACTGGACTCGAACCAGTGACATCCTGCTTGTAAGGCAGGCGCTCTACCAACTGAGCTAACCGCCCGCGTTCCACTTCATCTGGAGCACGATTTATTAATGTAGCAGACTTTACGGGAGATGCAAGTTTTTTGAGAAAAGCCAGCAATTCTCATCTCGAGCTTTAAACCTGAGAGAGTTCGCAACCGACGGACGCGAACTTCATGATTCATTCGTATTCACCTTCGCCCATTACCTGCTTCTGCCGTCTGCCGTCTGCCTCCTGCCTTTCCCCCATTCTCACTCCCTGCTAGGATTCTAAAAATACGAATGTTCTACTGGGCTGCCCCATGCCCTCCGGCCACACCCACGATCGCATCACTCTCTGGACACTTCCCCTGGTTGGGATAGGAACCCTGCTTGCCACCGCCAGCAGTACCTCTACTCTGCTGATGGCAGGCGGTTATCTATTTGGGGGGCTTATGTTTGGGCCTGACCTGGATATTCACTCTGTCCAGTTCAAGCGATGGGGATGGTTTCGCTGGATCTGGATTCCGTATCAGGGGAGCCTCTCCCACCGATCGCCCCTTTCCCATTCCCCCATCACTGGCACAGCCCTGCGCATTCTCTACTTGCTGGTGTTGTTGGGCTTCTTCACATTTTTGGGGCTAGCGATGGTGAACCAGATCGGGCAACTGGGCTGGAGCTGGGGCGATATTTTTGGAGGAATGGGGCGATCGCTCTCCCAATACCGCACCCATTGGTTCACCCTGGTCATAGGGATCGAGCTCGGAGCCCTCAGCCATATCCTTGCCGACTGGGCCACCACCACCCGTCGTCGCTACAAAACTGAAGGATGGAAAGCCGTTCTTCCCAAGCAGAAGAAAACCCGCCGAAAAAGTAGTCGAAAGCGATCGCCCACACCCCGTAGCCGTCGCCCATAAAGGCAGAGAGCACAAGACAGACAACAAAGAACAAAAAGAACTCAAGACCTCTACCATCCTCTCTTGCCCTCGTACTTCCTACCCATCCACTTATCCACCCCCTATGTACTCCCAAACTCACCACCTCCTCCGCTCCCGTCAGGATGGCCAGTACCTCGTTGCCCGCGCTCGTACGGCAGATGCCGATCCTGATACGGCTCCTATCCAGTTTTTACTGTTATTTGGGGAGTATGCAGACGCCCTGAGTTACTTAAACACCCATGCAGCGGAGGCGAGCGATCGCTTCTCCGTTGAAACAATTCCAGGGAGCCAGTTGGGGGCATTACTCAAGCGGTGGGGCTATCGAGGCATTGGGGTGGTGAAAGATCCGCTAATCCCCACAGTGGAATTTCTTACCATTGAGTAAAGGTTAGGAGGAGAGAGTAGCAAAGCTATTCTCTCCCCCTAAATCCAGCAATTCTCATTTTGGAATCCAACCGGAAAACTGCTCGCCTGAGGCGAGCAGTTTTCCGGCTTCAAATCCGAGAGTCGTGCCCATAGGGCACGACTCTCGGATTTGAAGCTCACAATGAGAATTGGCTGCCCAAGACGATTGCACCTTAGAAGTGCGCCTCTAGCGTTATACAATGCTAGCTTGCGCAGGAGCGTGCATTATTCAACTGCAATTCTTGTGGGATGGGCATTTTGCCTGTCCGGGCGGGTGAGGGCACCCACCCCACAATTGACTGAGTTCATAACCTTAGCTTTAACCGCAGTTCTGTTTCCTTATTCATCATGACCAAGCAATATCGCATCACTCTCCTTCCTGGCGACGGCATCGGCCCTGAGATTTTGGCGGTCACCGTGACCGTATTGAAGGAGGTGGGCCAGCAATTGGGGATTCAGTTTGATTTCAAAGAAGCCCTAATTGGTGGAGCCGCCATCGACGCGACAGGTAACCCCTTGCCTGATGAAACCCTGGCGATCTGTAAGGATAGCGATGCGGTACTGTTAGCGGCGATCGGTGGCTACAAGTGGGATACACTGCCCAACGCGCAACGCCCGGAACGGGGATTGCTGGGTCTGCGAGCTGGTTTGGGTGCCTTCGCCAACTTGCGGCCAGCCACGATTCTGCCCCAGTTAATCGATGCTTCCAGCCTCAAGCGTGAGGTAGTGGAAGGGGTCGACATCATGGTCGTGCGCGAACTCACAGGAGGAATTTACTTCGGACAGCCACGCGGGATCTTTACCGATGAGAACGGAGCCAAACGTGGTGTCAATACCATGGTTTACACCGAGGCCGAAATTGACCGGATTGGCCGAGTCGCCTTTGAAGCCGCCCAAAAGCGCAGCAAACGGCTGTGCTCGGTAGATAAGTCTAATGTGCTTGAGGTGTCGCAGTTGTGGCGCGATCGCATCACCCTCCTGGCTTCCGAGTACCCCGATGTGGAATTGAGCCATATGTACGTGGACAACGCGGCAATGCAATTGCTGCGTAACCCCAAGCAGTTTGACACCATCGTAACGGGCAACCTGTTCGGCGACATCCTTTCCGATGCGGCAGCGATGCTAACCGGGAGTATTGGGATGCTGCCTTCCGCTAGCCTGGGTGCCAGCGGCCCTGGTGTATTCGAGCCTGTTCATGGTTCCGCCCCCGACATCGCAGGCCAGGATAAGGCCAATCCCCTTGCGCAAGTGCTCAGTGCAGCTATGATGCTACGCTACGGCCTCAGCGAACCCGAAGCCGCCAATCGTTTAGAACAAGCGGTTCAAAAAGTTCTGGATCAGGGTTACCGCACAGGTGACATCTACTCAGAGGGGATGACTCTGGTGGGTTGTCAGGCCATGGGTGATGCGTTGTTGAAGGCGCTGAGCTAAGGCAAAGGGTAGAGTGTATAGGTGGGCGAGTGGATGGGGCGCTGGTTGGGTCATGATTTCCTTGCTCCCCCTACTCATTCGCTCCCCTGCCCCCTTATTCCCCTGCTCTGCTTTATCAATTTATCGAGACTCCTGATAAATTTGGTTCGTTCCCTGGCTTTTTCGCTATGCTATTAGGCAACTTGGCGGGGTAAGTCCGTTGGGTAGCTCGGAAGTACGTTGATAGACTATTGGCGATCGCAATTGGAGAAAGCGTTGGTGTACACCTCACAATACACACAGAATCAACCCAGCACTGGCCTACCGATGGACTCGACTCATCATGAGTCGATGAGTTTTTCGGCGCTTCTGGATCCCGCCCTTTTGCATTCTGCCCGTAACATTTACCGAACTTTTTATGAAGTGCATCCTGAAGAGGTGCGTCGGCCTATTGGGATGGCGATCGATCGCTACACCCATCGCGGCAAGCTCATTTTTGGCACGAAGCCTGTGCTTCTTCCCCAAGAATGCTTCATCCCTTTGAATCAGATTGAATCTGACCTTTTCTAAGCCGTGTAAGGCTTTGAAATTGGCTCTTTTAACAAACCCCGGATTTTACCGTTAGTTTGTAGCGGCGAAATCTGGGGTTCTGTATATGGGGATCGTCGTAGCCGTCCTACGTTGGTGGTGTAACTTTCTCCCCGTCATTTCATAAGGAGGGTTTCACAACAAACAATGTTTATCTTCCATTTTTAATGGACATATTGAACCTGACTCAAAAAGCAAGCCCATGAACACACCTGCTCATGTTGTAGCAAGCCTCTTATTCCTGGGAAGACAAGATCAGGCTCTGACGTTAACCCCGGTAATCATAGGAGCTATCTTGCCCGACGCGCCAATGTTTGTGTTCTACTTCGTGGAAAAAGTCTTGTATAAAACTCCAGAAGCAATCATCTGGAGACAGGCCTACTATCAGCCCCATTGGCAAAATTTCATTGATTTTTTCAACTCAATTCCGCTGATTCTATTAGGGTTGGTTCTGGCACTATGGGCCGGTTCGCAGTTTGGAACATTACTGTTTGGCAGCATGATGTTGCACATGGCTGGAGACTTGCCGTTGCACCATGATGATGCCCATCGCCATTTCCTCCCCTTTTCAAACTGGCGATTTCAGAGCCCAGTTTCCTATTGGGATCCCCGACATTACGGGCATCTTGTCTCAGCCTTGGAAATTGTGTTTGTGATAGTTGGCTGCGTCATCTTGTTCAATTTGTACAGTTCATTACCTGGAAAAATTGCTATCGGGCTGATTGGCGTTTGTTACTTGGCTTATTTTGTATATGTCTTAACAGTTTGGGCTTAGGGTCGTGCATCTGGCAACCTGTCATTCTTTCTATGGGAATGGTGGTAAAGCCACCATTCCCATAGAAAGAATGACAGGTTGCTTTATTTGTGATTCTTAAAAACCATTTGGAAGGAGCCAATTACCGTGGCTTCAGCCTACTCAAAACTTGCATTGGAACTCCGAAGGGTAATTTTGCTATAGTCTAAGCAAAATTACCCTTCGGAGTTCTGATTTTAGAAAGGGGCAAGATTCAAACCTCTAGAAATTCACTTTCTTGCAACTAATCGTTAAAAAGTTACTGAAAAGGATTATTGCTCTATCTGGAAAAAGAAAAGAAAAGTTTGATGTCTGTTCTAACTGACCCCCACCTTCCCTTGGCCTATGCAATCTGGAATCTTTGCCGTTGTTACTATTGGCTCATATCGCCTTTATATAGGAGAGGTACATCATCTAGAGCAGCGTTGGAAGCCTGCTCTGGCTCAGCTCAACCAAGGAAATTATCCAGATATACAACTTCAGCAGACATGGAATAGGGTTGGAGGTAAACGTCGATTTACGTTCCACACCAGCAAGGATTTAATTGAAGATCTTGAGCTTTTAGAACGGGCTCAATTTCTGGCAGATGTTGAGTCACAAAGGACGGCAGTACCAAAATCGTCCAGAGGCTAAGAGCTGATAAAAAGGTGTTAGGACTTATACATTTTTGTTAGGTACGGTGTGTCTCGCTTACAGCGCTTTGCGCTTGAATTAGCCATGGTTGTTTTTGTGAGAACCTCGCGGAGCAAGGCTCTCACAAAAACCAGATTTTAAGCGCTTGAAAAGCGCTGTAAGAAATGATTTGAGAAATGATTGCAAAGGTTGATTTTCCGTACCCTTCGGGCGTGAGAAATCAGCCTTTGTAAGCCAGTTCTCTGGCATTAGTTTGGACAGTTTTTCTGAAACCTTTGATTTTGCGTGCGCGAAGCGCACGCAAAATCAAAGGTTTCAGAAAAACTGTCCAGAGTATTGTCTGGAATAGGACTGTAAAATTCATGCGGTCGTTAAACCGCTTTGCGCGAGGCTTTTGTGAATCTTCGCCATTGTGACTGCACAAACTTTCGCTGTTCCAAAAGATGCACGAGTACAAAAGCAAAGAACGTATAGACTAACCAGAAGTGGAGACTACGCGCTAAACCAACGACTTCCGCATTTTGTGGGAATAAATCTGGTAATGTCACAAGCCAAAAAAAGGAAACGACACCACTGCGGAAAGAATTGGATAGAAAAAAGCCTGATAAAGGAACAATTATCATAAACACATAGAGAGCTGTGTGTAACAGCACGCCACGTAACCATGCACCTGTCATTTTGGGACGTTGGCGGATAAACTTACGCCACCATACCTGCTGTAGGAAAAAGATGCGTGCCGTCAGTAAAGCTATAGTCAATGCCCCCATTGAGCGATGGAAGGTGTAGAAATTAGCCCTAACGGGGTCAATGGGTGCATGAGCCATCAGGACACCGACTATAAACACAACGACATAACAGGCTGCCATCACCCAATGCATGAGCCGTAATTGTTTGAAGGCTGCATTAATTCGTCCTTTGGGTACGGGTACCTGGGGTGCTGCCTCAGAACTCATCAGAAACCTCCTGGAATATGCTTCAGGCCGTTCATCACCTTCTACTATCTCCAATGGGTATGAATTCGCCGTGAATTTCACATAGAGTTTTTTCTATGATCGGCAAATCAAACTCTATAGGACTTACGCATTCTTGTTATGTGTGGCGTGCGAAGTACACTATACACAACAAGAATGCGTAAATCCTGTCTATAAAAGAGGCAACCAGGACTAAGCAGCAGCAATCAATCCATGTTTTAAGGTGAGAGTGCTTCGCACCTCCACCTTAAAACATGGGCAAACTTAAGCCGTACTGTACTAGGCGTGAAAAATCGACCCAATGCTTAGAAGAGTATCCCAAATACAAGATTGAGGGTTTAGTTTGGCACAGGATAAGGAACAAAGTTGGATGCTGTTTGAGCAGGATGACCCTGCACCGAATTGTCGAGTAACTTTGGACGCAAGCATAGGTACACAAGCGGCCCAAATAGGGGAACCAGGGCGATCGCCCAAAAAGCTACTGAACTTCTAATCCCCCGTCGTGCCATATCATCATCCAGCAATGACGTGATGGGAAAAACCAAACACATCAGGCAGAAGTCTAAGGAGATTAGATGAACAAAATTACGAGTTTGAAACTGTTCTACGTAATCATTCCAATCACCCAAAATGAGCGCATAGGCAATGATCAGAATCGTTGAAATTAATAAGGCGATCGCGGTAGACTTTCGTTCTAAGAGTCTCAACCATTGATCTTTTTCACCCTGAAACTCTTGATTTCGCTTCCGAAACAACAAGTACGGCAATAAACAGATCACCCCGGTGAAGTTGGATCCTAAAAAGTATGGCCAGCTCCGAAACCCCTGCATTCGCCCATCGGCAAACATGAGACAGGCATAAATCATGGGCCACACTCCCATCAAACTGAAGATGGCAGGCAAATATGCATTGAGGTCACCCCATTGCAAGGTTAGGAGTTTACGTGCCACATACCATGTGTAAGGCCGATCTAACGGGGCCAACCATAATGTGTAAGCAACAAACCCAATCCAAATCACCCAAAGTACAGCCCGTCTACCCATAGTCTTGGAGAAACTCATCTTCATTCCTAAGCTTCCAAATAAGAGAAATGCTTAACCTCTATCAATGGGGATGAGTTATTAGATAGGCAGGCATAACTGAACGTGAGGCGCAGAATGCTGTGCAACTAGCAAAGCGAACAGCACAGCATGATGTAGGCATCGGGTAAATTAGTCTCTGAAATTAGAGCCGGACTAATCAATTTTGGAGACAACTGCTAATACCTGCTTAAATTAGGTTAATTTTGTGGTTTTCATCTACCAAACTCTGCGAACTTTTTGCGAATGAAGGACAACAACTGTGCTGGATGAGGGGGTTATTAAGTTTGTTTGTAACTGGGAACAGGGGCCACCAATGGGAGCCGAGGAACTGGCAACCCTGATTGAGTGGCGCGATCGCATGTTCACTCTCGATTTCATTGGCACATATCCCAATGGCATTGGTTACGGCAACATTAGCCAGAAGCAAACTGAAACGTCTTTTGTCATATCGGGTACTCAAACAGGACATTTAGCCCACACCTCCTCCAGTCATTACACCGTTGTTGATAACTGGGATATTGAGCAAAATTCTCTCCACTGCATTGGCCCCGTGAAAGCCTCGTCGGAGTCTCTAACCCACGCCGCACTGTACGAGTATTCCCCTGAAATTCAGGCTATTATTCACATCCATCATTCAGCGCTCTGGCGTACTTACCAGTATGTTTTACCCACTACAGACGCGACCGTTCCCTACGGTACACCGGAGATGGCGCATGAAATGTGGCGACTTATGGAAGCCAGTGATTTGCCTCAACAGAAAATCCTGATCATGGCTGGGCATGAGGATGGCATTATCGCCTTTGGGGAAACCTTGGCGGAAGTGGGCGATCGCCTTCACCGTCTTCTTCCAAACTAAAGCGCATTTTACAGCGCTTTGCGCTTGAATCAGCCACGGTTGTTTTTGTGAGAGTCGCGCTCTGCACGGCTCTCACAAAAACAACCAGATTTTAAGCGCTTGAAAAGCGCTGTAAAGCTTGCTGGAAGGATTGTTTTTTCACACGAAGCGCATGAAAAAACAACCCCTATAGCAATGTGCAAGTGCGTTGAGTACAGCAACGGTGGTGTGGGGCACGAAGTGCCCCACACCACCGTACTTAATCAACCCGCACAGCGCTATAAAATAGGGCCTGTTTAAAGCCCGTTCTAGAACACGACTCATTGACCAAATCTGGAAAGTCGATTGGTATGTATTATGTACACGAATTAACTTTCGAGGTTTGTTCCAAATGTTAATTGAATTTGAAACTCTGTCCAGCCCTGATCACTGCTTACTTGAATGCTACCTCGTAAGCGATATACCAATTTCTGCACAAGGGAGAGGCCCAATCCCGTACCGCCCTGCTTCCAGTGGTCGCTTTGAGGAATGCGATAAAACTTTTCAAAAATACGCGATAAATCATCTGTGGGAATGCTGGCTTGATTACGGATAGTAATTCCGATCCTGGCAGGATGTTCAATTAAAGGAAACACATAGAGTTCAATCTGACCGAAAGCGGGAGTATATTTACAGGCATTATTTAACAGTTCAGTCAGAATACGTTCCAGGCTGTTTTGGTGAGTTCGTAAGGTTGGTAGGCTTTCAGGCAGGTATAAGCTAAAGCATTGCTGGCGCGATTGAATTCGACCTTCAAAAGCTTCGGTAATGACAGATAGCCAGGCTATCAGATCTACTTCATCGTCCAGGGGTAAGTTATCGGTCGTTGCATCCAACCGTTGCAGATCAAGTAGGTCATTGATCAGGTTGGCTTCCCGCTCACATTCGTTTTGTAGAATTTCGAGGTATTGTTGCTGCCGTGCCGGTGTTGGGGCTACCTTGAGCAGATGGATAGCCATCTTCATATTGGAGATGGGGGTGCGAAGTTCGTGGGAGACGGTGTTAAGGAAGTCGTCTTTGAGGTAATTCAGTTCGGCTAGAGTCGCGACCTGGGCCTGGATCGCCTGGTAGAGACGGGCCTGGCGAAGGGCGATCGCACACTGGCTAGCCACCTGCTGAATCAGTCGAATTTCTAACTCATCAAAGCCAGAACTTACCGGCTTAAACAACCATAAGTCACCCAATACATCCTGCTGGTCGCGAATTGGACAGGCGAATACGGCTCCCCCGCTGGGCGTCCGTTCCACCATGCAAACACTTCCTTCAGGAAACGCCAGAACCTCTTCCACCCGTCCTAAGCGGGATGGCAGAATTGAGTACTCGTAACAAACAGTTCGGCTTGCTTGATCAGGGCTATAGATTCCAGCTTCACAGGCTAATGTAGCCAGAACCGTACCCAGTTCCAGAACAGCTGATTGCAAAATGTGATTTTCGTCGAGGCTATCGCGAACTCGATCTGTGATGCGCTTGAGCAAGGCTTCATGGATGAGCGATCGCTCCAAAGCTGCCGTTCGCTGACGTACCTGATTTTCCAAGTCGGCATTAAGTAAGCGCAGCTTCTCCTCACTCGCTTTCAGGGCTCTATCAGACTGCTGCCGCTCGATAGCAATTCCAGCCAAGTAGGTAGACAGTTGAATCAGCCGAAGATCTTGGGAGGTGGGACGACAGGTTTTAGCACAGGCTATGCCCAAAGAACCCAATACATCACCATGGCTAGAAAAAATGGGGTTTGACCAGTAGGAGCGGTAGCCATACTGTAGGGCCAATTCACGGTATTGATTCCAGGCCGCATCTGTCTGCACATCAAGCGTAATCACAGACTGACGACGAAAAACCGCTGACCCACACGAGCCTTCCCCTTCACCGACAGGAATACCATTCCGCAATACCTGCTGGTAGTGCTCGGGAAAGCTCGGAGCAGCACCTAAAAACAGGATTTGCCCATCAGGGGCTAATAACAAAATCGAACATAGGCCCAGGTCGGAGAGTTCTTCAACCTCCTGAGCTAGAAGGGATAGGATTTGGGGCAGGGGGGCTGCAGTAGCAATTAGCTCTAGAACTTGATTCTGAATGTCGAGAAGCGATCGCTCCCACTGTTCTTTTGTCGGCGGGTGGGCAGTCTTTAAGCTTTTAAGACGGCTAACCTGGCGGCGCAGTTTCGCAAGCTCAGCTCGAAGTTCCTCTTGGTTTTGGTCATCATCCTGATTCAGGCCCAATGCGGAGAACTGCATAAAATTGACCTTACTCGGATCGCAAAGAGGGTTGTGATCCTAGTTTAAGGTGCCCGTCTTTTTGTGCTGCGTATCTTTACTTAGCGTTAGGCTTATTTACATCTCCTCACTAATATCATGTCGGGTTAAATTAAGATAAAAAGTGGCGCGGTGCAAAGCGCCGCGCCACTTTTTATCTTAAGCATTTAACTTTACTTGTTATAACATCCATATAGCATTACGCACTGCAACCTGGCCTAACGATTCGTCACTGCGTTATGCACAAGCTTTAGAGCAATTTTAAGCCACTCAGGCAACAGGATCCTTCTGGAACTCGGGCAGAGGCAGTTCGGCTAAATGCTTCCAGCAGACCGTGCAAGCCGGGAGGTTATGACCTTCGGCGTAGGGTTGGTGAACTGTGTCAAGCCAGTCAAAGAAAGCGCGAAAGTTGTGGGCGATCGTTTCCGCATCACTCTCTACTGTACCGAGTTGAAAGTGAGGAGATGGGTTTTCGATCGCAAAAGGACAGGCATGAAACTTACCTTCGGTGGTCAGCACAGGATAGCAATGGGGACAGCGAGCGCTTTCTTTCGCTCGCTCGGCCTCTCCTGTAAACGGATCAACACCCCGCCCCGAATCAACCACATCAGGGTGACCAATCGCGATCGCCCCCTCATGTTCCCGCTCATACTGCTCCAACAACTCCAGAGACTTGCGGGGCATTTGAGGAGCCCCATCTCCCGTGGTAATGGAATAGTTGAGAGAGGCTGTAGTTTTGTGCAGCGGATCGAATTCAAGAATTTGTAATAAGCGTTCTGCTTGAATACCATTGGAATAGATCACGACCACTCCAGAGTATCCATGCTGACGGAGATAGGCGATCGCCCATAAGACATTTTCATGATTCAGCGTGGGTTCACCACCATAAAACTTGATGGCACCCAACGCATTCGTCATCACAGTACGCAAGGCAGCATCCAGGTGTTCTGTGGTGTATTCCACTAACCATCCTTTGGGGCTGCCGAACACCGTGCAAAATGAACAGTCACGGTTGCACTGATTGCCAGGATAGAGGTGTAACTCCACCAGGCGGTTTTCATGGATTTCGCCTTTATCACGAGGAGGACGTTCCTTAAAAATCATAGATCAATGGGGCTTTAGAGTAGGGGGAACTGGTATCCATTTATGCCGAAAGATGTCAGGCGATCTCTTGCTCCCAAATCTGTTCCAAACGGGTTGTGTATTCAGCATTGACAACCGGAACTGTGTCTTGTGTTAGGGTTTTGAGCGGCATACCATAACTGGTTTCCGTAGCCGTAAATTGCTTCTGCAATTCTGGAGAGATTTTGCTGACATCTAGTAATGGCGGGTCACCCCAGACATCGGGCTTAAATTTTTGCAGTTGTCCCTCTGGGCTAGCGAGAATATTGGCAAGAATCATGGCTCCGGCCGGATTGTTTGCATTAACTGGAATGGCCGTAAACGAAGGGTCATTGAGGGAAATGCCGGGCATCGTGAAGGCGCGAGTACTTGGAGGGAGTTGCCCCGTGGCCAGCCCTTCTGCCACGCTAGAGACAAAGATAGGCATCATCCAGATTTCACCGTTGGCAAATAATTCAGTTAAGCGATTCGCTGTAGGTGGGTAGGTTTCACCTTTACGCCAGAGGTGGGGTTCCAGTTGTTTCAGATATTCCACGAGCTGGGGTGATTTTTCATTCCAGAGGGTTTCCTGAAATTCGGCCCCGGCATACTGGTCATAGCCGCCCGTGGTGCCATAAAGCGCCGTTAGAAGGAAGCGGCTGCCATCAAAAGCGGGTGGAGCGACATAGGCAAAACGGCCGGGATTGGCCTGAGCCCAGGCTAACAATTCCTGAAAGTTTTGCGGGGGCTGGGGGACGCGATCGCCATTCACAGCCATTACATAATAAGACCCCGTGTAGGGCGCTTCGTAACCGTCGATAGGTAGACCAAAATCAGACAGAACAGCAGGATTGCTCAGGTCATAATGCTGCATCGCAGGCAGTTTATCCGTGAAGGGACCGTAGAGCAAGTTGCCCTGCTTCATCGTGCGAAAGTTTTCGCCATTGATCCAGATCAGGTCAATACTGCCACCTGATTTGAGGCCCGCCTGCACCTCGCTGACAACCTTGTTCACCGCCTCCACCGTGTCATTCAGAGGAACCCGGTTCAGGGTGACACTGTACTCACTCTGCAATTTCGACCCGACCCAATCATCGGCAAACTTGTTGATGTTGTCACTGCCTCCCCACATGGCCCAGTTGACCGTAGTTCCCCTGGCAGCGGCGACAATCTCGTCCCAGGTAGCCGTCTTAGGGTCGAAGGCTGACTCCTGAGATTGAGACGAGCCATTGGAAGCACAGTTCGTAACCAGCGTGGCGAGACAGGCACCCGCGGAAAGGGTTAAAAAACGACGACGAGGTAGATAGAGAGTCATACGAAAGAAAATCGAAGGGTATTCGTCAAAAACGGGTAGGTCAGGACACATGTAAGGGCGTACCGGCAGGCTCTGCTGTCGGGAAACTCCAGAGGGCTTCGGGAGGAAGGTGAACCCAGACTTGCTGAGCGATCGCCCACTCGTGCACCGGGTTCACCCAAGCCTGTATTACGAGTTCCGACGCCAGAGACAGCGTAAGCCGCCGCTGCGTCCCAGTAAACCGTTGGCCCATAATTTTTGCAGCGAAGGTATTGGTTCCGGAGGACGGGTGGTTCAACACACGCACCTGTTCGGGTCGGATCGTGACGTGAACGGTCCCTTCCTGGGCCGTGGCGCTACTGAGGGTTTCCCCAGTGGCCAGTTGCCATCGATGGCCGTAGGCCTGGGCCGGGAAGAAGTTAACCCCCCCCATAAACCGAGCTGTACTCTCATCGCAGGGTTGGCGATAGAGTTGCTCTGGGGTAGCCACCTGGCGCAAACGGCCCTCAAACATCAGGGCAATGCGATCCGAAAGTACCACCGCTTCCGCCTGATCATGTGTTACGACCAGCATAGTCACCCCAGTTTGAGCCTGCAAGCGCAGGATTAGATCCTGCATTTCCTCGCGCAGGTTTGCATCCAGGGCTGACAGGGGTTCGTCCAACAACAGGAGTTTAGGGGCGATGACCAGGGAACGAGCTAGGGCAACCCGCTGAGCCTGCCCACCAGAAAGCTCGGAGGATTTGCGATCGCCAAATCCCTCCAACTGCACCTGTCGCAACATCTCCGCCGCCTGTGCATCGCGCTCAGCTCGGCCTATCCCCCGCATTTTCAAACCAAACGCCACGTTTTCCCCAACGGTCAGGTGAGGAAACAGCAGGCCCCGTTGCAGCACCAGCGCCACGTCACGCTTTTCCGGGGGAATGGCATTGAGCGTCTTGCCATCCAACTGAATGACGCCAGAGTCTGGCCGCAACACCCCCGCCACCATTTGCAAGGTGGTGGATTTGCCACACCCCGATGGCCCCAATAACGACAGAACTTCCCCCGAGCGAACCTCTAACCAGAGATCGCGCACGGCAGCAATCGTATGAAAGTACTTCGTCAGATTTTGCAGAACTAGATGACTCATTCTTCTCGTTTCAAACGCTTCCTAAACCACCCAAAGTCGCATCGTTCTGCAACGTTTTACTCGCTACAACTAGAAATATAAAACCTGGAATCACGGACGTAATAGCTACGGCCGCGATCAACCCATTGTTGCCCCCTTGTAGCAAGGTGAACAGTACCATTGGGAGGGTAAAAACTTTCCCTGCTCCCACAAAAAAAGTCATTAGAAATTCATTCCAGGAAATCAGAAAGGCGAATAGCGCCCCTACCGCGATGCCCGGCGCAATCAGCGGGAGGGTGACCTGGGAGAAGACCTTGAAGGGGGAAGCGCCGAGCGATCGCGCCTGAATTTCATAGCCCACATCAAAATTGGCAAAGACACTGGACAGCACCAGGGTCATATAGGGAATTGTGGGCATCAGATGCACCAGCACAACCCCCAGCAAAGTTCCGCTCAGCCCTAAACGAATCAACACGAACTGAATGCCCATCAGCGTAGCCAGGGGAGAGACGATAATGGGGGTCAATAAAAACAATTTCAGAATAGGTTTACCGGGAAACTCCATAAGGCCCATAGCGCGACCTGCAGGGAGGCCCACCAGCAGAGCCAGGAGAGTCGTGATGAGGGCGATCGCCAAGCTTTGCACAATCCCCTGACCAACACGGGAACTGGTGGCGAAAATCTGCTGCCAGTGCTCCAGTGTCCATTGCTGAGGCACAATCTGCGGAAAGAACCAGCCCTTCGCCACCGACCAGAACAGCAGGGGCAAAAAGGGCAGCAGCAGAGCCAGAATCACAAGCAGCAGTAAAGGCTGACGAACGGATAGAGGCATACTCAACGGTTGGGGAGTTTAGGGGCAATGGCGGCACGCGATGCGGTTGTAACCCACAGGTATAGGGCAATCACAGCAATGGAGATAGCCGAGAGGGTGAGGCCAAGGGCGATCGCCTCAGGCCGCCGCGCTAAATCGGTATCGGTGAAGGCCCGATAGACATATACAGGCAGGGTGCGCGACTGGATGGCTCCCAGCAAAAAGGGCACTTCAAACGAGGAAAATATGAAGCCAAAGACGATGAGGCTGGCCGACAAAATCCCCGGTTTCATCAGCGGCAATGTGATGTTCCAGAAGCATTGCCAGGGAGTTGCACCCAAAGCCCGAGCTTGCTGTTCATAGGCTGGGTTAAGTCCGCGTAGCACCGCCAGCAGTATTAGCGTAATGAAGGGAATTTCCTTCCAGAGAAAATGAATGAGGACGCCCATACTGGCTCCATCGTTGACCAGCAGCGGAAAGTCTTGATCTGACTGAATCCACCCCAGCCCGAGAAAAATACGGGCCAGTAAACCACTAGGGGCTAGCAGCAGCAAAATTCCAACGACTCCAACCAAATGGGGGATCGGTAGCGTAATTTGGCAGGCCAGGGTTGCCCACCGCCCGGCAGAGCGCAACAGTAGCGCCAGGGCAATGCTGAGCAAGGTGGAAAGTGCAGTCGCCACGATCGCAATGTAAAAGCTTTGCAGGAGCGATTGCCAAAATTCGGAGTTAGAGAAAGCGGCCTGATAAGCGTCCAGGCTCAATTCTCCCGGCCCTAGTAGGGTAAAGAACCCCAAGCTCTGAAGCAGAGCCAGGATGAGGCCACCCCCAAACAGAACGCCTATGATGCTTAGAGCCGGAAGGAGGAGTAGATAGGGCTGCGATCGCTGCAATAGCGCACTCAGCCAATGATTCTCCTGTGGCTGACGAAATATCGGGATCATTGCAGGTACGGCCATCCCTCCAGGAAACTGCCGATTTACGATAGCACTTATAGCGGTATCCAAGTTGATTAAGTACAGAAGGGAGTGTATGGCACGTGGCACCACACACTCCCTTCTGTACTTAATCAACTCACACAGTGCTGCATATCACCCTTTCCGGCCTGATGAGGTACGAGGAATATGGGCTAGTGGGCTATATTCCTCGTACCTCATCAGATTAGAAGATGTTGTAGCTGAGCAGTAGGCTTTTAAAATATCAACCGCTGCAAAAACAATTGTTCAGCTCAGCTCAGGCTACGTGTCTAAAGTTCCTGTTTTTACGCCCACTCACACAAAATCAATCGTTTTACTCAAACCTTGCATCAGAACTCAAAACCTCTATTTTTCGTGACTGTACGACGAAAAAATAGGGGTTCTGAGTTTTGGTTTTGCAAAGGTGCAAGATAAGGGTTTAACTAATAGTCTGACCCATGAGTTATTGCTGTGTTCGATCCTATTGCGGTAACGCGTGAAGTTAAGCACTAAACACCCCTTTTGCCAACCCAGACTGAATACAATCATCTGGTATTTTCCTAGTGAGTGAAGCCTAAAATCAGCAATTCTCATTTTGAAATTAGGCCCGAAAACCGCACGCCAAAGGCGCGCGGTTTTCGAGCATCAAAGCCAAGAGTTCACGCCCTACGGGTGTGAACTCTTGGCTTTGATGCCCATACCGAGAATTGCTGGCCTAAAATAGGGGCGTTAGACAAAGTCCTCCTATCTTTCAGACCTTATCCAACCGGAAAGGTTATAAAAATACTTGAATAAAATTTATACCACCCTATGAACCTGATCGGTAATTCTTCTATCATGGGGGGGATGACATGTAGAATACAAGGTCTACCCCGTTAACCGCTTCTACTTAAGCAAGCTCATCCGTTTCCAGGCTCTCGATACCCTTTGCATCAAAAAATCCGGACTGCCTAACGCCTTCTAGACAACTTCGAGGATTTCTGATGGGAAAGAGTGGGTTATGGGAACTCTTTCTGAAAAGGGGCCTGTCGTATATACAACTGAATAGAACCGGCCTTTCGTCAGAATTTAAACCCTTCTCTACAGGAACGCACATGATGGGACTGAAATCAATTCCAAATCTGTTGTACCAACGGCTATCCGAATCTCTGCAAAATGGTAATGAAATTCGCATTCGTACACGGGAAACAGGATTCGTAGGAATTCCCATTCATCTCGATGAAGAGTTCGTTGAAGTGGTTTATCTACATGTCAGCGAAGCTGATGCACGAGATGAAAGCCCCTATGCACGGACTGTTTGGCTCATCAAGCTATCAGAAATTACAGCCGTTGCTTACCCAATGCAGTCGTGGTCTAAGAAGGATTTAGAATCTCTTCTGCACGCTGAAAAACTGGTTTCAGATACCGATCAGCGATAGTTTTTCAAGCACCCATCCGCTGATTAACACACACTTAAAGCGGACTTAGGAACCCAGGAATTCTGACTTATCCTAGAGGGATAAGGGCAAGATCCTGGGTTTTTCGCAGCAAAATAGCTGAGCTTGATAAAGCGAACTTAGCAATTGAAATACTCAAAATTCAATCACTTAATCGTGTATCAAGGACTTTTTTAACGTCAGTTCGAGATAAGCCGAACCGCCCATTATTGCGTGCGCGACGCGCACGCAATAATGGGCTTTTTCGAGTGCCGCGCTTCGCGCGGCACTCGAAAAAGCCCTTAACCCGAAGCCTGGAGGAGGCTTTAGTGCTCCTGAACAGAATTCTATATCTTGTGCGGAATAATTATTTTCTATGCGGTAGTTCCTAGCAGAATGCCTGATGTTCACCTCTTCCCATAGAGAATGCGGGTTGCTCCAGATATCGCTCTGGGTTGAGCCCTACTTCCCTATGGGAATTTTTGTACGCGGCTCAACTCACTTCAAGCGCAGTACTAGAAAAAACTCTAAAACCCAGATTTTTTCGTTGTAGAAGCGAAGCCTTTACAACGAAAAAATCTGGGTTGGATGTTGGATGATGCCTGTCACTTAAAGGGAATTAAGCAGGCTCATCAATCCGTTTAATGTGCCCTGTGCTGCCATCCATCTCAACCCAATCTCCATCCTTCAGCCATTGGATCAAACCAGGAATCGATACGATCGCCGGAATTCCCATTTCCCGAGACACAATAGCCGAGTGTGACAATAGGCTACCTCGCTCTACCAGCAACCCAGCTGCTCCAGGAAACAGCAGAATCCAGCCCGGATCCGTTCGTTCGGCGACCAGAATACGGCCGGGTTGTAGCACCGCATTTTTAGGATCGGTGATGACCTGAACAGGAGCACGAACAATACCGGGGCAACAGCCGAGGCCCTGGTAAGTAAGTGAGGAGGTAGCTGGCTGGCTGGTTGGCTGAGTGAACGGGGTCAGGGGCAGCGGGTGAACGGGGCCGTAGGTCGTAAAGCGATCGCCCGCTGATGGCATTTGATGATAACGGTCAAACTCGGCTTTGCGGAGGGCGACCATCCCCTTCAGGTCGGTGCAGGTGGCAGTACCGTCGTTGTAGCCGAGAATTTCCTCCAGGTTGAGGTAGAAGATGTCGCGGGGGTGATCAAGGACATCCAGGGCGAAGAGACGCTGACCTATTTCTACAAAGATACGGCGAACGCGACCAAACACTCGGGTGCGCTCGAACCGAAGGTTTTCGCGATCGCGCACCCGATCCCGAGCATTTCGCAACACCCAATTAAAAAGGCGTCGTCGGAGGGGGCGGGAGCGCAGATGTTGATGAACGAGAATTTCAGCTTGTTCGCGGAGGGAGACAGGGGGACGAGGGCGCAGGGGCGCAGAGGAGTGAGAGGTATGGCGGGCCAGGTGGCCGATAGAACGGAGAAGCATGAGGGGATCGTCGTGGAGGGTAGGGCTTTCGAGTTTGAGTTCCTCCAGACAGCGATCGCCAAATTTCTCCAGATATTCCTTATAGGCTGATTGGAAGCCGGGTAGAGTTGTCATGGCTTGCTCAATTTGGAATTGGGAGCCACACAGCAGAGTTTCGACAAAGTTGGGATGAAGGGCGGCCAGATCTGCCATTTGGCGCACCCGTTGGGCGGGCTCGGCGCTAATCATACCGCCTTCGCCGCTCACCAAGTCATTCTGTAGGGTACCTGCTGTATCGCCACACCAGGCAACCGTTAGCTTTCGCAGCACACCGTAGAAAATCATGGCGAAAAAGTCATTCACCAGAGGTGCATCCCAGCGGGTGAGGAGCTTTTGTTCAAGGGTCTGGTAGTAGGCAATTAATTCATCCAGACGCCATTGGGCAAGGGTGTTGGGGGGTAGCTCCAGGGCGTCGTTTAGGCGGTGGTAGAACTGCTGAATCTGGCGGGGTAGAGTACGATAATTGCTCACCAGACCCATCAAGGTGTTGAGGAGCCGTATGCTGTCCTGTACTTTGTCGCGGAAAGTGCTGGATTCGAGCGATCGCAACACATCTGCCGGAAGTTCCTCCCGCACCCCCATCATCTGCTCCATAAACCGCCGATTCACCCGGAAGCCAGGGAGCAGCGCCAAAACTCGGTACCAATTCAACAGGTTGTAATAGATGCGACCCCGCACCAGGCCCAACATACAACGAAACGTGGTGTCATGACGGGCGATCGCTCCCTCAGGCACCCGCATCAGTCGGCAAAATTCGCGGTATACCGCTTCATAGGCACGACGAGCAAAAGAAAATGTCAGTGGCGTCGTAATACCGCCGTAGCTCTCGGCAATATTGCTGTTATCCCAAATTTGGAGTGGGCCATCCGGATCTGCCATCTGTGCCAGGGTCGTGATCGGGCGTGACTGCAGGAGCCAGAGTTGACCGCTGCCATCAATCGCCCACTCAACATCCTGAGGACGGCCAAAATGCTGGGCCGTATGACGGGCAAGGGCTGCGATCGCCTGGGCTTGCTCTGCTGTCAACACCCGCTCATCCACTAATGCCTGATGGGAAAGAATTTCTCCATCACGGCTCACCTGCCAGGTTTCCGCATCAGCCTCCCCGGACACCAGAGCATCCCCCAGACCACGCACTGCCGACACCAGCGCCACCCCTCGCCGTCCCGTCACCGGATCTGCACTAAACGCTACCCCGGCGCACTCGGCCTGTACCATCCGCTGTACCAGCACTGCGGGAGGTTGTGGTACCTCTGATAAACCATGCTCCAGTCGGTAGGCTAGAAGGCGATCGCTAAACCCCGAACGCCACACCTCCACAATTTTCTCCGGCACATCCTCCAGCTCAACGTTTAGGAAACTCTCCAATTGCCCAGCAAAGGAATGAGCCAATCCATCCTCATCTAGAGCAGATGAACGTACCGCCACTAATTCCCCATTGGGGCATAAGTGCCCCAATGCTCCTACCAACTCTGCCCGTATCGCTACGGGCCAATTTACCTGAGCCGGTACTTTAGAGCGATCGCCCTGCCCCCATACTTGTGCCTCTGTTAAACACGCTTCAAACGCTGCTGTTGTGACAACAAACCATTCAGGAATAGGCAAGTTTGCTTGGGAAAGAAGGGCGAGCGATCGGGCTTTTCCTCCCAATTGGGATAATGCCTCAGAAGCTTGATGAGACGAAAGTATCAATGCTGAAGAATCAAGACCCGGGATAGTATTTTTCATACCCATTCAACTTAAAAGATAGAGTTCAGCAAACGAGCATTATCGAACGCTCAACACCCAGGGGACGATTCCCAAACCGGCATACACGACTAACGTCCCCACCCCTGCAAGCAGCTCAAATCCCTTTGCCCAGGCCTTCACGGGGTAACTCAAAAACCGCCAACTCACGACCATCGCTGCCGTTAACAAGAACAACAAAGCCAATGCCACCAACGGTAGTTCTTGAATGGGCCAGGCAGCTCCTAGAGTGGCGATCGCCATTCCTGCCATCGCCCCCAACCATGCCAATACCGCCGCAGACCTTCCCCACAAGGCCGTATAAGTCTCGACTCCCTTTTCCTCATCCTGGGGCGCACGGATTTTTCGGCCCAGCTCAATTACCAATCCATTAAAAAAGCTGACTGCCCAAAAACCACCCAACGCTAACGACGGTGTAATTTTGTCCGGCACCCAATAGCACGCACTGGCGAACAACGCCATCAAGGGCATAATGACCATGTGTGACAGCATGTAGATGACCGGATGTACTTTCAACCAGTGCGGGACAAAAAACTCTTGCCGCATGAGCAGCATGTAGCCCCACACCAGGAGCAGCAGAAATACGAGCGATCGCCCCAACGTTATCGCGAAACCAAACTGGATGACCGCTGCAGCGATCGCCGCCACCCCCAATTCCTGTAAACTCACCAAACCCCGAGGTACTGCACGATAAGGACGATACCGTAGATCATCGGCATAATCTTTAAACTCATCGCAAACCCGTAATTGAAAAAAGAATAGAAATAGAACGACAAACGCAATCAGGATAGAGCTTGTAAGAGAAAAAGACGTGTTAGAGCTCGGTAAAAGCAACGCGGTATACCCAACCGCTGAAGCTGCAAACACCGCAATTAATAATCCATTTTTGAAAGGTGGAAATCGCTCTTGTAAATAAATCCACCAGCGTGACGACTCAGCCATAGGAGCAGTCAATCCTGCAATGTAATACTTTTTATATGCCTATTCCTGTTCAGGCTCACGTCCACGGGCTAACCGTTGGTGGGCTCGGGTAAACTCTCCCGAAGCCAGCGCACCAATAATGGACAGTTCCCCAGCCAGCAACAAGCCTGCACACACTTCTGCAAAGGCGCGGGCATGACCACTACCTGCCAGGCCCATCAATTGTAAACAAGCCTGTTGGCTGGGAAGACTGGTGCCACCGCCAACCGTTCCCACAATCAAATTAGGCACGGTTACACAGGCATACAGGTCGTCGGCTGCCGTTACCTCAAACCGAGTCACCCCAATTGCCGACTCCGCCACACAGGCCACATCTTGACCACAGGCCAGATACAACGCCGCCAGACCGTTGGCGTAGTGCCCCTGCACCCCAATGGTGCCTGTAAGAGTACCACCGATCGCTGACATCCGCCAATAATTTTCCATCGCCCGAGGCGTCGTATGCAGGTGCTTCTCCACCAGGGCTCCAGGCAACAACACCTCTGCCGTTACCTTTTTGCCCCGCACCGATAGGAATGATTGGGCACTGGCCTTCTTATCTCCAGATAAATTGGCCTCTACAAAGCTGTATTGGGGTTGAATGGGAGTATTTTCATGGATGTAATGACAGATGGCTTCCGTGGCGATCGTCACCATATTTTGCCCGGCCGCATCACCCGTGGTGAACTGGAATTCCAGGTAAACGTGGTTGCCTTCCACCGTCAAACGTATATCGACCAGTTCGCCGTGGCGGGTAGTGGACTCAGCAATTTGCTTAAAGGTAGGTTGTTGGGCGATCGCCCACATCATAAACTTCCCGGCTTCTGATAAGCTGCGAAACGCAAAGCCTGGCGCACGGGTCACCCCTTCTGTCAGTAACAGCGACGAGCAACCGCCTGCTGCTGTCATCAGTTGCGCCCCTCGATTGTAGGAAGCCACCAACGCTGCTTCCGTTGTAGCGAGAGGAATGTAATAACTCCCCTGCGCATAGAGCCCATTTACCTGCAAAGGCCCTGCAATACCAACAGGGATTTTGACGGTGCCAATGAAATTTTCAATATGGCGGCGATAGCAGTCCATGTGGCCAATCGTGATGGGGTCAGCGATCGCCCCCTGCACCTCCGCTGATGCATTCAAAACCTGCCAACGCTTAGCGATCGCCTCGGGAGTCATGCGAGCCCCCCCGGGTATTCGGGATGTGACTTCTGCAACTCGGGGTTGCAAACGTTCTTCGAGTTGCTCAAAGTTACCAACTTTCAGCAATTCATCTAAATAATGGGCAGCCTGACGGTAGTGAGTAGACATAACCGAGCGTAGGACAAAAGTTTGAGAGGAGATATGTCTAAGGTATTCCCTTCAAACTGAAATACGGTCGGGTCAGGTACCAATTCCTCAAACTGAACACTGTACCTAGGGTTTGACAGCAGGCGCTTTGCACAAGTTCACAAAGTATCTGCCCATAACAAAACCAAAATTTGTAGGCCCTAAGTGAACCTGAGTTCGGGTTAAGGGCATTTTCGAGTGCCGCGCGCTGCGCGGCACTCGAAAACGCTCATTTTGGCGTGTGCTTTGCGCACGCCAAAATGGGCACTTCAGCTTATCCCGAACTGAGGTTAAGTGAATTAATGCTTGAGGCAGTGTGTTTTTTCTAGCAAAGGCGATTCACTCAAAGTGGGGTTGCGATCGCACCATTTCAGGCAACTCATCAGTGAATGGGCAGGAAAGACAGTTATGCCACTTTGGTTACAAGCAGGTTTGTGGGGGCTCTTGGCCGGATCAGCGCTACTACTGGGTGCAGCCGTAGGGTATTACACTAGAATTTCCCAACGAGTGATTGCGGCTATTATGGCCTTCGGTGCCGGGGTATTAATCTCGGCTCTGGCCTTTGAGCTGATGGATGAAGCCTTTAGCCGGGGTGGCTTTGACTCCACAGCGATCGGGTTCCTCTTAGGGGCAGCAATTTACACCGCAGTAAACCTTTACCTGGAGCAGCGCGGGGCAAAGCACCGCAAGCGTTCAGGCGGCCACCAAGCCCAGGAGGATGAGCAAGAGGGAAGTGGTCTGGCGATCGCCGTAGGCGCCCTTCTCGACGGTATTCCTGAATCGATTGCCATTGGCATCAGCATGATTGAGGGGGGCGTGGTCAGTTGGGTAACGGTAGCAGCAGTTTTTCTCTCCAATGTGCCCGAAGGGCTGTCCAGTGCAGCAGGGATGAAGCGGGCCGGGCGATCGCTGAAGTACGTCTTCGGTGTTTGGGGCAGTATTGCAATTCTGTCAGGACTTGCCGCATTGTTGGGGGATGCTGTCTTCAGCCATTTTTCAGCAGAAGTTATTGCAGCCACGATTGCGATCGCTGCTGGTGGCATCCTGGCAATGATTGCCGATACGATGATGCCCGAAGCCTTTGAAAAAGCTCATGAGTTTACAGGTTTGATCACCGTATGCGGTTTTCTGGCTGCATTTGCCTTGAGCAAGCTAGGTGGCTGATCGGGGATTAAATTGGGTTTCTCAAATATGTGGCAGCAATTCTCATTTTGGAATCCAACCCGAAAATAGCCCACCTTCGGCGGGCTATTTTCGGGCTTCAAAGCTGAGAGTTCGTGCCCTTCGGGCACGAACTCTCAGCTTTGAAGCCCGTACTGAGAATTGCTGAATATGTGGATGGAGTGTGACGGGGCATAAAGTGTTCCTTCACACATCTGGAACACCAGCATTAACTCGGGCAGAAATTACTCCCCGAAAAACACCATCTCTAAAACTCAATTTTCTCCGTTGCTGAATATAGCGCTGTGCACGTTGATTAAGTACGGTGGTGTGGGGCACGAAGTGCCCCACACCACCGTTGCTGTACTTAACGCACTTGCACATCGCTATAGAGCTATGAAATGAGATGTATGTCCTACCAGATTGTTGGGACTGTCTATGAACAGATGTAAGATATGAGCCATGCCACGTTTCTCAACCTTAAAATGAAATAGAAAAATACAAACTTTCAGTATTTTTACGAGTTAAATCATGAGTTTTATAGCTCTCCAAAATAAATTTTAGACCACTGTAATACTGACTTTACATACAAAATCTGAGCAAATCAGGACTGTTCCTGTTGCATCCAGTGATCGGAAATATAGCAATTTCAAAAGGTTTTGAGAGATAGATTGATCTGCACCGACTCCACTTCTCAAAACCCATCTTACAAGTTATTTAGGACTGACATAAAACGGGCTTATGTAAATACACGGAAAAGTTTTATTAAAGTATTTTCGAGAAATTAGTACCGGAATTCTTGCAGTTTTAGGGGCTTCAGGGAAGCTTTTTACTCGTTCTTTAGATTAAAGAAACATATTACAAAGTACTTGTGAATTCTTACATTAAAGAACGACCTAAGGGGGTTTACATAGATAAACTATGGGTACGTAGGTAACTCATGGGTTTTACTTCATAGCAGCACCTGAAAACATCTGTATAGACACTTAAGAGCAGCATAACCCGATTATCCGGCCCTTCAAGATGGTTCATGCGTTGTTTTGAAATTTCCTCAAGAAAAATTTTGAAGGCTAGAGAAATGGTCATTGAGTTGCAAAAGATTGATGTTGTTGGAAACGGCAGTTCCTTTCCAAGCTATTTGGCAAGTGCTAACGGTACTCTTTTCTTTGGAGCTGTAGATACTGTTAATGGTGTAGAAGATTATGAATTGTATTATTTGGACAGCACCAATACTCCTGTAAAGATTGATGTGAACCCTATCGGTAGTTCCTATGCTCGTTCCTTTGTAAGTATTAATGACGCGGTATTTTTTAGTGGTGTTGGTGTCACTCGTGATTGGGAACTTTACTATCTAGACGAAAATAAGAGCCCCATCAAGATTGACGCCAACTTAACAGGTAGCTCTTATCCAAACCAGCTGTTTAACTATAACGGCACCTTATTTTTTCAAGCGACTGACGTGAATGAAAATGAAGACTATGAGCTTTGGTATTTAAACGCTAATGGTACCCCTGTAGAAATTGATATCAATCCTGCAGGTAGCTCATTTCCCACCTCTTTCGTCAATGTCAATAACACTTTATATTTCTCAGCAAACGTCAATAATGATTATGAGTTGTATTACCTTGATAGTTCCAACAACCCAGTCGCAATTGGCATTAACCAGAGTGGTAGCTCTTTTCCCCAGTTCTTGACTAACGTTAATGGCACTCTATTTTTCCAGGCTGTTGACACGACAGGCGATTATGAACTTTATTATTTAGACGCCAACAAAGTTCCCACCAAGATTGATATCAATCCTACAGGCAGTTCTTTTCCTCAATATTTGGCGAATGTAGAAGGTCGGCTATTCTTTCAGGGTACGGATGATAACGGGGATATAGAACTGTATTACTTAAGGCCAGACAATACACCCGTTAAACTTGATATCAGTGCAACAGGAAGTTCTACACCTAAATTCCTAACAAGCTTCAACGGTAAGTTATTCTTTCAAGCAACAGTTGATGGCGACACCGAACTGTATTACTTAGATACGAATAACAACCCAGTCAAAATTGATATCAATCAATCTGCCAGTTCTTCTCCAAAGGGATTTACAGTTGTCAACGACAACCTATTCTTTCAAGCTACAGATACCAATGGTGATGTAGAACTTTACCAACTGTTGGACAGGCTCGGCATTGATAGTGTGAGTTTGCCAGGCGATCGCACCTATACCATCGGGGAAAACCTGGACTTTACCGTTACCTTTTCAAAAGCAGTCACCATTAACTTAGGTGGTGGGAGCGTTCGTATTCCCATTACTCTCGATAGTGGTGAGGTTGTCTACGCTACGCTCGTAGGAGATGGTACATCGGCGACCAGACATACCTTCCGGTACACCGTCAGCAACGGCCAGTTAGACACTAATGGTATTACCGTAGGAACTAGCCTGGAGTTAACCGGTAATGCCACAGTTCGTGATAGCGCAAACACCAATAGCCCTCTCACGTTCCCCCCTTTGGGAACCACTGCGGGTATTCAAATCGATGGTATAGCTCCTAGCGTTACGGGTGTTGCCTTACCCGCTAATAACATTTATCAGGTGGGGCAAAACCTGAACTTTACCATTACCTTTTCAGAAGCCGTAACGCTGAATACGAGCAACGGAACACCGAAACTTTCCCTGATTCTGGCAAACCGTGCCGTCAACGCAACCTACATCTCCGGAAACGGTAGCAACACATTACTGTTCCGCTACACCGTGGCTGAAGGTGATTTAGATAGTGATGGTATTGTTTTGGGTACAGCCCTTGTATTGGATGGAAGTACCATCCGTGATGCGAACGGCAATAACGCGTCTCTGGCTTTAAATGGAATTCCTTCCACAAGCGGTATTCTAATTGGATCTGATGAACCCAGTATCTTATTGGTGGAAGCACCGAATGCAGGCCGTTACCGGGCCGATCAGGCTCTTGATTTTACGCTCAATTTCAGTGAAGTGGTGAATGTCAATACTGATAACGGTATCCCATCGTTAGGACTGAACTTGAATAGCGGGCTAGCCAATGCTGTCTACGTTTCAGGTACAGGTACTAAGCAACTGGTCTTCCGTTACACCGTAGCCAGTACAGATTCAGATACTGATGGCATCACCCTGGACACCCTTAATCTGAATGGCGCAACCCTTCAGGACGCATCAAATCATAATGCCGTCCTGACACTTCCTGGAAGCCCGAATACCAGTGGCATTCTTATCGATACGACCGCTCCTACAGTTAGTGTGGTAGCTGTTTCCCCGGTTGTACAAGATGGGCGCGACAATGTTGCAACCAGCAGCCTGAGCTTTACATTCAATGAATCGGTGACAGGGGTTGACATTGCAGATGTATCTCTCACTCGTAATGGAGTCGCCCTTAACCTGGCAGGAGCAACCTTAACTGCTAACAGCAGCCAGACAAGCTATACCCTGAGCAATCTGACAGGTCTAACCACTCTGGATGGTTCGTACACGCTCAGTATTCTGGCAACAAGCTCTGGTATTGCCGATTTGGCAGGCAATCTTTTGGCTACAGGAGCGGCCGTTTCCTGGAAGCGAGGCACAATGGCCTTGGCTCCTGCCAACATCAATTTCTCTGGAGGGTCTGTAGGTCGCCGTTTCACGGGAAAGTCAGGTAATGAAACCATCCTGGGTACGCGGGCGAATGACACTCTTTCTGGAGCAGGGGGTAACGATACAATCCGAGGATTAGAGGGCAATGACCTTCTAAATGGTGAGATTGGTTCAGATGTAATCTTCGGTGGAGCCGGCAACGATCGACTGCTTGCCAGAGTAGGTAACGATCAGCTCTCAGGCGATGCTGGAAATGATCTGCTTCAGGGGGATGCTGGAAATGACCTATTGAATGGCGGAGATGGTAACGATATTCTCGTCGGTGGTTTGGGAACCGATACCTTAACAGGCGGATTGGGAACCGATGCTTTCCGTTACAACAGCCTGACTGAAAAAGGTGATATTATCCGTGGCTTCCAGGTAGGGCAGGATGTCATTGATTTGTCACCGTTGTTCCGTACAACTCCGTTCCGTACGGGTACACCCTTTGCCCGGTTTGACCGCTATGTGCGGCTATCGGCATCAGGTACCTCTACCCGTATACAAATCGATCAGGATGGTGTTGGGGCTGGCACCACATTTGTGACTTTGGCAACCTTGGAAAATGTTCGAGTGGGCCAACTCACAAGTCGTAATTTCGCGATCGCCTAAGCTTACAAAGCTTACAGCAATGTGCAAGTGCATTAAGTCCAGTGGGATGGGAACGAAACACCCAACTGGACTTAATCAGCGCGCATAGCGCTATATAACTCCAGCCATTGCTATTAGAAGGAAGAGGGGGATGGCCCAACCACAATGGCTATTGCTATACAAATTGGGGCGTTGCTGAATGGAGCAATGAAATGAGATGTGGAACTGCGGTTCCACATCTCATTTCATTGCTAGCAAATCGGTAATGAGGATAAGCTATAGCACCAGCAGCAACGCTGTATATCCACCGGCTCCAAGAACAAACGACCAGAAGCGACTTTCTCTTTCTTCGGGGAGTTCTTCCTTCAACACGTTGAGCACGACACCTCCTGCAAGAAATGCGAATAGCATTGCGATCGCTGCCTCCGAAAGCTCAGTTGCACTGCCAATCACCCATCCGGCGATGATGGCAGCGGCTAAAATCCAGCGACCGGTATGGTCGTACATTTTTTTGTGGTGTTCACGCAATCCATGATCATTCACAACAAAATGTAGGGCCATGGCGATCGCAAAGAACAACAGGCTCATCAGCCCTGGCACTTCCCGATGGACTAGAAGATAACCGATGAGCATGTTATAGGCTGTAAAAGACGCTATGTGAAGCCAGAACACTCCGGCACTGGTGGTGTCGCCATGGCCTGTATCACGATTGCGCCGCCGCGATACTTTAGCCACGCGTTCTAACCCATAAAAAATAATCAACCCAAGCAACGCGACCAAATAAACGTGATGCTCCAAATAGGCCAGGTTTTCATCCAGGCTGCGTTGAACGGATTCCTGGGCCTCGCTCAAATCTGGCAAGACATGCACAAATACATAGGCAACGGATACACCACTGCCAATCGATAGCCAGCGGCTTCGAGGAACCGTACCCAAGAATCGCAATCGCCCTGAAAAGAGGTGAACGAGAGCCAGGGTTACGGCAAACAGGCCTGTTATAGGAATTAAGTTGATGGAAGCTACTGGAGCTTCGGCCGCGATCGCAAACATGGGTCAAGCCAGGATCCAATTAATCTCTAGCTTGGCTAAATTCCGCGATTAATGAGTCTTCCAATCAGCTGATTTTGCTGCGGTTTCTCATTTAAGCGATGAAATTGGGCAGTCCAAAGCACTGCCTAATTTCATAGTTATTTAATTAGACCGAACATGCGTTTGCATACGCTTCCATTTCTGTGTCAGCACACCCTGGCTAGGGCTGAACAGCAGAGCCAGGATGAAAAAGCTGAACACAACCAGGGCGATCGCCGGACCTGATGGCCAGTCGAAATAATAGCTGGCATACATTCCGATCACAGTCGCGATCGCCCCTAACACACCCCCTAAAATCATCATCAGGTGTAGCTCTTTAACCAGCAGGTAAGCCGCAATCGCAGGCCCGATCATTAACGCAATAACCAGAATTACACCCACCGTATGCATTCCAGCAATGATGGTCATGGTAATTCCGGCCATCAAACCCGTGTTCAGCAGGCTTACCGGAAGTCCCATAGCCTCTGCTCCAGACCGGTCAAAGGTAAAAAAGAGAAGCTCTTTATAAAACAACTTAATGAGCAGCAGCACAACCGCAGCGATCGCCCCTGTGCGCAAAGCATCTACCAACGTAACGCTGAGAATGTCACCAAATAGCAACCCCTCCAGATCCAAGCGGGTACGGAGGGTCGTGAGCAAGAGAATTCCCAGACCAAAAAAGCTGGAAAAGATGAGCGCCATCGCAGCATCCGCCTTGACTCGTGTTTGATGGCGAATCCAATTGATTAAAAAGGTACTGAGTAGACCAGAGATAAAGGCCCCAATTGCCAGCTGCACGTTTAGGAAGTGAGCGATCGCCAAGCCTGGCATGACTGCATGGGCAATCACATCTCCCAACAAGGCCATTCGCAACACAATCAAATAACTACCCACTACCGGGCAGAGGAAACCAACTAAGACCCCTACCAGAAGCGCGTTTCGCATGAATTCATAAGCGAAGGGGTCAAGCAGCAGGTTTAGCATTGCAGAAACGATTGCCCTTAGACGAGGTTCGAATACGGTAAAGGCAAATGGACATTCGCCTGATTAAGTTTTGCAGAGGCGGCCAACCGACCTCCAGAGTTAACAGAACAAAAAAGCTTCTTCCGCTCGCTGAGCAGGAGTCAAATTAGAACCATAGGCCCGCTGAATGTTTTCCAGGGTCATCACTTGATCAGGATGATCGTTGGCCAGTAGCTGGCGGTTGAGGAGCAGGAGGCGATCGTATCGACGCAACGCATCACCCCACTCGTGGCTGCACACCAGCAAGGTTTTACCCAAACTCTTCAGCTCGTCAAACACACGAAGCATGATCGCCTCGGTTTTACGATCAATGCCCGTGAAAGGCTCGTCAAAGAAAAACAAATCAGCCTCTTGGGCCAGGGCTCGGGCGAGGAAAACACGCTGTTGCTGCCCACCCGAAAGCTCACCAATTTGGCGGTTACGCAGCTGCAACATTTCCACCCGATCTAGCGCTTCCAGGGCGCGCCGTTGGGCTGACGGGCTGGGAGAACGAAACCATCCTAGAGACGGCGTTTGAGCCATCATCACTACGTTCCAGGCTGTGATGGGATAATCCCAATCAATTTGCGATCGCTGGGGCACATAGGCGATCCGATGCCGCAGTCGTCGTACTGGATGCTCATGAAACAAAATTTGCCCGTCGTTGACCGGAATCAGCCCAAGAAGCGCCTTTAGCAGCGTGCTTTTACCGGCACCATTGGGACCAATCAGCCCTACCAGCTCACCGGGATGCAGCTTGAACTGTACGTTTTCAAGCGCCTGAACGCTTCGATAGTTGACAGACAAATTTTGAACTTCTAACATGAACCCGAGTTGGGATGAGAATCATTCTCACAAGATCATAGCAGACCCTCTCGGAAGCGGCAAAGATCATGCAGCACTTCTTATATCGGCCCGCCCAAGCCTGGAAATGGACAGCGATCGCGCTCATCGTGACTCTAGCCACCAGTTGCACGCCAACCTCCAGCACGTCCGGAGAAGCCGCGTCCTCCACTCAAGAGGATCGCCCTGATGTCGTTGCGAGCTCAAGCGTTGTCTGCGATTTAGTCCAGCAACTCGCCCAGGATACGATTCAGCTCACCTGTCTGATTGACCCGGGACAAGACCCCCATACTTACGAGCCGACGCCTTCTGACCGCCGTGCCATTGATGATGCCGACTTGATTCTTTACGAGGGGTACAACTACGCCCCTGACATTATTCGACTGGTGACATCAACCACCAACTCGGCTCCGAAAGTGGCGGTTTATGAAGAAGCCGTACCCAAACCCTTGATGGGTCAGGGTCATGACCATGAGCATGAGGCAGACGAACCAGGCCACGCAGAAGCCGAAGACGAGCATGGTCATGAAACTGACACAGCAAACGCTGGAGACGTTGAAACCCCAGACCCGCACGTTTGGCACGACGCCGAGAATGGGGTGGCTATCGTCAAGGTGCTTGAAGAAAACCTGGCAGCGATCGCCCCAACCCATGCCGCTCAGTACGAAGCCAATGCCGCTAAGCTGACGGAGCAATTGTCAGGAATTCATACCTGGATTAAAGCGCAAGTCAGCACAGTTCCCCCAGCAAATCGCAAATTAGTGACGCCTCACGATGCGTTTCACTATTTCGCAGCCGCCTATGGCTTTTCTGTGGGAGGAACCTTAAGTGGCCTCAGCACATCTGAAGAGGTCGCCGCAGGAAATCTGACAGACCTGGTGGATGAGGTGAAATCGGCAGGTGTCCCAGCCATTTTTGCTGAAGCAACCACCAATCCTAAAAGCATCGAGGCGATCGCCCGAAACGCCGGAGTCACCGTTGCCCCTCAACCCCTCTATGTCGAAGGCCCAACCGGTCCCAACACAGCCGTAGATCATTATCAGACCATGTTGGTGACCAATACCTGCACCATCGTCAACGCGCTTGGAGGAACCTGTAAGCCCGAAGATGCACCTGCAGTACCCTAGAGGCTGGTTGAAAAGGTATCTACTTATAAGAAACTGAAAATTAGCGGTTTCAATTTCGGGCGATCGCAATCTCAAGCAAAAGGCAGATCCAATCTCCCTACGCATTCGGCAAAGTATAAGAGAGGGGTAAGAATTTCAATTCTGGCGTGTTCAACGGAACAGCTTGTTGAGTGGACTCCTAAATCCTAAATAACAGGCTTTCACAGAACTTGAGCAGGTACTGAAAACACTAATTTTCCGTAGATCCAGATCTGCGGAAAATTAGTTCTTATATGGGATTTTCTCAAGCAACTTCTGAAAAGTTTTTGTGGTGGTGTTGATTTTTCCTGCATAAACCACGCCAAATTAGCATCCTAAAAACTTTTTCACAGTTATGAAAAAGGGAGATCAAAATGAGCACTTCCATTGATACAACACAGCATCAAAACTACTTACAAAATGCTGAAACAGAATTTTCTCGCCTGAGCCAACAAGTGGATGCCTATCGTAAGCGAGCACAACATGCCAAAGCAACATTCTCAGCCGTATATCAGGTTGAGTTAGAGCATCTATCGGTGAAACGAAATACGGTACAACGGAAGCTACAACGGTTACAACAGGCAAACAATGCTCACTGGAATGAACTGCAACAGGATTTTGAACAAGCCTGGAATGAGTTAAATGATGCTTATTTGAGGGCGATCGCTTCATTTGAGCGTGCATAAAAAAGTAGGTGTGGTGCAAAGCGCCACACCTATCTTTGTTTAGATATCTAAATCTTTTGAATCTTCCGTAGGAAAGTGTTTGGCGTTTGCTGCGATCGCTAACCTCAAAGGGTGGAAGTTGATCCATTACAGCTTCCCTGTCCTCGCCGTCGCGCTGAAGCAACCATCATGACCCAATTTCGCGGACAGACCCAGGCCTTTGGTCAACCTGGCATCGAGCCCCGCTGGACTCAGGGCAATAAGGCGGGTATCGGTACAGCCTACTCAACCTCCAGCCAGGTCTGGTCTACTCTGTGGAATGGAGTCATCACAGAGGTGTATCACCCCACAATTGACTGGCCTCAACTGCGCGATTTGCAGTTTTTAATTACGGATGGCAAAAGCTTTTTTCATGAAGAAAAAGCGCATCTCCATTCTGAAACCAAACGCCTGTGGCAATACGCGTTGGGATACAGTGTCACCAATTCTGACCCTAACGGGCAATATCGCATCACCAAAGAAATTATTGTTGATCCGCACCTGCCGTGTCTGCTTCAACAGACCAGGGTTACGGGTAATTTGCCCGACTTGCGGCTATATCTGCTCTGCGCTCCCCATCTAGAAGTGGGAGGGTGGGGTAACAATGCCCACGTGGTGACTGTGGCAGGGCGTGAACTGCTGGTCGCGGAGAAACAGGGACAGTGGTTAGCGTTGGGAGCAACCTTACCTTTTACCCGTCTTTCCTGCGGTTATGTTGGGCAGAGTGATGGTTGGACAGATTTGCACAACGACTTTCAAATGGATTGGGAATTCGATTGTGCATTAGATGGCAATGTTGCCCTCACTGGAGAGCTTCAGCCCGAAATGGATGTGCCCTTCACGGTTGGATTGGCCTTTGGTGACTGCCTCTCCAAAGCCATCACCGCTTTGCTGCAATCCTTAGATGTGCCCTTTGTGGATCAGCAGAAGCGCTACATGGAACAGTGGGAGCGCCCTTGCCACAATGTGCTGCCCCTGGCTCAGGTCGCAACAGATGGCGGCAACCTTTGCGCCAGCAGCATCAGCACGTTACTGGCCCATGAAGACAAGCGCTACCAGGGGGCAATGATTGCATCTCTAGCGATACCTTGGGGAGAAACAAAAGGCGATCCATCCAGCAAAGGCTCATCTGACCCCCACCAACGGGGCTACCATGCGGTCTGGATTCGAGATCTCGTCCACTGTGCCCTGGGCTTACTGGCCGCTGGAAATCAAGAAACCCCTCTGCGATCGCTCATCTACCTGGCGACCAGTCAGCTCCCCGATGGGAGTTTTGCCCAGGTCACCTGGCTCAATGGTGAACCCCTACAGGATGGCGTGCAGCTCGATCAGGTCGCCTTCCCCATCTTGCTGACCTGGCACCTGCATCAAGAAAAAGCACTGCGGCAGTTCGACCCCTATCCGATGGTGCAACAAGCCGTACGCTACCTGATCAACCATGGCCCCGTCACACAGCAAGATCGTTGGGAACAAAGCGGTGGTTACTCCCCCGCGACGCTGGCGGTAACCATTGCAGCGCTGATTGCAGCAGCCGAGATGATGCGCGATCGCGGCGACCATCAAACGGCCCAATTCGTTGAGGACTATGCTGACTTTTTAGAATCTCACATTGAAGCCTGGACGGTGACTCGCGAGGGTAGCCGGGTACCCGGCATCTCCCGACATTTCGTTCATATTGCCCCGATCGACCCTGCTACCCCTGATGCCATTCCTGACCCCAACCGGGGCATTGTCTTCCTGCCCCATCAAGGCCCCGGCAAGCCCCAGGAGTTGCGAGCCAGCGAAGTGGTCGATGCCGGCTTTTTGGAATTGGTTCGTTATGGCATTCGTCAAGCTGATGACCCACTCATTGTCGATTCATTACGGGTCGTTGATGCAGACCTGAAAGTGGATACGCCCTTTGGTCCCTGCTGGCGACGGTACAGCCATGATGGCTATGGTCAACGGGCCGATGGTAGCCCCTGGCAGGAATGGGGCCAGGGCCGAGCCTGGCCGCTGTTGACAGGAGAACGGGGGCATTATGCGATCGCGGCCCACCAGGACCCTCAACCCTACATCTCTGCAATGGAAGGCTTTGCCTCATCCACAGGTCTCCTGCCCGAACAAATTTGGGATGCCCCTGATCTACCCGAAGCCCACATGTATCTAGGTGGCCCTACAGGTTCAGCGATGCCCCTGGCCTGGGCTCACGCAGAGTATTTGACGTTGCTTCGCTCAACGATGGATGGTCAGGTATTCAACTTCATTCCCGCAGTGGCTCAGCGGTACGGTAGCCAGGAGGGACGCCCCAGAGCACCCCAGATTTGGAGCACCCATTTTCAAATGGCAGAGGTTACCCAGCAAGAACTACTGCGCATCCAGGCTTCACGCCCGTTCCGTCTGCGCTGCACCTATTCCGACTGGGACGATACCCACGACACGACTGCAAAGCCCACCGACCTTGGCGTTCATTATGTCGATATCCCCGTGCCGTGCGGTCAGAAAAAGCCCATCCGCTTTACCTTCTACTGGTTGGATACGGAGCAATGGGAAGGACGCGATTTTCAAGTCAACGTTCACACAACCGAAGTTCTCACCCCCACACCCACTATGATTCAGCAAAACAGCACCCCCGAAATTCGTCTAGAGGCGCTCCGCACCTGGAGCATCGATTCTCCGATTGAGGCTATCACTCCCCAGGAGCTACTGCGGGTTCAGGCCCCTCGGCCCTTCCGCCTGCGTTGCACCCATACCGAGTGGGCAGACATTCACGACGCAACTGCAAAGTCTACCCCGGCTGGCATTCATTACGTCGATGTCCCCATCCCCTTCGGCCAGGAAACACCCATCCGTTTCACCTTCTATTGGATCGATACGAACCAGTGGGAGGGGCGGGACTTTCAGGTCAACATTGACCAGGAAGCAAATGTAGCACCCATTTAATCGGTTCTTTAGCAACCCTGCTTTGCACAACCGATGATTAGGTAACTAAAGAGCGAACGAGCTAGAGGAGGGCGATCGCCCTCCTCTAGTTATGTAAGCTGAAGGCCATTAGAGGCGATGGGAGGATTAGCCTCCCATCGCCTCTAATGGCCTAATCAATTTGTAGCCAGCAATACGATGCTGTGGGGTTTTAGAAGAACCGGATGTCCCCCCTGCCGTGCTACTGTGTATCCGTTGAGGAGGTGTTGGCATGAAGCGACTCATTTCCATCGCGGTCAGCCTGGTCATATTGCTGCTGATCTACTGGAAGATTGATTTTGCCGGTCTAGTAAAGGTCTTTCAAGATTGCGATCGCCTCTGGATGCCCGTCAGCCTCGGCATGGTTATCCCTATTACCCTGTTTACGGCCTGGCGCTTGCAGCAATTGATGCCCAGCTCTCCGGATACCACCCGCAATCTTGGGTTTTGGGAGGCCAATAAGCTCATCCTGGCTGCCAGCAGTCTCAATATGGTGTTGCCCTCCAAAATGGGAGACATCGCCAAAGCCTACTTCATGCGCGATCGCGGTCACCTCAGCGGTTCCCTGGCGCTTTCCCTGGTGGTCTTTGAGAAAGCCTGCGACATGCTCTCGTTGCTGCTGTGGTGTGCATTTGGCCTGTTGCTCTACCCCCAAAAGGATGCCTTTTTCTGGGGCATGACCTTATGTGTTGCCCTCGGCCTGGGGCTGGGCCTCATGCTCCTTGGGTCGCCTGCTTTTGCCCAGTTTTTCTTTGGCAAAGCCCATGCTATCGCTCCTAAAAAGCTGAAGCTGAAAATCAACAAGCTCAGCTATTCCTGGAAGGAAATGCATGATTATTTTTGGGGCGATCGCCGCCGATTGCTGATTGTTTCTCTCACCTCGGTCTTTATCTGGTTTCTGCATCTGTTGCAGATCTGGTTCTTCATCCTGGCCCTCAATGCCTGGGCACCGTTCCTGACAAATTTAGCCCTTTCTCCTCTAGCTATTCTGGCTGGGCTTCTACCCCTCACATTCGCTGGGGTGGGTACCCGTGATGCCGCCTTAATTGCCCTTTACCAACCCTACTTTCCAGCAACCGTTGGTGCGGCTCTGGGTTTGTTATGCACCTCACGCTATCTATTACCGGCCGTTGGGGGTCTACCGTTTTTGGGACAGTACATCAAACTTGCCCAGGACGTTCGTACGGCTACAAAATAGTCCCCTTACAATAACAAGCAACTTCATCTGTCTCCCCCTTCCTACAACGTGACTCAAACGTATTCCGGCTCGACGGCATCTCCATCCCGCTTCTCAATCATGGATCTGGCCTATCTCCGTAAGTACATCACGACTGAAGTCAGCCAGTTTCAGCGCTACCTGTGGTTAGGGCTGAGTCTACTGATATCGCTGAGCTACAGCTTACCCGTTATGTTGAGGGCACTGAGTTCTCGCTTCATCATTCAAGATGACGCGCGGCAACATGTCTCCTGGATGCGGCGTTTTCTAGACCCCGACATCTACCCTAACGACCTGATGGCGGACTATTTTCAGTCTGTTGCTCCCTGGGGCTACAGCACGTTCTACCATCTGTTTAGCCAGGTCGGCGTTGATCCGATCGTCCTCAGTAAGCTCTTGCCCCCTATTCTGGCACTGGTCACAACGGTCTACATCTTCTTAGGAACGATGCAGTTTCTGCCGTCTCCTGTTGCGGCCTTCATCTCGGCCACGCTGATGAACCAGAACCTGTGGTTGCGGGATGACATTGTTTCGGCAACGCCCGTTGCGTTTGTGTACCCATTCTTCACCGCATTTTTCTATTACTTGATGCGGCGATCGCTCATCCCCTTCCTGATCTCCCTGGTACTTTTAGGGTTGTTCTACCCCCAGGTAATGTTGATAGCCAGTGGCGTTCTCTGCTTGCGGTTGTTCTCGTTCAAAAATGGACGCTTGGGGTTCGCTCCCTCATCCGATCTACGCTTTTACTTGATGGGATTAGGAACGGTTTTTCTGTTACTGATCCCCTATGCCGTCGAATCGTCACCCTATGGCCCGGTACTAAGCCGTGCCGAAGCGCTCAACATGACAGCTATGGGGCGCAATGGATGGTCACGCTTTTTTGAAAGTTACTTCAGCCGATATTGGATTTGTGGCAAACGTAGTGGTTTTTTGCCCTCTGAATGGTGTGATTTATCGTTCTCGCTGCCCCAGATCGGTCTGGGGTTCCTCCTGCCACTCCTGATCCTTGAACGACAGCGGTTTCCGCTGGCAAAGCGGGTTAGTCCAGAATCCCTAGTGGTGCCTCAAACTCTGGTGGCATCCTTCGGGTTATTCTTGCTGGCCCACATGTTGCTATTTCGGATGCACCTGCCCAATCGTTACGGAGAACATAGCCTACGCATCATCATGGCGTTATCGGCAGGGGTTACCCTTGTCATTCTTGGCGATCGGTTACTGAGTTGGATTCAGAGTCAGGCAAAGCCTAGCCTAAAAATTCGTTCTTTTGGAGCCCTTAGTTTAACAGCACTACTGGTTACAATCCTGTTGGCAAATCCTTACCAGCTCACTTTCGAACGTGAGCGGTTTCCCATCGCTCGTTATGAGAAGGGGCTTTACCCAGAAATTTATGAATTTTTGCTCTCTAAGCCTAAAGACACGCTGATCGCCTCTATTGATAATGAAGTCAACAATATTCCCAGCTTTGCAGAACGCCCCGTGTATGTAGGTGGAGGTGGCTACGTTTTGCCCTACCACAAGGGTTACTTCCAGGAGGCCCAAACGCGATTGCTGGATGTTCTGAATACGCAATACAGCAACAACCTGAACCAAATCAAAAAGATGATTCGGCGTACAGGTATTGATTACTGGCTCATCGACCGTGATTTTGCCACTGTTGATTACCTTCAGAATGAGGTCTTCGCACAGTTTCCGGAGTTCCGCAAACCCCTGAAAGAGCGGATACTTAAGGGGTATCGACCTGCACTAGCGGTGATTAGCAAAAAATGTGTGGTTGCAGAAAGCGCTTCCTCAAAGCACGTTCTGCAACTTCTAAACACTACCTGTTTGCTAAAACAAAGCGCCCCGAAACCAGGCAAACCCCCTCGAGCTACTCCGTAACCTGAGCCCTTACCCCTTGCCCAAACAAAACCAGAGCCTTGATTTCGAAGGTCGAAATCAAGGCTCTGGTTTTTAGCTGAAGAGCGCTAAGTACTAATAGCTAACCTGAGTTCGGGTTAAGGGCGTTTTCGAGTGCCCAAAGCGCACGACAAAATGAGCACTTCAGCTTATCCCGAACTGAGGTTAGCTACAGCCATTTTTGCCTTATGTCCTGGGATTTACTCAGACCGTAACGGTGTAACTGAACTGCTCGCCAAATCTTGTAATTCAAACAGACTTAGCAGGGCATTCCAGTCACCAGCATAGGTAGTACGATTTTGAGCCAGTTGTGTTACAGCTTCGTACCAGAAATCGTTATCTGCGTAGATGGGGTATGGGTCGGCAGTCTCGGTCAGTTGCTGAGCGGCTTCAGGCGAAAGTTGAGCTCGCTCAACCCAACCACTCACTTCCGTCAGATCCTGTTCGCCACCCGAGGGTAAATTGCAGACGATGGTGAAATACCAATTATACGTTTCGCCGGTTTGCAGCGGGGCCTCTGTACTAGGTAACTGAAAGCTGACAAGCCCAGGCGTTTCAGGAAGACTAACGGGGATAGAAATCGATTGCAACACCGGGTTACGATCCTTATCTAACAGCGTGAAGAGCGCCGAGAGGTTTGTGTTGGAAGCTGTAAATGGCGAGTAGAACCAGAAGGTGGGGTAATCTTCAGATGTCTTTCCCAAGTTGCTAGCTGGAATCAATGCCAACAGAGGGCGATCGCCCTCCACGTCCAATGTCTGGCACCCCGACCGAATCGCTCCACCTCGTGCCCTCCCGGAAGCACGACCCACTTCACGATTGCGAGTAAAGAGCGCTTGAATCCGTTCACTCAAGCTTTGAGCTTCCGCTGGAGCAGGTACAACCGGGAACACCATAGCTCCACAAATGATAACGGCGATCGCCCGACCCCACAGGCGGGACGACCTCAAGCAAGTATATAGCGGGCGTTGTACGCGTAACGACGAATTCAGGCGTTTCATGTCTCAGGCTCCTGAGCTGTATTGTCAAATTTTGCGGAGACGATAATTTAAGTACCCTACGACTGCTCCGGCCATGAGTAGAGCGATCGCCGGGGGCACAAGGGGTAGCCAGCCACTGCCAAAGACAAACACAACATAACTAATCCCATATAAGCTGGCTAGAGCTAACCCCAGGCTTAAGGCTAGCAGTTTGACCCGGCTTATTTTCCACACGACCACTCCACCTACACACCCCCAAGCCAGCGTCCACACGGTTTCGAGCCCCAAAGGCCACCACCAGATCAGCGGCCGATTATCCAGCACAGTACTGATCAATTGGCTCGTCTTTTGGCCCTGCAAAATTACCCCAGGCAGTTCCCCAAAAGGAGTATTCCAAAAATCAGCAGCGGTAGAAGATGGTGCCGTAAAACCAACCAAGACAATGCGATCGCGGATCTGCTCAGCAGGCACCTTGCCCTGAATCACATCCTTCAGGCTAACCATGGAAGCAAACCCAGGGGCACTGCCATTATGGGTGCGATAGTTGAGCATGGTTTGGTAGCCCCGTAGTTGATTGTCCATATATTGGTAGGCGGCTCCGGTACCCAGCAGTTGAGGAATGGGGCGATCGCCCAGTACCATGTCTTGCTGATAGGCCGTTCCCTGCGCATTCTCAGGAGAAGTGAACGGCATCCCTTCGGCCTCCAGGTAACGACGAGCTAAGACCAGGCTAAAGGCTTCCTTGGTGTCACACACCCCCATATCACCCGATTGTTGCATCAGGTAATGACGGCGCACATAGCGATCGCCCTGGTCGTCATCCAGTAAGTCGCTGAAGCCGACCTGTTCCCGTTTCACCTCAGGAGGATAGGCGATCGCATCTACCGTCTGGTTACTCCAACCCCGGTAACTACTTTTGCAAACAGTGATCAAATTTGGGGTCTGTGCAAGGAGGCCATTCAGCTCTGGCTCGGCTGCAAAATCGCGATAGAAATCTAGCCCAATCATGCGGGGTTGACCGGGTTCTAATGCCTTCAACATATCGGCCAGCGCACCATCGGGAATGGTACCGCGTCCCGGTTCATACTGGTTCTGCAAAAACTGCAACGTCGGTTCATCCACCCCAATCATTAAAAACCGTTCATCCTGAGGTTCGCTGGGACGGGCCCGCAGGAATGCGTCGTAGGCTGCCAGTTCTACGCCTTGCAACATGCCCATAAATCGGGCGATCGCCACCAGAGCGGTCGCTGCAACGCTCGTAACGGCTACTGTACGCAGTTTGACACGCCGAGACGGAAGCGATTGGCTGGCTGCAATAAACTCTGTTTGCAGTGCAGTAGCGGGGGGCGATTGCGTCGCCGACTGCTCAAACCACCGGGCCGCACCGGCCAGGTCTTTCCCCCGCAGCAAAAAGCTGTTATCCCGCCCCTCCGCCTTCCATTCCATGGCACGCACCTGAAGCCGGGTGTGCATCCGGAGGTATTCCTGGTCTGTATCCAGGCTGGTCATTAATGACCCTAGATTTACCAGAAAATTCGTCTTCTTCGTGAAGTCAATCGCATGGCGGTTGGCGACCGCAGACGGTAGACCATCAGGCTCAACCGCTTGGTAGAAAAGGGGCACAATTCGCTTATTTAACGCCTCCGCATAGGCCAGTTCCTCCTGACAGCGGGGCGATCGCACTGCACTGGGGGACAGCACAATCACAAAGTTATCGGCGGTTTCAATACCGGTTTTCCGCTCTTTCTCAATATCGCTTCCAGAAACGATGGCGTCCTGATCAAACCAGGTGCTCCTACCCTGATCCTGCAGGGCATTGTTCAGCTTGCGGGCAAAGTCAGAATCTACTGGAGAGTAGCTGAGGAATGCTGCTGTAGAAATCTGGGGAGGCTGTTCCAAACTGGTCGCAATGAGCTCCTCCTGCAAAGCAACGGGGGGTTGCAAGTCAGAGCTTTTAGAAGAGGCCAGCCACGCCTTGGCTTTTTGCAAATTGTGTCCCCGCAGCAACAGGCTGGGTTGACGACCCTGTTCGTGCCAGCGTAACGCTCGCACCAGCAACATCTTATGCTGTTCGTGATAAGCCGATTCCTTATTCAATTCACACAACAGCATATCGATCCCCGTCTGGTACTCGGCTGCATCAATTTCCTGGGGTACCAGATGAATCACGGGCAGGGATTTCAAACGATTCAGCACAGAGTTTTCATCTCCAACCCCCAGACGGTTGTAGATGTCAACCATGCCTCGTTTGCGTTGGGCAGATAACGTGGTTGATCGCAACCGAATGGCAATGATGGGCTTATTCAACTCGAAGGCATAGGCCATCTGCTTTAAGCAGTCCTCCGAGTCATTGAAGCTGGGGGAGAGGAAACACACGACGTGATCGGCTCGCTCAATGCCCTGGCGCACATCATTCCAGGGATTAATGCGGCCTCTACGGCTGAGGTCGCTAGCCCAAATAGTGAACCGCTCACGCATCAGGGTTTTGCTAACGCTATCGGCAATGTCGTATTCCTCTGACGTGTGGCAGAGGAATACCTGAGTCATTAAATTATTGGCATTTTTGATGCTTTCACAAATGAACTCGCAATGTAAATCGGTCGGTTCGCAAGGAGGTTGCTCACCCTTAAAGCGATGGGTTAGCCAGAACTCTGCCTCCATGCGCTCCTCTTCCACCAGAAGGTATTGGCTTTGCTTCTGGTGGCGTTCCCATTCCAGCGCTTTGGTTAGCAATACGGTGTGCTGATGCACGTAGTCTTGATGACGGTGGAAAAGGTCGAGTAGGCCTCGGAGCGATCGCTCAAAATCATCCACCCCTTCCCGAAAATAAACCCAGTTAATCTTGCTAATTTCTGGATGCATATTCGAGGAGGAGTGCAACCCCTTTGCTCGGTAAGCATCCCACTCCTCACCCGTGCCTGTGGGATAACGCTCCTGCCAGGTATCGCGGGAAATCTCCTCAACGTGCAGCAGTGGAATAATACGCTTATTTTGCAACACTGCCATTTGAATTTCTTTCAGGCAGTAGGGTGAGTTGACGGCATGGGGCGAAATGATGAACAGGAAGCTATCAGCCTGCTCAATGCCGGTATCAATTTGGGTTTGAAAGTTGACCCCGAGAGGAATGTCGGTCTGATCAAACCAGGCTGTCACGCCTTCCTGTTGCAAGCGCTCATGCAGCCGAATCACGAACTCTTTGCTATCGATCCGTCCGTAGGAGATAAATGCATCCTGGAACTCAGTCATACCGACTCTTTATAGGGGGTTCTGCATCCTGTTGACCATGACTATATCAACAATTATCTAAGCCACGAGAAAAATTACGGAAACAGCAATCTTTGGGGGTGAAGCAGGGTGAGGTTGATATTAGGGGTATTGAGCGATCGCCTAATACCTGCCGCAACAAATCCTAACCATTCTCTATATCAATCCATCAACCTACTTAGGAGATTTCCAGATAAGAACTTCCCCATTATTTGGGAAAAAGGAGCGGCTTCGCCGCGCCTTTTTTCCAAATAATGGGGATATTGTTTCTCAGAAATCTCCTTAAGGTTCAAACAAGCCCCCAACACAGTACAGTATGGTTGCGTCCGTTCCGTCTATCAGGAGATTGCCGTGATTCGGGGTCCTCGTTTTCTGCGCTCTCAACTATTTTTATTTAGACAGAAGATACTGAGCGTACCGCATCCAGAATCTTCTGTCCTCATAAAAATGGCTATGGCTACATCTGGTTTACGAACGGTTCGTCTGGTTATTGCTTTGGGAATTGCCATACCTATTCCTTCCCTGTGGCCTGCGATCGCCACTGCTGCCCCCCAATCCCCAGCCTCACTGTCCACCAGGCCCTTTTCTAATCCGGCTGATATTCGTTCTAAACAACGCGTTACCCCTGACGTCCCAGAGCCATCCCTCCCGACTGACCCCCCCCCCCTGCCTCCCCTTCCCGATGCCCCCCTCCCCCCCCTGCCGCCCCCCAGCGAGTTACTCCCCAGCCCCGCCGAGCAACCGACCTCCCCGGAACTGCCCTCAGATCTACCAGGCACTATTCAAGTCGATCGCTACGAGGTTGTTGGTAGCACCGTCTTTGACGAGGAAGAATTAGAAGCGGTAACACGCCCCTTCACCGGCCCTGAGGTTTCCTTTACCGACCTGTTGCAGGCCCGATCTGCCGTCACTGCCCTCTACACAGACAATGGTTACCTCACGTCTGGGGCTTTCATTCCCCCCCAATCCCTAGAGAACAACGTGGTCAGAATTCAGGTGGTTGAAGGCCGCCTGGAAGACATTAATATCACTGGCAATCGACGGCTAAATGATAGCTACATCCGCAGTCGTCTGCGTCTGGCTGGACGTTCCCCTCTAAATGTGCCCCGCCTGTTAGAAGGGCTGCAACTGCTGCAACTCGACCCTCTGATTGAGACCATCTCCGCTGACCTGCAAGAGGGCGTTGAGCCCGGCACGAACCGACTCGAAGTAGCCGTAGTGGAAGCGGATAGTTTTGACGCAACTCTCACCCTCGATAACAATCGATCGCCCAGTGTTGGTAGCATCCGTCGCCGGATCGCGGTCCAGGAGGGCAACTTGTTAGGGTTTGGCGATCGCATCCGTCTCGAATACACCAACACCGATGGCAGCAACGGCATTGATAGCAGCTACAGCGTCCCCATTAATCCTCGTAACGGCACCGTCCAGCTTTCCCTCGGTTTCACTGACAGCAATGTGATTGAAGAACCCTTTGATGTCCTGGAGATCAACTCTGACTCCAGCTATTTCGAACTGGGAGTGCGCCAACCCGTCTTTCAATCTCCCACAGAGGAAGTGGTACTGGGGCTAACGGCTTCGCGCCAGGCTAGCCAGACGGAACTGGGGATTGAAGACATTGGCCCCTTTCCCCTGTCCCCCGGTGCTGACGAGGAAGGACGTACCCGCGTTTCAGCCCTACGGTTCTACCAGGAGTGGGTGGAGCGCAGCAGCCGTCATGTACTGGCCGCGCGATCGCAATTCAACCTGGGGCTTGATTTGCTGGGCTCTACTGTCAACGAAGATCAACCCGATAGCCGCTTCTTTAGTTGGCGGGGGCAGGGGCAGTGGGTACGTCTGCTAGACAGGGATACTTTGCTACTAGTACGGGGCGATGTGCAACTTACCGGGGATGATCTGCTTTCCCTTGAGCAAATTGGTATGGGTGGCCAGGACACTGTGCGCGGCTATCGCCAGGATACTCTCTTAACCGACAACGGTGCTGTCTTGACAGCGGAGTTACGCTGGCCGGTACTGCGGGTTCCTGAGGTAGACGGCCTGCTGCAAGTGGCCCCTTTCTTCGATGTCGGCCTGGGTTGGAATAACCGCACCGAAGACCCAGATCCCAATTTATTAATGGGGTTAGGACTAGGCTTGCTGTGGCAGATGGGCGACAATTTTACGGCTCGCGTTGACTGGGGCCTTCCATTAACCGATGTCGAGTCACGGGGCGACTCTTTGCAAGAAGAGGGAATCTACTTCTCGATTATCTACACCCCATTCTGATTGCTGATTCAACGTCAGTTAGAAAGGGTGCATCCCACTTTTGCAGATTTGGAAACCCACTTTTGTAAGTGAGGCGGGCTAAGCCCGCCTCACTTACAAAAGTGGGATGCACCCGTTAGAAATAAGCTGAAGCATCCGTTTTTGTATACAGTCTGCGCACGCCAAAGTGTTTTTTCGAGGGATGCGCTTTGCGCATCCCTCGAAAAAAACTTACCCAAACCCAAGTTACATACCTCAATTCGGGATAAGCTCAAAAGTCCATTTTGTAGTGCGCTTCACGCACTACAAAATGGACTTTTTCGAGGGGCGCGCAAAGCGCGCCCCTCGAAAAAGTCCTTAGCCCGAACTCAGGTTTACATAAGTTCTGGCTGAAATAACTTCAAAGAACAAATAGTACCCACAGTGAGGACTGCCTCAGAAAAATTAGGATGCCATAGTAGGTTCAGTTGGCAAGCAAAGTATTCGAAATAAGCCCAACGAATACTGGCAGTGCTGTCAATAAATACACGAACAAACATCACCTAAGAGGACATGATTCATGGCTAACACAACAACGCTCTCCCCCGCTATGGCCGCTGCTAGAGCTCAACGCGAACAGGTTACAGATTCAGAACTTTACTCCCGGAATATTCTGGGTCCTGTGTTCTTTACCCTGTCCGACTTGAGAGTTGATGGTACCGCTGGAGATCCCCTGTACCCTGACTTCGTGGCCCCCAAACAATCTCCCCACATTGTGGCAGAAGACGAAGAGGTTATTGCTAGTGTGAAAATCGCATTCAATAAGTCACCTTTGTCTGCTCTACTGATGTGTCTAGAAACCAAAATCACCATGAACTTCCACTTCGAAGGTCAAGGTAATATCGCAGACGAAGTGGATCAGGCGATCGCGATCTACACCCAAAAGGACGTGTTTAATTACACCGTCCAACTTCCCGGCACTGCTCGGAAGTGGAATATGGACCCTGGCCTGTATGTGGTATCTGCTACGGCTGAAGTTGGCCCTGCACAGAACAAGTGCAGCCAGTTCATTCTGGGTTATGGCTACATTGCCGAGGTGCTGCTGCAAGTCTATCCATCTGTGTAACAGATTAAACTCGATTACGGCCTGAAGATAATCTCCAGGCCGTAATGAGAATCTGGTAGTGTTCTAAACACGTGGATGGGGTGCGGTGAAAGGACACGAAGTGCCCCTTTCACCACACCCCATCCACATTTGAAACAGGCCCCAAAGGTATACACTTCATAACCGGAGGACTGACGTAAGCCAGCCACACCTGATGCAATATCGCAGACAGAGAAGGTGCACGATGTAAGTTAAAGCCCAATTCAGAAAATGCCTGCTGTACAGCGGACATCTCCTGAATTGGGCTTTAACTGGCTACATAGACCCGCTTGGGAATTGATTTGGGGGGCCGGCCATGGATGTTGAAAAGCTTTTGAAAAGCCAGAGTTAAGGCTATCCAAGTGCTGCGTAAGTTTGTACAAAAAGTCATCAAGGTCTAAAGGTTTACGGATGAAGCCATCACAACCTGCTGTAAAAGCAGAGGCGCGATCGGACTCAAAGGTTGCCGCTGTCACTACCAGAATGCGTACAGAAGGGTAGCGGAAGGATAGAGAGTCTGCCTTGCACCACTGGCTTTCAAGGGCACGAATTTGTCGAATTGCAGTTTCTCCATTCATATGAGGCATCCACAAATCCATCAGAATCAGATCGGGGCGCCAGGTTTGAAAAAGCTTCAGGGCCTCCAATCCATCACAGGCCTCAGCTAAGTCAAGTTTTTGGGAAATGAATTCATTAAGGATGGTTTGAATGAGAAGTCGATGATCTGGCTCATCATCGACAACTAGAATTCGCACGCGATCGCTGTTCATAGGCCAAACACCAAATGAAGATCAGATCGGCAGTTCAGCTATCGCAACAGAAACACCAAACCTGCACATCTATTGCTAATGTTGAACACGAATGATTAAGCAGAGCCATTGATAAATTACTTCGGAAGAGCAAACAGCTTGTGGAGTATGGAAAATTTGACAAGCCTTTTAGCAAGATGAATCTTGAACGAATCAGGCTTGATGCTGTTTGACAAACCGTCAGGCAACGAACAAAGGGATGAAGTTATAAACCCAGAAAATTTTTGATGATTATGAAAGTAACGAAAATTATTTAGTTAGGTTTTATAGTAGAACACATCTTCCACTTTGCCAACCCCTATCTTAACGCTTCAATATAAATCCTTACTAACTGTTGCTTAACCAAGCTAAAGTATTTATTTTGTCTTTTGTTAAAAACGTATTGGGTGCAACTATTTCAGGCGATCTTAGGATGACTAGCACTTCAAAAAAGAGCTTATGCCAGCTCCAGGTAACTGATACCAACCGTTACATTATTTCTACATAAATCTGTAGTACCTTTTGAGATACAAAAAATTTTCATACCACCTGACTTTTGAGAGCTAAGCCTAGCATCTTTCAAAATAGCGGACTTTTAATACTCAGTAATTGATTCAAATTCTGGCGTTGCTAAATAGGGGATGAAATGAAACGCCCTGTAGTTTGTTCCCATCCCCTATTTAACAACGTCTAATTTTCAATATTCTGGACAGTTTTTCTGAAACCGTTGATTTTGCGTGCGCTTCGCGCACGCAAAATCAACGGTTTCAGAAAAAC
>NZ_JACJOO010000086.1 GCF_014695575.1 Leptolyngbya sp. FACHB-8 | reverse complement strand
AGGCTAGGCTACTGAGAGGAGGTCGGGTGATATTCATCTTTTTGGGGACTGTTTGATTTCAACCCCCATTAGACCTCTTTTTTGCTGGGCTGAGATAATCTCACTTTTCTACCCAATCGAGCGCAAGCGATCGCAACCCAAATTATCGGTTAACTCAAAGGAGGATTTTACTTGTCAATGCTGAAACTTTTACATCTTGCTTTGGCGTTGATTGCGACATTCGGGATTGTCTCTGAAACAACCATTTGTCCTGCTCAGGCGATAGACAGCGATACAGCAAATCGCTCGATGAATTCGAGCCAAGTAATTGTAGCCTTTCTGATTGTAGGGGGCGGTGCTACCGTTATTGCCTATAGTGCAAAGCGAGGAAACTACCTACCAAAGATCAGCAACGGCTCTACCAGCTTACAGCAGACTGAACAAACAAACCCGCATTTACAAAGGAAACTACTGCGACTACTACATGATGATCGCAATACAGCTAATCGGCTCATTTCCTATACCCAAAAAACGCATCCGAATCGCTCATCAAACTGGGTGCTAGAGAAGGTCATTTATGATTTGGAGCGCGATCGCAACCGGCGTTAATGCCCATTGATTGCTTATTAGACTAATTGTACAGCGACAGATTAAATGACATTGGGTAGTACGCCAATCTAATGTGGAACTGATGGAGTAGAGAAGCTCATTACCCAGAAATCAGCGATGAAATGCCCGCTGTGTGGCCATAGCAAAGCCCATAAATACGGCAAGGTTCTAATGGCATCAGCGCTATCTTTGTCCTACTTGCCATCAAATCTTTTCTGAATCTTTTGATAGTCTTTACTACCGTCACCATATCAATTCTGAACAAATCTGCTAAGTGCTGTAAGCGCATAGTGAGGGCAGGAGTCTGCGTGGGATTAGCCGCACGACCAAACTGGCTTACAACAACGTTCTCAACATTGTTCGCACTGCCAGTTGAAAAGCACAATTGGTACACAACGGGGAGGTTAAAGGAGACGAAACCGAAGAAGTCAGTGTCAATGAAATGCGGCTATTCGTTTTAGAAAACAGAAGCAATGAGAAACTGGAGAACTGAAGATGAAGATTGTTAGCTTGGCTTGAGTCTTGCCTGCTCTAGTGGCTTGATCCTTGCTGCCTGTGTGGGTAAACATACGGATGCATTCATTGAGCGATTAGTCATAAATCTAGAAGGAAAGACCACCTGCAAGCAGCTCAATACGGATGATTAGGGTAAATACGAACGAGTCCTGCTTCCTGAAATCGAACATTACATTAGTAAGGACAAAACACGGCGATTAGGGCGTACTAACGGAACTTTGCGGCAATACCGATGCAGGCGGTAGCCAAGAATCACAAATATTTTTTAGGGAGGCTCGCCCTGTGAACCTCCCTAAAAACACTACGATCGATCCAATCGCAAAGCGTTATGTGCTACAACGTACCACTATTGAAATCTAACTTGAATCGAAGACACAATATCATTAAACCGTGAGTCTAAATCTCCAATAAATTGATACTCACCCGGTCCTACTATTAATCCGATGCCTGAAAAGTTTGCATCTGACCAAAGCACCCATTCACCATTTTCAACCTTGAATGATGAAATTTTGTCATTCATCAGACCGTTCGATAATTCCGCAAGATTTGCGATACTTGTTTCAAGAACTATGGAATTTCCACCAAAGTTTGCATCATCCCAGACTTGCATTCTAGCCATTGTTATTTTTCTCCTACAATCAATTTGATTTTGCAACGTTTAAGCTAATACACTTTTCGGACATTCTCTAGCCTCGGCTTTATTCAAGTTATGAAACTGTTCAACGACGGTAATTCTAGCTTTTCAAAATATGCTCCTGGCTTTTCTGGATGTCAGTAATTTCTGCCATTTGAAAGCGCTGAAGCTTACGCGTAGCCTAGATTACGCCGAGAATTATTTCAGTATTGAATGGCTGACAAGGTTTCTGAGAAAATGTTGTTTTCCCAAATTTTAGACGATGAACAGATTCAAGAATCTATAAATCAACGCTTTATTCAATTGGGGATTGAACAACTGATGTGAAGCAAACTAGATCTTGTAACTCAGTTGCAATTCTTTGTTTGCATGAATTTAATATAGAAAATCAGCTTTGGATTGTCGCCCACTCGTAGTTGGACTTTTCATACAACAAATTGATTGATTGCTAAATGCATCTCATAATGGTAATCCGGCTCCAACTTAAGTTGGCATCCAAATGCAACTAGTATTACAGTTGTAGATAAGTTAGATTGAGTATCAGTAGGTCGCAAATTCATAGCGGAGCAGGTAAATAAATGGCTGTGATGACTGGGAAATTTCGCTCAACTGCCTGAGAAAGGAATTCCAGCATTGTTTTGGAGCAACAAACAACAACCGGGTCATCGGATTTTTGCTCGTGGTTCGGATGCGACACTGGTTTTTGATTCTGTAACGGGTCTCAATTCCGAAACGGTCTTTGTAATGCTGATGCAGTTGATTGAGTGCGACTGTGACTCGATGAACGACATAGAGGGTGTAGTGGATGCCATGCTTCCCCTTGAAACCCTTGTGATAATTGCAGACAACCCGCATGTGACAGCAAATTGAACCATAGGTCGGACTGGTGAGGGTGTAGTGGGTCGCATAACGTTTATGTCCAACTAACAGTTGCCGAGTGCCCCCCGATTTCCCTCGGATCACTGCTGGCATCAGGAAGGGAATATTGAGAGCTTTGAACCAAGGCGTAGGCGAAGAAGGAAGTGGTTCCAACTTGGGCTTGAGAACGATAGATATAGGGGGCTTCGGCTTCACTGGCGCTGCCGTGGTACGGAATCAGGTGCAGGTCAATGGCAATACGATGTTTACCCTGGCACACCTTGGGGGAATGCGGCTTTGGAGCGCTTTATTGAGATCGTGCTCCACCCTCGTCATGTCGTCTGACTTATCGAGGTGATAGCGAATGCCGTTACCACTGGGTACTCCTTGGAGTCGTTGAGCCGTATGCTGAATGCTACTGTTGCGACTCGCGGTTCGGAGCAGGATCTCGAACAGGTCTTGGCAGGTATATCCCCCTTCCATTTCCAGCGGAATATGCTCCAACAAACAATCGAGGGTAGCCTCAAGGGTGGCTTCATCAGCCAAAACAGGAGCAGGTGATAATGAGGATGGGTAGGTCGTCATGGCTTGATTTTGATACTCTTAGCCTGACCCTACCCCTTTCTTGGAGAATTTGCGATCTACTGATTATATCCCTTTCACTCCTCACTTCGATGCCACCCCTTCTAAAAACCGCATCACAGCTCGATTGAATGGCTCAGGAAATTCCATCCAGCAATTATGCCCGCCACGTTCTAAGACTACCAACTCAGCTTTTGGAATCTTGGCAGCAAGTTCCTCTGAAAATTCTATAGGAATGAAAATATCATCTCCACCAATCAACACCAGGGTCGGAACTGAGATTTGGCTGATTTGCGATCGCGTGTCATGCTCCATAAGCGCAGCAACTTGTCCGGCAAAACCGTGAGTGGATAGCGGATGAGGATGAGCGATCGCACGATTGACTAAAGCCGTCACCCTTTCGTCATCTTCAAAAAATCTGTTTGTGTAACCCCACAAAAAGCCTTCTCGTATACGGGTTTCTAAAGATACATTTTCGTTAAGCATCCTCAACCAGGTCTGAACTAAATGTTTTGCTTTGGCGGGAAATTGGGCGGCAGTTGTGTTGAGTAGCAGACTTTTCACTATCTCTGGATATTTCAGCGCAATCCTCTGGGCAATCATGCCACCCATTGAAAAGCCCAAAATATGAGCGTTATCCACATTCAAAAACTTCAACAAAGCGACAGCATCATCCGCCATCATTTCCGTTGAGTAGTCCTCATTGGGAGCATCAGTTTGCCCAACACCGCGATTATCGAACACGACTACTTGATAGTTCTGAGAAAAAACAGAAACTTGATTGAACCATGTGCTGCAATCCATGCTCAATCCGTGAATCAAAACTATAGGCTCACCACTGCCGTGAACCTCATAGTACATCTCAATGTTGCCAATCCTGGTTCTGGGCATTCTGCATCTTTTCCATTGCAGCAACGACGTTCCTATTTTGCCTCATCAGCATCTCTGAATCGAGATTGAACGATCTTGAACAGAATTGCTGGTGATCACCTCTCACCAAACAATCTTCAAACTACGCCCTAACCGACCAACTAAACGAAGCAGTCGAACGACCAAGGTCAGCGGCTGCTAGTATTCTTTGCCACACCACGAGCATAAAACAGCAGTCCGCTGCACTGACTGGTAGCCTGCGCTGCTACATTAAAGTTCTCTTCGTTTTCTGCCTGTGGCTCTCCTTGGCAGTTCCTTTCGTACAAACTCGATCGCCTCCTCATCCACCGTTAAGGGTAACAAGTACTCGCAAACCTTTTCATACCCTTCATAAGCCGCAGCCACGAGCGGACTACTAAAGCCATCGGTCTCAATTTCCATGTTTGGATCTGCACTTGCTTCTATCAAAAATTGCACAACTCTTAAATCTCCAGTTCGAGCAGCAGCGATCAATGGTATGCCCCACTCAGTTTCGTAGTTTGGGTTGGCTCCAGCATCGATTAACAGTTGCAGGATTTGGAGATTTTTACTCCAAGTACCATAAGCTAAAGCATTAGATATGTTGTGAATATTAGCCTTCTCTGTTTCAAGCAACCAGGCTACAATGTTTTGCTTTCCAAGCCATGCCGCAGTTTCTAAAGCTTCAGTAATATAATAGGGTTTTGAGTTGCCATCACCATACTCAGTATCTCCGAAATGAGCCTGAAGCATAACTTCTAAGGTATCTTGTTGGTCAAACTCAATCGCTTCTTTCAATGTTCGTCTAAAGATGTAGTCATCTTCGTCATTATCAGCAAAGTCCCAACTAAAAACTTTATTAGCCAAGCTGGAACGAACACCATCAATTTTTCTTTGAATGACGGCTTTATAAAGCGGTGAACCTTCTAAATCTATGCCCATAAGTCAGCCTGTACTTTTGACTGCTTGACTAATCCAGAACTAAAGTATGCCCAGATTGGCACTCTAGGCAACCTTTCATACACAATCCTTGAGAAAAATCTAGCAGGCTAACGCACCCGCTTCACCTGCCGCAAACCACCTCACTAAGCCAATGAAAAGACTCGATACAGTCGGTGTGCAAGCGGCTTGTCATGCCGTTGTACCACGCGCAAATGAAACCGCTTCATCAACAGAACCCAAAGACATTGGTGTTAACCCTAAGTTGATGAAGCGAATGCCAATGAGAAGTGATACTAGACCTGTAAAAAATCCATAAATACTTAGGGTGGGCAGATCCCAACCCGTTGCCCGAGCTAGAGAAGTTCCAATAAATAGAATGCCAAACAGGACACTTGTTTCACCATAGGCAATATTGAAACTACCAATCACAGGCCAGGTAAACGTCATATGTAAGCCAGTGACTAACGCGACCCTTGCGGTATCTGCGAAGCAGCGCGCGCCAACCATACCAAAGCCTGGAACCCAGCGTTTCTGATTGGATTCATCAAGACCAAAGTACACATAGGTTGCTAGCAAAACAAGCCCAGCTACCAGATTCATGAGCATGGGCGTAATGTAGTCGATAAACATTTAGATCTCCTGCAAGTGTTTGATACCAGAAATATTCATGTTGTAGAAGTCTGAAAAACAGGTGTTGTGTTGTTCTCATTCTTTGTTTATCTGATTTAAAGCGCTGAAGTTTACTAATCTCATCTACAAGTAAGAGGCAGCTTTCATGTGTTTAAATCTGGGTTTAAGACGTAATCAAATGCGTTCCCACACCAACTCGAACACTATCTCCACACCATTGCTTAGGACTGGCGAAGTTCTCAGTGTTACCTGGTTTTCGTTTAGAGTAAAGGTGCGAACCAACGTTGTACTCACTCGATTCGGAATGGATGCAATTTCAATGTGATGAGTTACAGTGTTGCCACTCAAGGTATAAGTTCCTGCATAAGCATTGAATGTTGTGAATGCTTGAGCAAGTTCTTCAGCCGGTAGAGATTGCATCTCTGGGCTCAACGGCGATCGCACTTCCTGACTCAACGATGGGCGATCACTCCTAGAAAACATCACCATCATGTGACCATCTGATGTGTAAGTGATGTAGCCAACCGGATGAGTTCCATACACGTCTGGAGTCACCGTTCCATCAGCGTAAATGGCGACTGCAGAAATTAACTTCCAAATGCCAATTAGCAGATTGTTCTGGATTGATGGTGTAGACATAATGTGCAACCATTGCTTGATGATTCTCCGCTAGAGAGTAGCGGGTTTCAACACAAAATCAAACTCAGTCGTGTAAAACGGTTTACTTTGATTATGTGCCTTGAGTTCGTCTAGTGCTTCGTGCTTTTGCAATTGAACGATCGCCGATTGAACTGCAAAGGTTGTATCTGAATCCAGGTGAGGATCGCCAGCAATAAAAATTTGTGTTGTCAGCGAAGTATACTCCGGAGCACTGAGTTTAAAGTGGATGTGAGCCGCCCGCCAGGGATGCCGTCCCAAGAGTCGCAGCAATTCGCCAGATGGACCACTGGATGGCACTTTGTAACCTAATGGCACTACGGTTTCAAACATATACTTTCCACTCTTGTTCGTTTTGAAACGTCCGCGAAAATTCCCCAACGGCTGAGATGGATCTTGGATGTCATATAATCCTTTGGAGTTGGGTTGCCAAACATCAATCAGAGCATTGGCGATCGGTTGACCGTTCAAATTTAAAACCCTGCCTGACAGGAAAAGTGAGTCTCCTTCTGCATCAATACCCAGGCGATCGCCCATCTGCCGTTCTGGTGCATTCGGCACATACAAAGGTCCTTCTAAATTGCTTTCTGTACCGCGATGAGCATCGTGCAGCAATTCTACCAATTCTGAAATCCCTAGTAGATCCGTTAACAGATGGATCTCTCCAGTGGGAATCTCTTGAGTGTGATGACTTGCCTGGTTGAGAAAATTACGTCCCTGCTGCAATTCTGTTTCAGTCAGCTTTACCTCACGCACAAAGTCATGCAAATGTCGAACCAAGCTCGTGTAAATTTCATAGAGTCGCGGGTGAGATTTGCCGCGATCGCCATGATCAATGACGGCTTCAGTGATAGTGTCAAGTGTGATGTTCTGCACGATCAAACTCCTTTTTAGTTACGTGATTAATGATGGTTGTTTTACGGCGACTATCTTGACTTATAGTCTGTGTCCTAATCTAATTGGCTACAGCTATACCAGTGCAACTTTGTCTGCAAGTGTTGTCATCTCGCACTGCCAAGCGACTACTGCGCTACCAACCCACCACTACAAAGACTGCATCATTAGATCGCTCTGTAGACTTGATATGTAATTAACACACATGACTTTCCCTACTCTCTTGGTCTATGAAACTAGACCAGCCACGATGCTTGTTCTGATGAAGATTGAATTACGTTGATTTAGACGAAATCTTCCATAATCAGAGAGTGATTTAAGCCGCCAGCAGCAATGCTACCCTGAAAAACAGCAGCGGCGATCACTTGCATGGGTGAAGTGATGTCACCTGCCGCATAAACGCCTTTGACGCTAGTTTCGTTAAAAACATTGGTCGTCTTGATTAAATTGAATTCATTCAACTCACAGCCCAACTTTTCAGCTAGGTTTGAACGGAGTGTTTGCTTTGGTCGGATCAGTATTCCGCGACGCGCAATTTTCTCGTTTGTCTCAAAAACGATGTTCTCTAATTGTCCGTTATCGCCTTCGAGTCGGATGATTTTCTCTTCACGAACAAGGATTTTGTGCTTTTCCAACAGTGTCCTTTGATCAGCGGTTAGATCGGCTTTGCCGTTGGTGCAGAGGACTAAATCAGCACTCCAATTTCTCAGCAATGCCACCATTTCGATGCCCATTTCGCCATTCCCAATAATGGCAAGCGGCTCGTCGCGTACTTCCCAGGCATGGCAATAGGGACAATGAAACACGCTTTTGCCCCAGAAATCACCAAAGTTTTCGAGAGCTGGAAATTCATCCATTACCCCGAAAGCCAGCAAAATTTTGCGCGTTTTTTTAATCGTGCCATCCTCAAACACAACTTCAAATTGATTGCCGGATGGGTTGATTTCCTTGACCCCGATCGCTTGAAATTCAACGCTTTTATAAGGTTTGAGTTGGTCGCGCCCGATGCTCAAAAGTTCATGCGGACTGATGCCATCGCGGGTGAAAAAGCTGTGCGACTCGTGTGCGGGAGCGTTACGCGGATTCCCTTGGTCGCAGACTAACACGCGACGGCGACTTCTGCCTAAAACCAGTGCCGCACTGAGTCCAGCGGAACCGCCACCGACAATGATGCACTCGTACATCTCTTTGTTTTGGTTCATCATCTTTTTCTGTTCCCCAACGGGATAGACAGTCTCTTATATCTGTTTCGATTACTGCTGGTGCAACGACATTGATACGAATACCTGCTTTGGCATATTGGAGCGCAGCAGCTTTTGTTAAGCCTACTACCGCACAGATCAAACAGAGCGAAGCAACTTCAGCAACTCTTCCGCTGCGGGTTCCGAAGAGGCCGGATTCTGTCCGGTCACGAGCCTCCCGTCCACTTGGACATAGGGGACCCAGTTGGCGGTTTTACTGTAGATGCTACCCCGTTCCTTTAGCCGGTCTTCCAATAAGAAAGGCACGACCGCGGTCAAGTCCACCGCTTCTTCTTCTTCATTTGTGAACCCGGTTACGCGCTTGCCTTTGATTAGATACTCGCCGTCCTTTCCGCGCATATTGACCAACGCGACTGGCGCGTGACACACTGCACCGACTGGCTTATCGGACTTCACGAAGGCTTCGATCAGTGCGATGGATGTCGCGTTGTCGGGCATGTCCCACATCGGACCATGTCCGCCGGGGTAAAAAACTGCGTCGAAGTCGTCTGCGGACACGTCGGCTAGCTTTTTCGTGTTGGCAAGTTCAGTCTGTGCAGCGGTGTCTGTGCGGAAGCGCTCCGTTAATTCGGTCTGGAATTCGGGTAGATCGCTTTTCGGATCGAGCGGCGGCAGACCGCCCTTCGGTGAGACCACCGTGATCGCTGCTCCCGCATCCTTCAGCACGTAATAGGGAGCAGCAAACTCTTCCAGCCAGAAACCAGTTTTCTTTCCGGTATCGCCAAGTTGGTCATGAGACGTGAGAACAATGAGAATCTTCATAGCAAACTTCCTTCTTAAGAACTCAAACACAGCCCTTCTCGCTGCATAACGCCTGATTCGCCTTCAGTGTTGGTGTGAGAACATATCGGTGTCGATCGCTACTGGGTCGCAACGTTTCGCACTGCCGATCGACTACTGCGCTATAAACCCACCATCTACCATCAACGTTTCACCTGTTATGAACGATGCCATGTCAGATGATAAAAACAGGACTGCATTTGCAACTTCAAGCGGTGTTCCAACCCGTCCGATCGGGTGAAGTCCTGTTATGTAAGCTTTGGCTTCATCTTGCCCACCTGTAGCTGCTTCAAACATATCTGTTTCGATTGCTGCTGGTGCAACGACATTGATGCGAATACCCGCTTTGGCGTATTGGAGCGCAGCAGCTTTTGTTAAACCGATTACCGCGTGCTTACTCGCAGTGTAGAGGGGTACGCCAGGAAGTGCAATGACTCCATTCGCAGATGCCGTATTGACGATTGAACCACTTCCCTATTTCAACATCTGAGCAATTTCATGTTTCATCGACAACCAAACACCTTTAACATTGACGTTCATCATGCGATCGTATTCCGCTTCTGGTTGCTCAATCAGTGAGGGGTTTTCGCCGACAGCTCCTGCATTATTAAAGGCAATATCTAACCGACCAAAAACGCCAACCGCTTTATCAACCATTGCTTGAATATCGGCTTCTTTCGTGACATCTGCTTGCACAAAAATCGCCTCTCCGTCAGCTTCCTTGATCAATCGAACCGTTTCTTCACCTTCATCCATTCGACGACCTACCACCGCCACCTTTGCTTGTTGTTGAGCATAAGCGATCGCTGTAGCTCTACCAATGCCCGATGTTCCGCCAGTCACCAAAGTAACCTTGTCTTTCAGCATCATGATAGTTACCTCTTGTTGTGAATGGCTGTGTCACTTTGTCAAAAACTCAATGAGCAATACGTGTAGGAGCCAGCAATAAGAAGCGCCTCCTACAACCAGGATGAGTACGATCCTGGCTGTGTGCCCCATAAATCCAGTCCCGCCAGTTCCATGCCGATCAATACTGACCTACGGCGATCGGCAACTCACGTTCAATGGTTCGCAATCGTTGCGAAAAATCATTCAAGATACGTTGACGAACTGCATCTGTTTGGCGAACGGGGGCATAAACAATCTGCGGAGCAAGAACGTCAAAACCAACGAATTGCAGCATCCCTCGCTGAACTGGGCGCAGAATAGCATGGATATCACCGTTAAAACCGCCTGCAAGATAGTCCTCTTCTGTGCTACCTGTGGTCAACGAGAGCATTGCTTGCTTACCTCGAAATCTGCCTGTTTCATAAATATGTCCATTACTGTAAACACGCCCCATAACAAAGACGCGATCGACCCACCCCTTCAAAATTGCAGGGACACTGAACCACCACAAAGGGAATTGCCAAATCATCAGATCGCACCATTCCAGTTTTTGGATCTCAGCTTCAATTTCTGGAATGAATCCTCCAACTTCAATTGCATACACCTCTTCAAGTTGCTGCTTAAAGTAGTCAGGATCTTTGACAGACGTAAAGTTGCGGCGATCGGATGCAGGGTCAAATTCCATGGTATGGAGATCTGAATATTGAACATCATGCCCAGAGTCTTTGAACGTGTCAATTGCTGTCTGAAACATTGCTCCGTTAAAGCTTTTCGGCTCTGGGTGTGCAAGAACAATCAAAACTTTCATGTGAGTTGTTTCGTTTTCTAAGTTTCTAAACTTTTGCTAGGGCTGGATAATCCAGACAGCCTTTTTCACCACGGGTATAGAACGTGGCTGGGTCAGGCGAGTTGCGATCCTGGTTGCAAAATGGCGGGTTTAGGCATTGATATTTGCTGGCTTCTACACTTAGTCGCGATCGATTAGTGTGTTTGAAGGTAAGTTGGGATCGATCGCCTTACGCGCACTGTCAACGCCCACGACGGGAAGTGTACCCGGATCGAGCAAGCCGACTTGAACCAATACACTTGCCTGATCCCAGTAAATGTGTTCGTGGGCTATTTTGCCGTCACGGAACTGGACGATCGCTACTACTGGCACTTCCACCCGTTTCCCGGTTGGAGCGACGCCGGGTAATATCCATTCCATCCAAACAGTATGAGTGAACTTAGCCACCATTTCATCGACGAGTTGATCCGTTCCGATCGTGCGCGAGATGGGGGTCAACTCCATGTCTGGCGGCATCTGTGGAATGAGGTATTTGGAATAAAACTCGCGCAGTGCTGGTTTCCCGACTCCCCCAATCATTACCGGGATGTGGTTAACGTCTAGGTACAGGACAAAAATTGAAGGACGTGGAAAAACTCATCGATGAATAACTCCAGATTCAGTAGGATTTGACGCAGGTGGTCGAAACCATAGCGAAAGATACTCTTGGCTT
>NZ_JACJOO010000085.1 GCF_014695575.1 Leptolyngbya sp. FACHB-8 | reverse complement strand
AAAAAGAAAGTTCCAAAACCCGAACGGCAAAAAGACAAACCTCATGTCTCCACTGCTCGATTGCTGAGTGAATCGAAATCTAAAAAAGATAAAAAAGCACCTTGAAAGGGCTGGTCTACGACCCCTCAAAAATTCCTTAAATTTAATTTTTAAGTGTGGGGTTACCCCACACTTAAAATTGACAAACCACTAGGTCACATCCTGCACGCTCTCTACAATGGGTTGAGGTGCCCGCTCCCGTTTGAGCAGTGCTTTAGCCTGCCGCAAACTTTCAAATAGCAACCCCTTCAGGTATTTCTGATCCAGCGTTTCCATGCGATAGCGACGGATCTTGGCTTGCAGGATCTCTGCCAGATCATGGCGTCCCTGAGCTTCCAGTTGAGGAATTAATTGCCCATAAATGACGGCAATCCCTGAGTGCTTGATGTAGCACTTTTGAGCCAGTGTTTGACGGGAGAGCTTTTGGTAGGGAAACGCCTGAGTTCGGTTTAAGGCTCCCAGGGCTTCCAGGGTTACAGTTGTGCGCACACATTTCTCGCACTGACCGCAGTTCTGGCGATCGCTCGGGATGTCTGGCATATCGCACACGCGCAGGTTTTGCAGCGCCACATCGCAGTCTGTAATTAACCGGGTTTTGTCCAGGCGCGAATGGGTTATGCCATCGTGAGTGATCCGGAGCCGATGACTACTGAGGTAAGGATCCAGCAGCGGGTGAGTTCCCAGGGGCACCAGGTTCGGAATGTCATTGCCGGAGGCGATGGAAACAGCACTGTATCGGTTTGCAAAGGCGTGGGCGATCGCTATCAATGCAGGCCCGTTGTACGCCTCCTGCCAGAATTTGTAACGGGTGTCGCGATCAATAATGTGGCTGTAAATATTGGTGTAAACGGGAATAAAACGGACTTGTGCAGCAGCCTCAAGCTGCTTAAATTCCTTCACTGCCCGCTCAAAGTTATGGCGTTTTACCCGCTGCACGCCGTAAACCAGAAAGCAGTCCTGAATAAAGCCGGGATGGTCAGGAGGATAACTGAGGTGATTCAGAATTAAGTTAGACCAGGAGTCTACACCTCCTGTAAAGAAGGAAGCCGTACGATGATGGGATACGGGCTCAACGGAGTGTTGCACATCCGCCTCAATCCTAATCTGAGGGTTGCCGATCCCATACCAGTGATGCAGCCATTGAAAGGCAGACTGCATCCCATACTTCAGTGTCGGGCAAACAGCTCCTTCCACAAAAACGCGCTGCTCGCCAAAATACATGGCCGGAATGGCAGCCGCAACCAAAAAAGCATCGGGATTGGCAAAGAAGCCTTCTGCATAAGCGGCAGGAACATCGATGTAAAGCTCTTCCGAAGGCAGCTTGTTATCTTCCCACAGCAATGTTGCTGCTGCGCGCTTCAAATCTCCCCGATCCTCTGTTCGTAGATTTACGACTTTCATCGCGGGCCTCTGCAAAGTTTTTATAAACTGCTGTATTCGAAGTTACAAATTTCCTCCTCCAAAGATTGTGATTTGAGGAAGCCAGGATTAATTCTTCACAGCTTGATGAACCTTCCGTAAAAAGGCTAAAAAATCTGCTGTAAGATAGATTACCTTTCCAGACATTTTTTATCTAGAATTCATGACTTACAGAGACTAGTAGGCTGCGGCCTAAGTTCGCAACCTATGTTTTTGTGTAGGGTGCTTCGCACCCTACACAAAAACATAGGTGATGGATTTCCGCCTCAGCGTACTAGTAGGCTACGGCCTAAGTTCGTTGCCTATTTTTTGTGGTGGGGTGCTTCGCACCCACCACAAAAAATAGGTTGTACACTTCTGCCCCAGCCTACTAGTACTTGACGGCTTACGTTTACCCCTGTTTGAAGGTAGGAGGGTGGTGAACGACTAAAGCGATGCATATAGAGTTGTGGGCTCTATGGTGAGGGGCGATCGCTATATGATCAAAACGTAGCCAAGCAGTTAAAGAATCTATGGATATTGCGGCAGCATTACCGCCGTTTGTCGTGACCTTACGGGAAGGGGTTGAAGCAGCGCTTGTAGTCGGCATCGTGCTGGCCTATCTGAAGCAAGCCGAGCAAAGCCGGCTCATCCCATGGGTGTATGCCGGAATTGCGTTCGGTGTTGGAGCCAGCGTCCTGGTTGGGATTGGGCTCAGTGGGTTACTGGGCTGGCTAGCCGCGAATGAGTCCAGCTATGGGCGTGTCCTGAAATTGGCGTTGGAAGGAGTATTTGGGCTCATCGCGATCGCCCTTCTCAGTTGGATGCTGATCTGGATGACCCGTCAGGCCCGGGCTCTGAAGGGCGAAGTGGAAGGCTCGGTTAATACCTTGCTGCAACAGGAGAATGCAGCGTGGGGAGTGTTTAGTCTGATTGCGATCGCCGTCCTTCGGGAAGGGTTCGAAACCGTACTTTTTCTGGCGGCTCAGTTTACGGGCGGGTGGATGCCAGCGGTAGGGGCGATCGCCGGGCTTGCCGGAGCGGTCATTGTTGGATTTTTGCTCTTTCAACTGGGCATCAAAATCAACTTGCGTCGATTCTTCCAGGTCATGGGAATTCTGCTGTTGTTGATTGTGGCAGGGTTAGTGGTGTCGATGCTGCGGCACTTTGACGGGGCGATCGCAGCACTGGCCCAGGTTGCTCCTCAATATGCCAACCTCTGTTCTAACCCTCAAGGCTCCTGCTTCCTAGGGCCACAGGTGTGGAACTTCAGCGATGTATTGCCTGATAAGAAATTTCCTGGGGTGATTTTGAAGGCATTGTTTGGGTATACCCAGCGGTTGTATAGAGTGCAGGCGATCGCCTACCTCACATTTCTGGGAACTGTGGGCACCCTTTATTTACAAAGCTTGGGTAGCCCTCGCACACCTTCGGTAGATCAACAAAAATCGGCAACCTGAATTGATAAACCAGTCTCACTTCAAAACGGTTTATCCTAAAAGAAGGAATGTTAATGGAACTTAACAGTTCTCCTCTTACCCCAGAAATCCATGAAATGCATTATTAACCGACGCGCTGAGTTCTCCGCCAGTCACCGTTACTGGTTGCCAGAACTTAGCGATGCGGAGAACTTTGCTCGCTTTGGGCTATGCACCAACTCCCCTGGCCATGGGCACAACTACGTGCTCTATGTGGCAATGGAGGGGGATTTGGATGAATACGGGATGGTGCTAAACCTATCAGACGTCAAGCACGTCATTAAGCACGAAGTTACTAGTCAACTCAATTTCTCGTGCCTGAACGACGTCTGGCCAGAATTTCAAGCCATGCTACCGACAACGGAAGCCCTGGCTTTAGCCATTTGGAACCGCCTTGCGCCACATTTGCCGATTGTCAACATTCAGGTTTTTGAACACCCCGAACTCTGGGCCGAATACGCAGGAAACTCTATGGAAGCCTATCTCACCATCAGCACCCATTTCAGTGCCGCTCATCGCCTTGCATTGCCGCATCTGAGCCTGGAAGAAAATACGGAAATTTATGGCAAGTGTGCACGAGTGCATGGACATGGACACAACTACCACCTCGAAGTCACCATCAAGGGCGAGATTGACCCGCGGACTGGCATGATTGCAGACTTGGTGGCCTTCCAGAAAGCTGTAGATGAGTATGTGGTAGAGCCTTTTGACCACACCTTTCTCAACCACGATATTCCTTACTTCGGCAAGGTGGTTCCTACCGCTGAAAACATCGCCGTTCACATCCGCGATCTACTCGAGCAACCCATTCGTACCATTGGGGCCAAGCTACACAAAGTAAAGCTGATTGAAAGCCCCAATAACTCTGCTGAAGTGTTTGGTTTACCTGTGGAAGAAACGACGCATAAGGCAACCGAACAACCCGAACTCGCTAAGATCTAAGTTAAAGAACTCAAATCTATAAAGAGCGGGGTGCTAAGCACCCCGCTCTTTATAGATTTGAGTTCTTTGCAGCGCTTTGCGCTTGAATCAGCCACGGTTATTTTTGTGAGAGCCGCGCGGAGCGCGACTCTCACAAAAATAACCAAGTTTTAAGTGTTTGAAAAGCGCTGAAAGCAGTATCAGCTACCTGAGTGAAACGTAATTCCAACCTGCCGACTGAGCAGATTTTCCTGATTACGATCGTCTGAGGCGATCGCCGCATCAGTTTCCCCTCGACTAATTTCGTCTGGATCAAAGGTTGGACCGCCACTCGACGACTCAGGGAGATCAGTCTCACCCGCTACAACCTCTTCGGGAACAGGATATTGTTTCTTCAAATCGGTCTTATTTTCGTCTGATTGCAGCAGAGACGGATCCGGTGTAACGAAAACAGAGTCTTTGGAGTCTGAAGCGTTTGAGTTCATAAGATTAATCACCAAATACAGCAGCAGGCAGTCATTGGTCTCAAACTAGTAGGCTGCGGCCTAAGTTTGCATACTATGTTTTTGTGTGGGGTGCTTCGCACCCCACACAAAAACATAGGTGATGGATTTCCGCCTCAGCGTACTAGAGCGTGCTCCAATAGCTGAAGGGGATGTTTTTCCATACGATCCACGTACGAAACAATCTCCTGAATCAGGCCCTAGATCTGTCATCAGCAACACTCACACGGCTCATGCAGGCCCATTCTAATTCAGTGCATTCTCGTTAGTGTGGGGAATTCACTACCTGACAAGAATGTGTCAGCCCTACTCTATTAATGCTTTTTCTTCTTATGCTTTTTCTTATGGTGTTTCGACCCTTTCTTCGATTTGACAGGGCTTTCCTGAGTATCGGGCGAAACTCGTTCGAGCAGCGCGGTAGCTCCTGATGCAATGCCGTTCAGTACGGTATCGGACGATGTGTTCATCACGCTTCCAGATTGATCTTTGAGGCGCTGACCAGCATCCCGCAAAACATTCACAACATCCGAAAGACTCAGTGTTACGTCACTCAGCGAAGAGCGAACCTTTTGGGCAGCTTCGCCTACTGAAGACTCCACGCGAGCTGCTTGTCTCCCAGACTGAGCGGTATCCGATAGAGTATCAGAGCCGTCATTCGTTAGATCAGCCTGGTCAGGAATATCCTCTACACCAGCCTTGTTCTTGGTGCTTCCAAAAGTCTTCTCACTCAGGCGTTGAACCGCAGCGTTGGCAATTTCGGCTACCAAAACACTCGCAACCGCTGTCCCAAGTTGCCGTGCATCAACTCCTAAAATATCAATGCCATTGTTCTCATTCTTGTGAACAACGCCATTTTTTTTCAATTTATTCTTACCCATTGTTAGTAATGACACTTTAACTCCTCGAATTATCAGCTTATCCGAGCAACCCGAAGTAGAGCATCTATAAAAAGTTTGGAAATAACAGCAAAGGGGTTAAACTTTCGAGTGAATTGTCAAGATACTTATTCAAAAAGTGGCTCAATTTTCTACAGCATCAAGATGAGCAGGTGTTAGAAAAGCTTAACTAGAAACGCCCATCATCTCCTTTTAGCCAGACGACAAATAACTCTCTATTTCCTAAACTATAGAAGCCATATTCTCGACGAACGGGCGAATGGAGATGTACAGGGAACATGCTGATTTTCTAATTACGATGTACCTGAATCAGATACCGTCGGCGTTGGCTGGATCTGCGTCACCTGATCTATGGACGCAACTTCTGACAACCCTGGTCGTCGGCCTTCTCACAGCATTAGGCTTTCAATTACTGTTGACGAATTTAGGTCTTGTTTTGGGGCTTTCAGCTTTTGGCATGCGTTTCTTCAAAAATAAGGAACGTGCAGAGCCTTTAGAAGCAGAAGAATCGGCATCTGGATCTGGAGCGATCGCTACGACCCTCGGCTTCGGCTTCCTGTTTACCGTCAATATCGTCCTGTTCACAGCCTGTTTCCTCGGCACACGGTTTAGCCAGGTGGCTGAGCCCATGATGGGAGCGATCGCCGGGCTCACCATCTGGTCAGCCTATGTGCTGCTTCTCACATGGCTCAGTACCCGTACCCTCAATTCTGTAGCGGGCTTTATCGTCGACCGGGCAACTGGAGGAGTGCGGTGGGCTGGGGGAGCGATCGCCTCCCTCTTCCGCAATGATGCGTCAGACTCTTTGACGGAAGAAGAAACCGCAGAACTGATTCGTGAAGGGATTCAATCGGCCTTAAATCGTGCGGGTGTTCAACAACTTCTCGAAGCGCAGCTGCAACCGTTTATCGCAGCATCAAGGGTTGAGGCGATCGCTCCAGCCAATGCCGAGGATCAACTCGCCAGAGCAGCCTTCTGGCAACCTATCAAAATCTATTTAACGGAAACAGACTCTAAAAGCCTGACACCTAAACGTATTCAACGCAAACTAGAAACACTTTTTAGAGCTGCTGAAGAGAAACTCCCTGAGAATCAAGCCTTACCCCACTTTGAACCGGAGATATTGCGTCTCTGGCTTGAGCAACGGGAGGATATTAATGCTAAAAAACAGCGGAAAATCATGACGGAGGTTGAGCAAAGTTGGTCAAATTTTGAAGCTCACTATGCCTCTCAACTTCTATCTAACTCTGTTGAAAGTTTAGATGTAGAACCACAGGATACATCCTCATCTTTGCAGGAGAAACTGCAATCAGTTCTGGAACAAACTATTGATAATACCCTCAGTAATTTAGACTTAGCGGAATTACTCCATCGGTCTAAAGTGCCGGTGACTTATGGCATTGGCATTGCTCTCCTTACCTTGGCTGAGGCGTTACCCCGGCTAGCCAAGTCTGAATTATTACCAGAAACTATGCGTTTGGATATGGCTGAAATCAAGCCGTCCTTAGACTATCTCTTAAAGGAAACTCAGGCTAATCTTACAAATCTCGGCCAGTCCTCTTTAGAACAGATGGAGAATATGCGCGATCGCACTCTCCAACCTCTTGAAAAGTTGCAGAACCGCATTCAGGCCCAAGTCGATAGCTTGAAGCGTCAGGCTTATGAACAGGCAGAATCGGCTCAGAGAAGCGCTATTAAGGCATTGTGGTGGTTGTTTGCGATCGCCTCCACTGGAGCTATTTCATCTGCTGCTGCAGGTGTTTTAGCAACGAAAACCTTTTTCTAAAAAAAACAGAAGTTCTATTCTCGTGCGCGTTACGCAGGAAAATAGAACTTCTGGGGTTTGGTTTTAGGAAGGTGCAAGATCTGAAGTGCCTAATTACAAACTAACTTCAGTGAAGCTGCGAAATATTAGCAACTTCAAAGTTGTAAGTATCCCCATGACTCAAGTAGACCACCTTGTCTTCTAATCCTGCGGCTGCAACAGCCGCCTGGAAATCTTCCAGAGGTGACTTAAACACCGTGTAATCATTGTAATGAATGGGAATTGCCACCTTTGGAGCAATGAGCTGCACGGCTTCAAGCCCCTGATTCGCGTCCATTGTCAGCAATATTCCAAACGCTTTGGTGCCACCCAAATGGAATAACCCAATATCAATATTGGGGTATCGTTCTGGAATTTCTTTTAACTGGTCAATCACCAAAGTATCGCCAGTGATATAGAGACAGAACCGGGTATCATTGCCATCTTGAAACTCAAGAATGCTGCCCATTACGGGAGGGAGTAGAGCTGCTAACACTCCCGGACCGTGACGCCCTGGCATGGATGTAATCGTCAAAGCACTATTCCCTTTAAATACCTTTAGACTTTGCCAGGTATTCAAAGCATAAAGCGCTCTAAACCCTTTCTCTTGGAGTTTCTCTGTAGCGTGTTGTGTCGTCACAATGGGAAGGCTCTTATCCAGTTTTGCGACCGCAACGCGATCGAAATGATCCTCATGCATGTGGGAGAGGACAACCAGATCAATCGGGGGCAAAGCATCAATTTCAAGAGCCGGATTGGTCAGGCGCTGCGCTCGCAATCCATGCCCTAGATGCACATGATCGCCCTGATGCAAAAAGTTAGGGTCTGTGAGAATTGTGAACCCGGCATACCGCAACACAACCGTTGCAGTACCGACAAAAAAGATAGAACCCCGCTCAAAATCGAATGTATCTTTTCCGGCAGGTAAACGTAAATGTGCAATGGTGTTTGTCATAGTACAACCGATACCTGCAACGTAGGATTTGACTTTTGCAGAAAGGTAAGGTGGGCGATCGCTTCGATCCATCCTTTCAAGAACCCGTAGGGCGAAGGATAATTGCCTCTACAGTAATAGGTCTTGGAAGTAGCCCCATTCCTTCAGAAAAAGATACCGGTAGCTTACTCAAACAGCCGATTGAAAGCGTCTGCCATAAGGGGTAGTGAACAAGCTCATCCGGTTAAACGGTAATAATTCGCCGCTGGGTAAAGAAGCTCTCAGGAATGTCTTGTTTTTCCCCATCCGCTTGATTCTGAAATAGGACGCTGAAGGAGCCCGCCCCTAATCCATCTTGAGGAAACATGCGGTAGCAAGGGCGTTCTGTTAAATGGGACTGGTAGGACTGCAATGCCGGAACGGGCACCGGAGCGAACTCGGGAAATCGCTCCAAGAACCAATCCATTACCTCTTCATTTTCCTCGGTGGAATAGGTGCAGGTCATATACAACAGATGACCTTGCGGCGCGACTAGAGAGGCCGAATTGGCCAGAATCCGCTTTTGCCGATTGGCATTTTTATTAATCGAAACCGGGTGAAAACAACCGGGAGCCTTTTCACCTTTTGCCAGTACCGATTGGCAGGTACAAGGGGCATCTACCAGCACCAAATCTGCAATTTGTGGAATCTCTTCTGCTAATACATTGGAGTCCACGCTTACCACACGAGCCGGACGAATCTCACAGCGACGCAGATTATAGACCAAAGCCCCAATGCGCTTGTTGGTTACTTCATTGCACAGCAACAACTCCGGTTGAAACATGCGCCATGCAAAAACACTTTTGCCGCCGGGAGATGCACACATATCAAAGACGGTGCGAACCGGAGTCGCGATCGCCCCCATGGCTGAGGCCGCAAACACCGACGATAGATCCAGACTGTAGAAATGGCCTTCCTGGTGGAGGGGATGCTGGCCGATTTTGTCCTCTTTTACCCGATCAACAAAGTCGGGTTGCCAGGAAAGAGCGGGGGCGATCGCAAAGGGCATTTCCTCGGGGCGCGGCTTACACCACAGAATGCAGGACGGGTAGTCCTGTGGATGGGTCAATGCATCCACAAACTCAGAACGGCTCTCGTCTTCCGAGAACAATCGTTTACTTAATTTCAGCAGGAGATTAGAGGGTGCAGCCACAGTAAGCCCAGAAGGAATTCAGTAATTTATGATATCTGGCCGCATAGTTCTAAAGGGTCGATATGACGTAAAGTGCCACGCCAACCCTTTCAGAATTAGTCAGACCCATTGGATGGAACAAGCGATCCAGTGATTTCAGCTCGCCATGCTTCATTGTCGTGCAGTGAAAGCACAATGCGCTTGTAATAATTATCGCGAACATCAATGGTCAGCACCGAAGGCTTGGTCACATACCAGAACTCTCGGCCCCGCTCAGTGTAATAAGTTCCTGCTTTGATCACACCCGGGAGGGACGTGCCAGGGGCACGGAGTTCTCGCCAGGTGCTGAGAGGGAGGTCAGTGCTGACCTGGGCAATGTGATTCAGGGGAACCTCAATGCAAGAACCCAGGTGAAACGACCATAGCCGTTCGTAGCCTTCTAAATGAATGTAGAGATGAGTGGGATTAAGTGTCAGATACATCGTTCGAAATTAATAAGGTATTAGGGGAGGGGCAGCACCTCCGCTTTTTCAAGCAGCAAACGGGCAATTTCTGCAGCAGAGTATCCTGTGGCATCCACTGAATAGCGCGACACGGTGCGCCGTTGCAGGTCGTATTGGTAGGTGCGATCGTAGTAGAACAGCATCAGCTCGAAGGCTTCGGCAAAGCGGTGTTGCTGGAGGAGGTCGATCGCCTCCTGAGTTCTTGCTCCGCCTAAGCGCTTACGAATACGCTCTGTCGCCGTAATCAAACCCTCCAGGGGGGCCTGGGCGTACAAATCCACTAACAACACCAGTCGCTCAGATGTGGGGCGAACCACTTCCAAAATGGGAGCGTGATCCATCTGATCGAACAGAGCATTTGGAACCCGGCAGAGCCCAATGCTCTTGCTTTCCGCCTCAATCCATACCCGTCGGTGTGGGCTAAACGTTGCCCATTGAAGCGCGACCTGATTTTCAAATTGCTCATTGGTCGGCTGGGGCGGAAGCATCAGTGACCCAAAGCTGCTGCCTCGGTGATGGGCCACATCTTCTAGATCCAACACCTGCTCCCCCGTTTCCGCTAAAGCATGCAAAATGTCAGTCTTGCCCGTTCCCGTCATGCCTCCCAGAATGACAATCGGACGTGGTTCCTCAAAAGTCTGTAAGGCCCAGCGACGGAAGGCTTTGTAGCCACCGATTAAGGTCGTTACCTGAAAACCTGCCATTTCCAGAACCCAGGCTACCGCCCCACTCCGCATACCACCACGCCAACAATGCACTCGGATACGGCGATCGCCCGCCAACGCCTTCGCCTGCTGAATAAATCCTGCAAATTTGGGGCCAGCGATCGCAAACCCCAACTCCACTGCGGCATCTCGCCCCTCCTGTTTATAGCAGGTGCCGACCTGTGCCCGTTCTGCATCTGTAAACAGCGGAAAGCTAATGGCTCCAGGGATGTGCCCCTGCGCATACTCTGATGGGCTCCGAACATCTAGCACAGGGCCAGCAGCAGAGAAAAATTCTGGAAATGGAAGGGAATGCACCATAGGGAAGCAGCAAAGGAGAATAGACTTTAGCTATTTTGATAATTTCAAAAAATTTTTCTAAGATTAGGTAGCATACGTGCAATTTCTATTAGAAATCAGGAGTCAAATGAAAAAGCGTACTCTGCTGATCCGCATGGTTTAGACAGTGCCTCAAGTGACTTAAATCTTCTAGCAACTGCGACGCCGCGTGAAAGTGGTTGGAATTTTCTTGTATAAAACTCATCAATCCATTAACGGTTAGTAAGCCAACAGAGGGTAAAAGCCACTGTTCTTGGCAACCTTTTATATCTTCATCAATTAAATCTTCTAAATACTCTTCACTAACGCTGATCATTTCACCAAGTGGTAAAAGTTGTAGCTGCCTTGCAACATCATCCAATTTCTCGAGATGATGAGCCAGTGTCTTGCCACATATATCCCATCCATCAACACCTGAAACGTGCGGGTTAAACGTAATAAATAAAGCATATCCCATATAAATAAATACTTCTTATAGGCCAACCTGCTCGCCATTTTTATCAGATCTATTGTGATAGTGTCACGGTAAAATTCGTTGCTGATTCTGTGACATACCCGATCAATTGACTGTCCGAATAGCCCTGCTGGTGGAGAGCAGCGAGGCAAGATTGTGCCCGATCGCCCTCCACTCCCGCTAGCAAGCCACCCGAAGTTTGCGGGTCAAACAGAATTGGAAATAGGGGATGGGCCATGGCTTCGGAAAGGTTGGCGATCGCCCCCTCCACCTTTCGGTTCTGCCCCTGAAGTGAACTAAAAATTCCTCTCTGAAGGGTTTCCTGCGCACCGCCTAAAACTGGAATGGCATTCATATCCAGCGTGACGGACACTTGCGAGGCACGCATCATTTCCAACAGGTGCCCCAACAAGCCAAATCCGGTGATGTCGGTGCAGGCCGTTGCACCATAGTCCAGAAAGCATTGAGCCGCAGCCTGGTTGGAGGTAAGCATGGAGGCGATCGCCCCCTCAATCCAGCGCCCTTTCGCCTTCAGTTGCATATCGGCAGCAAACAGCGTGCCCGTTCCCAATGGCTTCGTCAAAATGAGAGCCTGGCCGGGGTGTAGTCCACCTTTGCGGAGGAGGCGATCGCTCTCCGCCAGACCATTACAGGTGAGCCCAAAGGCCAATTCTGGCCCTTCAGTGGTGTGACCGCCCACCAAAGCGGCTCCAGCTTCATGCAATACCTCCGTGGCTCCTGTCAGCAGGTGATAGAGCTGGTCTTGCACTTTCTGGTCGGGGGCATAGGGGAGAGTGGCGATCGCCAGCGCACTCTGCGGCTTCGCTCCCATCGCGAACAAGTCACTCAAGGCATGGTGAGCCGCAATCTGCCCAAACAAGTACGGATCAGACACAAGGGCGCGGAAGTAATCTACCGTTTGCACCAGAACTTGGCCCGGTGGCACTTGCAATACCGCAGCGTCATCACTGCTCTCCAGTCCAAGCAGAATGTTGGAATCTTCGAGGTGCCTCTGTTCCTGGCGGATACGAGTCAGAACATTTTCAAGAATTGAACTGCCCACTTTGGAGCCACACCCGGCACAGCGCATGGCAGGCTCTAACGTATCAGCAGATTCGGGAGCGCTATCGGACATGGATTTCAGATCACTAAACTTGTCCATGAACTTGCGATCAATGCGGTCCTTCCATTGCCAGATCCATTTTGCAGGGCCGATGCCCAAGGCCCCGCGAGAAGCCACAGCCGTTTCATCACCAACCCCAATCAAAATCAGGAATTGTTTTTGTGGCACAAAGGGTTTTAGAGGCTGGTTTTCCAGCGCACGGCGCAGGTTTTCCGTCAAGGGTTTGCCCTGCCGCACCGCAAATACCCCCGCCTTGGGTCGTGGATGGGCCTGCATGGTCGCTACATCTCCTGCCCCAAACACCTGCGGATGGGAAATTGATTGCAGACGATCGTTTACCAGCAAAAAACCGCGCTCATCGGTAGCCAGTCCAGCTTCCCGAATCCAGGGAGTAGCCGCCGCCTGAGTGACCCAGAAGAGGCGATCGCACTCCACCTCCAACCCCGAGGCACACCGCACCCAATCCTCACCCACCTCCTCCACCGTCTCCCCCAGGTGCAGCGCAATCCCACGCTGCTCCATCACCTGTCGCATCTTGCGCCGTGCCCAACGACCCCGCTCCGGCAGCAATTCCGGGCTGCGCTGAAACAAATGCGACTCCAGCCTGTCCGGTTGCCCAGCCTCCCGATAAATTCTTTGTAGATGAGCCTGTACCGCCAAGCTCAATTCCACCCCTCCGGCACCACCGCCCACAACCCCAACTCGCAGAGGCCGCTGCGGATTCTGTTCCACCTCCGCCACCAACCGATCCCAGTAATCTAAAAACTTCGAAATCGGCTTCGCCGGAATTGCGAACTTCTCCGCCCCTGGAACCGTCGACACCGCAGGGGTGCTGCCAATATCCAACGACAGCAGATCAAACGAGACAGGTGGATGATGCTCACACAGCACCTGATTGTTCACCAGATCGAGAGCGATCGCCCGAGCATGAATCAACCGCACCCCGGCAAAAGTTGCCAATCGCTGCAAGTCAATATGGCACTCATCGAAGGAATACAACCCTGCCAAATACCCCGGCAACATACCCGAATAGGGCGTATGCATTACATCGGTAATCAGCGTCACCCGCACCCCATCCAGCGGCTGCATGCCAAACGACTTGAGGGCGATCGCATGACTGTGCCCTCCACCCACCAGCACCAAATCCTTCCCAGCTACCGACGACCCCTGCATATCCCTCCCAACAACCTCTACCACCTGAAAGAGTGGCACAGCCACCTTTCTAAAAAGCCACTCAGCACCAGGAGAGCATTCTACCGAAGCCATCCAGACTCACCCCAGACTCCTTCCGGGGGTTTGGGGGAGTTAGGCCCCCAAAAAGCAGGGGTTTGGGGGGAAGTCCCCCGGCCCAGCGGCCAACACTCCACACCCATCCTCCTCCAGCATAACGAAGCCCCCAAAAACTCTCTCAGGGCCTACAAAGCCCGCTAGCACATAGCATATGTTGGGTAGGATGAGGTGCTTCACACCCCACCCCATCCAACATCGGTTGATTTCGGCCATACTAGACATCCTTCCGTGCTTCTCCGAAGAGATTTCCCCCCCTCCAACGGGCACAATAAATCCAGACATCAGAATCGGAAAAACGCACATTGTTCAATCCCCACGGTGCGGCCGCCTAAATTTTTAGTCCTCTATTTATTCCTCACTCCTATTCTTCACTCTCCTTCTCAAAGGCTCTACCATGGCTTCTTCTGATCTCCGAGTTGGCTGCTACGCACCCGACTTCGAACTCCCTGGCATTGATGGTGCCGTACACCACCTGAGGCAATACCTCATGCGGTTTCAAGGAGTTGGCGTCGTTTTTCTCAGCTATGACTGCGCCCTCGTGTTGCCAGCACTCCAACATCTGATGGCAATCCAACAAGAATTTTTACCCAGCGGTTTCACCCTCATCGGTATTGATGCTAATACCGAACCCCAACCCTTGTCCGATCGCCTGGATGCCATGGCCACTTTCGCCCGGCAGCAAAATTTGTCCTTTCCCTACGTCCGAGACGAAACCCAGGAAGTCGCCGAAGCCTTTGGGGCAACCCACTCCCCCGAAGTTTTCTTGATTGATCAGTCCGGAATGATTTCTTACAGTGGTAGTGTTTGGGGACATACAGGGGAAACAGAACAGCCTTTCCTGAGGGAGGCGATCGCCGCTCTCCTTCAAGGTCATGCTCCGGCTATTCACTATACTCCGTCCTACGGGTGCCCCCTTCAATGGCGAGCCCGGTAGACTTCTGCTTTCATCCGGATGTCCGATGGTCAGCTTCGACTGTTATCTTAAGTTGGAGCTACTCCAAAAACAAAAATTCATGTTAAAGGAAACGCGGTTGTCGCCATGGAGAAGAAATATCAGCGGGTTCTACTCAAGCTGAGCGGTGAAGCCCTTATGGGTGACATGGCTTATGGAATTGACCCGACTATTGTTGATAACATTGCCGAGGAAATTAGCGAAGCCGTGACATCAGGAGTTGAAATCGCCGTGGTCGTAGGCGGTGGAAATATCTTTCGCGGGATGAAAGGAGCCGCTGCCGGGATGGAGCGAGCTACCGCCGACTACATCGGTATGATTGCCACTGTCATGAATGCCATGACCCTACAGGATGCTCTGGAACGAAAAGGCGTCCCCACCCGCGTTCAGACTGCTATCGAAATGCAAGAAGTGGCCGAGCCTTACATTCGCCGCCGAGCCATTCGGCATCTCGAAAAAGGCCGCGTGGTAATTTTTGGAGCGGGGTCGGGCAATCCCTTCTTCACAACTGATACCACTGCTGCGCTGCGAGCCGCCGAAATCAACGCTGAGGTTGTTTTCAAAGCGACCAAGGTGGATGGGGTATACGACTCAGATCCGAAAAAGAACCCCAATGCCAAACGTTATCAAACCCTAACCTACAGCCACGTTCTTGAAAAAGACCTGAAGGTGATGGATGGAACTGCGATCGCCCTGTGCAAAGATAACAATATACCTATCATGGTATTTGACCTGTCTGTGCAGGGGAACATCCATCGCGCCCTCTTAGGGGAGCCGCTAGGAACGTTAGTTGGAGGCTCTTGTGAAGTTAGCTGAGTTCGAAGACCACATGCAAAAGACCATTGAAGCCACTCAACGGTCTTTTAATACTATCCGTACGGGGCGGGCGAATCCGGCTCTATTGGATCGGATCACCATCGACTACTATGGTTCCGAAACCCCTCTCAAATCCCTGGCTAATATCAGCGTGCCGGACTCCAGCACTATCCTGATCCAGCCCTACGATCGCAGCTCCATGAGCAGCATCGAAAAGGCCATTTCCCTTTCGGATATTGGTCTGACACCCAACAATGATGGCACCAACATTCGGCTCAACATCCCACCGTTGACCACCGAACGCCGTAAGGAACTGACCAAAATTGCCGCCAAGTACGCTGAAGAAGGCAAAGTCGCCATTCGCAACGTCCGCCGCGACGCCGTTGACAGTGTCCGCAAGCAAGAAAAGGCCAGCGAAATCTCCGAAGACGAAGCGCGAGATTTACAGGACAGCATCCAAAAGATGACTGACAAGTTTGTTGGCAAAATTGATGCGCTTCTTAAAGACAAAGAAGCTGACATCATGACGGTTTAAGCAATCGTATTCGCCACAGGTTGCGTTCATAGAAAGCAACCCGTTCCATGGAAAATGCGCGGCACGAGTGTCGCGCATTTTCTGCGAAATTGAGAATCTGCGATCGCCTTACCTTATTCAGGCAAGTCCAGCGACACTTCCAACGCGACCCCCTGTAAGTGTTCGTTAGGATTTTTCTTTAGATACTGCTGAATTAATTGCTGGCAGGCTTCCCGGTAGCTAAATGCCGCTTCCATTTTGGCCCAGGAGGGGGTTTTGCTAAAGCGAATGCCAAGTTTTTTGGCAGCTAGACGGCAACCGTTAAATGAGCCGTACTGCTCCAGTAATGCAGCCTTTGTAATAGTGGGAATGGCTGGAAGAGGTACTTCGGGTAACGCTTTCTGCTGGGATGGTTCAGTCGATTGGCCTTCTGCCGCATCCAAGGCATTCACGGCAACCTGGGCTACTGTGTAGATGTTTGCAGCGTTCTCCAGATCCTTGGCCTGGTTCTCCCGCAGTTGTGCCAACAACTGGGTGACTCGTTGCTTACCCATAATCGTTAGCGATCCAGTAAGGAGCGATTGATGGAGGCCTGGTCTTGATACATTTGGGGGCGATCGCGTCGATCCTCCTCTCCATTGACCGTATCACCCGGCAAAGCAGTGGTTTGAGACGCAACCGGAAGGGATGGGCTACTTTCGGAGCGCTCATCACGCCACCACATCACAATCGCTCTGACCGCATTTAAGAATCGGAAGAAGCGACCGGGAGAAGCAACCAGGCTTAAAGGGCTGCGAGACGCTTCAGCATCTGCCACGCCCTCGAAGGCAATAAATAGCTCATCGAGATGAGACATCATGTTTTGCATTTCTATTTCAAGGGCACGAATGGTTTCTTCATTGCTCTCGACGATTTGCTGTTTCTCTCCAGCTAGCTTTTGAATCATGCCGTGGAGGCGTTGCACGTCCTCCTTCAGCAAGCTTGTCTTTGTCTTGTGTTCCTCGTTGCGGCGAATCAGCTGGGCGCGGCTACGGTTCGTGAAAATTAAGCAATCTCGCATCTCACGATACACAGCATCAGCCTGCTCTATATCGAGGTTTTGAACCGTTTTAGGAAATTCTGTGGCGGAACGAAAGCGATCGGTTGAAGATTCTGGCATACCTTTTCCGGCGATGTAGACTCAACGCTAGAACCATCCTGTCACAGAGACTTGCCCTGCGAATCAAAAAACATATTTTTTCAGGAAGCTTGATGAAAGGTTCATGGCAAGTTGTCGAATTCAATAAACTTGAATCTGGTGTGCATTTGGCACACAAATTCAAGCACACACCAGATCAAGCTAACAATCCAGCGTGTTCTCCAACTCCCAGGTGGAAATGTGAGCGCTATATTCATTCCACATTTGCCGCTTCAGTTTGAGATAGGCAGATGTAAAGGAATCTCCCATTGCGGCAGGAAGCACTTCGTTGGATTGGAGGAAATGTAGGGCTTCGGGAAGGCTACTGGGGAGCGATCGCACCGTCCCCGCAGGAGAGGGTTCTGTATAGGTGTTGTTATCCATTCGAGGGCCCGGATCGCGCTTGTTACGAATGCCATCCAGCCCAGCCGCAATCAGCGCAGCGGGAAGGAGATAGGGGTTCGCTGCACCATCTGGCAGCCTCAGTTCAAAGCGCCCAGCATCCGGAATTCGAATGGTATGGGTGCGGTTGTTGCCGCTGTAGCTAATGGTATTGGGCGACCACGTCGCTCCAGAGAGCGTCACTGGAGCGTTGATGCGCTTGTAGGAGTTCACTGAGGGAGCCGCGATCGCACACAACGCCTCCGCTGAGTGCAACACACCCCCAATAAATTGATAGGCCAAACTCGAAAGTCCCAGTTCCCCCTGCGGATCAAAGAACAGGTTCTCCTTACCCTCCAGATCCCAGGCAGAAATGTGGGTGTGGCAACCATTCCCTGTGAGATGAACAAAAGGTTTCGGCATGAAGGTAGCTCGCAGACCGTGTTTTTCAGCGATCGCCTTCACCATGTACTTAAAGAAAGCCTGTCGATCTGCTGTTACTAAAGCATCGGCATAGGTCCAGTTCATCTCAAACTGACCGTTGGCATCCTCGTGGTCATTCTGGTAAGCGCCCCAACCCAGCCCCAGCATCCCATCACAAATCTCGCGGATAACATCATAGCGACGCATGAGAGATTGTTGGTCATAGCAGGGTTTGCTCTGGCGATCGCGCAGGTCAGAGATCTGATGCTCGGTGCCATCCAGCAGAAAATACTCGCACTCTACCCCAGTTCGAATCCGAAAGCCCATCTCTGCCGCTTGCTGCAAGACACGCTTCAGCACCAACCGGGGAGTCTGCTCAATAGGCTGGCCGTCCACGCCGTAGAGATCCGCAGGCATCCAACCAATTTCCGGTTGCCAGGGCAACTGATAGAGCCGCTCAGGATCGGGAATCGCCAGGATATCGGGATCCGCCGGGGTCATATCCAACCAGGCTGCAAACCCGGCAAAGCCTGCTCCGCTACTGGCCATGGTGTCAATGCTTTCAGCAGGCACTAACTTAGCCCGCTGTACCCCAAACAGATCGGTAAACGAGATGAGGAAGTAGCGAATGTTGCGATCGCGTGCAATGGCAGAGAGGGAGGTGGTCATAGCGGTTCGTCAGCCAGCCGGACGTCGTAGGGATCATGGCTATTGTCAGACGCTCGCCTTTTCAAAAGTGTCCATGCTGTACACTTACCAGGACCGTTGGATTTTCTAGGAAAAAGACAGACACCGGGTGTTTTAGAAACACCCGGTGTCTAGCAGATAATAGGATTGAGAGGGCGATCGCCCGCCTCTAGCCCAACCACTCCTGAACAGCAGCACGAATAAAGGCTTCGTCCTCTGGGTTCTGGTAAGGATTTCCCGCGCGATGGCCCCAGATGGAGGGAATGGGGTGATACTTAGCCCCTGGGATTTTAGAGGCTTCAATCTGACAATCTTCGGGGGTGAAGTAAAGATCCGTCGTTCCCGGCATGACCAGGGTACGAGCCTGAATGGAGGCTAAGGCGCGCTCATAGTCGCCCTGATAGACAGGATTATGGCCCACATCACAACGTAGCCAGGTATCAATCATGGCTAGTAGATTATGGGGGTCACGTTTGCGATAACCCGGCTCCCAGGCGCGATCGATGTAATCTTCTACGGAGTCATAGCCTAGCCGCCGATGCCAGCCTTCTCGATAAAAAGCTTGGGAGGCGGCCCAGCTGGCATAAATGTGGGCAAACGCGCGATAGCCGCGATCGGGTACGGCTTCAAAACGTTCCCCATTCCAGGCCGGGTCTGCCGTCAGGGCAGCTCGCAGGCTCTGCAAAAAGATTTTATTGTGATCGGTTGTACGAGCCGTGCCGCAAAGGGCAACGATACGTTCTACCCGCTCAGGATGCAAAGCTCCCCAATGGTAGGCTTGCTGTGCTCCCATCGACCAGCCATAAACCAGAGCTAGCCGCTTGATCCCAAAAGTCTCCAAGACCTGATCCTGGGCTCGCACATTATCCCAATGGGTAAACCAGAAACCCTGCTCGCTCAGGCGACATTCTACACAGTTGCTGGGGGAACTGGACAACCCATTGCCAAACATATTGACAATAATGATGAACCAGCGTTTGGGGTCAAGAATGCCATCCGGGCGGATTAGCCAGTCAATATCGGGATGCTGTGCGCCGTAAGAGGTGGGATAGAGGATGACATTGGAGCGATCGCCCGCCAACTCTCCATAGGTCTGATAGACCACTGAGGCTTCAGGCAGCACGGCTCCGCATTGCAGCTCGAAGTTTTTCAGGGTCAAGGATTTCGACGCGTCACTCATGCTGCTGTCTGATCAAACTTCGTAACCAGGTTTCGGTGTACCGTAACATACCCTGGCTCAACATGCGCGAAGTATGGCCTCAGTTGCTCATGGGCCTGGGCCAACGCATGGAATGGAATTGACGGATATAGGTGGTGCTCTGCGTGGTAGGGCATATTCCACATCAAAAAGCGCACGGGGAATAGGGTCAGGGTCGTGCGGGTATTCGTGAGGGGATTGTCATCGTGAGTACAGCCCATGTGCTCAGACATCAAAATGGCACGTAGGATGGGTTGCCCAACCGCTAAAGGAAGCACCCAATAGAGGAAGAAAGCCCAGGGATGACCCAAAGCAACAGAAAGGGCGATCGCCCCCCCATACACCAACAGTTGCAGACGGGTTGAGCGAACCACCTCGTCATAAGAGCCTTCTGATAGGAATGGGTAATCCTGTACATGCCCCCGAGCCACTTTCACGTGGGTACGCACTTTGCCAACCCACCAGGGAATACCGCTCAGCTCCAACAGATATTCCCGCCAGTTCGTCGGTTTGGGATCGCCCAGTTCAGGGTCTTTTCCGGGGATTTGAGTAAAGCGGTGATGCCACTTGTGGTAACGCCGGTAAAACGTACCGTTGTACAAGGAAAACAACCCTGCCAGCCAACACACGGCATCATTCACTTGCAGGTTCACAAAGGCCGTTCGATGGGCGCACTCATGCAACGCTGCGAACATAGACGCAAAGGTAAAACCATAAACCACAAGTGCGGGTAGTGCCACCAGCCAATTTCCCCATTGGCTGGCCCACAAATAGCCACTGATTCCCATCACGGCCAGGTGCCCAAGCAGTTGAACCCAGCCCTTCCAATCTGACCGTTCGTTTAGCCTACTCAGCGCATCGGTCGCCAGAATTTGACGTGGATTGAAAGCAGTTGATGCTTCCACCAATTCCAATTGATTCACCGCATTACTTAACACTCGAATGCTCCAAAAAATTCAGATGATGAAGTACGAAAAATTGAGACGGAAGGACTCCAAACTGCCGTACAGCGGGCTCATCCATAACTCTAAGAGCCAGATTTCAAGCCCGGTGTAAGCCAACCTCGACAACTCGATCCTGACGGAGATGCGATCGCCCCGTTGTACTCCACACTACGAAAACTGCTGTTGTAGATTCAGGTTATTTTGGGGCAAAAAACAGGCAGTTTTACGCCCCGAAACAAGCCGAATCAGTCATACTCCGAAAGTTTCAAGCCCTTGTGGTGGAAACCTACGAAACACTTCTAACACAGGGGCTTTAAACCTTGAAAGATTTCCAAGCAAAAACGTAATACAAATTGAGTGAGGCATGCGGGATGAATGTGAGGATCTGTCCCACATTCATCCCCATACAACACAATGTGCACCTTTGCCTAGAAACAATAGAACCCTCAATTTTCTGTGAATGCACACTACATGCCCGTTCACAGAAAATTGAGGGTTTTAGGTTTTCAACTACACGTCGCATTACATACGGTTCACTTACGGCCAAAATCTGCTGGAATCTCCCCCCACTGCGACGTCTCCCATTTGAGGATACGGTTGGGATAGTCGTTGACCTGTAACCAGGCTAAGGCGCGATCGACCAGGTCAAAGATTTCCTGGTTGCGAGAGGTACGAGCGAGCGTTGTGCGCACCTCTCGCTTCTTAACCCACAGAATCGCCGTTGCAGAGTCGGTGTAAATCGGAATGGTCAATCCCTGGTTCTGCAGATAGGAAAGCCCGTGGACGATCGCCAAAAATTCCCCCAAATTATTGGTGCCTTGCGCTAACGGCCCTTTGTGGAAAATTGGCTCCTTAGTGGCTGTCCAGACACCCTGATACTCCACATTGCCAGGATTGCCTGAGCAGGCCGCATCCACACAAATACTCTCCTGAATAATCTCAGAAGGCCCTGCTGAGGAAGCTTTAGAAGCCGATCGCGAGGCCGCTGCAAAAATCGAGGGAGCTTCCCCCGCATCAAATGCCTTGATTGCCGCCTCTGCTTCAGCCCGGGTTGGATAGGACTTAAAAACGGCTCCCCGAAATCCTTTCACCTGAGCCTGACATTGAGCCCAGGTGGTAAAGATCCCGAGCTTGCGGCCTTTCATAACGGCATAATACTTCTGCGGCGGCATATAGCAGTGATAAACGAATTGGACCGGAAAACCAACACTGGGAGACACCAGCGCACAACCAAGTGTTGCAAACCTAAGAATATAAAATCATGCCTCAGGTTGTATGGAATTTGTTCAAACCTGATTGTATCTAATCCCAATTCTCTCTCAGGCAACTTTTTTAAGTGCAATATTCTATAGCCGTGAACCTGCAAATTTAAACAAACTACAGCGAGTACTGAGCACACTAAATTCTTTAAATGAAAAACCCTATACCTATTTCTAATTGGCAAAGGCTGTATCAATGGAAATTGTGGCTGACAGCCGTGAGCGCGATCGCATTCACTTATACCTCAATTTGTTTTTTTATTGCTATTCAGCAACGCTATTTTATCTACCGCCCTAAACCTGATTTGTCGATGCAACCTAATGCTTCGGCTTTCAATCTCCCCTATGAAGATGTCTAGACATCCATTCCAGAATCAGGAGAAAAATTACAGGGTTGGTGGGTTCCGGCTCCATCTCCTGAAAAACCATTTCAGTTTGTATCCAATGAGCCTCTCAATGTTCTAACCTCGCCTAAAACCATGTTGTATTTCTGCGGGGTCGGGCGCAATATCGGCGACTACAACTATCTGGCAAGAGTCGCAGCATTTCGGCAACTGGGATTTTCAGTGCTGGTCTTCGACTACCGGGGTTACGGTCGTAGTGATGGAGGTTTTCCCTATGAAGCCCAGCTTTATCAGGATGGAGAAGCCGCATGGAACTATCTTCGTTACCAACGGCATATTCCTGCTGATCAGATTGTGATTTATGGAGAATCATTGGGTGGAGCGATCGCCCTCAATCTGGCTACAAAACACCCTGATGCCAGCGGGTTGATTATGCAAAGCTCCTTCACTTCCATGAGAGAAGCGATTCAGCATAGAAAATTGCTTCAGCTATTTCCCATCAGCCTGATTCTGACAGAGCAATTCAACTCCCTTGCTAAAATTCAAGAACTAAAAATTCCAGTTTTATTTCTGCATGGAACCCGTGATTCTGTTGTGCCACCTGAAATGAGTCAGCGTTTATATGAAGCGGCTCCAGGTTCTAAGCAACTATTTTTAATCGAAGGGGGCGATCATGTCAGAATTTATGAGCCAGGACATCAGTCTTATCTAAAAGCCATTGAGAGCTTTGTAAACACTATTGATGTCCCAAACTCACATGCAAGCCAAAACCCATAGCTAAAGACATGAGGAGGTTTCTGCATAAGAATCTACCCAGGATGTTGGTGCTTTGCCCGCGAAGCGGGCAAAGCACCAACATCCTGGGGGTAATTTCATTGTTGGAAATCTCCTAAAATGGGATGAGAAACGATATCCCACCCCATTTCGTATCTCCAAGCTAAAAACCTTAAAGACCCGTGATGCGGAAGAGGAGAACCTGATTGGTTTGGCGATCGCTAAAGTTATCGTCGCTCAGCAAAATCAAACTCTGGCTACCATCCGGCAACCGTGGCCCAAGGGTCATGGCTTCCAGGTTGTCCAGTGGAAATCCTAACGTGTTGAGGTCTAAAAGCAATTGCTTGTGAATCGGTTGAATTAGACTCAAGTCCCCCTCAAACACCCTAATACTGGAAGTATCCGTGGCGTTGGCGACGGCTAACTGAAATAGCTTAGCCCCTGCCCCATTCGCCCCAAACGTCCGTTCCAGGCTCAGAAAGTGACCGCCCTGCCCCAGCACCAGTAATTCCGTCAACCCGTTGTAAAGCACTCCCGCTGGTGTGGGTTCGAGATAGTAAAGATGCTCAGCCAGTAAAGCCGGAACATTTTCACTTACCAGATAATGCAACAGCCGCAAGGGTTCGGGTGCCTCTGGTACGGTGGGTTGGTCCTGAGCCAGAGCTCCTTCAACCGCTGCAAAAATTCGGAAGGGCTCTCCATAACCATTGCTTATCGTTGTGCCCCCTGGGTCCAACGCCAGTGCTTCAAATCCCAGGTTATTGCGCACCCCCGATGGGGCCTCTTCATCGAGCTTTGGGAGGTAGCGTTGAGGCAGTGGCAAAGACGATCGCCACTCCCCCGTTTCCCGATCAAACTCCTGAATAAACGGTGGAATACCCTGACTAGTATCCCCTTCGCTGGAGATAAAGACCGTTTGCCGGGGAGACAGAGCCAATCCCTCTGGGTCAATGCTTCCGGCGGCGAAGGTCGTCCCATCCTGGTTATGTAGCGGCGTCGCTCGCTCAACGGTTATACCGCTAATGGTTGGGTGAGCAGGCTCCGTACGGTCTAATTCCATTGCCATGGTATAGAACCGGGCTGGAGCTTCACTGCTGCGATCATCGCTTAGCACCAGAAAGCGATCGCTCACCCGCTCGTAGGCGATCGCTGACAGCCCACCCACCGGCACTCCCTCAAAGGAGCTTTTGGGAATTTCATAGGTATCTAAAAGTTCCACCGCTAAAGGCAAAAACAATCGTTCTTCAGCGCTGACTCGCGGCAGGGTACACCCCGTTAGGGTCAGAAATAGGGCGAGGAGGGCGATCGCCCGTCCCCACCAGGGACGTTTGACTATCGGTAGTACGTTCATAACCTACGACCACGAAAAGCAAAAGTAGCTTATGGTTTTAACAACCTAGAGCAACCCTATCGCAATTCTGGCATCACAGATCTCAGGCATGGTTTTGAATAGCAAACCTGGGGTTTCCCATTCAAAATCATTCCGTACTTAACCCTTATGTCCGTTTACTAAAAAGCATTCTCGTTCTCAGCCCAATTGAGCCTAACAAACCTCAGTTCAGGATAGGCTGGAGTGACCGTTTTGCGATCGCTCAGCGACCACGGAAATGAGCGTTTTCGAATGCCTCGCAACAACCGACACTCGAAGATGCCCTTAACCCACACGCAGGTTAACAAAGTTTGACTGGCATCATTGCCCAGCCATCACAACCGTATGATGTTGGGTTAGTTGATCAGAATGTTTCAATTGTTGCTACCACCTACAGCGCTTTTCAAGCGCTTAAAATCTGGTTGTTTTTGTAAGAGCCGCGCTCCGCGCGGCTCTTACAAAAACAACCGTAGCTAATTCAAGCGCAAAGCGCTGTAATAGAAACTCAGAATGCCATTCCACTAAGGTTTTACCGATAGTGAGTCGGGCTAGCTGATGCCTCGTTGATGATTTCAGCTTGTTTTGTGGAACTCTAGCAGCAGAATCAACGCCCTGCTTTGTCCACATCCGTGATGTGATTGCCATCTGACTAACCCCGAGCTTGACTGTCCCATGAGCGAAACGCATCCCCTGACTTATTCCTCTGAAGGCGGTTTAGTACCGTCGGGAAAGCGTCCTGGGCAAAGCTCTTCATTTCTATCAACATTCGCGCAAGATGCTCAGTTCCAAACGGCGTTGGAAGAGGAGGTCGAACGGCGGGTCACTGAACGGGTTAAAGACTTACTACTTGAGCGGGAGCAGTTACAGCGAGAAATTATTGAGCGGGAACGGGCCCTGCGAGAATGGCGCCAGGCAGACGCTACCCACCAGGAGAATCAACGCTTCATTCAACGAATTTTAGAAACCACTCCTAACCTGCTTTACCTGATTGACTTGCTTGAGGGGCGGGTTATTTTCGTGAATCGCCAGGTTACGGATATTCTGGGTTATCCCGCTCATCGCATTCAGGAAATGCAACAATCTGAGCTGATCGAGCTGATTCATCCCGAGGATCATGACACCCTGGAGCAACGGAAGCAGGCGATCGCCCAGATGCAAGACGGCGAACCCCTGGAAATGGAATTTCGCACGCAACACAGCAATGGTGAGTGGCGCTGGCTCCGGGTACGAGAAATAATTTTCGATGGCACCCCGGATGGCGAACCCTATCGGCTGCTAGGCACAGCCATTGACATTACTGAACGCAAACGGGCCAGCATCGCTCTAGAGCAAGCCAAGCAAGAAGCAGAGGAAGCCAACCAGGCTAAGAGCCATTTTCTGGCCACCATGAGCCACGAGATCCGTACCCCAATGAATGCGGTGATCGGCATGGCAGAGCTATTATTGGCGACCCCTTTGAGTCCTCAACAACGTGATTTTGTTGAAACCATCTGCTCCAGTGGGGAGACTCTGCTGACCATCATTAACGATGTATTGGATTTTTCTAAAATCGAAGCGGGCAAGCTGGAGTTAGAACAAACGCTGTTTGACCTGCAGGAGTGTGTTGAGGCGGGTATCGAACTACTGGCACCCAAAGCTGCGGAAAAAGGCTTAAGCCTGGCTTTTGTGATCAATCCTGAAGTACCGGCCCAGGTGGTGGGCGATGAAACTCGAGTGCGTCAGGTATTGGTCAATTTGCTCAGCAATGCGGTGAAGTTTACCCAAGCAGGAAGTGTAACGGTGCGCGTGGATGCCCGTGAACTATCCGGCACCCGGCTCCCTCGGTATGCCATTCGCTTTGCCGTGAAGGATACCGGTATTGGCATCCCCTCGGATCGCTTGAATCGCTTATTTCAACCTTTCTGCCAGGTCGACTCGTCCATTACCCGCAACTATGGGGGAACGGGTCTGGGCCTGGTAATCAGCCAGCGGCTCAGTGAAATGATGGGCGGGCGCGTCTGGGTCGAAAGTGAAGCGAATATTGGTTCAACCTTTTACTTTTGTGTCGTGGTAGAGGCGATCGCGGCCAAAACCGTCTCTCCCCGTGATGCAGATCCAGCTTTGACAGGCCGCCGCTTGTTAGTAGCCGATGCGAATCGGGTCAACCAGCATCATCTATTTTTACAAGCTCAGCGCTGGCAAATCGCCGCTTGTATGGTCAATTCGGGAGCAGAAGCGCTACAGCAATTGCGCGATGGGTTGGGGTTTGATGCCATTCTGGTTGATTCCCAACTGCCAGGGTTAGAGGTGTTACTGAGTGCAGCAGAGTTTCAGGAAGCGCCATCCCCTATTCCAGCGGTGTTGCTGTCCCCCATTGGGGTTCCCCTAATAGGTCGCCCTGGGGGAGACTTTCCGTGGGCCGGGCATTTGAATCAGCCTGTGAGGCGATCGCAATTCTACAGCTTGTTAGCAAATCTCTTTGGGTCAACAACAATGGCTCCTCCCCCACCGACTGACCCAACCCTATTGGCGGAGTCTATCCCCCTCCAAATCTTGGTGGCCGAGGATAACCTCGTCAACCAGAAGGTTATTTTCAAGTTGCTACAACGGTTGGGGTATGAAGCTGACATCGTATCCAATGGAGTACAAGTGCTGGAAGCATTGCAGCGAAGCACTTACGATGTCATTCTGATGGATGTACAAATGCCTGAGATGGACGGCATTACGGCAACTCGAGAAATTCATCGGATGTGGCCGCAGTGTCGACCTCGGCTGATCGCAGTGACGGCTAACGCAATGCGGGGCGATCGCGACGAATGCCTACAGGCTGGGATGGATGATTACCTGAGCAAGCCCATTCGGTTGGAACATCTCGCCAACGCCCTCAGTCAATGTCAACCTCATGTGTGCTCAATGGAGCCAGAAGCTATCATGGAAAACGCCATTGACTCGGATGCGCTAGATGCATTCCGAGATGATGTGGGGGAGGAGGCCGATGCCATTCTACTGGAGTTGATTGACTGCTACCTTCGAGAAACCCCAGCTCAAGTAGAAATGCTTCACTTGGACCGTGAGGAAAAAGAGCGCAAAACTCTCATTCGAGCCGTTCATACCCTCAAATCCAGCAGTGCCATTGTCGGAGCCATGACCTTTTCCAGGCTATGTAGAGACCTGGAGGAGGAAGCCAGCTCGCTCTCTGAGGCGTCTCTCAGCCAAAAAGTGTCTTACCTGCTCTCGGAGTATAGCCGTACCTGCCAAGCTCTGCGCCAGCTTCAACAACAACTCAGCCAACACATTCCCGGCTAGAATACCAGAGCTTCGGCATCTTCAGGACTTACGCATTTGTGTTGTAGGTGGGGTGCGAAGCACCCCACCTACAACACAAATGCGCTACGGATAGCGAACTTGCGTCAGTCCTGATCTTGTTCAGCATTGTTCACCCGCTATAGCATTGCAATCTATCAATACAAATTATTTTTAAGAAGCTAGGCGGAGCCTAGCTTCTTAAAAATAATCATCCTGGTTCTTAGAGCGTCATGCAATATGTTCTTGCAGACTAAAAAGAATAATTTACGTTGAAATAAATGCCCTCATCCTGGGCGTTTTCGCCTCGGTCAGCTAAGTCAACGAGGGGAACAGTCGCATCAACCCGGATCTGAAATTGGGAAGTCGGTTGCCACAGTAAGCCGACCCCAATTCCTGCCAGAAAAGATTGGTCAGGCGTCTCAACCGGGTTATCTGGGTCATTCCAGACAGCCCCAAAATCTACAAAGGGAGCGACCTGAAAGGTAGACGCTCCAGATTCATTACGGGCCAGAGTGATGCGATCTTCCGCTGAGATGCGGAAACCATTGTCTCCCAGACGGGCATTCTGGCGGAAGCCTCGTAGAGACTGCCCACCGCCCAAGGCTAGTTGTTCAGAAGCCAGAAGGGGGTCGGGAGTGAGTTGCAGATCGCCCTGCAAAATCAGCAAATGATTCGTACCCAGGGTTTGCACCCGTTGAATTTGGGCCAGCCAGCTAAAAAACTCTCCATCGGGGCGGCCAGAGGTCGTGGCATCCAATAAGCCAGTGCCCAGGCTGAATTGCGATCGCAACGCCCATGCCCCCTGTGGATCCCGGCGCACCAAATCTTGCCCAAACCGAAAGACCGATGTCGTGCTTTCATCCAACACCAGGTTCTCAAACAACGTCTCCCCATCGCGGTAACTAAAGCCCAGAGAGAGCGCAAATTCTTCGCGGGGCGATCGCCACAGGGGTTGCCGGAAGCTGATTTCGTATAAATCCGTGTTACCGCTAATGTCGAGCTGATCAAATTCAGGGTCAGTAATTTGAAAATCGCTGGGAGCAGCCCGCAGAGCGATCGTTCCCTCCATCGGGTTAACCGGAATCCGGTAGTTAAAATCAAATAGACTGCTGCCTCCGGTCGTGGTGCGGCGGTAGGCGGCTAATAACTCATCCCCAAATCCGGTCAGGTTACGGTAGCCCAGTTCCAGGTTCATCCGCTCTGAGCCCACACTGGCTGGAGAATAGTTATCGAGGCTGACGCTCCCCGAAAAGGGATTGGCCTCCGTCACCCGCACCGTCAGGATGCTTTGTCCTAGGCCGCTGCCCGCTCGCAGGCTGGCTTCTACGTTTTCAAATAACGGGTTGAGTCGTAACAGTCGTAGCTGATCCTCCAGGGTGAACTGGTTTAAGGGGGTACCCGCCCCCAAAGCGACTCGGCTACGAATATAGCTATCCCGAACGCGCTCGTTACCTTCAATCTCAATCGATTCCAGGCTGCCTTCAATCACTTGCACCTGGACGGTCCCATCGACCACGTCCTGGTCCACCAACACGGCTCGTGAAGTGAGATAGCCTTCATTCAAGTAAAGCTGGGTAATACGGTCAGCCACCTCCTGAAGCTCTTCCAGGGTGAGCGATCGCCCTTCAAACGACTGCACCACCTCCTGCAATTGCTCCTCTGAGAACGCCGAGCTACCCAGGACGTCGATCTGGTTTACAAAAACGGTTGGAGCGTCAGGGGCAGGGACAGGTGAGGGAGCCGGCGTTGGCGTTGGGCTGGGTTCGAGTACGGGAGTTTCTGGAGGGCTAACGGGAAGAGGTAGGGGAGCCGGTTGCAGAAATGGGTCAGATGATTCAGGTACAGGGGTGGAACCGGGAGCCGGGTTGGTAGGCAGCGGGGGATTGACCTGAGCCATGTCCCGGCGATACGTGACTGGAGATTCTTCCGTAGCGGAGGGGGAAATTGACTGTGCTGCGGCCCAAGCCAATGCAGGAGAAAGAACCAAGCCAGTGGTAACCATCCACAACCCCAATGAGGCCAACCGTAACAGTTTCACCATAAACTTTCACATCACGCCCAATCACACCACCGCCATCATAAGCAGGGAAGCTGAATTTTCCTTGAATTCCAACGAATTTTTAACCCGATAGAGCAGACCTCCTACAGGCGTCGATTTTTGAGGGCGTGAATTGTTGCGCAGCGAAGCCGCGCAACAATTCACGCAGGAGGTTTCAAAAGCTAAACAGTCCTAACCCGATGACATAGGGCGATATGGGGCGATATGCGGGAAGTAACACTTACTCCGCAACCTGAATGGCCGTTAGCGCCGCCGCATTTTACTCACCATCTTGCGGGAAAGCCGAAGTTTCAGGTCTTCGCGATCGGCCCATTCTTGTAGCAGGCGGTAAAATACTTGGCGATCGCCCGCCTGTAACACCGCCGTTTGATCGGCCGTTTCGATGGCGTAGGGGTAGCCGCCTCCCACAATGACCTCGGCTCGCACCCAGTCCAGAACCTGCTCCAGGCGCTCGTCTTCGTATAGCCAGAGCGGCATTTCCAGGCGCACGGGGTAGTTGTCACGGGTCGTTTTGAGATAGAGAAAGCCAATGCGGTCAGACTGCTCGGCGTAAGCATTGAGGATTTCGGTGCGATCGCAGCGGAACAGGGGTGTGCGATCGCCCCACTGCATTCTGAGCCGATTGATGAGCTGGGCATCATGCACTACCGTTGCTTCGGGTAGCTGATATAGCTGCCGCAGCATCAGCGTCAGGTCATCCGCGTAGGAAGTGTCAATGTAAGCTACCAGGGGCACACGGTGGCGCTCGCTGGCCCGTAATAAACTCAGCAACGATTGGATGTAAACCTTCTTGGCTTCCTCATCGAAGCGCAGAGCAAAGGTGGCTACCAGAGAACCATCCAGAAACAGCAGGCAGTTCTCAGCGTGGGGATGGGCTTCGATGTATTCCACCAGCCGTTCAATTTCCATCTGGTAGCGATGCATATTCACCATGCGATCGGCCATATCTCCCGCTTCCGTACGCAAATCCTGTGGGGTTAACACAGCAACGCGCACGTCTTTGGTGTAACCACCATCGGCCCGGTGGTGGTTCTCAAACCAGCCGATTTGCACCAGGGCAATGGGAATGGATAAATCTTTACCGGGATAAATCTGGGAGCCATCGACCGCAAAGGTTGTGACGCCGGAGAGGCGATCGCGCACCCAGGCCTGGCTATCCTCCCGGTTCTGCCACTGCAATCCTGATGTTACAATCCCGTGATCCTTCTCCTGCAAGGGTTCCAGGGGAAAGGCTCCCACTCGGCCCCCAACTCGCCGAAACAGCGCCATCCGTTCCTTGTCTGAAAGCGAAACAAAGTCTTTTAAGGAGGATAAGTATTGGTCAACCTGCCCGACGGCCACCTGGTTGAATTGGGAAAACTCGTCCCGTCTAGCGTTCAGTAATTCCAGAATGCGAGAAGGCTGGAGGGGCATTGGGGATCCTTATACAGAAGCGAGAAAACGAGAGCCGTGGGGGGAAATAAACACGTACTATCAGGGATTTTAGGACACTTAGAACTTGCTGGAAGGGTTGTTTTTTCGTACGCTTCACCCATGAAAAAAACAACTTAGGAGATTTCCAGTAATGAAATTACCCCCAGAATGTTGGTGCTTTGCCCGCGACGCGGGCAAAGCACCAACATTCTGGGTAAATTCTTATGCAGAAACCTCCTTAAAACAAGCTCTAGATAGTTGTAACAGCTTGCAACAGGGATTAAGCAAGGACACGGAAATCGAGGGAGTACAGCCGAGTTTTTTTAGAATTTTCGGGAAGAATTACGGTACTCATCGTCCTTAAAAATCGCGAGGATCAGGCCGCCCCTGGTTTGCGATCCACCGTCTATGAGTCTACCGGAAATCTTTCAGTTGGCATGGGAGCGAGAATGTGTCTTGAAAGCGGTTCATGATGAGTGGGGCCGAATTTATTGGGTTGAGAATCAACACTTCATCAGTAGGCCGTATCCATGCCTGGAGGAACTGGCCACGCTGATTCAGCGGCTACCATCGCAGCGAAGCCTGGGTACCTCGCGGCGATTTACCCCATCGCTGCGGTTAGTGCCCTTATAACAGGTGCATCTCTACTAGCCTCAGAGTTGGATTAAGGGTGTTTAGTGCCGCGCGCTAGGCGGCACTAAACACCCTTAAAACGTTTCCTACAGCTCCAGAGAGGTAAAGACCTGAAGCAGTTGATTGGCGTCCTTAAAATCTCCGACTAAGCGGCGTATTGGACGAGGATAAACCCTCACCAGGGTGGGCGTTGCAGTCACCTTATCCTGTTCAGCCTGTTCGGGGTTCTTATGAATATCGACGACTCGTAAGGTATAAGGGCGATTTAGCGATCGCTCCAAAAGCTCATGCAGATTCTTCAAAATCGTTTCCGTTGCATGAGTGTGGCCCGACACATAGAGCCGTAACACATATCCCGGTGCCGGTTCTAATGGTCTGTCTTCAGGCTCGCCCGGTTCGGCTCCGGTAAACCGCACGATCAAATCGTGGTTTTCCCAGAGTTGAGGGAACTGGGGTTGGTAACGGTCCAGAATCAGGCGATCGCAAACCCCCTCCAGCACCGGAGCCGGTTGCCATACGAGGGTGTCCGTGCTGAACACCGCATTCAGCAAAACTTGATAGCGCATCACGAGAGGATGAGCCTCAGCGTGGAGGTAAAGCTGCTGATCCTTGGGATCGCGCCAACGGTCCAATGTAGCGGTGAAGCAGGGCACCAGAAAATGGGGGGGTTCTGCCAGTCCCATAATCTCCTGGAGAAGGGCGCACAACTGAAGATGCCAGCGGCTCTTTTTATCGGGATCAATGCAATAGACCAAATCACCGCCTGGGGTGAACAAGGCTAGCCCTTTGAAGGTATCGGGGAGGCTGGGAGCAGAAAAGAAACCGGAACCCATAGGTGCGAGACATCCCCAAAACCGTGGGATTTCAATACTGTTCTATTGTGATGGAGTGCCGCCCCAGAGAGCGTGAGTTGTTGCATGGCGAACAAAAAGTTCAAATTTGCGATCGCAAGTTCAGATTCCTTAGCTCTTGCCCGAAATCTCCGTTCTTATGAAAGTTTCATCCTTCCCTCGCTAATAGAAAACCCACCCAAAGGGTGGGTTTTCTATTAGGTTGATGAGCCAATCCAATTTGGCTTACACACGACCCCGCAGAATTTGAGCCATTTCGTTGGGTTTCGGTGACATTTCCAGCGCCGTCTCCTCCGTAATCCGACCAGCTTCGTAGAGGCGGTAGAGGGATTGGTTCATGGTACACATGCCGTCAAATTCGCATCGTGGAATCAGCGCTTCTACTTCATCCAGGTCGCCCCGGCGAATGTAGTCACGAATCGCATCCGTGTTCACCATGATTTCGTGGAAGGCGGCCCGCTTTCCATCGGTGGTCCGGCAGAGACCCTGAGCCACAACGGCCACAAGGGATTCTGCGATCGCCAATCGCATGGGTTCCTGCTGATCCGGCTCATACAGACCGATGATCCGCTCGATGGTTTTCACAGCACTGTTGGTGTGCAGGGTTCCCATCACAAGGTGACCAGTTTGGGCGGCTTTCAGAGCGGTATTCACCGTTTCCTTATCCCGCATTTCCCCAACCAGAATCACATCAGGGTCTTCCCGCAGGGATGCCTTCAGAGCGCTGTCAAACTTGAGGGTATTAAGACCAACCTCGCGCTGTTTAATCAGCGACTTCCGGCTGGTGTGCACAAATTCAATCGGGTCTTCGATGGTGATGATGTGCTTGGGCATTTCCCGGTTCATATAGTCCACCATGGCGGCCATAGTGGTCGATTTACCGGAACCCGTTGGCCCCGTCACCAGGATCAAGCCCTTGTGGTAGTGGCACAGATCCCGCAGCACAGGAGGTGCCCCTAATTGATCCAGGTTGAGAATCTTGACAGGAATCAAACGCATGACCATGGCAGGCCCTCGTAACGTATCAAAGATGTTGATACGAACCCGAGAGAACTCGTACTGAGCAGCTCCGTCGAAGTCGAGGGTCTCCTGGAAGCGCTGGATTTCTTCATCGGTCAGCACCTCCTGCAGCCAGCTCATGAAAGTTTCCTTATCCGTAGGAGGATAATCGGTGGCGTCGATTTCACCCCGGTTCCGGAAACGAGGCACTTCGGACACGCCTACGTGGATGTCGGAGAAGCCCTTATCAAAAGCCTCTCGTACTAGCTGAGCCAGGGTCGGTTGCCCAGCACCCGGCTGACTCCGGTTGTTGGTGACTCGAGGAGGAGCCGCAGGACGGTGCCCCATAGGAGGAGGGGGCGCACTGGGAGGAGCCGCAGGACGTGCTGTTGGCATCGTTGCGCCCATCCCTGGTGGGGGAGCCGCGTTAACGGTAGTGGCTGGGCCTGCACTGGGACGAGCCGCAGCCCCTGCATTGGCAAAGGTCTGGGGCGGCAACTGCTGAGTTTGGCCGAGATCAGGACTCGCCATTGGGCGCGCTCCAGGCGGAGGGGGTGGAGGCGTCCGAGAAGCCATAGAGGGCGGTGGTGTGGGTGGGCGTTGTGCGTCTGTCATAAACCCCTTCTTGAAAGGCGTGGGTGGGCAACGAGAAAAAGGTATTGCAGGGCATCCAGCACCTGATTACGCAGGGTTTGGATTGAGCGACATCCATCAACTTCACAATAGAAGTCTATTATTCCACCGTTATAACGGTTGTATCAAAGGATGATGCTGTTGAAGTGTTGCGAATATGAGGAATTTTTCCTGCAACAGTGTCTTCAGCTTCCTTCCGATATCCTAAACGCTTTCGGCTTCAGAACTATTGCAAAACCCGACGGTCGTTCAGGGACTTAGCTATTTTATAGAATTCACCATTCGAAAATCGAATGGCTTCCATTAATGGACAAGTGGAAACGGCTTTTCAGATGGATGCCTCTTCAAGAATTCCCCAAAAGTCTGGCAGCACGATCATTGAGTTCTGTTCTAACGATTGTGAGGGCTTTCGGAGTATGGGATGCAATACAAAGAAATGTAATTTCTCAGGACCACGGAAGGCGTTACCTGAGGTGACTTTGGGCAAACGGCACAGAAAGAGCGTGTGCGATCGCCAGATTTCGTGATACTAGAGTTATGAGGCTAATGAGTCCTTACTACCGCTTTTCTGTAGTGATCAGGATCCAGTTTTCTCAAAATTTCGCGATAAATCAAGGCTTTAATCTTGCAGCATGGCTATAGGGGTTGCCATACTGCCGGGCGTCAGACCATTATTTCTGGCTTAGCCTTGTTACAATGCTTCACATAAGCACCCCTTAACGTAATCAAAAGTAAATCTAATTAAAACCCCAGTTGCATTAGATTGAAACATTAACAGCCCCTCAGTAGAATCCAAGGTTTGCAAGGTATTTCGGTTATGCACCTGAGTGAAATTACCCATCCCAATCAACTGCACGGACTCTCCATCCATCAACTGCAACAGATCGCTCGCCAGATTCGTGAAAAGCATCTGGAGACGGTAGCTACCTCGGGCGGTCACCTGGGACCGGGTCTGGGGGTTGTTGAGTTGACCCTGGCACTGTATCAAACCCTTGATCTGGATCATGACAAAGTAATCTGGGACGTCGGACACCAGGCCTATCCCCACAAATTGATTACAGGCCGTTATGACCGCTTCCACACACTACGGCAGAGGAATGGGGTTGCCGGATACCTCAAGCGCTGCGAAAGCGACTTTGATCACTTTGGTGCAGGCCACGCTTCTACCAGCATCTCTGCGGCCCTCGGTATGGCAGTGGCTCGGGACTTGAAAGGCGAAAACTTCAAAGTCGCCGCCGTGATTGGTGATGGTGCGCTTACGGGTGGGATGGCACTAGAAGCCATTAACCATGCCGGCCACTTACCCCACACCAATCTGCTGGTGGTGCTAAACGACAACGAGATGTCCATTTCTCCCAACGTGGGAGCGATTCCGCGCTACCTCAACAAGATGCGCCTCAGCCCGCCGATGCAGTTCCTCACGGATCGGCTGGAAGAAGAATTCAAGCACCTGCCTTTCCTGGGCGAATCTCTCTCACCGGAGTTGGCCCGCGTCAAGGAAGGGATGAAGCGTCTGGCTGTTCCCAAAGTTGGGGCTGTGTTTGAAGAACTGGGCTTCACTTACATGGGCCCGGTCGATGGTCACAACCTGGAGGAGCTGATCACCACCTTTAAGCAGGCTCACACAATCCAGGGCCCAGTGCTGGTGCATGTAGCGACGACCAAGGGTAAGGGATATGCGATCGCCGAGAAAGATCAAGTCGGCTACCACGCCCAAAATCCTTTCGATCTGGCTACCGGAAAAGCAAAACCTTCCAATAAACCCACCCCACCCAGCTACGCCAAAGTCTTCGGCCACACCCTGACTCGCCTGGCAGAAAATAACCCCAAAATTGTGGGTATCACGGCCGCTATGGCAACGGGCACCGGGCTGGATAAACTGCACCAAAAGCTGCCGAATCAGTACATTGATGTGGGTATTGCCGAGCAGCACGCTGTGACCCTGGCAGCTGGCTTAGCTTGCGAAGGCATCCGTCCTGTTGTCGCCATCTATTCCACCTTCTTGCAGCGAGCTTTTGATCAGATCGTGCATGACGTCTGCATCCAAAACCTGCCCGTGTTCTTCTGTTTAGACCGGGCTGGGGTTGTTGGTGCAGATGGTCCTACGCACCAGGGGCTTTACGACATTGCCTATCTGCGCTGCATCCCCAACATGGCTGTTATGGCTCCCAAGGATGAAGCTGAGCTGCAGCGGATGTTGGTTACTGGGGTAACCTACACGGACGGCCCTATTGCCATGCGTTACCCCCGTGGCAGCGGCTACGGTGTACCTTTGATGGAAGAGGGCTGGGAGCCTTTACCCATCGGAAAAGCTGAGCTGTTGCGACATGGTGACGATGTGCTGCTGCTGGGCTATGGCACGATGGTGAACCCAGCCATGCAAGCCGCTGAAATTCTCAGCGAACACGGCATTGAAGCAACTGTGGTAAATGCCCGCTTTGTGAAACCCCTGGATACCGAGCTCATTCTACCCCTGGCGAAGCAAATTGGCCGCGTCGTTACGGTGGAAGAAGGCTGCATTATGGGTGGTTTTGGCTCAGCGGTTGCGGAAGCACTGTTGGATGCAAATATCGCTGTTCCTGTCACTCGGATTGGGGTACCCGATATCCTGGTGGATCATGCCACTCCCGATGAGTCGTTGCAGAGCCTTGGTTTAACCGGGCCTCAGATTGCCGATCGCATTCTCAAGCAGATGCAACCCCGGCTCACGGAGAGCCTGGTGGAGCAAGCCTAGCTCATTAGCTCATCACCGTTAAATTTATAGAATTTATGGAGGGGTCTTTGGCTCCTCCATATTTTTTTGAGAAACTGAGCCCAGCAAAACGTTGCATAGCCTTACACAATCTAGCGAGGACTACATCGTTTTTGACAAGCCACACTCCGTGTGGCTTGTCAAAAATAATCTTCCTGGTTCCGCGTAGTGCTATGAGACTGGGTCGTGACGTTTCCCTGACAATCGCTATCCTTATGCCGCGTGAACGGTCTATAGTGGGCACGGGTAAGCTATGTCTTTTTTTTATTCACCGATTGAGGAATCATCATAAGGCTGGTGCAGCACAATACACTGGACCTGACCCTATTATGATTCCTCAATCGGTGGTTACGTTTGTTGCTATCTACTGCTGGCTGGTCGTTTTATGGAATCGTTAAACTCCGTTTATCCCGTGGTTTGGCAGGATGATCACCTGGTACTGATCGACCAGAGAAGCCTGCCTAAGGAATATGATTTAGTACGCATTAGTCGTAGCGATGATTTGGCGATCGCCATTAAAGAAATGATCGTCCGAGGTGCCCCCGCTATTGGTGTAGCAGCAGCTTACGGCATGGTGCTGGGAGCCCGGGAAATTAAAACCACCAACCGGGATGAGTTTCTACACCAGCTGGAAACTGTCGCCCTGAAAATCCGTGACACTCGCCCTACCGCCGTCAATTTGTTTTGGGCGATCGAACGCATGGTGAAGGTGGCCCGTCAGACCATCGGCCCTGTCGAGCATTTACGACAAACTCTGCTAGAAACTGCACAGAAGATTCAAAGCGAGGATTTGCAAACCTGTCATCAAATTGGTGACCACGGTTTAGCAGCCTTACCCCAGACTCCAGACAAGCTGAGGTTGTTGACCCACTGCAATGCTGGAGCCCTGGCTACGGCTGGCTATGGGACAGCTCTAGGCGTCGTACGTTCAGCCTGGCGTGCGGATCGACTGGAACGCCTTTATGCCGATGAAACCCGTCCTCGTTTGCAGGGCGCTAAACTAACGGCCTGGGAATGCGTGGAAGAGGGCATCCCGATCACGTTGATTACGGACAACATGGCAGCCCACTGCATGCAGCGGGGGATGATTGATGCTGTCGTGGTTGGGGCCGATCGCATTGCCGCCAATGGAGATACTGCCAATAAAATTGGCACCTATAGCGTTGCATTGGTTGCCAAAGCTCATAGCATCCCGTTTTTTGTAGCCGCTCCTTTATCAACGGTGGACTTTAACCTATCTGACGGTTCCCAAATTCCCATTGAGGAACGGGATCCGCAGGAGGTTTTCAAGATTGGCGATACGGTTATTTGTCCTGATGGCGTGTCTTTCTACAATCCCGCGTTTGATGTCACTCCGGCTAATTTGATTACGGCTTTGATTACGGAGCACGGGGCGATCGCTCCAGCTGACCTGATCAAGCTGCATTCTAAGCAGATCGTATAAATTCAGGGCTTACGCATTTAGGGTGTGTGGGGTGCTTCGCACCCCACACACCCTAAATGCTCTAAATGGAAAACTTCTGATAGCCAGCGAAAACTATGTTTGAATATTCCGTTCGTTTACATTGTGGTCTGTTCCGCTAACCAGGCCATATAAAGTGCAGAGCCAGCCTGAATGGGTAAGGCAATGATCTCTGGTACTTCATAGGAGTGTAGGGCACAAATGCGGGCTTCCAGTTCAGCAAAACGCTGTAAGTCGGTTTTGATAAAGAGTTGCCACTCGGCATCCTGCTGGACTTCGCCCTGCCAGCGGTAGGTCGATTGCACTGGAAACAGGTTGACACAGGCCGCCAATCTTTCCGAAACAAGAGCTTGGGCGATCGCCCGAGCCTCTGCCTCTGTCCCAGCCGTAACTAACACAAGCCCATAGCGGCCTTCATCCATACAGCATCCCTAGAAATAGGTCAGTTAAGGAGCCCCAAACAGGGTATCTCAAGAACCGTGTTGTTTGAACAGGACTTACGTATTTGTGTTGTGGGTGCTTCGCACCCACAACACAAATACACTACGGATAGCGGACTTGCGTAAGTCCTGTTGAAGCAACAAGGCTCGCCATTTTTCCCGCGCCTTTGATTGGGCGTGTGCGAAGCGCACAGAAGAATGACCCTCGTCATAGGTAATACCAAACAAATATGAAGCTGCGCCAAACTAGAAGAGTCCTCTTTGAGGTGATGGGCGATGACAGGACGTCCTTTTCAAGTCACGGTGACGGAGAGCCTGGAGCAGTTAGAG
>NZ_JACJOO010000084.1 GCF_014695575.1 Leptolyngbya sp. FACHB-8 | reverse complement strand
AAACTCCTGACCTCGGAACTCGACAAGATTTCCCCTGAAAGGGTTGCGTCATTGACGTCCTACGATTTCATTCTCGAAGCCCTATTTGGCGCAGCTTCATATTAAAACGGTATAAGAAGCTAGACTAAGGCTAACCCTACTCTTTCTGTTGATATCAGCTAATGAAAAAATGGTGTGGTGCTTTGCACCACACCATTTTTTCATTAGCACTTAACCCAATCTGATCGCCTAGAGCTTATTAGATAGGTTTCACTGGCGTTGCCACGGGCTTTGCCAGCAGTGCCGCCTCTGCTCTCTGCCCCGGTAAGCTGACGATAAAGCTGGTGCCAGAACCCGGTTCGCTCTCCACATCGATCTGGCCGTGGTGATTTTCGACGATCGCCCGAGCAATGGCCAACCCAAGGCCAGCACCTCCACCTCCTGCATGACGACGGGCCGGATCGACCCGATAAAACCGATCGAAAATATATGGCAGGGCGTCTTCGGCAATGCCAACGCCGGTGTCACTGACGCGGATTTGAAAATGGGGTGGCGTGGAGCGAGTTTGTTGCAACGTCAGGGTTATGCTTCCCTGGGCTGACGTGTACTGAATGCCATTACTGATCAGGTTGACCAGAAGGCGCATGAGTTGGTCGCGATCGCCCATAACCCAATAATTTCCATCTTCCCGAAGCGGCGGTTGAATCTGAAGATTGAGCGAAATAGATTTTTCGGCGGCGATCGCTTGCTGCTCCTCGACGACTTCCTGTACCAGCTCATCTAGATCGACCGTATCTTGACGCGCGAGGCCGTTGCTATCTTGACGCGCCAGAAACAACAAATCGTCAACGAGCCGCCCCAATCGTCGGGTTAGCCGTTCAATCACCCGAAGTTGATTTTGTTGGAACTGAACATCTGGCTCGGGCTCTGACAGGGCAACTTGAACGTTGGTTTGGATGACGGCAATTGGATTGCGCAACTCGTGGGAGGCATCAGCGGTGAATTGCTTGAGACGCTGATAGGAGTCGCGAATGGGGGCGATCGCCAACCCCGACAAAAACCAACCCACGGTTGCAACTGCTCCGATCACCAGCACCATTCCCAGAGCCAAATCCCGAACCAGTTGACGCGTTGGTTTCGTCACCTCAAACCAGGGGTGGCTGACCCGCAAATAGCCCAGGAGCTGCCCACCGGCCCGGATCGGTTCTGTCACTTGACGCAGGAGTTGATTGTCGGATAGGTGAACGGTTTCGCCGTTGAGGTTGGGGTGAAGGGGAACGGCGATCGGGTCTGACAGAGTTGACCAGAGCAACTCTCCGGTGGCGCTGAACCATTCCAGGTCAATGTGGTCGTCTTCGACGCTATCAGCGTTATTGCGGAAGCTGGCCTCCAGGTTTAGTTGGAGGGGGTGGTCAGGCATCGTGTCGAGGGGTTCAATCACGAGCGATCGCTGCACCACCTCGGCCACGTGGCTCAAGGTATCGTCAATACGTTCAATCAGGGTACTACGAACATAGATATAGAAGCCACTGGCAAATAGCAGTAGCAAAACGGCCGTTACCATCGTGTACCAGAGGGCAAGTCGCTGGCGTGTTTCCTGAAACATAATTTCTGATAATAGCCAGTGAAAAGCTGCGGGGTTCTGGCTTTGGGTAATTTCAGTCTAAAGGGTCTAATCGAGCTTCAGCCCCTTTTCATTCGAAAATTACGTGTTAAAATCTGCGGTGAGAGTAGTTACGATCGAGAGACAAGTTTGTGCAATTTCAGCAGGCATGGCCTCCGAATCTGTCAATTCTCTCTTCGTCAAGTCAAGTTCGGAGACAATTGATTAATGCCAATTTACGTTGGAAACCTATCCTACACCGCGACTCAGGAAGACGTTGAAGCCGTCTTTGCTGAATATGGTACGGTAAAGCGGGTACAACTCCCAGTCGACCGGGAAACTGGTCGTAAGCGGGGTTTCGGCTTTGTAGAAATGTCTACGGATGCAGAGGAAGATGCTGCAATCGAAGCATTAGATGGCGCTGAGTGGATGGGCCGCGATCTGCGGGTCAACAAAGCTCGGCCTCGGGAAGAGCGGCGCTCCGGCGGCGGCGGTGGCGGCGGCGGTTGGGGTAACAACCGTCAGTCAGGTGGCGGTGGGTACCGTTCTGAGCAGTTTTAAGACTGCAAAGCTATTTGCCCATTAGCCTATAAGGTTTTCAGCAACCACCTATTACAGGTGGTTGCTTTTTAATTCTCAACACGTCTGCCAAATGTTGGTACGTTATTGCTACCGTCCTGTTAGTTAGGACATCAGTTCGGGATAAGCTGAAGTGCTCATTTTGGTGTGCACTATGTGCACGCCAAAATGAGCCTTTTCGAGTGCCGCGCGTTGCGCGGCACTCGAAAAGGCCCTTAACCCGAACTCAGGTTAGCTAACAGGGCCAAGGCTATATTGTGGCAAAAGGGGGTGTGGAACTCGGCTCTACACCCTCTTTTGCCGTTGAACCGTGAGTAATAGACCTCCTGCGTGAATCGTTGCGCGGCTGCGCCGCGCAACGATTCACGCAGGAGGTCTAATGAATTAGAAGCAAATCTGAAAACCTAGGGATGGACCGTGACATGTGACGGTACTGCGTTCCAAGCCTCAGACAAACTATCGCTAAAGTTGCTGGAATCGGCAAATTGATTAAGATCCAACGCCATATTGCCGAACAGCATGAAATTGTAACCTGCACTAAGCGTAATATTGCAGCTCAGAGCCCAATTTACAGCGCTTTTCAAGCGCTTAAAATCTGGTTGTTTTTGTGAGAGCCGCACGGAACGCGGCTCTCACAAAAACAACCGTGGCTGATTCAATCGCAAAGCGCTGTAAAAGTGAATTATTGATGAATAAAATGACAGTATTTTCTGATTTGGTGAGGGCAAACGGATGCGAGAAAAATCTCTACATCCATCCCTCTTGGGTAGGTGGTTATGATTAAGCATAGGACCTCCAATTCTGTGCTGCTCACTCCGTGAGCGGTACAGCCTTGGGGGTCCTATGCTTAATTGAATTGTGGAGTCAGGGGCTTGTTAGTTTGGGCGACTATTTGAAGAAGAGGACGAGATGATTTATGAGACATTCCTATCGGCTAATTAAAGGTGGACTTGCGATCGCCACCCTGGCAAGTGCCGTCTCCTTATTAACGGCTTGCACGACCTGGTTGGCACAGCGCTCTCCTACCGAGCTCGGCACCCATACCCAACAAGCGATCGCCCTTCCCGTTCAAGATCGACAACCTGAATATCATCGCTACGAGACAGCACGATCGGTAATTCATCTTGTTCGTGTACCCGTTGGCGGGCGTTGGCAGGTGGTGCCCCGAGTGACAGAGCGGCTCAGCCTGTTGCCACAGTTTGCCGGGAATGGGGGCGGAGATGGAGCGGCGATCGCCCTGATTAATGCTGGCTTTTTTGATCCAGCCAATCAGCTCACCACATCAGCCATTACGGTGAATGGTGCTCTAGTGGCTGATCCACGTCAAAACTCGCGGCTGATGGGAAATCCAGATTTAACGGCCTATCTGGATCGTATTCTGAATCGCTCTGAGCTGCGGCGATCGCTGTGTGGTGGAGAGGTGCGCTACAGTATCGCCCGCCATCAGGATCCAGTGCCACCCGGTTGCCAGCAACAAGATGCGATTGGAGCTGGACCTCGGCTGTTGCCTTCCCTGGATCTGGAGACGGAAGGATTCCGGGAGGTGGTGAACGGTCGGGTGGTACGGGATGCCATTGGGAGCGATCGCCCCAATGCCCGCAGTGCAGTGGGCATCACCGCCGAGGGCGACTTGCTGCTGGTCATGGCGGCTCAGCGTCCTGAAGCACCGCAAAGTTCAGGGATTACGTTGCCTGAGATGGCACAGTTTCTAGCGTCTCAGGGGGCAGTGGAAGCTCTTAATTTGGATGGTGGCAGTTCGGCGTCGCTGTTTTTCCAGGGCAATACGTTTTATGGGCGGGTGAATGCAGAGGGGCAATGGGTTCAGCGTCCTGTTAAGTCCGCTCTGGCTGTGATTGAGCGATCGCCGTGATCTAGATCACTATGGAAGCGGCCTCAAGTCACCGAAAGTTACGATTTGTGTCACTGGAAAACCGGAGGGGAATCACTGGATAAATGGGGATCAATCACCGAAGATAACGGCCAGACAGCCGATAGTGAGAACATCCTAAAAATGTCGCTTGACTTGGCCGATTCCTTCAGCACTATGGTGAAACATCTTATGCTCCCTCCTCTGCAACTCATTCCTGGTGCCTTAGCGGAATTGTTTGCCCAAACCAGTGCTACAGGAGTTATTACCATCGCCGACCGTTATGGCTTGATGGCCGCAATTTTTGAAGAAGATTTGGCGGAAGAAGAACGGCAGGCGATCGATCGCATCTTACGAGCTGTATGTCGCGGCTTGCTTCGCCCGGTGGATGAGCTTTCTGCGGTGCTTGGGTAAAGGGATGAACGACATGTCTTGCCTATTGGGCTATTCACTGCTCTCTAAGAACTGTTTGAAAATTGATGGTCTTACGCCGCCTGGTTAGGGTTTATTTTTGAAGAGTTGTGTGGAGCGAGGCTGCTCAAAAACAAACTTCTTTTTCCTGAATACGTAGCGCTATCGAGCATGAAACTCGCTATATTCATGCTCGATACCATTCTCAAATTGTCAACAAAGTTAATCTCAGTAACCTCAGTTCGGGTTAAGGGCTTTTTCGAGTGCCGCGCTTCGCGCGGCACTCGAAAAAGCCCATTATTGCGTGCGCGTCGCGCACGCAATAATGGGCGGTTCGGCTTATCCCAAACTGACGTTCAGTAGATCGAAAACGATCGTTTTGGATGTGCGAAGCATGCCCATATTTGAAGGTGGGGGATGCTTCGCACCCCCCACCTTCAAATATGGGTTGATTTCTGACGTTTAGTATTAACGGTTTTGTTGAAGGCGGATGAGTTCTTGCTGAATACGCTGGGCCAGGTTGCGATCGCCCTGTTGGGCAGCCGTGATCTGGTTAAATCTCTGAATCGTCAGGCTATTTTGTTCCACCACCTGCTGAGATACGGTGCAATACTCAACAGCAATTGTCCGAGCCTGGCGGGGTAACCCATTAAGGCTGTTTCGATCATTGCATCGAATGTTCGGAACTTGCTGGTTGGGTGAAGCGTTGCGTAGGTTCTGTAGTGCTTCTTGCCGTCGCGACTCAATGGTTAGAACGGAGCGGGCGTAGTTGCGGATGTCGGCATCGCTAATGGCTGCTTGAGCCTGAGCGCTTTGCCCCATAATGGCAACGTTGGGGGTCAGGGAGAGATTGGGTACCCAGCCCATCAGCAAACCAGTGGCAGACAGTGCGCTAATTGTAAGCCAACGTGAAATGCGTGGATGAACGGGGATAGCCAGGGAACGAGATGACTGAGTCATGGTACTGAGCACGTATTTTGCGTGAATCAATCAGGTATGTGGATTATCTATCTGGATATTCTGAATCATTTTAGTTGAGGTAAGTTCCAACACATTTAAAAAAGCTTGTAAGGTTTTGGAGCTTATAAGTAGTTTTTGTATAGCAAAGGGAGAGTTAAGTGCTTAACCCTGTGCTTGCTATTGATATCCCTGCCTAAAGAACGTTGAAAAGGTTGATTTTTCGTGCCCTTTGGTACAAAAAATCAACCTTCCCAGTGAGCTCTAGAGGCCTGCTTGATGGAGCAGGTTACACACTTCCTGGTCTGTGGTTTGGCCAAAATTTTCGTACCAGAGCCCAACGGCCCGGAACGGTTGAGGCGTTTCGGCACAGCAAACCTGATCGGCTTCACCCTGAAAGGAGGCGCAGGTACCTGGGTCGGCAACAGGAACGGCCATGACTATCTGATGGGGCATTTGTAGTCTCAGGGAACGGATTGCAGCCCGCATGGTCGCTCCAGTGGCCAGCCCATCATCAACCAGAAGAATGGTGCGATCGCGCAGCTCAAGGGGTGGGCGGTTGCCTCGATAAACCTGTTCGCGCCGTTGCAGTTCCTGCCGCTCCTGAGCAATAACCTGGGCGATCGCGTCTTGGCTAATTTCCAGTTGCTCAACGAGCGCTTCGTTAAAGTAGGTGATGCCGCCGAGAGCGATCGCCCCCATAGCCAATTCTTCTTGACCGGGTACCCCTAGTTTTCGTACCACATAGACATCCAGGGGGAGCCGAAGGGCTTTGGCGACTTCGTAGGCAACGGGAATCCCACCCCGGGGGAGGCCAAGAACGAGTGCGCCAGGTTGATGAGTGTAAGCCTGAAGTTTTTGGGCGAGTTTAATTCCTGCGTCCTGGCGATCGCGGAATAGGAGGGTGCTGTGGTGTCTCGGTCGTGACATACGTCTGCAACCTGAGTGAATGTGTGAAGCCTGAAGAGGTTGATGGTGCTGACGCAATCCGTTGCACAATAAACCTCTTCAGGAAGGAGTGTTGATAACAATACCCTACTGATAATGCTAAAAACTTACGCTGTTGGCGTCGTCCGTCCCCGGTTGCATTTCTGTTAGCTGGGCCTTGCTTTAAAGGTTGCTTTAAAGTACGCCCTGGTATTGAAGAACCTGCTTGGGAACGCGCCGCCCCTAAACTTCTTGAGCACGAATAGAACCTCAACAAGAATGGTGAGGTTCTATTCGTGCAAATTGTGCGTAGAAGAACCTCTTACCTACCGTTAAGGAGGTTTCTGCATAAGAATTTACCCAGAATGTTGGTGCTTTGCCCGCGAAGCGGGCAAAGCACCAACATTCTGGGGGTAATTTCATTACTGGAAATCTCCTAAAGTCCTGCTTTTTGCTGGTTGTACCGCTCTTTAAAGAGGGCCTGCTGAATTTTGTGATCCACGATTGGGTCAGGATAGCCGCAAGCATGGCGATCGCGCTGCGAAATCTTCCCAGTTACCAGTAACTCGGTGTCGAGATGGCGAATTTCGGGTACCCATTGACGGATGTATTCGGCGTCAGGGTCAAATTTTTGGGACTGACTGGCAGGGTTAAAAATGCGCAGGGGTTTGGGATCCATGCCGCTAGAAGCGCTCCATTGCCAGCCGCCATTATTGGCAGATTGGTCACCATCCATGAGTCGCTGCATGAAGTATTTCTCGCCACGCTGCCAGTTAATGATCAAATCTTTTGTGAGGAAGCTAGCGACAATCATGCGGCAGCGGTTGTGCATCCAGCCAATTTCATTCATTTGACGCATCGCTGCATCCACAATCGGGTAGCCAGTACGGCCCTCACACCAGGCCTGGAAGTGCTCTTCATTGTCCTCCCAGGGAAAATGCCGGAAGGGTTCCCGGTAGGGGCCATCAGCCAGAGCCGGGAAGTTATATAGCGCATGCTGATAGAACTCGCGCCAGGCCAGTTCTTGCTGCCAGGTGCGAATGCCGGCTCGTGCTTCATCGCTGCGACTTTGCTGCTCAGCTTCTACAGTGGCAGCCCATACGGTGCGGACCCCGATCGCCCCAAACTTCAAGGCCGCGCTCAGGGTTGACGTCCCCTCAACGGCCGGGAAGTTGCGTTGTTCCTCGTAGGAGGCGATCGCCCTATCGCAAAAAGACTCTAGCCGCTCCCGGGCGGCTGTTTCGCCGGGAGGCAGGATCAACGGTGTGTCCCACCCATAGCCCAGGGAGGCCGCAGTCGGCAATGCCTGAACTCCTACTTGCTTGGCTGTTTCTAACTCGGCTTCATCTAACCCCTTGGCAGCCCTCAGGGCAGGGTAGGGATTCGCCTTGCTCCGGCCACTCCAGTTTCTCCAAAAGGGGCTGTAAACCGTGTAAGGGGAACCGCCGCCCGTTGCAATTTCTTTAGGGTGATGCAGGAGTTGATCCCAAAAAGCCTGGTACTCAATTCCAGCTTCCTTCAAATTGGCAGCGACCGTACGATCGCGCTTCCGCCCATAGATTTCGACATCGCGGTTGAAGAAAACGGCAGATACTCCCAGGGCCGTCGCTAATCGAGGGATGCCACGCGTTGGGTCATCATGTAGAATCAGCAATTGGCTTCCTGCCTGAGCGTAGTGCTGCTGCAATTCCTCCAGGCAACCTATCATGTACGTCACCCGGGCTGGGGCAACATCATCCCGTTGGAGAATGACGGGATCCAGGCAGAAAACTCCGACGACGTGGGGCGATCGCTCCCGTGCCTGGGCCAAACCTACATTGTCGGAGATCCGCAAATCTCGCCGATGCCAAAATAGAATTCGCTCCGCCATGAAACCTGAAATCTAGCTGCTGATATAGCTTAACCTGACTTCGGATGAAGGGCGTTTTCGAGTGGCGTACAACGCGCAGCACTCAAAAACGCCCATTTTGGCGTCTGTAATGCGCACACCAAAATGGGCTCTCAGCTTATCCCAACTGAGGGTTAACTTAAGGGGACTAGGAGGCAGAAGGCAGGCGAAGTCAGAGAAAGGCAGAGGGTACGAGGACAGCCTTCACTCCTCCTTATCCAAAAAAGGCTTGAGCAGCACCAACGATGCAATCGACTTCGCATCCACCGCTTCGCCGTTAAGGATGGCTTCCTCCAGCTCAGAAACACCCATGAAAACAATTTCCAGATCTTCGTCTTCATCCTGACTGGGGGGATTTTCTAGCAGTTCCAGCCCTCGGGCTAAATAAGAATAGATAATTTCGTCGGAATAGCCCGGTGCCACATAAAATTGGCCCAGACGATCCCATCGGTGTGCCTTGTAGCCCGTTTCCTCCTGAATTTCGCGTCGCGCCGTTTCTAAGGCATCTTCGCCTGTCTCTAGAGTGCCTGCCGGAAATTCCAGAAGCCGTCGCCCTGTGGCAAAACGATATTGTCTGACAAGAATTAGCTTGCCGTCTTCAGTCAAGGGTACGGCGACAGCACCACCTGGGTGCCGGATACACTCCATTTCGCCTTCGGCCTTATTGGGTAGACGTAGACGATTGACTTCAAAGCTAAATTTGCGCCCTTGATAAAATAGCCGCCGCTTGAGCAGTTGGGGAAGTTCAGGATAGGTAGACATCAAATAAACCTACGAACATGAAACCCTTGTTTAACTCTAGTTGGCTAGTTGAATCTACGAGTAAGCCTTAGTAAAACAAAGGTACTCCGTACATCCTGCTATGTCTTTGGGTTTCTGTCTAGTCTTCGTCATCAAAGGCTGATATGTGATACCCCCGTTTATCAGAACCAGAGTCCTCTTTTTCCGTCCGTTAAGGAGCGTGTACTCAATACCTTTTATTGAGTATTGAGAGTAGGGCTATGTTCTAGACATGTGGATGGGGTGAAAGGGCCAACAATTCTCAGTATGGGCATCAAAGCCAAGAGTTCACGCCTGTAGGGCGTGAACTCTTGGCTTTGATGCCCGACAACCGCGCGCCTTTGCGCGCGGTTGTCGGGCCTGATTTCAAAATGAGAATTGCTGTGAAAGCGCGTTTTCGAGTGCCGCGTGTTGCACGGTACTCGAAAACGCCCATTTTGGTATGTGCTTCGCGCACACCAAAATGAGCACTTCAGCTTATCCCGAAGTGAGGTTACTTAAGAGTGGCGGCAGAGCTGCCACTCTTAAGGCAAGAATTACAGGGTGTTTTATTTGTGATTCTCAGGCAAGGTAATTAGAAGGGCTTTGGGTTTTGGATCTGGCTAACTTTGAGCAACCAATAGGGCGACTGCATAGGCCGCAATGCCTTCTTCTCGACCTGTAGGGCCGAGTTTTTCATTGGTGGTAGCTTTGACGCTGACTTGGTCAGGGGCAATGTTCAGGACATGGGAGAGGCGATCGCGCATAGCCACCAAATGCGGCTTGAGCTTAGGCCGTTCGGCAACGACGACTGCATCCAGGTTGCCGATTTGCCAGCCTTTCTCTTGAATCAGGGTATTGACCTGGGCAAGAAGCTTCAGGCTATCGGCCCCGGCCCATTCGGGTTCGCCTGGGGGAAAAAGGTGGCCAATATCGCCCAGACAGAGGGCACCCAGCATGGCATCCATAATGGCGTGGGTCAGTACATCGGCATCGCTGTGGCCCAAAAGCCCCATTTCGTGGGGGATGGAGATGCCGCCGAGGATGAGAGGGCGATCGCTCACCAGACGATGGATATCATACCCGTTGCCAATCCGTATGTTCATGAGATTCGAGAGTTGGATACCAGAGAATAAATGTGCAGTTTTGACGATATTGCTATTGTCGGGCATTGAGAGTCTTATAAATAGCCAGCATGATGTCTCCCGGTTTGGGCAAGAGATGGATGGGGAACGAATTCCCACATCTATCTCTCGTACCTCACCCATCAGAAAATTTTGTAAGTAACCTTAGTTCGGGTTAAGGGCTTTTTCGAGTGCCGCGCTTCGCGCGGCACTCGAAAAAGCCCATTATTGCGTGCGCGTCGCGCACGCAATAATGGGCGGTTCGGCTTATCCCGAACTGACGTTAAGTATGTAAAAAAGCTGTAGGCCTGCCAGGATTCATCCTGAAAATTGGATGAGCGACCGTTACGGTTAATAGCTCACCCTAGCGTTTCGGGCCCGGTATGCGACGATTTGTAGTTGGCTTTGCCTGGTTTTTGGTATTTTATGGCATGGTTGGACTGCTCGGCGGGGCTGGAGGGGTGGAACCATCCCACTCTTTTGCTTCGCCGTCGGTTCAGGATGCCTCTGTGGCAGCGGTTACCCTTACTACTCCAACACCCCATTCTTCTATTGCCCTTGGCATTTTACTGCTGGTCGCATCGGCGACCTTAAGTGCCATTGGCACTCTGACGGGTAGTCTGCCAGGCACCTCGGAGTTCGCCTCCCTACGAGGAGAACGATGGGGCGATCGCTAGCCTTCCATCCTATATTTAGCCCTTCAAGTGTGAGGAGATGCCCGCTTGGCGAGCATCTCTTCACACTTGAAAATTAGAGGAAGGAAGTGCGAGGCATTTCCCTTCTCTAAACGTCAGCAAACTTGAGCTGCTGAAACCCTGGTACTCAATAGCTTAAATTGGCCTATGTTTGGTGACCTGGAGTACTTAGCACACCCAAACATAGGTTGATTCTTGCCATACAGTTTTAGTCCTGTTCAAGGGCTCCCGCGCAAAGCAGCGGCCCGTTTTTGGGCGGCTTCGCTATTTTGGCTATAAAGCTGAGTTCGGTTCTGGGCCGTTGCGTAGCGGCTGTCTGTGGCAGGTACCTGAGACATCAAATCAGCCGCCTTTTGCCAACGGCTTGCGAGTTCTAACCACTCAGCAGATGACTTGGCCGTTTGTCCTGCACTGACCGTTTGCTCCGCCAGACGCACCGCTTCCACAAAGGGGTCAGGGCTGACCGTGGTTGTAGCTACAGGACTTGCTACAGGGCTCGCTACAGGGCTTACCGTCGGGCTTGCCGCCGGTTCGGGAGCCGTAGGGGCTTCGTTGGCTGCTTGCAGAAACTGGCCTGGCCGATAGCCTAGCCAATCGGAGACCGCCCAACCAACCAAAAGGATGAGTAATCCCAAGCTGCTGCCGCCTACAAGAATTCCACGCCAGAAATGGCGCGACGCACTTTTTGCCCGGCTTTCGCTTTTAGGAATGGGGGCCATCATCACAATGTCCCGATTCAGCTTACGGTTTTCCTGCCAGCGCTTGAGGGGGTTGGGGCGCTTCAGACAGATTTCTTGGGACCACAGCAACTGACTGTGTGGGTCACGCTGAATTTCATCGAGCCAGAGCAATTGTTGCTCACGCACAATGCGGCTATTAATATTGACACGCCGAATCTTCTGGGGGCTAATTCCCTCAAGTAGGTAGCGGATCCGCTCGACCAGCGTGGTTTGTTCCAGTTGGTCGGGGGTGGCCGCTTCGCATAGCAATTGCAAAACTCCACCGTCGAGCATGGCCCGAGTGCGTACGCCGGAATCTGCCAGCTTCTCGTTAAGGATTTGGATAATGGCAGAAATACTGCCTTGGCGCGCCTGAAGCGCAATCTCGTCGATAGATTGAATCATGGCTGGATGCTCTTATGGTAGAAAACCCCAACCGCTCATACGACCCTGAAAAAATTTCGTGGGGAAACACAGCAACATCAATATTGCTTGAAATTTTACAACACCTTGTTCAGAGTACTTCATCATTGCATCGAATGCGTTTTACTTCGGTGAATGGTTGGTGTGGCGAGATGCAGCGTATCTCGCCACACCAACCATTCAGAAACTGCTGAGCTCCAGGGGGAGGGCCACTACAGCAGATGATGGTGATCGTTAAAGCGGCGGACTTGCCACAGGTCGGTGTTAAGCCGGGTCTGGGGGTCGGGGCGGAACCAGCGCGATCGCTCAATCCAAAATTCAAACATTCCGGTATTCCTGGAGGCAATGCGCCAGGTGCGATCGCACCCCAACAGTGTAGCCAGCAAATGTTGCAAAATCCAACTGTGGGTCACGATTAGAACGTGGTCACCGTTCTGGTGCCGTTCGACCAGGTCGCTAATGAATTGTTGGGTGCGATCGCGTGCATCCATTAAGGTCTCCGCTCCTGGAACCGGAATCCAATCCAGCGATGTTTCCAGTTGCAGACATAATTGTGGGAATTTTTCTTGCGCTTCGGCCCAGGTTAGCCCCTCAAACTGGCCGTTCTTATGCTCTACCAGGGCATCTGCATAGCTAACGGGAATGGGAGACAGGTCGCCCGACCCGCCCAGAGCCGCTGCGGTAATCTCTGGCTCCATAGGATTGAGCTCGTTGACCCCGGTTTCATCCCGCAAGCTAGTGGGGAGAAAATCGGCCAGGAAATGGGACAACAGGATTTCGGTGGTCTGAACCGTACGTTTAATTGGGCTGCTGTAAATGTGGGTGGGCCGCCATCCCTCTTCCCGTAGGCGCTGGGCCAGCTTTGCGGCTTGCCGACGTCCTTCTTCGGTGAGGGGAAAGTCAGCATTGCCCTGCATCCGCTTTTCGACGTTGCCGACCGATTGAGCGTGGCGAATGAACAACAGCTTAAGGGGGGTCATGGGCGATCGCCTCCAGAGAATTTCCCTAGCCTATCGACAAATGAGGAATCATGAAAGCCTGGACAAAAGCCAGGCTAATTGCCGCCATGTATAGCCTTACGCGCTCTGGCTAGGACAGGTTATTTTTTGAAAAGCCGCGCTCCGCGCGGCTTTTCAAAAAATAACCTTCCTGGTTCTCAGTACGGTGGCGAGCGAAGCCGCCACCTCTCAGGGTCAAGATTAACGTGGAGAATCACTGGGCCTTAAAGGCCTAATTGCGTCAGAACCTGTGCCCGTGTCATGCCTGGTCGAATATCAGGGCGATAGAGCAGTTGGATGATGGCGCGATCGATGTCGGAGTATCGAGTAGTTTGTGTCCAGCGCTGTTGAAAGATGCTGTCGTCGTAGCGATAGGAGTCACGCATCAGCCCCATGGATTGCGTTAACTCCTCACGGATGAGGTGCGATCGCTCAGTTTGAGACACGCCCGTTGTAGAAATCAGAATGCGGGAGTTGTAAATGCCCCTGTCATTCCAGCGGCTCCAGAAGAACCCTAGGTTCTGTGGAACATAGTTGGGCTCATAGCGGCTGAATTCAGATTGAGGAACAAAGTAAAGCTGGACGTTGGGATTGTCCTGCACGAATTGCAGACTAACCTGGCCGTTGGTGAGCTGATTTAATTCGGACACAACAGCCTGGAGCGTGGCCATGTCCGTCTCGGTTGGCGACCCCACAATTTGAATCCGCAAATTCTGAGTCCATCGGCGGATGGTGTTATTGCTACTACCCCATTCATTGCCCAAAGCTATTTCTAAGAAATAATCGACTACCTCCTGATTGAAGGGGGCAGTCTCGTTACGAGGCGGTTGCACAGGATTTACAGGAGTGGTTGTGAGGGAGGGGCGCCGAAAACCCAATCGCCGCCGAGGTTGAGTCTGGGAACTTGGCTGGGCGATCGACCCTGTGGTGGCATATTGATTGGAACTGGGTTCCAAATGAGCGCTTAAGCCACCCGAGGGCGCTGTTGTGCCCGGTTGGTTGGGAAGGGGGTCTCTTGAAGCTTGGGGAACTGCAACGCCGGATGATGGAGGCGTTGAGGCGGCCCCTGCATTACCCAGGGAGACGGTGTCAGACCGTACCCACGCTCCTCGTGTCATGTTTGGAAAACGGATGAAATACCAGGTGTAGCCGTCATCCCCTTGATGTTCATCCACAATTTCGCCACTATCGCCCGATCGCCCCTGGCCAAACACACGCCCCGCTCCTGCCGGGGCCGATCGCAGATCAACTACGCTTGAGCCGTCTCTGGGAGAAATCGTTGCTTGTTGGCGCACGGATTGGGCGCTCCCAAAGGGGGATGCCACAATAAATGCCCCTACGCCGAGATACGTGGCAACGACCAGAGAAATGAAACGCAATGTGTCGCCGTTAGCCTTCGGTTTCCTACCTCGGGAAGGACGCCTGGATGTAGGGAGCCTGGAGCTTTGAGTGGAGTGGCTAGACGTTTCCATCTCAGGGTTCTGGGCAGGGCTATGTCTAAATGAATCAAAAATTTCTGATAGATGTTTGAGTGCCATAAAACCTGAAGCGTAGGCTTTACCCGTGCCGTGCGGTGTGTTTTTTTCCTTGACCATTAGGTTACATCTAGAGTTCCCCTTGGTCTTCTATTTACTGCGGCATATTTCGAGATTGATCCGGGTATTTCTGACGTCAGTCGACAATCTATATTAGTGCATTTGTACTGAATATTATTAAATTCTGCGGTCGCCTAAACCTCTCTCTAGGAGAATGACACTAACTCTGCCATGAGCTCACTATTGAAATGGCGAACGAGGTAAATACCATGGATGCACGTGAGCATTTAACAGCAAAGCTAGAACATCTGGATACTCTAGCTGATACGTTTGAAGCTTCAAAAGAGCCAGAAGATGTGGCCCGCCTGGCCCGTGTTTTGATTGACAGCGCTGAGTACAACACCCCTGAATCGGATCTCTACAAAGCGGCTGGAGCCGAGTATGTCGAAGCCCTAAAAGACTGGTGGCAGGATCACAAAGGCACTCTGGACAAGGCGCGGGGTTTGATAAACTCCTGAACGGCAACCTCTACATGAAGGCTGACAAAAGGCGTTACGTATCCCAGTTGTATTTGGTGGGCTTAGCCACCAAATACAACTTCGATGCTCTAGATGATATGAACTTACATCAGCCCACAACTGCTCAGGAAAAATTTAGAGCGTACTAAAGTGAGCTGGAATTTGCCGTTTTAATTGTGTTTTGTGGCGAGATGCACGAAACCCAATTAAAACAGCCTTGAGCTTTCCGGTTCCTGTTTCCCTCTCGCGCCCCTACCCACTTTTCCCCACCTCCTCTCAAAGGTTAATCTGAACACTGTGTTGGATTGATAACATCTGAGGAGCGTTATGGGCCTTAGTCTTTGCATGATCGTGCGGAATGAGGCGGAGAATCTGCCCCAATGCCTGGAGAGCGTGCGATCGCTCGTCGATGAGCAGATCATCCTCGATACGGGCTCGACTGATGAGACAGTGGCGATCGCCCAATCCCTTGGCGCAACGGTGGCCCACTTTCCCTGGAATGGTAGTTTTTCCGATGCCCGTAACGAAGCCCTACGCCATGTAACGCAGGACTGGGTGCTGGTGCTGGATGCCGACGAAACTCTGGTCGAGGAAGCGATTCCCTTGATTCAGCAAGCCATTCAGGTGGAAAACGTTTTGGTGGTGAACCTCCTGCGTCACGAAGTGGGCGCGACACAATCGCCGTATTCCCTGGTTTCCCGCTTGTTTCGCCGCCATCCTGAGGTCCGCTTCAATCGTCCCTACCATGCGCTGATTGATGACAGTGTATTCGCGTTAATGCGACAGGAGCCCGAATGGAAAGTGGTAGATTTGCCGGGAGTAGCCTTGCGCCACGTGGGTTATGAGCCGGGAGCGATCGCCCAACAGGACAAAGCCGCCCGTGCTCGTACTGCGATGGAAGGTTATCTAGCCGAGCATCCCGATGATGTGTATGGCTGTAGTAAATTGGGAGCCCTGTATGTGCAGGAGGGGGACATCGATAAGGGAATTCAACTGCTGAAGCAGGGATTGCAAATCCAGGAGAAGCAGGCATCGCCCAATCCAATGCTGTCCTACGAGCTGCACTATCACCTGGGCATTGCCCTGACCCGGCAGCAAAATCCTGAATTGGCCCTTTCCCATTACCGGGTTGCCTTGAAGCAGCCGATTGGCGATCGCCTCAAATTGGGTGCCTATACCAATGTAGGCGGCCTCTTTAAGCAAGCCGGGCAACTGGATCAGGCGCGTCAGTGTTATCAGCGCTGTGTGGAAAGCGCGCCTGACTTTGCCCTGGGCCATTTTAATCTGGGTACTACACTACGGGCTTTAGGGAAGCCGAAGGAGGCGATCGCCCACTATCACCGGGCGATTGAACTAGAACCCGATCACGCCGAAGTTCATCAAAATTTGGGAGTGGCCCTGCTTAAATTAGGGCGTGTCCGGGAGAGTTTAGAGTCGTTTCGGCAGGCGGTAAAGCTTCACGAAGCCACCAATCCTCAAGAAGCAGAGCGCATTCGCCAAAGCCTTCAGGAAATTGGCTTTGAGGTCTAAAAAAGACGACATTGCTAAATGCAGGGGTGAGGTGTGGCGTAGTTCCACACCTCACCCCTGCATTTAGCAACACCAGATTTTGTTTGAGAAGGTTAAACTTCTACACGATCGCTCAATCGAAATTTCGCAATCTGGATGATTTCCTGCAGGGCGCGATCGCGTTCCTGCTCCGCTGAGTTTTGCAAGCGCTGCTCAAATGCTTCAAGAATAGAGTCTTTGGTGTGGTTGCGCACAGCAATGATAAAGGGGAACCCGAAGGTTGATTTATAGGTTTGATTTAAGCGAGTGAACCGCTCAAACTCTTTGGGGGTTAGTTGATTAAGCCCAGCACCTTGCTGTTCCTGAACTGATGCATCCGCCATCTTTGCTTTGCTACCTAAGTCAGGATGAGCGCGGATGAAAGCTAGTTGGGCTTCTGGCTCAAGGCTTTTAACTGTATGGCTGATAGCATCATACAGAGCTTCTAAAGATGTGAAAGGATGATGATGGTAAACGGTGTGGGCGATCGCTGGTGTTTGCTCAAATAATTCACCAAAGGTACTAACAAACGTATCCTCATTCATTTGATTAATATCGGCAATAGTGTAGCGAATTTGTTGCATATCCGTCCGAAAAAATGTGTATTTTTCTATAAATACTGGTGCGTGTAGGAGTGAATTTTATTCACTCCTACACCTATAGCTAACCCAAGGGTCCTGCTAAAATTGTTCGAGAAATAGCTCCCATAATGTTGCTACCGTCTTCGGTTTTTAATTCCTCATACCATTCTTGAGTTTTAGCTGCATCTTTTCCGTGGGTAACATCCGATCGTTTCCGAGCACGAGTCACAATATCTGCGACCCGATCTTTCCGCGCAGCTTCATAGCGTTGTAACGCATCTTCTACACTTAAGTTGGTGGTTTGCAAATAGGTGGTTAGGACTAATGCATCTTCCAATGCTTGACAGCCGCCCTGTCCCAGATCTGGAGTTGTGCTGTGGCCTGCATCGCCCAGAAGTGCAACGCGTCCTTTGACAAGGGTTTGCAGGGGGGGGACATCGTGAATTTCGATGCGGTTTGTTTTGGTTGGATCAAGACGCTGAATGAGAGTTTGTACCGGAGCCGCCCAGCCTTTGAAGAAGCTAAATAATTCCTCTTGATACGTGTCGGGACTGCTAACGGTGCCTTTGGGTAACGGCACATCCAGGAAAAAGTAGAACTGGTCGCTACCCACGGGCATAAGGGAGGCTCGCTTATGTTCACCTACATACAGCACCCAGCTATCTGCTGGAGCCAAATCCTCGCTGATGGAAACCAAACCGTTCCAATTCACATAGCCCGCATACTGCCGTTCCAGGGTTTCCCCCAGAACATAACTCCGCAGGAAGGAGTGAGTCCCATCTGCCGCCACCAATACATCTCCTGTCGCGGTGGAACCATCTTCAAAGATAGCCGTGACAGAATTCTCATCCTGCTCCACCCCTACACATCGGAAGTTAAGCCGTACGTCATCGGCTCCAAAGGCATTCAGCAGCATTCCCTGTAGATCGGTACGGGCAACGGGGTAAGGGCGTTGCCCAACGGTATCAATGAGCGGTTGTAAGCTAAAGCCCGTGAGCAGTTCGCCGTGCATGTCATAGTAGGCCATGCGGTTCATTTGCCCGCCGATGTTGGCGATCGCCTGCCCCAATCCCAACCGATTCAATACCTTTACGCCATTTGACCAGAGGGAAATCCCGGCCCCGGCAGGACGCAGTTCCCGCACGCGATCGTAGACCTCCACCTGATACCCGGCCTGCTTCAAGGCGATGCCTGCGGTCAAGCCACCCATTCCAGCGCCAATAACGATGACTTTGAGGTTATCCAAGACTCCCTCCGCTCCCATGCTGATTGCTTCTGTGAGGATTAAAGCAGAAATTTTTGAGTCCTTCGGTTCAAGGATGACTTCTCATATCATTTCTTATAGCGCTGTGTGGGTTGATTAAGTGCAGTGGTGTGTGGCACTCTTCGTGCCACACACCACTGCACTTAACGCACTTGCATATTGCTATATATGACATCAGCAATTCTCATTTTGAAATCAGGTCCGAAAACCGCGTGCCTTTGGCACGCAGTTTTCAGGCCTCAAAGCCAAGAGTTCACGCCCTACGGGCGTGAACTCTTGGCTTTGATACCCATACTGAGAATTGCTGATATGACATTGCTTGAATAAGCAAAAACAGGATGATGTGGTATTTCGTTCGCATCATTCTGTGTTTGTTGAGCAGGGAGTGCGAAGCGCTCCCTGCTCGTGTCCTAACCCAAATGGCTATTGTGATAAAAGAAAAGGACGCAGCACTTAGCACTGCGTCCTTTTCTTGGGGGTTTAGGGGGCGATCGCCCTCAAATTACAAACCTGTTGCAGGATCGTGCTCAGCGGTGGTGGGGTCAACGCCCATGGGAGCAACGTAATCCCGGAAAACAGTCATTTGCTGCTGGAATTCCAGATTCTTGATTTGGGTGAAGAGATCCTCTGCTTCGGGGCTCAGTTCATAGTCGGCAGGCATTGGAATAATAGTGTTATTGCTCATGCCTACGGCCAGCAGATACCAGAACAGCAACTTGGTAGTGTCGCTGAAAGCACCGTATTCGCGGCTAATCAGGCTGTTCTTCCGCTCGATCAGATCCCGTTGTACTTGCAGTTGCTCTTCACGGGACATCGCCTTCACTTGCTCGAAAAGTGAATCGGCTACGTTGGTGGAAACAGTGCTGGCACCGGGGGCTGCAGGGGTAACAGATTCGCCCATTTCAGTGTAGATATACCAGAACAATGCAAGCTGTTCATCGGTATCTAATTGTTGAAAAGCCTGCACTAAATCAGGGTAGGTATTGGTAGTTGTATAAGACACAATAATTCCTCAATTCGCTGTTGAAAAGTTATCAATTATAGACAAATAGATCACCCCGCCAAGGAAAGAATAAACTGACCTGACTATTGACAGAGTTACTTCGGCATTAAAACTGGGAGGATAATGGTCTTATTCCTTCATTGGTTCCTATTTTCCTATGGACGTGAAATCTGTGAGCGATCGCCCCAACCTCATTGAATTTCCAGATCATCCTGCTCTAACCCATCTCATCAATACCTATTTCGAAACTCTAAATAACCAGGATTTTGATGCGGCCGCTGCACTCTTTGCGCCCTGTGGAATATTATTTCCGCCCTTTGATACAGCGATGGAAGGGCAAGAAGCGATTACAGCCTATCTAAAGGCAGAGGCACGAGGATTACAACTTTTTCCTCAAAATTGTTCGGTTCAGCCAGCAGAATCGGATGGTTATGAATGTCAGGTGACGGGTAAGGTTCAGACCCCAATATTTGCTGTCAATGTGGGTTGGAAATTTCAGGTGAATTCTAATTTCCAAATTGAATCTGCCAGGATTAAGTTATTGGCTTCGATGGAGGAGCTATTGAAACTTAAAGGTTAAGCCAAGAAACTTCAGATCCTTAGGAGATTTCTGCATAAGAATCTACTCGTGATGTGGATGCTTTGCCTGCAAAGCGGGCAAAGCATCCACATCTCGGAGATAATTTTATTATTGGAAATCTCCTTAGATCTGCAAAAACTTGAGGATCTGAAAACTCACTACAAATAATTATTTTTCTAGAAGAATTTTGAATGGTGTTTGAGTACTGTGAAACGTTTCACGGGGAAAGCTTGTTCCTACATAAAGAATTTTCATGGGATCGAGACTTCGTTTGCTTGAACGCAAGATATATAGGCTGAAAATGTTTGAGAAGTAGCTCTACACCATATATTGAGTTTTACCTCATATAGAGAACAATGAAAATCGTCCAAACCCCGATAAAATAAGGCAAAAAATGTCAGAGCGGATGTATTAAAGTTCAGACGTACTGCTAATCTGAGATCACACAGTATCTCTGGTTGGCATGATTCCTCTACAGCTAACCCTAAAAAACTTCTTGAGCTATCGGGATACATCTTTGGATTTCCGAGGGCTGCATATCGCTTGCATTTGTGGAGCGAATGGGGCAGGGAAGTCTTCTTTGTTAGAGGCGATCGCCTGGGCACTCTGGGGGCAGGGACGAGCCAGCACTGACGATGACGTGATCCACCAGGGAGAGTTAGAGGCCCGAGTTGATTTTGTCTTTCAGTGCCAGGAGCAAACTTACCGGGTCATTCGTTCTCGCGTGCGGGGGCAAACGAGTCAGCTAGAGTTTCAAGTGCAGACGAACAACGGGTTTCGTAGCCTCACCGGAAGGGGAATGCGAGCTACCCAACTGTTGATTGTGCAAACCCTACGAATGGATTACGAAACATTCGTCAATTCCGCTTATCTGCGTCAGGGCCGGGCTGATGAGTTCATGCTGAAGCGGCCCGGTGAACGCAAACAAGTGCTAGCCGATCTGCTGCAACTGGATCGCTACGACCAACTGTCTGAGCAGGCCAAGGAACAAGCACGCCAACTGAAAGCTGAAGTGGAATTACTGGAGCGGACGCTAGATAGTCTCAGCACTCAATTAGAGCAAGGGTCACAGTTGGCGATCGCCCACACCAACCTCACCGTTGAACTGGAGCAGTTGCACCAGCAGCAAGCCCACGACCAGGAGGTTCTGCAGCAACTTCAACACGTTCGTCAACAACGGCAGGGTTGGAGGCAGCAATTGGGCCTGTTACAACAACAGCAGCAATTGCTTCATCAAGATTGCCAGCGTTTAACGCAAGAACAACACCAGATTCGCCAGCAGCAAAAAGCCTTAGAAGCGGTGCTTCAGCAAGCGGAGGCGATCGCCGTCGGATGTGAGGAGTATTACCGTCTGCTGGCTGAGGAGGAAAGCCAATCTGCTAAGTTTCACGCCCATCAGGCGGCAACGGCGCAATTACAAACGCTTCAATCCCAGCTCCAGGCCCATGTGTCGACTCTCCAGGATAAGCAGCGTACTCTTCAGGTTCAGCAGGAAAACCTGCAGCAACAATTGGAAGAGGTCAACCATACTCTGCGAAAGTCGGGAGATGTGGAGACTGCTTTAGGGCACTTGCAACGGGCACGCGATCGCCTCGCGGCTCTCGACCAGCAGCAGGTCGAGGCGGCTCCGCTATTACAGCGACGGCAGCACATTCAGGCGGATCTCGACCGCCTCCAGACCCGCATGGGGGCTCGTTTAGAGGAATTACGTACCGCCACCCAGGAGCTTCAACAGCAGCAGCAACGTCAACCCCATTTGCGTCAGGCCGTGCTCGAAATTTCCACGTCGATTGCTTATTTAGAGCAACGCCGCTACTACCAGCAACAGGTGCGGGAAAAAGGCGTGGAGCGACGCAACTTTTTAGAACGGCTTCAGGAGCGACAACGTAAATATGAAGCCCATTTGGCGGAACTGGCCCACAAAATTGCCATGTTGGAGCATGGGGAACATGGAAGCCACGCTCAAGATGCGACGGCCCACGCAGAAGTCATGTCGGTTGGGGTACGTGAAGGAGGTGGGCATTATGCAGAGCAGGTAGTGGAAGAGGCCGAATTTCCTCCCTGCCCGTTGTGCGATCGCCCCCTCGATGAGCACCACTGGGCGCTGGTGCTGGAGCGCTACTACATGGAACAACAGGATATCCAGCAACAAATTTGGGTGCTGAGAGAGCAGCTCACCACTTCAGATCGAGAAATTCAACTGCTGCGTCAGGAATATCGGGAACTGGAGCAAGAGTTGGCGCAATACGCAATTGTTCTGGAACGGCGGGGACAATTGCAACAGCAGCTTCAGGGTGCCTCGGAGGGGCAGACCCGGTTGCAGCAGCTTTTGCAGGAGCAGGCTGTACTGGAATCTGCTCTCCAGCACCAGCAGTATGCGCCTGAGTTACAGGAGGAGTTGGCGCTGCTGGATACCACCCTGGCCCAACTCAACTATGACGACAAAAACCATGCCTTAGCACGGGGTGAGGTTGATCGCTGGCGGTGGGCTGAAATTCGTCAGGCCGAACTGAAACAGGCAGAACGGCGACGATCGCATCTTCTCCAACGCTTGCCCGATCTAGAGGTACAGCAAGCCGAGATTCAGCGGCAACTGGCTGCGATCGCCACTGCTCCTTTACAGCAGGAGATTCGGCAGTTGGAGGAACAGATTGTTGCGATCGCCTACAATCTGGATCACCACACCGCTCTCCGTCAAGCTCTACGGCAGGCTCAACAGTGGCCCCTCCGTCAACAGGAGTTGGCCCAAGCTCAACAGCAATACCCCCAACTGGCGCAACGCTTGCAAGACCTGGAAGGGTTGATTCGGGAGCGCTATCAAGGCCTGGAGGTGCTAACCGATCAAGTAGAGGCGTTAACCCACCAGTTAGAGCAACAGCCCGATCCGGAACCCGCGATTTACATGATGGAGGGGCAGCTACAACAACGACGTCAACAACTGGATGACCAGATCGCTCAGATTGGGCGGTTGCAGCAGCAACAGCAGCACCTGGAAACGCTGAAAACCCAGCAGATTGAGCAAACTCATCGCTTACAAGCGTCGCGTCGTCAGTTGCGGGTCTATCAAGAACTGGCGCAAGCGTTTGGTAAGAACGGTATCCAGGCGCTCATGATTGAGAACGTGCTGCCCCAATTAGAGGCGGAGGCGAATCAAATTCTGGGGCGACTCAGCAACCACCAATTGCATGTGCAGTTTGTTACGCAACGCAGTCGTAAGGGCAGTAACCGCAAAGCGATTCGTCTGATCGACACACTCGATATTCTCATTGCTGACGCTCGAGGAACTCGCCCCTACGAAACCTATTCGGGTGGTGAGGCCTTTCGGATTAATTTTGCGATCCGCCTGGCGTTGGCCCGCTTGTTAGCGTTACGTTCGGGGATGGCACTGCAATTGCTGATTGTGGATGAAGGGTTTGGCACTCAGGATGAGGCAGGGTGCGATCGCCTCATCTCTGCGATACAGGCAATCGCTGATGACTTTGCCTGCATCCTCACGGTCACCCACATGCCGCGGTTGAAGGAGGCTTTCCAGACGCGTATTGAGGTGAACAAGACTATAGACGGGTCAAAGGTATCTCTTGTGGTGTAAGCAATTCTGTTTGAGGGCTTGAAATATAGCCTGACGCAATCTGCAACATGCTCGCCATTTTCCCAGCAATTCTCAGTATGGGCCTCAAAGCCAAGAGTTCACGCCCTACGGGCGTGAACTCTTGGCTTTGAGGCCCGAAAACCGCGCGCCGAAGGCGCGCGGTTTTCGGGCCTGATTTCAAAATGAGAATTGCTGCCATTTTCCCAAGTCCTTGATTTTGCCGAACATTTGTCACTGATGAAGTGCTCGTTTTTGCGTAATTTTTTGTGTGGAAAAGAATGAGAATCAACGTTTCGTACATTCTCTAAACTGTTCATAAGCGATAGACTTTAGACCGACACGGTTATGCCTGTAACCGTGGGTAACTGTATTGAGGGTTACATCGGGTTAAGCACACTCTCTGCTGCCCTCCCTACAATGTAAGTTGCCCAGGGTGATTCATGGCTGTACCGCGTTGGCGGTTCAGGTTGGTTCTCGCGCTCTTTTTACTGATCGGGTTATGGTGTATTCAATTGTGCGGCAATCTCAATGGGCGATCGCAGTTTTTTGTACCCTTCTGGCTGTGGGGTGTAGTGATAATCGTGCAGCACAATGCAACCGTCTGACGGAGGTTACCAACAAAACTGTGGGCGAGGTTCAGACCATCGTAAGTGCTGGGAATCAACCCAATGCTGAGGCGTTGGAAAGAGTAGCCGGTAGCTTTGATCGAGGGCGGCAAGAAATGGCAGCCATTTCTCTATCAGATGAGGAATTAGAATCATTTCAGCAACGGTTTGTCGACCTCTATGGGGATGTGAGTACATCGGCCCGTACCCTGGCTGAAGCTCTCAATGCACAAGATTTTACAGCCGCTCAAAAGGCCCGCAGCGAGTTTCAATCTGCAACAGAACGAGAGGCTCCTCTGGTTCAGGATGTGAATGCGTACTGCGGAGAAACCGCTACACCTTAGGATCGTGAATTTAATAGAACCCCATTTTTTAAAAAGCTTCACGTAGTCGAGCTTTCTAAAAAATGGGGTTCTATTTTGTCCGAGCTCTTTAGCGGAATAAAAATTATCGGGCGCGGAATATAAAACACGCCCGATTCCTTTTGTACTTAACGTACTGATATGCTGCGATAGTGCCAAAAACTACTGAAGAAAGCGGAGGCGTTTGTATCTCGTGTCCAGAAATACAAACGATTCACTTTTAAGTAGTTTTTTGTATGTTGAGCGTTATTCTGTGTACGCGTTAACTTTCGACTTGATGCCCACGCTTTTTCAATGCAGACAGCATTTGCTTGCGAACAGCAATTGCCCAAACATCAAAGTTTTGAGAGGGCAGGGCAATGCCTACGGTGGTTCCAATCATTTCACTATTGGTTTTTTTCTCCATCTGCTGTTGCTCCATCGCTTCTACCTCTCGTTGTAAACCTGTTGACAACACTGGACTGCGATCAGACGACTTGCCAGGCTACCTTTCCTTAGAAATGGGAGCCTAATTCTTCTATCTTTATTGGTCTCCGGCCTATACCCAGTAAAACTCTGAGCTTGCTCTATGAAGAGAAATGCTCAGGTTGCCTTAGCTCAGCTCGCTATTTGGATTAGGGATACGTATTCTACATATAACGAATTACACTCAGTCTGTCTCCTAGTCTTATGCAGAACAAGCATAATTTCTTGCATAAGCTTCATGGGACTAGAACGTAAGATTTTGTTTTTGAAGCTTTACTTTTTAGCGCCCTAGATATCCACGTAATGGCTTTAGACCCATCATCCTAAAGATAGATGTTATACCGTTTTATATGGAGCTTCATATTGGTTTGGTATAAGGGCTAAATTGATAGAACGTTTGCGATCGCCTATACAGATCATAAAAAACTTTAGTTTAATATTTGGTGTCTCTTTCCCAATTTTCTGGATCAGCGAGCTGATAAATTGCTAAAGATAGCTCTGCGGCTTTGCCTCATGTCTATTTCCAGAGCATCAGGATTTACGCAAGTCCGCTATATCTAGAGCATTTATGTTGTAGTTGAGGTGCGAAGCACCCCAACTACAACATAAACACGTCAGTTCTGAGCATGTTTTAACACTGGCTGAAAGAGGCACTTTTTCGCAGGATTGTGCAGCATTTGGGGTTCTAGGTTTAATTGAGTTGAGCTGCTTATATAGGGTAAGAAGAAATCAACGTTTTTACAGGAGCGCTATTTATGGCACTAACCGCCTCAACCATGTTGCCCCTTGGCACTGCTGCCCCTGATTTTCAGTTGCCGGATGTTGTGACTGGTGAGACTGTTTCCTTGGAAACCTTTGCAGGAAAACCTGCCCTTCTGGTCATCTTTCTGTGTCGGCACTGCCCCTTTGTGAAACACGTTCAGCAGGAGTTCTCCCGCTTAGGCAAGGATTATGCTTCAAAGGCCGCTATTGTGGCTATCAGCGCGAATGATGTTTCTGGCTACCCAGATGATTCTCCGGAAAACTTGAAGCAGATGGCCCAGGAGCTTGAGTACACTTTCCCGGTGCTTTATGATGCCAGCCAGGATGTCGCCAAAGCTTACACGGCTGCTTGTACGCCGGATTTCTTCTTGTTTGATAGCGATCGCCATCTCGTCTATCGGGGGCAATTAGACGACAGCCGCCCCAGTAATGGTCTTCCTGTCGATGGCCGTGATCTTCGCGCGGCCCTGGATGCAGTGCTAGCCGGACAACCCATCCCTGCGGAGCAAAAGCCCAGCATTGGCTGCAACATCAAATGGAAGCCCGGAAATGAGCCGGCTTATTTTGGGTAAACTCACAGATCGTCTTGATCCAAAACTAAACAAAACCTCTTTTTTGTCGTTACACAGCAACGGTAAAAAAGAGGTTCGTTGATTTTAAGTGTGGTGAATTTCACTCACCACACTTGAAATCAATCGTTAATAGCGCGACGCGCTTAAACCAGGAAGGTTATGTTTGAAAAGCCTTACTGAGCGTCGCTTTTCAAACATAACTTGTCCTAAGGGCTTAGCAAATAGAATCCGGAGAGTGGGCTTCACCCGCCCACTTTCCGGATTCTATTTGACAGCAAGTTCCTGGTTGTATCTGTAGAGGTGGAGCAGCTAGTCAGGCCATTACGAATCCTAATAATGGCTGGGTGCGGGTCGTGGTAATCTCGACGGTAGTTTTTATATGCGATCGCCCATGGGTACTCAGTCAACGGCTAAAACTATTTTCCTGCTCGCATCGATGGTGGGCTGGCTCATTGTAGGGGCTGCGCTGATGTATCTCTTTCCCCTCATGGCGGATCAGTTTGTCGCTTCCGAGTTAACCCATCGGTGGATGGAAACGCTGGGCCGAAGTGGCTACGATCCGATGCTGGCCTGGGTGGGTGGAGGAAGCGCCCTGACATTGACTGTGGCAGGCAATATCCTCTGGTATCAACGCTTTGAAGGCAAACTTTAGCGTATGACTGCAAAAAGAGCGTGGCTCTCTTTGCAGTCCATCCAACCCAATTTGACACCGCTACTTTGCCTTGCGCTTCGATTGAGGGGGTGTGCGATGGGGACCAAAGTATTTTTCGCTGCGATAGCGGAGCCAGATGCGTAGTTGCTGAGGAATTTGATCTTTTTGTTCCTTAGTAAGGGTGTTGTAGAGGGCCAAAGCTTTTTCGCGTTCTCCCCGGCAGGCCGCATTATTGTGGGCATCCCAATAGCTGCGGGCTACCCGAATCCGCCGGCACACCTCCTTAACGAGGGCTTCTCCGGTAAGTGGTTTTTCTTCCTTAGCCATACTTTTATCCGTACGTACTCCCCTTATCCTAATCATTAGTTCGGACAGTTTTTCTGAAACCGTTGATTTTGCGTGCGCTTCGCGCACGCAAAATCAACGGTTTCAGAAAAACTGTCCAGAGTATTGCTAATAAAACCTCAGTTCGGGTTATAGGTCTTTTTAAGAGCTATGCATCGCGCGGCCCTCAGAAAGACGTATAACCTATGCGGTTAGTAGGCAGTTAATAAAAAGTTGACGCAGCCTGGGCACAACACTAGCCCCTGGCATGAAGGCATTCACCTGTAAACCATTTAGCCTTGAAAAGGCTGGGATCAATCGATTGTTTCTAGTTGAAATAATCAGTTCCACTGTAAACGATGCAAACCCCGCCAATTCCAAGGGCTGGGAATCTGGCTGGAGGGCGATCGCCCAAATCATTCCCCACCTCAGCTACTGCTCAAGCCCTATCCGCCTATCAAGTATTGCTCAGCAGGACAGCCATGTTGTATCGCACCATTGGTTCGGAGCGCATTTGTATCACCCAACCCACTCATGCCTGGGTTTCAGGGCAACTAGCCCAGGTTTGGGGAAATGAGAGCTTTGGCCCGGTTTCACCTTACGAAGCGGTTTGTTTAGGGGCAGAACAGCATGATATTGGTTGGCTTCCCTGGGAAGCGTCTCCAACCTTTAACCCGGAAACAGGTTATCCCCACAGCTTTATGGAAGTCGCACCCGCAGTGCATACTCAACTGTGGGCTGGGGCTAAACATCTGGTCATGCCGATGGGGCGTTATGCCGCATTACTCGTGTCGCTTCATGGAACAGGCTTATATGAGCGCTTCACCCACTGGAAACAATCACCAGAATCGACTCAAATTGTCGAAGCCTTCTTGCAACAAGAAAAAGCATTTCAGCAGGAGTTGATTCAGCAATTGGGGCAGGATCCGGCCTACACACTCTACGTGAAACCGGAGACGATCGCCCACAATCAACGCCTCGTAGCAACTCTCGATGCCTTGTCACTGGCTATCTGTATGGGAGTCACGCAACAACAGGAGTTTGCGGATGTCCCCATCCCAATGGGACGTACGGTTCTGACTCTGGCTCCCATGAATGGAGACCCTACCCAACTTCAGGTAGAGCCATGGTGTTTTCAGACGGAGCAAGTGACCGTTGTATTTGAAGGACGGATTCTGGGGGAGAAGACACCCGATGAGCAGACGATGCGCGATCGCTTGGCTACAGCTCCCTGGGTTACGCTGACAGCGACCTTGCACCCCTTCTCATTCGGGTAAGACGTGTGGCCATATTCCACGCGTCTTACCCGAATGATAAACGCTGTCAGCCCAAGTCAGGGCTAGTTTTCCCGGTCTGTAAACACAAGAAATAACCGTCTAGCAAGATATGCTGTAGCTAATTTTGTAACAACGCCCGGTTCACCCCTAACCAGCCATTAGGGTAAGAGAGTAAGTTTCTGAAGTCCTCACGGCTGATTGGTGGAAATTATGGTTCGTCTGCAATCTATGAGAATGAAAAAGCCCCAGAAAGTTTTGACGATCGCCCTGATGAGCATGATGATGTTTGGCGGCGTATCCCAAACTCTTTCTCAAACCGTTGCGATCGCTGCCACGCCATCAGATGGTGTGACTATGGCTCAAGCGCGGCGTTCCCCCTCCTCCTCCTTGCCCCGGCAGGTCGCTCGACGCATTCAGCGGGATGCGTCTCGCCGTTTCGACCTGCACCCGCGGGATGTCCAAATTCTCAGTGCTACTCGCGAAACCTGGCCCGATGCATGCCTAGGTTTGGCCGCCCCTAATGAGCGTTGCATGATGGCCCTGGTTGAGGGATGGCGCGTAACCCTGACAGATGGGCAACAAACCTGGGTGTACCGCACTGACTTGCAGGCACGCCAGATCAAGATGGAAGGCGAGAACAGCGCTGAGTTACCCCCCCAAGTTGTAGACCGCCTGTTTACGACGATCGCTCAGCAGGCCAATGTTCCTGCTAACACCCTACGAGTGATTGAGTCCGAGCCAAAAACCTTTGATGGTTGCATGGGTATTTTCAATCCGGGCCAGGCCTGCACGCGGATTGCCATCTCGGGATATCGGGTGATTGTGATGGGCGATCGCCAAAGCTGGGTCTACCACGTTGACCAGGAAGGCTCACGCATCGTGCAGAATATAACCGCCAGTGGCAGTGGCGTCAGCATTACACCATCGTTTATTCCGGCGGAGGGACAACTTCCTCTGCCCAGCACTGACGTCGTTTTCAAAATGATGGTATCGGGTGGCTTGCGCGGTGATACGACGGAAACTTTCCTCACTCAGGATGGTGTTTTGTCTCGCACGACTACCAATGGGATCAACTCATCAGTGCCCCGAACGACGGTCATTAAGCGCCTTACACCCCAGCAAGTGCAGCAGTTTCAACAACTTCTTAGCCAGCAAAAAGTTCCTAACTTGAATGGGATGCGCTACCTGACCTCTGCGGCTTTGGCCGATTATCCAACAACGACGATACAGGCTATGAACAGTACCGTGTCGTATATTGACCTGGAAGAAAGCAGCCTGCCTCAAGCTTTGCAAACTGTTATCCAAGCTTGGGAACGGCTGTAAGAGGCTATCAGATAGTCTCAATATCGCCAATTTGTAATACCCTATAACAGCGTATTCAATCAGGAAGTCGTCGTTCTCAAAGAACGGCGACTTTTTATATAGCACTACGCGCTCAGCCAATATAGCCCTGGCCCCGTTAGTGAGGGCATCAGAAGCTATTGAAGGCATTGCCTTCAATAGCTTCTGATGCCCTCACTAACCATTTGATAGCAATACCTTCACCAATTTTCTCAAGCCCTTAATTTTGCATGTACGTTGTGGACGTAAAACCAAGGGCTTGAGAAAATTGGTGAGCATGTTGGTGTATGTAAAAAGACAGTCTTTGGTGGTTAGTACAATCGAACTATGGCAGGCCCTGAGATAGACGTCATCCCTCACATTTAGCTTCTATAACGGAGGAAGCGCGATGATGAGAAATGGAGCTGTTGACATGTTAGAAGAACTGCAAAAGAGTGCCATGATGGCGCATCTGCTCGATGCCCTGGAGGATGGTACAGACATTGGGCATTATGGGCGGCTAACCTTCGCCATGGTGGCGCGGCATTTTCTGGATGAAGACGAAGTGATAGCGTACTTGCAAAAAGACCCCGGCATGGGTGAAACGGAAGCTCGGGCGCTGGTGTTGCAAGTGCAAGGAAAAGACTACAATCCACCGAAGCGCGATCGCATTCTGGAATGGCAACAACAACAGGAATTCCCCATTTGTCCAACACCGGATGATCCAGATTCCTGCAATGTTTACCGTGAATTACAATTCCCAGAGCATGTTTACGAACACATCTCGGGTTATTACGAACAAAAAGCTGGGAATGCTTCCTGATACGAAATTTGAATCACAACGGCAGATGACTTGGAAAACTCTGACATAGGGTCACATGATCATTTGTTTTTATAGAAACCGTGAATTTATAGGCGGATCACGTGTAATACAAACTCCGGCTGAGTAGCGGCAACCTTCAATTTAGGACAAAGAGAGAGCAGCCTGCTCCCTCTTTGTCCTCACCGAATGGCTATAGCCTCATACAGCAATTTGATTAAATATGGCAGGTAATGTGTGGTACGACATGCATACTACCAGATGTACTTAGGAGATTTCCAGTAATGAAATTACCCCCAGAATGTTGGTGCTTTGCCCGCGAAGCGGGCAAAGCACCAACATTCTGGGTAAATTCTTATGCAGAAACCTCATTAATCAAATTGGACATTGCAAATTCATTGTTGTGTGGCTCAGTCTTTTATTGCAGACTGCTGCATGCGCTTCTTCTCGAAATATTTTTGATGTTCTTCTGTTGCGAACCAGTACTGAGATGCGGGTTGAATTTGCGTCACAATAGGTTTGCTGTACTGACCAGAGCGATCGCGCTCTGCCTTTGAGCTTCGAGCTTGCCGCTCCTGCTCGGGCGTGTGGTAGAAGATGACAGAACGATACTGTTCTCCCCGATCAGCTCCCTGGCGATTTAGGCTGGTGGGATCATGAATGCGCCAGAACGTATTGAGAAGCTCGTCGTATTGAACAATGGATGGATTGTATTCGACCTGGCACACTTCAGCATGTCCAGTAATCCGTGACAGTACATCAAGATAACTGGGATGCTCGAAGTGCCCGCCCATATAGCCAACCGAAGTAGACACTACTCCATTGATTTGACAAAAGGCGGCTTCAACACCCCAAAAACATCCGGCCCCAAACGTTGCTTTTTCCATTGTTCTGCTGCTCCTCCTATTAGGCCACCACAAGGATTTTGACAGATCCCAAACTTGGTGTGGTGAAGTACTAAGGCTCTAGTATGCTGAGGCGTAAATGTATCACCTATTTTTTGTGTGGGGTGCGAAGCACCCCACACAAAAAATAGGTGACGAACTTAGGCCGTGGTCTACTAGTCAAAATCTGTAGGCCAATCAGGGTTCCGATGGTGTTCGAATAGTCGCGCAATCTGGCTGGGGACGACTCGCGTCAGGGACAAGTCCGGAATTTCGTCTTCTGCAAAAAACGCGACTTCTTCCGTTTCGATGCTGCTTGTGGGAGACCCACTAATCAACTCGCAGAGGAAGAACAGCTTGTAGATATGGTATTCAAAGGGAGGATGGTTATGGCGAGGATGGTTGCGATCGTAGAGCGCCAATAATTTAACTGCACGGGTTTGGTAACCAGACTCTTCAAATATCTCTCGCTCAATAGCGAGGCTTGGGGGCTCACCAATATCTCCGTAGCCACCGGGCAATGTCCAGCGACCGTCAAACCGTTCTTTTACCATCAAAATTTTGTCATCCTGAAAGACAGCCCCTCGGACATCTATTTTGGGTGTCGCGTATCCACTCTCCTGTTTAAACAGGTCAAGAACATAGGTCGGTTCCATCCCAGAGTAGGTGGCCATAATTTCAGCCGCAACGGTCTGCACCTGCTGGAAACGATCAATATCAAAGGGATTTTCACTGTAGGTCAGACCGTTTTGGGCGATCGCCTGCAATTTCTGAGCCCACTCCAGCCATTTCACATCCATAGGGATTTCCTGCACATGCTTCTCAACCATTGTGTTCAATCCTCATGAAGATCTTCCACGAAAATAATGACTCAGGGAGTCAGTTGTGATGGGAGGAGGGCTTAGCCCCCCTCCCATCACAACTGACCACACCTTGGGAACACGATCAACGGGTGCTTTATTAAGGGCGATCGCCCATCGTAAAATAGAAAATTGCGTCTTTTATCCAGAAATTTTCTGCCACTATGACTCATACTGTGCTGAACTATGGCGACCAGGCCATCCAGCAAGCGGCTCAGGAGCCCCTTGAAAAGTGGCCTAATCCGTCCTCCAATGCCTACACCATCCACCTGGAACATCCAGAGTTCACGGCACTGTGCCCTCGCTCAGGGTATCCCGACTTTGGAACGATCGTGGTGGACTATCAACCGAAGGGCTGGGTGGTAGAGCTGAAAGCCTTCAAACTTTATGTCAACGCTTTCCGGGATCAGCGTATCAGCCATGAAGGCGTTGTGAACGTGATTTGCGATCGCCTCTGGGATGAACTGGAACCTGCGGGTATGCGAGTCATTGGAGACTTCACTCGGCGCGGGGGGGTCAAAACCGTCATCACCGTTTGCAAGGGCGATTGTCAGCTTTTTCAGAACTACACACCGAATGTCCTGTAGTGTCCATTCAAAGCCGTCATGACAGCCGCTTTAAAGCCAAATAGTCCGGCTCCCTTAAGGGAGCCGGACTGATAAGACCTAACAAACTGAGCTTTATAGGCTAAGGACTAATTGCAAACCTGATTCTGGCCGAGCTTCCTCGGGTAAAGGATCCGGTTCAGCCCGCATTTCGGGACAGAAGCGAGCATAGGCACAGCGATTGCACTGTTCCCCAGGAAATGGAGCCCACTTGCGGTCATAGCGCAACTGCACAGCCAGTTCAGAAACGATTTCCTGCACCTGTTCCCGATGCTCAGGTGTTACTTCATAGCTGACTTTCTCCGAGCTTCGCAGGTAGATCAGGCTGAGCCGTTTTAAGCTGCGGTTATAGCGTTGTTCTAATGCCAGGTAGTACAGGCCAATTTGCAAATCCATATCATCGGGCAGGGCAGGTTCTGTGTCCTTGCTCGATTTGTAGTCAATTAACTCCAGCCCATCATCCAGATAATCGAGGCGATCGTAACGACCTGACAGGATGAATTCTAGATTTTCGACCTGAAGGGTGCCTTGGATGCGGCCTTCGACCGCCACCGGGCGACGCATGGTACTCTCAGAGCGAATGAAAAACTCATAGTACCGCTGTAGAATATTGCGCCCCTCGATGACCTGGTTTTCACTCAGGCCCTTGGTATGCTGGCTCCAACAATAGTCAATCCAATCCCGACGAGGGATGGCGTCTTGATAGTGCCAATCGTGGTAAATTTGCGCTAATGCCTGGTGTAAAGACGTACCTAGAATAGCTGAACCGTAGAAAGCAGTTCCAGGCAACTTACGCTCGTAGCGGAAGTAATAGGCAAGCGGGCAGCGATCGTAGGTTTGCAGCTTAGCCGCAGAAAGGGTGTAGGTCATGCGTCCGGGAGGGAAAGTACGTCGCAGGTCAAACCCTACAGATGTAGACTTTCAATCATCATGACACTATATATGGGGATTCCGCTAGAGTGCAGATGCACTAACTCCACTAAACCTAGTAAATCCTGTACCTCTGTGCAAGGCCCAAACAGGGTTCTGGGAAGTATTGATTTTACGTAGGATTTGTCCATAACAAAACCAATACTTCACAGAACTGTCCGGGCCAATGCCTTAACAAGTCTTTATTATTGAGACTACACCCCAACGTTCGAGGATCCATGCTTAGTCGCATCAAAGACCTGGCTACCGACCTTGCCCCCCGCCTGATTGAAATTCGCCGCCATATCCATAGCCATCCCGAGTTAAGCGGCCAGGAATACCAAACAGCCGCCTATGTGGCAGGGGTGCTGTCTTCTTTCGGGTTCCATGTTCAGGAGCTGGTGGGGAAGACGGGGGTCGTCGCAGAACTGCGGGGCGAAGGAACGGACGAACGAATCCTGGCGATTCGCACAGATATGGATGCGCTGCCCATTCAGGAGCGTACAGATTTAGAGTTTTCGTCTCGTCACCCCGGAGTCATGCATGCATGCGGCCATGATGTGCACACAACTGTGGGTCTAGGAACGGCGATGATTCTGGCTCAGTTGGGGGTACCTCTGCCAGGAACAACCCGATTCCTCTTTCAGCCTGCGGAGGAGACGGCGCAGGGAGCGCACTGGATGATCCGCGATGGGGTCATGGAGGGGGTATCTTCCATTCTGGGAGTGCACGTGTGGCCTTCGGTGGTGGGGGGCAGTATCGGCGTCCGCTATGGAGCGCTGACGGCAGCCGCAGATGATTTAGAAATTACGATTATTGGCGAATCGGGCCACGGTGCCCGCCCTCATGAGGCGATCGACGCGATCTGGATTGCTTCCCAGGTGATTACCTCGCTCCAGCAGGCTATCAGCCGTACTCAGAATCCTCTGCGCCCTGTGGTGCTCACCATTGGTCAAATTCAGGGCGGTCGCGCTCCCAATGTGATTGCTGACCAGGTGCGCATGCTGGGAACGGTGCGATCGCTCCACCCTGAAACCAGCGAACGCTTACCTGAGTGGATTGAGCAAATTGTTGCCAGTGTTTGCCAGACCTATGAGGCCCGCTACACCCTCAACTACCGTCGGGGGGTTCCGTCTGTGCAGAATGACTTTACCCTGACGCAGATTGTCGAATCTGCCGCATCGGAGGCGTGGGGAAGCGATCGCGTCCGCATTCTTCTAGAACCGTCTCTTGGAGCCGAGGACTTTTCCCTCTACCTGGGCCATGCTCCCGGCATGATGTTTCGACTAGGGGTGGCGTTTGAGGATCAGGTCAACCATCCTCTGCATCACCCGCAGTTTAAGGTAAATGAGGAAGCGATCATAACTGGGGTGGTAACGATGGCCTACGCGGCCTACAAGTACTGGCAGAAGAAGGGTTAACGAATGGCGGCCGGAAGGCAGCAAACAAAAATCAGGGGCACACAGCTATCTGCCCCTGATTTCAATTATTAAATTCATTCAAGCCCTTACCAGCTTGACTTAACAACACCAGGAAGCAATCCCTGGTGGGCCATTTCACGAATCACGTGGCGGGACAGACCGAAATCACGGTAGTAACCCCGAGAACGTCCGGTGAGCCAGCAACGATTGCGATGGCGGTTCGGAGCGCTATTGCGAGGTAATTGCTGAATCTGACGATGGATTTCAAGTTTTTCTTGTTGGGAAGTAGCGGCTGCAAATTGCTCTTTCAGCTCTTGCCGCTTTGCCGAGTATTTGGCAATCAGTTTCTCGCGCTTTAACTCGCGCTCGATCATGCTTTTCTTAGCCATGAACGCAGGGTTCTCTGAGGATGGATTAAACAGCGTCTCTAATTCTATCAAAGATAGAAGGGGTTTGTATACTTTTCCAAAAGAAGTCAGCAATTCTCAGTATGAGCTTCAAAGCTGAGAGTTCCTGCCCTTCGGGCAGGAACTCTCAGCTTTGAAGCCCGAAAATAGCCCGCCGAAGGCGGGCTATTTTCGGGTTGGATTCCAAAATGAGAATTGCTGAAAAGAAGTTAGCAGTTCTCAGTATGGAATTAGGCCCGAAAACCGCTTGAAGGCAAGCGGTTTTCGGGCTTCAAAGCCAAAAATGAAAAGCGCGGCATGAAGTGCCGCGCTTTTCATTTTTGAGCCTGAATGATGAGTTTGTTACCAGGGTGTCTGGAATAGTTGGCTGAGGGAGACGGGCGTGAGGACGGTGTCCAGATTGTTGGCGATCGCCTGATCCAAATGCTGTGATAGGGGCATGGTATCCAAGGCCATTCCAGCGCACAGCAGCATCATATAGAAGATGGAGTATTTGAAGAGCGATCGCGCCACATCCGTATCCGATGGTTTTTCAAGCAAAGCCCACGCTTTTACCAGGAACAGAGCGCCCAGTACCAGTGCGCACATCACATATATGGCACCGAGCGCGTGGAGTGGAAAGGCCAGCAGCAGGGTGAGAGGGATCAGCAGCAGCGTATAGATCCAAATTTGCTTGGCTGTCACCACATCTCCGGCAACCACAGGGAGCATAGGCACACCGACCTTGGCATAATCCTTGCGGATCATCAGAGCCAGCGACCAGAAATGGGGAGGTGTCCAGAAAAAGATGATGGCGAAGAAAACCCAGGCCACCCAACTTAATTCTCCTGTCACTGCCGCCCAACCGACCAGTGGTGGGATCGCCCCAGCCGCACCGCCGATGACGATGTTTTGAGTGCTATGGCGTTTGAGCCAGTGGGTATACACCAAAACGTAGGTGACAATGCCCGACATCGCTAGCCAGGCACTCAGGAAGTTGGCAAAGGTTGCCAATAGGGTGAAGGAGATGGTGGCGAGGACAATCGCAAACAATAGGGCATGCAAGGGCTGAATCCGACCCGAGGGCAGCGGACGATGACGCGTGCGCTCCATCTCGTAGTCAATGTCGCGATCGTAGAGGCAGTTAATGGTATTGGCTGAAGCCGCAGCCAGGGCTCCGCTCAACAAGGTGATGAAGAGAAGAACCGGATCCACACGGCCCTCGGCGGCAATCCACATGCTTCCTGCCGTGGTAATGAGGAGCAGGATGATGATGCGAGGTTTGGTTAACTGCCAGTAGCTCCGGATGACCTGCCCCAAGTTTTCGTGGTGGCGGGTGGGGGTAACAAGGGTATCTTGCATGGGCAAATGGGGGTTTGGGTGAAAGAAATTACGTTTCGGTTGCGGTTTCGGCCCAGCTACGGGTTTGATGGCGATCGCGCAACCCAAAGGTTGTGAAGCACACCAGGGTGCCAAGCAAACAAGCACCAATCATCTGGTGGCTAACGGTCAGCAGTTCCACTTGCAGGTGCAGGCGGAAGGTGGCGACGCCCAGCAAAACCTGGAGAAGAAGGAACCCGAATGCGAGATTGGTCAGGGTGCGTAGGGCTCTGTGGAGAGCTGGGGTGCGCCAGGCTAGAACGACCAGCACGAGTACAGCGACGCTAGCGGGTACAACACCCAGTAAGTGAGCGTTCATCACTGTGCAGAGGTTGCCAAAGCCACCCAGACATTGGTGTAATGCCCACCGGGAGCCAACTAAACCGCCTGAAAGACTTTGCAGATAGACCAGCACAGCGGCGCCCAGGCTGACCCATGGTAAATAGCCAACGGTGCCCGTTCCTTGATAGGGCCGCAGCATGACACCCATAACCAGAAGGGTGCTGAAGAAAAGTAATGCTGTGCCCAGATGGGCGGTGACAATATCAAACCGCAGCATTTCCGTTACGGTTAGGCCGCCGAGTAAGCCCTGTATTAGGATCAAACCCAACGCTAGAGCAGATGTCCAGGGAACCCAGCGAGGCAACTGTTTGCGCTCCCACAGGGTGTAACCCAACAGCACGATGGTAAAACCGCCAATTAGGGCTGCGTCGAGACGATGAAACCACTCTAGAAAAACTTGCAGGTTCATCTGCTGGGCTGGAAACAGGGTGCCGTAGCAGAGAGGCCAATCCGGACAGGCCAACCCGGCGTTCATGACTCGGGTTGCACTACCCACTGCCATTAATAACCAGGTAGCGATCGCCAGTTTCCAAACAAGCCAGCGGGTGCGGGCAATTGCTGGTTCAGTCGTGTTCAGGGGTTGATCCGCTGCGGAAGTCTCCACCAGTGGAGCTACTCCCACTTCAGGCATATACTCAGTTTTCTGAATCATTAGAGTTGAAGCCGCGATCTTAAAGGCCTAACGACAGGGAAAGTTATGAACTCGCCCTATGATTGATTTTTTCTCCAGAGGGCTTTCTTCCTACTTTAGTGATGGTCACCAGTGGACCGCTCAGACTTAGGCTTTTCTTAGGAATGTGCCTATCAATTACAGCAGAGCTGTGTCATGGAACTTAGATGAACTTTTATACACGAGAGTCTGTTTCGCCTACTCTTTGCGTATATAAAAAATAAACGCTTTTCTCGACAATCATCTAAGGTATGAAATTGTCTGATACAGCCAGGCATGAACGAAAGATATGCCTTTGGATGGAGGTATTTGAGAATTGTTCTGGATGAGCGATCGCATCAGTTCAAATTACTTTGATGCGTTGCTGTAGGGAAGCATCAGTGTTAATTTGCCTGCTTTGTCTCTTGATAAACTCTGTAGCGATGGCAATAAAACCCTGAGCTTAATCAGTACAAAAAATGAGATGGAGTTTGAAATTTGTTCAAACTCCATCTCAAGTCTAATTTAGATAACTGTTTTCGTGTGTATTACACGAAAACTAAGGCAAACTAGCGCTCAACAACGGATATGAATGATACCTATCATTTCTGGTTGATGAGTGCGCTTTCTGTTTGCTACAGGCGATTCTTTAGAAGCTGCTTGGCGCGATCGGCACGGCGACGGTCTTCATCTTGAACCTCACGCAAAAACTGAGCAATATCCTGGTCATTTTGCTGCTCTGCATCTGCCATATACTGCTCACAAGTGGCAGCCTCTTCTAAAGAATGGTAGAGGATGCTGACCAAGTTATATTCGGTGTTTCCGGTGCCGGTGTTAGCTCGGGATTGGCTTGCATTAACCATGATTTTCTCCTTGTCTTACAGGTCATAAAACATCAAGAGTTTTGTTTAGCTTCTCTCGATGTGATTTACAGGTGTTCTACCGAAGATCAACAAGCTAATGCATCTATCAAAAGAACTTACTGGATTAAATAAAACTACTTTTATAGCCATAGCTAATTGCAGAGTATGGTAGGCGCTTGAGTATTTACAATGCTCTGCAATTAGCCACGACTCTATAAAGAGATGTCGTCTATACTCATAGCTATTCTCGTTAAGATGAAAATGGCTAAAGCTATAAGCAAGCTATACAAAAAAAAGCTTTTCATGAAATGGATTGGCCTGCTTAGAAACTAAACTTTGAAAACAATATACAGCGCCTTGCGCTTGAGTCAGACACGGTTGTTTTTGTGAGAGCCGCGCGGAGCGCGGCTCTCACAAAAACAACCAGGTTTTAAGCGGTTGAAAAACGCTGTATTAGCTGAATCGAGTGATAAAAAGGAAGCTCTTAAATTTCCCAGAATGCAAAGTGTAACGTTAAGTCCACGTATCCATCGCTCATACTTGCGATAGACCCCGTAACAATTGGGTATCCGAGAATCCAGTTGTTAGAGCCGAAAAGTATGCCAATTTGACCATGCTCCGCCTGGGGCAATCCAGTAACGTTGAGATGCGCTGTTTGCTATTGAATGTTCTGTTCACCCGTGCTGTGTCAGCCGTAAGTATCTGCAAAACTTTCTACTCATTTTTGTAGAGGTGAGAAATGCTCGAAACTGATCGTATGCAGGCAATCCTCTTCCAGGCAAAAGAGTACTGGGTTCATAGCGATGTGGATCGCTTTTCGGATTTGTTTGTAGCAGAAGGCGAATTTATCCGTGAAGGGCATCACTGCAAAGGACGGGAAGCCATTCAGACAGCTTTTTCTGAACTGCTTAGTCAATTTGTAATCAAGCACATCGATATTCAAGACGTGCGCATTAATGGCAATACGGCTGTGATGGAGTGGGCCTGGGAAACCTTTGACAAGGATTCGGGCGATCGCCTCCAGAAACAGGAAGCGATCGCGGTCGATTTTGCAGAAGATGGTATTCAGCGCTGGCATGAGCGTACTGACTCTGAACAGCCGATCGATCCTAACCCTTCTCCCCAGGCTGAAGTATTTCAGGATGTCTGATGAACTCGTCGACAGAGCGTCTAGCGTATGGCATGCCTTGTGTGCTTATCCTTGTAAGCTCAGATAAGGTGTATGGCCCAGGGCATTAGACACTGACTTTATGCCAATGATGTTGGCGGAAGACGATAGCCAGGCTAATACTCCGTGCCATCCAATCGCACGTTGAACCGAGCCAAACTCCTACCAATCCCCAATGCAGCCCAAATACGAAAAATGCTGTGGCGATTAACCGCACGACCAGCCACCCAGATAGAGAAATGTAGAAAGCCGTACGGGTATTCCCGGCACCGCGAAGCGCTTGCTCCAGTACGATGCTTGCAGCCATAAAGGGTTGGGCCAGGGCGGCCACATAGAGGCAGGGAATGCCCATTTCTACAATGCGGGTGTCTTCTGTAAACAAGCCCAGAAGTTGTGCGGGAATGATCACGAAGACGAGGCCAAAGGAGCTGAGGAGGGCGATCGCCATCCCCATGGTGATCCAGCTCCCACGCTCCGCCTCTTCCAGTTTCCCGGCTCCCAGCCTTTGAGACACCACAGCCGCCACCGCAATGCCAAACCCATCTGCTGCTTCGTAACAGTGTTCCTCTAATCCCAACAGCGCCGCATGGGTGGCCATCGCAACACTGCCCAGCACACTAATGATGATGGTGAAACCCATATAGCCAATTCCGCGTGTTAGCCGTTCCCCCACAGCGGGTAGCGCTATATGGACGACTCGCTTCAGGGTCGCCAGCTCTGAGCCGTCATAGAATCGCTGCTTCATGTCCCTGCGTAGACTAAGCGTTGAGCGCGATCGCACCAATACCCCAATCAGCACAATGGCATTGAGCGTAATCGCAATTGCACTGCCCACGGCAGCCCCCCGCACTCCCAATTCGGGGAGACCTCCGTTACCGAAGATCAGCAGGTAGTTCAAGACAAGATTGACCAGATTCGCAGCGATCGCCACGAGAAACGGTGTGCGTGTGTTGCCTGACGCCTGTAGCATCGCGGCCGAAACCTCTGCCATTAAAAACATCGGCATCGCCAGAAACACAATCTGGATATACCCCCGCGCTGCCTCCCAAACCACCGGGGATAAATTTGGAAACAGATATTGAATGGCATCTAGCCCAAGCAGGCTGAATAGGGTGAAGAGTAGCCCTACAGCCGTAGCAAAGGCTAGGCTAACACGAGCTGTGGTAGTTGCCAGGGGGCGATCGCCTGCCCCTACGGCACGACCCACCAGGGCCACGGCTCCAATACTGAAGGCTGACAGTACCCCCGTTACACTCCAGATTAGGGGCTCACTGATGCGTAACGAAGCCAGGGCATCAGTGGAGTAGCGCCCCAGCATAATGCGATCGACAAGAAAAATGAGAGATTGAAGCCAGAGATGGGCGATCGCTGGAGACGCCAGCTTTAACACCACCCGATACAAAGGTGGTGACGGTAGAGACTGAGACAAGGGAAACGCCTTTTTGAGCAAACCTCCTGAGCCTAGCATTTGGAGGACTGGCCCATGAATGGTGGTGAAGGGCCACCATCAGCATGAGGAAACTAAGCGGCCAAAATTTCTCGCAACGCTTCCACCAACTGATCCAGCTCGGATTCTAGCGTGAGGTAGTGAACGCTAGCCCGAATGCAGTTGGGATGGCGAATGACCCGTACGAAGATGTTTCGGTCTTCTAAAGCCTGTACCACTGGGCCTGGATCGCGGTTTGCCGCCGTGAAAGACACAAGCCCTGCTTCCGGTGCCGTTGCCCGCAAACACGCAATGCCGTCTACGGTCTGAAGCTGTCGCCAGAGGTAACCGCTGAGCTGACAGATCCGGCTGAAGCGTTCTGCCGTTGTCCCCCAACGGTTGTGAAGGGCGATCGCCTCCCGCAACGCCGGAAGTAATGTGTAATCCGAAGTCGCCACTTCAAATCGTCGCCCATCCGGTAACCAGCCTGTGGGTTGTCCTTCAGGTGTTTGAGTAATGGCACGCCAGCCAACATAGGTGGGATGAATCACGTCCATCGCCTCAGGGCTGACATACAGCGCACCCAATCCTGCCGGGCCACAGAACCACTTATGCCCGGTGAAGGCATAGAAATCCACACCAGTATCCGCCAAACTCAAGGGCAGCACTCCAGCGGACTGGGCCGCATCCACCAGCACCCTCACAGGGCCGCGATCGCCTGGGTACTGATGGCATACCTCTACCATTTCCTTGAGGGGTAACACTTGGCCCGTATTCCATAGAATATGGCTCAGCACGACCATCCGGGTTTTAGGCGTTAACCCCTGCTGCAACCGTTCTACCGGCTCCCCAGTATTCAGGGTATCCAGCAGCGGAAAAGTTCTCGATTCAACCCCAAACCGTCGGCAGATTTCGTTGATAGCGGCCACAATGCCGGGATGCTCACAGTCGGACACCAGCACCTGATCCCCCGGCTGCCAGTCCAACCCCCAGAGGGGAATATTGCACCCGGTCGAAACAGCCTCGGTCAGTGTAATCGTAGTGGGGGAAACCTGAAGCTCTGTGGCGATCGCCCCCCGTGTCTCGCTCATCTGCTGAGTTTCCCACTGGCCAATTTTGCGGGAGAAGGGGCCATGCTCCTGGCCGTAGAGGTGTGCCTTCAGGAGAGCGTCGATCGCCCCTTGGGGCATTGGCCCCTGACCCCCATAGTTGAAATAACTCTTGTTCAGCAGGGCAGGAAAATGCTGACGGTGGTTCACCAGAGTCGAGCGAGCATCGAAAGTTTGGGTCATATGACGGTAGAAAAGAGGCTACGAATTACCGTACATAGCCTGTGTACCTATTTATGTTAGACCCCAGAGGGAGTTCACTCTGTCCCTTCCCCGTAGCCTCCCTCGAAAAAGCCCTTAACCCGAATTCAAGTTAAATACAAGGTATAAATGTCGGATTTAAGGCACAACAGTTACAATAACGGGAAATCGGGTTAGAGTCTTAATTAAGAATCACACCGAGACTGTCTCTTCAACGGGTTTCTCATGGCTTCGTTCCGCTTCGTCCATTGTCCAGTGCTTAGGCTCACGAGGAAACAACCTCGCTGCCTCAGCATGGAGGATTGTGTCCGCTAGCCCTTACCCATTACGGCGACAGGAGGCTGAGGACAATAGCTCTGCCTCCCCGATTCCACTGCCCACTCCCCGTCATAATCTTTTTCCAGATGGTGTGCGCCAGCCTCAGCCCACCGACCTCTGGATTACTGACGATCTACTATTTGACTTTCAACGCTGCCATCGTCGGGCATACCTGAACGTTTACGGCGATCTTCAACATCGCGACCCCCCCAGTGACTATCTCAAGAAATTGCGTCAGGATAGTCTGGCCCATCAGGTTGCGGTTCTCGGCTCCGAAGGGACACGGCAACCCCAATATCCTCAGGGAGATTGGTGGGCGGGGGCGATCGCAACGCTCGACCTAATGCGTCAGGGGGTTGAGCGCATTGCCCGAGGCGTGCTGTTGATGGAGCATGAACCCGGCATCTGGCTCGTTAGTATTCCTGACCTTCTCATCAAACAGCCTGGCCCCTCTGCGTTTGGAGACTGGCACTACGTCCCTAGCGACATTCGTTTGGGCAAGCGGCCCAAGCTCGACTACCAGCTGACGTCGGCTTATCATGCCTATGTTCTGGCGCAGGTTCAGGAGGCCTGGTCAGCAGAGAGCTGGCTGGTGCTGCGTCAACGGGGGGCCTATGCCGTCTATGTGGCCGAACTGCTGCCTCAGATGCGGGAGATTTTAGATAGCTGCGTCGCAATGCTGCAATTGCAGCAGGAACCGGAAGTCTTTATTGCCCATAATCGCTGTGACCTCTGCCACTGGTTTAGCCATTGCTACGAGCAGGCTGAGCAAGAAGCTCACCTTTCGCTTCTTCCAGGGGTTACTCCTAGTCGTTTCCAGTACCTTCGCAATCTTCAACTCACAACCCTTGAGGCGTTGGCTACAACCTTACCTCGGCGGTTAGAATCGCTTCCCGGCTTTGGCACCCAGGTCGCCTATCGTCTGATCCAGCAGGCCCGTGCTGCCATCCAAAATCGTGCCCTCCCCCGGCCTTTGTTCCCCGGTGAGGAGCCGCAGCTTTTACTCACTCCCAGAGAGCTACCCACTGCTCCTATCGAGCTTTATTTCGATATTGAGGCCGCCCCTGAGCAAAATCTGGTGTACCTCCACGGTGTCCTGGTGGCCGATCGCACGGACAATACTGAAGCCTTCTATCCCCTGATGGCAGACCACCCTAACGAGGAAGGGATTGTCTGGGAGCAATTTTTGGCTCTTATGGAGATGTATCCCGATGCTCCGGTTTACCACTTCTGCCCGTTTGAAGTACAGACGGTGCGACGTCTAGGGGCTCAATACAGCACTCCCTCTCAGCAGATTGAGTCGATTCTTGATCGATTTGTGGATTTGCATGAGCGAATTACCCGAGTGGCGGTGCTGCCCGTAGAGAGCTATGCTCTGAAGTCGATCGCCCGTTGGGTTGGCTTTGACTGGCGTGATGCGGATGCGAACGGTGCCCAGTCTATCTTCTGGTACGCCGAATGGCGGCGAACGGGCGATCGCGCCTTCCGCGATGCCATCCTGCGCTACAACGAAGATGATTGCCTTGCCACCTTCCACGTTAAAAACTGGCTCATCGACTTCATTCAAGCCAATCCCTACCCTACCTTTGAGAAGCTATAACGCTGGAAAAGGCAGAGCCTAAGAAATTTTCAAAAAATGTTTGACAAAACACACGCTCATCGGCACAATAGAAATTGTGCCAAATGAAGCACACCGCAAGGGACTGTAGTTCAATTGGTTAGAGCACCGCCCTGTCACGGCGGAAGTTGCGGGTTCGAGCCCCGTCAGTCCCGTTCCTTGAACTCAATTTCTACAAGACAGAAGTGGCTAGCACGTTGTGCTAGCCGCTTCTGTCTTGTAGAAATGCTGCTGGATGCCAGGAGTGGGAGCACTGCTCTCTCACGCCTGATATCCCAGCTAGCGCGACAAAGGCTATAAATAGCCATGAGTAATCTTTCAGCAATTCTCAGTATGGGCCTCAAAGCCAAGAGTTCACGCCCGTAGGGCGTGAACTCTTGGCTTTGAGGCCCGAAAACCGCGCGCCGAAGGCGCGCGGTTTTCGGGCCTGATTTCAAAATGAGAATTGCTGGTAATCTTTGAAATTAGTTGAATACTGTCGCTATTGTTTGATATGCTGATTATCCGAAGCGTTCTGAACGACTTGTTGAGGGCGCAGCGGGCAGTCTGGGACTGTAGTTCAATTGGTTAGAGCACCGCCCTGTCACGGCGGAAGTTGCGGGTTCGAGCCCCGTCAGTCCCGTTCTCTAAACCCACATTAAACGAGCTTTTTGTGCCGTTTAGGCACAAAAGCATTCATTTCATAGGCTTTTTAGATAGGTTGGCATTTGCCAGCACGGATTAAACCTACGCGGCGGGCGAACGCCTCGCTCTGGGACGCGAATGGGCCCCATCGTTCTGTTCCCTCCTCCAGGGTTTGACCAACCTCGACTGCGACAATCTCGCAAGAGCCTTCCGGGCGCTTTACCACATACCAACCTGTTGTGTCGTTCATAGGGTGTGCTTCAAAAGAAGGATTTAAACGGAAAATCAATCGTTTCCCCGTGCCAAAACCTTATCAAAAGCAGCGGTGTCCAGGCTACAATGTCTCCTCGTGAATTGTTGAGCCAGAAATTTGCGGAGCCTGTTTTGCAGGCGTGCCATGTACGGCAAGGAGACTATGCAGAGCTACGAAGTATTACGTCCATCCCAACCGATGGATTGCTGGGCAACGGTTGTGGCCTCTACCCAGCTTTCTCCCACCATCAAATCAATTCGGTTGCGGCTCCATGATCAATCCTTCCGATTTTTGCCAGGACAGGCAATATGGCCCAAGTTTGAGCGAGACGGTAAACAGTTCACCAAAATTTATTCCATCTCATCGTCCCCGTCTCAGTGCCCAGAAGTGGAGTTATGTGTTTCACGGGTGGGTTGGAGTTCGGCCTATATTCAGGATTTGGAGCCCGGGGATACAATCTCGGTGCGGGGTCCCTATGGGATGATGACTCTGGCAGAGTGCCCCGATCGCCCTCGTCTCTATATTGCCGAGGGATCTGGCATCGCCCCTGTCAAGAGCCATATCGAATGGTTAGCGGAGCAGCGGTTTAGCCGCCCAGTCTGGTTAATTCAGGCCAATCCTGAGACGCCGGATTGCTTGCCTTATGCAGATGTGTGGCGATCGCTCCAACAAACCTGGGCCACCTTCCACTACATCGAAGTGCTGAACAGCCCGGTGGAGTCAGTGCTCTCGAAACTGCCGCTTAACCTGCATATTGCGGATATCGATATTTGTGCGGTAGGCGATCGCGTCTCTCAGTTACAGGATGCCGTACTCTCTCTGGGAGCATCCTGGGCACAAGTTCGTGCAGAAAAGTTCGTGGCCTTTTAGTACCCCTGCCCTTTGCCCTTGGGTGCATCCCACTTTTGCAAGTTTGGAAACCCACTTACAAAGTGGGATGCACCCCTTGTCCTTTTGGTCATGAAGCGACCAAAAGGGCAACCGAGGGTTGTTCAGCCTATTGTTGTGAGCGATCGCCTAAAATCAATAAGCACGTTCCGACAGAAAACTCTATGGCTGCGAATCCCTCACCTCAAACCGAATCCACTTCTACTCAGGCAAGTGCCAGCAAGGCTCCTGAAGCAGGGTTTTGGCGATCGCAGCAGGAGAATATTCGATTTCTGGTCATTGCCCTGGCTTTGGCCCTGGTAATTCGTATCTTTATTGCAGAGCCGAGGTTTATTCCATCTGACTCGATGGTGCCGACGTTGGCCGTGGGCGATCGCCTGGTCGTTGAGAAGGTGTCCTATCGGCTTCGGCCCCCGGCTCATGGCGATATTGTTGTGTTCCATCCTCCGGCTGTGCTGGAGGAGCTGGGCTATGGGCAAGACCAGGCGTTTATTAAGCGCATTATTGGGGAACCAGGCGATATTTTGGAGGTGCGGGGTGGCCAGGTGGTGCTGAACGGGCAACCCCTGCAGGAGAATTACATTGCTGCTCCTCCCGACTACATACTGCCCCCAATTCATGTCCCAGAAGGTGCATATTTCGTGATGGGGGATAATCGTAACAACAGCAACGACTCTCATGTATGGGGCTTTCTCCCACGGCCCAATATTATTGGGCGAGCTGTTTTTCGGTTTTATCCGTTCTCTCGCCTTGGCTCGATTTCTCTATCGGGGAGAAATGCTGGAGTGGATGCTGCTCCTTCGGTGAAGTCTGAGGTTTCTTAATGTTCATACCCTGAGCAGGCGAAGCCCCAGTACGGGACAAAACCGCTAAAACCCATCCACTCATCCACTTCTACGGGTTGTCTGGGTCGTCTTCGACGAGAATAGTTTCGCCATAGACGGTAACGCGATCGCCTACCACTAACTTGCGTCCTCGGCGGGTTTCTATTTCTCCGTTAACCATCACTTCTCCAGACTGAATCAAGAGCTTAGCCTCGCCTCCCGTTTGTACAACTTGTGAGAGTTTGAGGAATTGATCCAGTTTGATGGTTTCTTGAGGTGTTGTCATAGCAGACAGGAATTAACAGCACTCTTCATTGTGCCGTATGGATTGCTACCACCTATTCTGTTCAGTAGAAAGCTACTTAACCTGAGTTCGGGTTAAGGGCGTTTTCGAGTGCCGCGCAACGCGCGGCACTCGAAAACGCTCATTTTGGCGTGCGCAAAGCGCACGCCAAAATGAGCACTTCAGCTTATCCCGAACTGAGGTTACTTAACCATTTTGACGTGCGCGAAGCGCACGTCAAAATGGGTGTTCTCGAGAACACCCTTACCCCAAACTGGCATTATCGAACGCTGACGAAGCGTTCCTGGGCGATCGCCCGCAGATTGTCCACTTCCTCCCGGCGTGATACTGAGAGAGGGATAGTGGATTTGATGGTCTGTAATAGCAGGGGGGTATCGAGGGGTTGATTCAGGTGTAGCGCATGGTACAGAGCGGAAATAACAGCCTGTTCAATCTCCGCACCGCTGAATCCCTCTAATGCTTGTACCAGAGCCGGAAAGTCGAATTGGCGGGGAACCTGCTTCCGCCGCAGTAAGTGGGCTTGTAGAATGACGCCTCGCTCCTGCTCATTGGGTAAATCGACAAAAAAGACTTCATCAAAACGGCCCTTACGCAGCAGCTCAGGAGGCACCTGGGATAGGTCGTTGGCGGTTGCTACGACAAAAACTTCCTGAGATTTTTCCTGCATCCAGGTGAGTAAGGAGCCAAACAGGCGGCGGCTCAAGCCTCCATCCGCATCCCCGCCACTGGCACTGGTGGTAAAGCTCTTCTCGATTTCGTCAATCCATAAGACGGCAGGGGCCATGGTTTCTGCTAGGGCGACCGCTTGCCGAAAGTTCTTTTCGGATTCGCCCACATATTTGTCGTAGAGGCGACCCGCGTCTAGCTTGAGCAATGGCAATTTCCAGGATTGGGCAATGGTTTTGGCGGCCAGAGATTTGCCACAGCCCTGGATCCCTACAATCAAAATGCCTTTGGGTGGGGTTAAATTGAGCTCGATAGCTCGGGGGCTAAAGCCGACTTTGGCGCGATCGAGCCAGCGCTTGAGCCCTGCAAATCCTCCCAGGTTGAGCGGGCGATCGTCCACGGGGAAATACTCCAGCACGCCCCCTTCCCGAATCATTTGGGCTTTGCGGTAGAGAATTTTGGCGATGTCGTCGATCGTCAGTTTGCCGTCCTCCATGGCTGCGTAGGCGATCGCCTGACGTGCCTGCTTTAAGGTCATTCCCGCCAGTGCCTTCACGAGGGATTGCAGCTCTAACTCAATAGGTTCGGACTGAAGACGATTTTTCGCTTTGAGCGCGCGGATAACTTCTAGAACGACCTGATATAGTTCATCCTGCCCCGGTAGTTTTAAGTCAAAGTACACGGCATCGTGGGCAATTTCGGGGGGGAGTTTAACGCTATCTCCCGATACCACTAGAGCCGAAGCTTTCTGCGCAAACTGCTGCGTTAACTCTCGAAATTGCCGCACGAGTACGGGGTCGTTGTCTAAATGCTTGCCAAAGTCCTTGAGCCAGAACACCCCTTTCACTGTGTTTTCTTCAACTTGCTTTAAGGCTTTTAGAGGATCATCCGTGCCTTCAAAAGCCGTAGGGCGTTGGGTCGGTGGGGCGTATTCGTTCACCCAATTAGAGCTGGAGCCGGGCGATCGCACCAATCCCTGGGTCGAGCTCCATTCAAACAGGGTTAGCTTCATTTCCCCAGTTACCGTTTGCAGTAGCGTTTGTACCCGCTCCTCCTCAACGGTTTCAATCACAATCAGTGGGTGAAACGACATCAGCAGGGTTTGAATGTTGCGAATGCTGCTGCTCAGGGGCGTTGTGGAAGATGGCATGGGGGAATTTGGATGCGACTACCATCAGAATTCCCACTCTTATAAGGAAATTCCGTAACGCGTTTGCTGATTTATAGCGCTGTGCACGTTGATTAAGTACGGTGGTGTGGGGCACTTCGTGCCCCACACCACCGTTGCTGTACTTAACGCACTTGCACATCGCTATATTCCCGTTGTTAATGAGGGCAAAGCACCCATGCGCAAAGAGGCTTTATTGCATTGCAATAAAGCCTCTTTGCTGGGGTATATACAGCGCTTTGCGCTTGAATCAACCCCGGTTGTTTTTGTGAGAGCCGCACGGAGTGCGGCTCTCACAAAAACAACCACATTTTAAGCGCTTGAAAAGCGCTGTACAGCGATCGCTATCTGATCGGGGCGGCTACAGCATCCACAACGGAGACTTCGTCTGGGAAGAAGCGGAGGATGGCGTTGCTGAAGTTAAGGCTGACCCTTGTACCCACGGGGATTTGAGTGCGGGTGGAGGTACGAGCATAAAGAAGTTGGCCAGAGAGAGTTTCTAAGGTGTAGCGATATTCGCGGCCCAGGAATTGGCGATCGCGCACGACTACAGCCCCTGCTTCATCCACCACGGGGACCACGTCTTCCTGGCGAATCATTAACTCACCGGAGCGAGTCGCGTGGTGGTCATCCGTCCACAGGACATTGCAGGCACACTGCACCAGAGCGGTGCCAAAGGTGCCTAGCTCGGTTTCCCATACCTGGCCTTTCTGGTTGGCTTTAAGGAAGTTTGCCTGAGTCACAAACTCGGCGACGAAGCGGGATGTGGGCTCGTGATAAAGGCTTTCGGGGGTGCCGTGTTGTTCCATGTGCCCGGTTCGCATGACGGCAACCTGGTCGGCGATCGCCATCGCCTCCTCCTGGTCATGGGTGACGAAGACCGCTGAGGTACCCGTTGCCTTCAACACATCCCGGATTTCCTGACGCAGTGCCACGCGTACCTGTACATCCAGGTTGCTCAGAGGCTCATCGAGCAACACCAGGCTGGGGCGGGGAGCCAGGGCGCGAGCCAGAGCCACCCGTTGCTGCTGGCCGCCCGAAAGCTCGTGGGGGTAGCGAGATTGAAAGCCTTGTAAGCCAATCAGGGCTAGAGCTTCTGAAACGCGCTCTTGGATGGTGGCTTTGCTGAGTCGTTGCAGCCCAAAGGCGAGATTCTCGGCTACCGTCAGGTGAGGAAACAGGGCAAAGTCTTGAAACACCATGCCGACGGATCGTCGCTCCGGAGGGACATGATGGTGGGTGCCGCAAACCGGAGTACCGTCGATGACAATGCGTCCCTGCTGCGGGGTTTCGAATCCGGCAATGAGCCGTAGCAGCGTCGTCTTACCGCAACCCGATGGCCCCAGGAGGGCAAGGATATCCCCCGCTGCCAGATTTAGGCTAACATCAGCCACGGCGGGAGACGGGCAACCAGAAAACTGATGGGAAACCCCCTCCAGAGACAAAATTGAGGCCATAGAAATTTCGGATGCGTCAGGTTTGTAATAGTTGACTACGGGCAAGTCTTAACTGATACCATAACGAAGTTGACTCACTTATTGCGATTAAAGTTCAATAAAGAGGCTCCAATTTCGACCTGCGACTCGCCAGTACTTCCCATTTTTCCTATCATCGCATGAGATCTGCCCAAACTTCTTCCCCGAAATCTCCTCCTTCTCTGCTGAATCTTGTTTTCAGTAAGGGGATGGCCCAGGGCTGGTCTGTGCTGGTAGGAGCGATCGCCCTCCTGATCCTCTCCCCTGTGCTGGTAGTGATGGCAGGGCTTTTCACCCCGCAAGTGGAGGTATGGCAGCATTTAGCAGAAACGGTCTTAGCCCGCTATATCCTCAATTCTCTGCTACTGATGGTTGGAGTGGGGATCGGTGTTGTGGGTTTAGGGGTATCTACGGCCTGGTTCGTGACGATGTGCCACTTTCCAGGGCGACGCTGGTTGGAATGGGCGTTGCTGCTACCCATGGCAGCTCCAGCTTACATTCTGGCGTTTACCTACACTGAGTTTCTGGAGTACTACGGCCCTGTGCAGTCAGGTCTACGATTCCTGTTTGGCTGGAAGGCCGCGAGTGAATATTGGTTTCCGAATATTCGCTCGTTGGGAGGGGCGATCGCGCTGCTTACCCTGGTGCTGTATCCCTACGTCTACTTGCTAACCCGGGTGGCGTTTTTGGAGCAATCGAACCGCACCCTGGAAGCCAGCCGTACGTTGGGTTGTAACCCCTGGCAAAGTTTTTGGCGGGTAGCATTACCGTTGGCGCGTCCGGCGATCGCCGCTGGTACGGCCCTGACGTTGATGGAGACCCTGAGCGACTTTGGCACCGTTCAGTATTTCAGCGTCGATACATTTACGACTGGGATTTACCGCACCTGGTTTGGCATGGGTGAACGGATTGCAGCGACCCAACTGGCTGCGCTACTGCTGCTGTTCGTGCTGTGCCTGATCTGGCTGGAGCAATGGTTTCGGCGTCGAGGACGGTATTACCAGACGGGCTATCGTACCGTTCCCACCCGTTACCGTTTGCAGGGATGGCGCAAGTGGGTTACTTGGTTCACCTGTCTGAGCCCGATCGCCCTTGGATTTGTGCTTCCGGCGATTCTGCTGTTGCAGATGGGGTTGCGCCATAGCAATAAGATTACGGATGAGCGCTTGTGGCAGTATGCCCGCAATAGCTTGATCCTGGCAGGATTGGCCGCGGTGCTGGCGGGGGCGATCGCCCTGCTGTTGGCCTATGGCTTGCGGCTACATCCCCATCGCCCTATGCAAGCTTCAGTCCGGTTGGCTTCTATGGGCTATGCTATCCCTGGTTCGGTCATCGCTGTTGGCATTCTGGTGCCTCTAGGCGCTTTTGATAATGCTCTGGATGCGTGGATGCGTCAGACGTTTGGCATCTCTACCGGATTGCTGTTAAGTGGTACTATTGTCGCGCTCATTTTTGCTTACCTGGTTCGTTTTTTGGCGATCGCCTTTAACTCTGTCGAAGCCAGCCTCGGCCGGATCAAGCCCAGCTTGGATGATGCCTCCCGTTCCCTGGGCTACAGTCCTGCTGCAACCCTCCGCCGAGTTCATGTGCCGCTGATGAGCGGGGGCCTCATCACCGCCATCCTGCTGGTCTTTGTGGATGTGATGAAGGAACTTCCTGCAACGATCATCATTCGCCCATTCAACTTCGATACCCTGGCTATTCGGGCTTACCAACTTGCCTCCGATGAGCGTTTAGCAGAGGCAGCATTTCCGGCTCTGGCGGTGGTGTTGGTGGGGATGGTTCCGGTGATTTTACTCAGCCGCCAGATTTACCGTTCTGGGGCTGAGTCTTGAATCTTGTGCTATGTCTAACGTTTTTATTTACGAAAAGAACAGAACAATGTCTCATCGCGTTTTGACTGCTCTTATGCTGACGGGTTGCCTGACCCTCCTGAGTGCCTGCGGGAAAACAGACCCCCGTGAGGATTTTCTGAAAACTCGACAGTGTGCGGAGTGTGACCTGAAAGGCCAGGATTTCAATGGTCAGGATCTCAGCGGAGCATTGCTCAATAAAGCTGATTTAAGCGGATCGGATCTCAGCAGTGCTAACCTCTCTTCTGCTTTGCTCGACCATGCCAACCTCAGCGGTAGTAATTTAAGTGGGGCTGTGCTAGAAAAAGCGGCTATGACAGGGGCTAACTTAAGCGGAGCCGACCTCAGTGGTACCAGCCTCCAGGGTGCGTATCTGCGAACTGCAGATTTGACGAATGCTAACCTCACCGATGCCAATCTATCTGAAGCCGATCTCAGCGCGGCAAAGCTGGATGGAGCAAAGCTGAATGGGGCAAATCTCAAGGGCGCCCTGATGCCAGATGAAACCGTTCATCCCTAATGACAACAGAATTTGGCTGTTGCTAAATAAATCTATGAAAAAGGATGTGAAACTACAGTTCCACATCCTTTTTCATAAATCCATGCATTCATGTCGTGTGGTGGGTTTTACCTGCAACAACGGGTGTGAATGTGTACGTCCTGTGAATGTTAATGGACGCTGGAAGTTACCTCTATGGAATGGGGTTGCCATGTTGTTGCTGCTTTATGGTGAGTACTATTCGCAGTAAATAAAGCTTCAGCGGATGTTTGCAAGCTCACCTTTTCAAAGTCCCTTCAAACAACCTCTGAATCTCTTATCTAAAAGGGCAGGATGGCAGACATGGACGTTAAAGAATTGAAGCAAAAATATGCGGCTGGAGAACGGGATTTCAGTATCGCTGATTTGAGAGGGGCTGAGCTGGAAGGTATTGACCTCAGCGGTGCCGTCCTTCACGGTGCCATCCTGGATGGTGCGAACTTAATTCAGGCAAATTTGACGGAAGCACATTTGGGAGGCGCAACTCTGAAGGGCGCAAACCTGACTGAAGCGAATTTGAGTGATGCAGACTTGAGCGATGCGATTCTCGATGGCGCGATTTTGGAAGGTGCCATTCTCGATCGCACGATTCTGAATCAGGCCGATTTGAAAACCGCTGTTTTGGATCGGGCCAGTCTTAGCGATGCTGATTTGAGTGAGGCTGATTTGACCAAAGCGGATTTGACTGAAGCTGATCTCAGCAAAGCGGATTTACAAGCTGCTGCCCTGGATAAAGCCAGTCTAAATGATGCCGATTTGAGTGGAGCCAAGCTCGTGGGAGCGCGTTTAGTTGAAGCGGATTTGACGGGGGCCGATCTAACAGTCGCCGATCTCCAAGATGCAGACCTGACGCAAGCTGCTTTGGACGAAGCAGATTTGAGCGGTGCCATTCTAGAGAATACGACGCTGGAAGGTACTGTTTTAGAGACTGACTCTACAACTTGAATATGCAGTCGTGTGGTCAGCCATTCTCGTTTTGAATTGAAGCCTGAAAATAGCCCGCCTTCGGCGGGCTATTTTCAGGCTTCAAAGCCGAGAGTTCATCGTGAGAATTGCTGTCGTGGGGTGCATTGCGCTGCACACCTGGATAGTATGTTTTTTAACCGGATCTCTTGTTAGAAGTAGGGCTTACACAAACCCGCTATATTTAATGCCTGTTTGTTGTGTGTGATGTGCGAAGCACACTACACACAACAAACAGGCGTAAATTTCGGGAAGGTGAGAAAAAATAAACTTTTCTGTAAAAAGATTGGTTAGATTGGTAGGAATTTTGGATAGGAAAATTCTATTTCCCTATCCAAAATTCCTACCAACTTAGTATGGGACTGCGAATAGTTCTATATGTCAACGGATCTAACCTCTATTAAATTATTGGAATTTCAACAACCATTGCGATGTTGTAATGTGACAGCGATCGCCTACGCCTTTAGTGCTCTGGGCCACTCCACGACGGTTGATGACATTTTTTACGTCACCCGTATTCCACTTCATTCCGTACTGGATGACGGCATGACCCTGGCAGAGACCTTTGATACCTGCCTCAAATATGTTGAGAAAATGGGATTGCCGATATCGGTTCGGATTGAGCACTGTGATCAACCTGCCCTGACCCTGGAGGTTTTTACTCAGGAAATTGAGCAGGCGATCGCCGACCACACTGACATTCACATTCTCAATTTTAATACTCGCATCGCTCACAAGAACCCCAATTTAGAAGGGGGCCACTTCGCGCTACTCGCGGATTACAACTCGTTGACCCAGATTGTCACCGTCGCAGACACCAACCCTAAGCGATATACACGATTTTGGAACTGTGCGATCGCTCAACTTTATCAAGCTTGCGTAGATAAAGATCCATGTGCTGAGCGATCGCGCGGCTTCATTGCCCTTAAGAAGCTCGATTAAATGGCCTTGCTGAATACCGCAACGCTATTCGCCTTATACAACAGCCATCTGGCGGCCAGGTTCCCAATCATAACCGCAGTCCCAGGCCAGGAAATCCTCAAATAGCGAGGCATATCCAGCAGAATTGGGATGCAAGCCATCAGCGGAGAGGCGAGACTGCCACCAGCGATCGCCCCGTTGCTTCCACAACTCAAAAATATCCAGGTAAGGAATCTGTCGAGCTTCACAGGCTAAACGAGTTGCTTCTTTATAGCGATATTGATCGTCGTGGGTGTAATACAGAATCCCGGCAAAGGGCATGCGTAGTTCGTCCACGGGTGTCATGCCGACAAAGATGACCGGGCAGAGGCGCTGTGCCCGGCTGAGCAGTTCCCCGAGGTCGTTCTCAAAATCATCAAAGGCTGTGAAGTTTCGTCCAGTAGGCCGGCCCACACGGGCAGAGTCGTTTGTGCCAACGGACAGGATAATGCAATCGGGTACGCGATGACGTAATTCGCCCCGCTTACTAAACTCGTCCTCTAACCGTTGCAATACCTGCCGCACCCCATCGCCTCGGATCCCCAGGTTGTACACCACATGTCCGGGCGTGTCGGGCATCATCCAGCGCCGCCGCAACCGCTCGACCCAGCCACCGCCTTCAGGATCACCAAAGCCATAAACCAGGCTGTCTCCCAGCGCAATCAATCGTAAAGGATTAGACGGATCGGCCTGCCGTAGGGTAATCTGACCACGACCTGTAGAGTGATGGCTGGCAAGACTAGAGGGTAACGGAGCAGGCGACACGGATGGAGACATGGTTGCTAAAAGCGAAGATTTGTATCGTTTTTTGCATTTGAAGGGAATGTATCACTCTCTTGCAATATTTGCAATTTGTTACAGGCCACACTTTACATAGGATAACTATTTACTCCTTGCTAAAGGAAAATTATGGGTTATCTTATGCATTCCCCCGTTCAGGGTGAAAGGGTTTTGGGGAATTGCGGTTTGGTGGAGTGGTGCCTGTAATGGAGGAATTGGGATTTGTCACATAACTGTAGAGGTCGTGATGATCTTTACAGAGCGCTCGCCTAAGAATCCGCACAAACAGATCTAGGGTGCATTAGAAAGTCAACCGTTTCCAGTAAAACTTAAAGTCTTTAAATTAGAGTGCCCCGATCGGGTTATCTTCCAAACCTGCCAGTGGGGAGTGGTCCCTCATCCTCAGATATAGAACACTATCCTGATTGCCATGTTGCGAGAACTCAAAGCCCGGATCCCTGACTTCTCTCTTCTAGAACTGCGTCTCCTCAAAATAGGCGCTCGATTTGAGCAAGAGATTGAAGGGGTTGAAACCTATTTCAAACAGCCGGAAGGACAGGTGTTGAAAATTGTGGAGGACAACACAGGTACCTACCTGCTGCAACTTCAAGCGCAAGATGGAGGTTTTGTGATTTTGGAAGAGCGATCGGTTTCAGATCCCTTTCCCATCAGTCTTCAGCTAACTCAGGAATATGGTATTCGCCGGATTCTGAAGAAACGCCGTCGTCTCTACCACTTCCGCCAATACACCATCGATATGAGTTTGATTGATGATGTAGGAGACTTCATTATTCTCGTCAGCGAAACCCCAATGGAAGCCGACATGGAGCAAATTCTGGGGATGTCGGATCCGGAGTATATTCGGGTGCCGTTCAGCGAGTTGTAAGTGGGATTGCTAGTAGGCTGCGGCCTAAGTTCGCAACCTATGTTTTGTGTGGGGTGCGAAGCACCCCACACAAAACATAGGTGATGGATTTCTGCCTCAGCGTACTAGTCTCGGTGGTGCTGTCCTAGACATGTGGATGGTTATGAGAAGGAACTTCGCGTCCCTTCTCATAACCACACTTTTGAAGCATGACCGTGTTCCTATTTCTGTTAACGAATGTCGTAACCAAATAGGTTGGGATCAACGTCGTCGAGTTTCAAGTCAGCCAGCCCGTATTCAGCCCAACGGCGAGTGACTAGTTCAGCCGTGGCGGGATCAGGCTTCAGTTCTTCATTCCAGGGGCGATCGGTTTCGGGATATACCTTAGTCGTGGCATCGATCCCCATCTTGCTACCCAGACCTGCTCGCTCTGTCGCAAAATCCAAACGATCGAATGGATTATCGGGCAGGATGAACACGTCTCGCGCCGGGTCTACCTTGGAGGTTACGGCCCACATGACCTGACGGGGATCACGAACGTTGATTTCCTTATCCACCACAATGACAAACTTCGTATAGGTGAACTGAGGCAGTGCACTCCAAAAGGCCATGGCTGCTCGTCGTGCCTGACCAGGATAGGCTTTGTCGATGGAGAGGATAGCGGCTTTGTAGCTCAATCCTTCCATTGGCAGGAAGAAGTCAACGATTTCGGGTACCTGTTGGCGCAGGATGGGGTTGTAGATGCGGTTGAGGGCGATCGCCATCATCGCATCCTCTTTGGGTGGCCGACCACTGAAGGTCGTCATATAAATCGGATTTTTACGGTGGGTCATGCAGTGGAAGCGGATCAACGGGGCTTCCTCGTTGACGCCACCATAGAAACCCATGTGATCCCCGGCTGGGCCATCAACAGCAGTCTCACCAGGAGTAATCGTCCCTTCCAACACGAACTCTGCATCTGCTGGGACTTCCAGATCCACCGTTTTGCACTTGGCCAGGTGAACCCCTTCGCCACCATATAACCCGGCAAAGAGCCATTCGGAGAGGTCAATGGGCAAGGGAGTAGCAGCGGCCATGATGACGAGGGGATCAACACCGATAGCCATTGCCACTTCCAATTTCTCGCCCCGCTCAGCGGCCTTACGCAAATGCCGAGTTGCCCCCCGCACAGAGAGCCACTGCACCGTCATGGTATTTTTGCTCTGCAACTGGAGGCGATACACCCCGACGTTGACAATTTTGGATTCGGGGTCTTTGGTAATCATTAGCCCCAGGGTTAGCACTCGCTCAGCATCGCCAGGGTAGACCTTGAGCAGGGGAAGCTTGGTTAAATCTACGTCGTCTCCTTTGAGGACAACTTGCTGGCAGGGTGGCAGGAAATCTCGATTGGGTTTGGCCTTGATCACGTCAAATAGCACTTTCCCCAACTCCACCGCCTGGGAAATTTTCTTAGGAGGGCGAGGTTGATACAAAATCGCCAGTTTTTTGCCCAGTCCTTCTAAATCTTCGGGCTTCTCCATGTTCATCGACCAGCAGACGCGTTCGACGGTGCCCATAACGTTGATTGCCAGAGGATGCGCTGCTCCCTTTACGTTCTCAAATAGCAGCGCTGGGCCTCCTCCCTGCATAAGCCGATTGCTGATCTCAGCAATTTCTAATTCCGGGTCTACCGGAACGGTAATGCGCCGCAATTGGCCGCGCTGTTCAAGGAGCTTGAGGAATCCCCGCAGATCTCGTGGCATGGTGAAGAACTGTAAACCATCTTTCTCATTATCGGGGATGAGGGGATGGGGTGGGGCGATCGCTTGAGCAAAACCGAAAACTCTTGTGTTCGTTGTTCGGGCGCGAAAAGTCCGAACAACGAACACAAGAGTTTTTAGAGCCCAATCCGCAAACATCTATCTAACGGTACTATCGGCAAGGGCTACTTTACCAACTAAGGTGGAATTATTATCGGACAAGGAGATACCTCAAAATGCAGGCTATGCCCATCAATATCGGAATCGAAGAGAATGCTCGTCAAGAGATTGCTCAAGGGCTCTCCCGACTCCTGGCAGATACCTATACGCTCTATTTAAAAACCCATAATTTTCACTGGAATGTGACCGGGCCGATGTTCCAAACATTGCATTTGATGTTTGAGACGCAATATACCGAACTAGCACTGGCAGTAGATCTCATAGCCGAACGAATTCGTGCCCTTGGCTTCCCGGCTCCGGGCACCTATCAAGAATTTACGAACCTCTCATCTATCAGCGAGGAGGCGGGCGTACCCCCAGCAGAGGAAATGATTCGCAAGTTGGTAGAAGGTCAGGAAGCAGTAGTTCGCACGGCACGATCCATTTTCCCAACTGTGGAGCAGGCGAACGATGAGCCGACTGCGGATTTGCTCACCCAGCGGATGCAGGTGCATGAGAAAACTGCGTGGATGCTGCGGAGCTTGTTAGGTTAAGGTTTCTATATTTCTAACTCTGCTTAGTTCCAAACCCCTGGTATTACCGGGGGTTTTAGATTTGTTAGAATAATATATGGTATTCAAAAAAGCTTTTCTCGTGTCATCACGTAAGTTATGTAAAGTGAATATAGATAAATCCGACCCAGAAATTACGAACTAGAGAAGATGTTTGAAGGCCAAGTAGTATTTCAGGGTAACTTTTCTGGATTAGTATTCGAACCAACTGAAATTCAATATCCAGACAAGGATGTTGTAGGTGTTACTATTGCATCCTCTATTGTGCAAGGACTAACTTTAATAGTCAAAATTAAAAATCAAAATAGTCGTGATTTTGCGCTTCTTAAGGCTGAAGAAGTTGCTTTTGAACTAATAAAGCTCATCGCTTTTCAATTTAGTTCGTTTCACCAAGTGACTAGAAAAGAAGTAGTAGAGTTTTCAGCGAATAAAACTTCTGAAATTGTTGCTGGGAGCTCAGAACTCAATCAACAGTTTCACACTAGAGTGATTGGAAGTTGCCTACTTTCAGCAGCAGCACTCAAGCCTCTGAGAGCACTACTGGAGAGGAGAGATAATCCTAACTACATGTATTATGACTTCTTCTACTTTGCTATTGGCCTAGAAGATCCACTCGCTCAATTCATGGCTTTATACAATATAATTCTTTCACTTAAGGGAGATAAGCAAGAGCAAGTAGACAAATTTGTTATTACTAAACAACCCAATATACATACTAACCTTCCATTCTATTCAAGAAAATCAGGTATGCCTGAAACGATTTATACGAAGTTGCGAAATCAGATAGGGCACTCCCGCTCGGGAACTACAGTTCAAAGTACTAGAGAAGCAATGAGAAAAAATTTGCCTGGATTGATTGAAGTCGTAAGAGAAGTTATTAGAACTAGCATGTAAGACTTATAAAGTTTATAGCTGAAATTGGATAATCACTTAGAGCTATACAACGTAGGTTGGAGATTAGATTTTACTTCGTCCAATTCAATCTCCAACTTACGTATTCAGAAAGAGTTGCTAATGGTAAAGGCGATCGCGCCCATGTTCACGATCCAGATCCATCACCGGACCTAGTGGAACAATTCCATGAGGATTCACGCCCGGATGGCTGCGGTAATAGTGTTGCTTGATGTGATCCAGATTGCAGGTTTCCTTAACACCAGGGGTTTGGTAAATATCCCGCAGGTAACCAGACAAATTGGGATAATCCCAAATGTGGCGCAGGTTGCATTTGAAGTGAACATAGTAGACCGGGTCAAAGCGAAGCAGCGTCGTAAACATGCAAACGTCTGCTTCCGTTAACTGGTTGCCGCAGAGGTAGCGTTGTTTGCCCAACACCTGATCCCAATGATCTAGCGCTTCAAAAAGTTCGGTAACGGCTTCTTCGTAAGCCTCTTGTTTAACAGCAAATCCGGCGCGGTAAACCCCGTTGTTAATTGGCTGGTAAATGGCATCGATGGTTTCATCAATGCTCTGGCGTAAGTCTTTGGGATACAAGTCCACATCGGGTTTTGCGAACTCGCTAAACTCGGTGTCGAAGATACGAATAATTTCGCGAGACTCGTTATTAACGATGGTGCCTGTCTGCTTGTCCCAGAGAATAGGAACGGTGACGCGCCCAGTATAACTGGGCTCTGCTTTGATGTAGAGATCACGGAGATACTGTGCTCCATTCACATCATCAGAAATGGCACCCGGATAATCTGAGAAGAACCACCCATCATCCCCCATAAACGGATCGACAATGGAAACGGTGATGATGTCGGTAAGCCCTTTAAGCGATCGCATAATCAATGTACGATGTGCCCAAGGACACGCGAGAGAAACGTAGAGGTGATAGCGATCGCGCTCCGCTTTATACCCACTTGAACCATCGGCAGTGATGTGATGACGAAAGGTTGTGGAAGGACGAACGAACCGTCCTTGTTTGTCTTCTTGTTCACGTTTGGATGTCCATTTGCCATCCACCAGCATTCCCAGGGCCATAGATCTTCTCGGCTTACATCATCTTTACAGTAGGACGGAAAGGGGGGCGATCGCCTCACCCCCCTGGTGGTTATTGGGCTCGATTATGCCAGGTCAAACAGCAACACTTCCGCATCACTATGGGCTTGCAACTCTAACAGCGTTTTATCGCTAACCGCCGCACCATCTCCGGCTTCCATGGATTGACCATTGAGGGTGATTTTGCCTTGCGCGACTTGTACCCAAGCATAACGATCGGGGCGCAGTTCAAAAGAGCGGGTTTCGCCCTCCGTCAGCACGGTCGCGTAGAGATCCACATCCTGATTGATGTGAACAGCTCCATCCGCTGGATTGTGGCCCGCCATCTGCCGCCATTGCCCTTGCTTCACTTCCGTTGGGAAGGACTTCTCGTCGTAGCTGGGGGGTAGGCCAGTGGTATCCGGCAGAATCCAAATTTGCAGGAAATGAACGGGGTCTTGATCGGAAGGATTGAACTCGCTGTGGGCGATGCCCGTACCTGCTGTGATGCGTTGCACTTCGCCCGTGGTAATGGTGGCGGCATTACCCATGCTATCTTTGTGAGCTAACGAACCAGATAGGACATAGGAAATGATTTCCATATCGCGGTGGGGATGAGTGCCAAAGCCTCGGCCAGCGGCGACGCGATCTTCGTTGATGACCCGCAGGGCACGGAAGCCCATGTGCTCAGGATCGTAATAGTTGGCGAAAGAGAAGGTGTGATAGCTATCTAGCCAACCGTGGTTAGCATGACCGCGTTCGTTAGAAGGACGGAGCGTAATCATTGAGAAAAGCCTCCTGAAGGGTTAAGGAATGATTTAAGGAATAGACTTGTGGATTGTTTAAGCAGTCGAAGATTCAAGCTGGAAGAAACAAATTGAGTCGATTAATCGAGGCGATCGCTGTCACTCAAACATCTATGAAACGACCAGTGAAATAGCATTAGACCAATTGGAAGACCTGCTGAATCAGCTCCAGACGTGTGAGGGTTTACGGGAGAAGAAACGCGGAACTTTTGACCGTCAGTCTGTAGAAATCATCAAACTATGAAGAACGAAGGTATGCACCTGAGCAGTTTGTATGTCTACGAGTGCATCACCACTGCCTGGGTGTATCGGATTGGAGTGAAGTAAATATTCATCTTTGTTCCGATGTATTTGAGTTTATAGTAAGTACATCAGATAAGGGAAGTATGCACTTAAAAGTAAGGTACTACCCAAAAAGATACTATTCGAGTTTCCTGAGGTTTTCGAGCGATGGAAAGCACCTATGAGGTTTCCGTTCAGGCTATTGGTGACCAACCGTTGATGACAGGGGGCGATCGCCTCACCTGCGCCGTCGAAACCACCCTCGACATCATTGGTGGCCGCTGGAAAGTGCTGATTCTCCACGAACTCTTCAACGGCGTGAAGCGCTTTAACGAACTGCACCGTTCCCTCAACGGCGTGACACAAAAAATGCTGACTCAGCAACTCCGCGAGTTAGAGGATGATGGCATTATTCACCGAGAGGTTTATCCCCAGGTGCCGCCTAAGGTAGAGTATTCTCTGACACCCCTGGGCCGCACTTTGGAACCGATTCTGGATGCCATGCACGCCTGGGGGCAACGATACCACCAGGAGCGAGTTGAGTGAGGCGCGGCGGATCACGACTGCTGACTTTGCTAACAGACTTTGGTTTGAAAGACGCTTATGTGGGCGTCATGAAGGGAGTGATTGCGGACATTAACCCCACGGTGCAAGTGGTTGATCTGACTCACCAGATTCCACCCCAAGATATTGCCGCTGGGCGCTTCAATCTGATGAATGCGGTGCCCTTTTTCCCGGCTGGGACGGTACATGTGGCAGTGGTGGATCCGGGGGTGGGAGGAAGGCGGCGAGCGATCGCTCTCCAAACCACCCGCAACTTCCTTGTCGGCCCCGACAATGGCCTCTTCAGCGGTGTGCTGGAACAAGAGCCCATTGTCGCAGCCGTCGAGCTAACCAATCTGTTCTATTGGCGCACCCCCGACCCCAGTGCTACCTTCCATGGGCGAGACATCTTTGCCGCGGTGGGGGCGCATCTGGCACGCGGGGTGCCGTTGGAAAACTTGGGGGAGGCGATCGCCCCCGCCAGCCTCATCCGCTTACCCATCCCTCCCTGCGAGCAGGAGGGAAATGGTTTAGTGGGCTGTATCCAATACATTGATGGCTTTGGCAATTTAATTACCAACATTCCTGCCCAACTCGTGATGAATCCCACGTGGGTTCTACAAATCCACAATCACCAGTTGCCTCGAAGCACCGCTTACAGCGCTGTTCCCGCTGGTAATCTGGTTGCACTTGTCGGTAGCCACGGATGGGTCGAAGTGGCAGTGAATGCTGGCAATGCGCAAGAACAGTTGGGAGTTGCCGTAGGAGATCCAGTGCAACTTCAATTTGGTTAGAGGAAAGACTACTAATTTATCGCTCTGGCCTAGATAGCAATATTACAGTGCTTTGCGCTTGAATTAGCCACGGTTGTTTTTGTGAGAGTCGCACTCCGCGCGGCTCTCACAAAAACAACCAGATTTTCAGCGCTTTAAAGGCGCTGAAGCCTACAGGGTTATGAAAGAAGCCGTTTGAAACGCTAGTGAAACGGCGTGTTTTCTGGGTTTTCTGGCCACGAAAAAGCGCCCTTTTCAAATGACCCCTCATGCTTCCTACTATGATGGGAGATATGACAGGATGATGCGAACGCCCATCCACCAACTCTATAAAATGCTAAGGGAAATAGCGCTATGCAAGATTCAATGACGCCAATCCCAGTGATGTATCAGGGGCAGTTTGGGGAGTTTACGATTACCGATGACGATCGCAAAGGCGTCCTCATCTATCGCTCGGCTCTGATGGTGGCAGCTTTGAGTTTTGCGATCGCCACCACCCTCGTACTCCGTCAGCCTGACTCGGAGGTAGTGCAACATGCTATCTCAGCCCTCTACACGGTGTTTACCCTGGCGTTGGGGGTGAGTTTGTTCACCATTCATATTTATATGGCGGCGTTGCACCGGGCGTTGCAAGCGTTTTGGGTGGTGGGAGTTGTGGCGGCGATCGCCATCTCTCATCTCTACCCCGAACCGTTTGCCGTCACAGTTTATGAGCATCCCATCACGATCCTGGGGATTGGTTTTACCTTTGCGGCCTTAACAGGGATCTTCTTTAAGGAAGCCTTCTGCTTCAACCGTTTGGAAACAAAGGTGTTGACGCCCGTTGTTCCCTTTTTACTGGTGGGTCACATGGTTGGCTTACTTCCCCCTTTAGCCGAGCAAATTCTCCTTTCCGTCTGGGCTATGTTGATGTTGGTATTCGCGGTACGCAAAGCCTTTCAAGACATTCCTGCCGATATTGGTGACAAGAGTGTTTTCGATTATTTGCATAAGAAACACACGAAGAACACATAACTAATTTCAGATCCCCGGTTTTTCCTAGAAAAATCGGGGATCTTCGTCTCACAATAAATCTACGGCTTTTCCAAATAGTCATCAATTTAACTTTCCGCATCGCCATCATTAAAACGCTAGATTGTATACAATCCCTTATTCACTCGTATCCTTATGGTCGCAACTACTCTGAAACCCTTGCCCATCGAAGCATCTCGTATTCGGCTTGAGATTCGTTCGTTGCAGGCACAGCTCGTGGAATGGCGGCGAGGGCTGCACCAAAAGCCAGAATTAGGGTTTAAGGAGAAATTGACTTCGGCGTTTATTTCGCAGAAGTTGCAGGAGTGGGGGATTCCTCACCAGACTGGAGTGGCAGAGACAGGGATTGTGGCGCTGATCGAAGGGAGCCAATCAGGGCCGGTGTTGGGCATTCGGGCCGATATGGATGCGCTACCGATTCACGAGGCGAATGAGGTGCCGTATCGATCGCAGCATGAGGGACGAATGCATGCCTGTGGTCATGATGGGCATGTGGCGATCGCCCTGGGTACAGCCTATTACCTGATGCAACATCGCGAGCAGTTAGCGGGTACGGTCAAATTCATCTTCCAGCCTGCGGAGGAGGGGCCAGGAGGAGCCAAGCCGATGATTGATGCGGGGGCGCTAGAGAATCCGTCGCTGGATGCTATTATTGGGCTTCATCTTTGGAATAACCTGCCTCTGGGGACGGTAGGTGTGCGAGCTGGCGCTTTGATGGCGGCAGTTGAGCAGTTTGATTTGGTGGTGCAGGGGCGGGGTGGTCACGGGGCCATGCCCCACCAGACGGTGGATGCGATCGTAGTCGCATCGCAGATTGTCAACGCCCTGCAAACCGTTGTGGCACGCAATCTGGACCCCATCCAGTCGGGTGTGGTGACAGTAGGCAAATTTAATGCGGGGAGTGCTCGCAATGTCATCGCTGATTCTGCCAGCCTTAACGGTACGGTGCGCTACTTCGACCCGAAACTGTCAACCTTCTTCGAGACGCGCATTCGGGAGCTGATCGGCGGCATCTGTCAGGGTTTTGGGGCAACGTATTCGCTGGATTATCAGAGGCTGTATCCTCCTGTTATGAATGACCGGGCGATCGCCGATCTCGTTCGCTCTGTTGCCGAGTCGGTGGTGGAAACTCCCGTGGGTGTGGTGCCAGAGTGCCAGACCATGGGGGGTGAGGATATGTCTTATTTCCTGCAAGAGGTACCAGGGTGCTACTTCTTTCTCGGCTCAGCCAATGTGGATAAGGGGTTGGCGTACCCGCACCATCATCCTCGCTTTGACTTTGATGAGACAGCCTTGGGGTTGGGGGTTGAGATGTTTATACGCTGTGTTGAAGCATTTAATCACTGCACATTTTAAGGGCCAATCCGAAAGCCCAACTTATATGGTTCTTCAACCGGATTTGATATGAGGGAGAGCGGGTGCATACGCACCTTACTCTCCCTAAATTCGGCTTTCGGATAGCTTTTAAGAAGCCATTTGTAAATCTCGTTTGGCAGGGAGCCAGTATAGATACAGAAGGGTAATCAGTACCTCAGTTGTATAGCGATTCTTGATCGTCTGGCATCTACAAATTTTCAGGACTTACGCATTTGTGTTGTGGGTGGGGTGCTTCGCACCCCACCCACAACACAAATGCGTAAGTCCTGATTTTGTGAGAGCCGGGCTCCGTGCGGCTCTCACAAAATTTGCTGTGGCCTATGCAAACGAGAAGTGCTGTAAAAGTCGATTTGGGAGATCGTAGACTTAAAACTGTAGTCTGCCGTCGCGATCGCCCATCCTCTAAAATGCCCGCCATGAATCCCGATACTGAAATGGCACACCTGATCGACCTGATGCCTGCCTCTGGTCGTATGTACTGCAAGCTGGTGAGCAAACCTGACCAGACGCAGATTATTGCAGCATCCCCGCCGCTTCCCTGGGATCGGAATCGGGCGATCGCCATTAATTTTGACCTGTGGGCCGATTTGCCTCAATCCCAGCGAGACATGTTACTGCTGCGTACTGTGGTGTGGGCAACCGCTGCTCGCTGGTTCAAGGTGGATTGGCAGCGCGGGCTGGCTTTAGTGGGGGCTCTGGGAAGTGTGGTTGAGCTAGTACAGGGGGATGCCGTGGGTGTGGTGGCAGCCGGTGCCTTGACGGGTTGGGCGGGCTGGCAGATCTGGAAGGAGAATCAAAGCTCCAAGCAGGAAATTGAAGCGGATGAAACAGCCGTTCAGTTTGCATTGCGGCGCGGTTATTCAGAGCAGGATGCAGCCCGGCATCTGATGGGAGCGATTGAATCCGTTGCACGCATTGAGAACCGCTTTCCGCTGAATTTTGTGGAGTTGTTGCGGGTACAGAATTTACGGGCGATCGCTGGCCTCTCAGCGGTTTCCATCCCTGACGATTTACGGTGATTGCTTTGAAAATTGAGTGTCCCATATCCTCTGGATGTGGAACGCTCCGGTTTCAACCCAGTTCTAAAGCCTGACGAATGGCCAGTGATAACTCATTAGCGGTAAAGGGTTTGGCCAGTATTTTGGCGATTGTGGCATCCGATATACCTGACAGATCTGGGTTAGTCACTAAGCCACTCATAATGACAAATTTGAGTGCCGGATTGAGCCTGTATAGGGATGCGATTGTCATCACGCCGTCCATTTCTGGCATCATCACATCCACTAGCACTAACCCAATGGCATCACCATATTGGGGATACAGCCGAAGTGCATCGGCTCCTGAACGGGCCGTGATGACTTGGTAGTGGCGGCTTTGCAAAGTTGAGCGGGCCATTTCGCAGATAGCGGTCTCATCATCAATAACCAAGATGAGTTCGCCCTGACCGTCGTGCAATGGCGCTGTGGGAGCGATCGCCTGCACTCCCTGCTGCGTTGCGGGTAAGTAAACCTGAAATTGAGTGCCCTGATGCAGTTGGCTGGAGACGGTGATCAGCCCCTGATGGCTTTTAACAATGCCCATGACCGTAGATAGCCCCATGCCGGTGCCTTTGCCGAAGTCTTTAGTCGTGAAGAAAGGCTCAAAAATGCGATCGAGGATGCTTGGGGGAATACCCATGCCAGTATCAGAGACAGTTACTTCCACATAAGCACCGGGCTGGAGATCGGGTTGGTGGCGAGCGTCGAGCTGCTCAATCCATAGATTTTTGGCAGCAATGGCCAGGGTGCCACCCTGAGGCATGGCATCTCGGGCATTAATGCAGAGGTTCATAAATACCTGATGCAACTGAGTCGTATCGCCTAACACGGGCCATAGGCTATCAGCAAGATCCAGGTGAATCGTCATGTCCTTGGGAAAGGTTTCATCTAGAATCTGTTTGATTTCGTGAAGCACCTCGCTCAGTTGGAGGACGATGCGATCGCCCTCTGTACCCCGGGCAAAGGCTAAAACCTGCTTAATCAGATCGGCACCTCGCTGGGCACTGCCTGCCATAATCTCAAGCCACTGTTGCGTTTCCTCATCCTGCTCTTTTTGTTTCAGAAGCTGTACCGCCATCATGATGGGGGAGAGAACATTGTTCAGGTCGTGGGCCATACCTCCGGCTAAAGTGCCAAGGCTCTCCATACGCTGAACTCGCAAGAACTGCGTCTCTAGAAGTTTTTTCTCGGTAATATCGATGCTGATGGCAATAAATTGAATGGGTTCTCGCTGATCGTCTAGCAAAGGAACGATGGTGGCATCGACCCAAAAAAGATCGCCCTGCTTCGTCCGATTGCACATTTCACCATGCCACACCTGCCCGTGCACAATTGTGGTCCACAGGTGAGCAAAAAAATCAGGGGGATGATGGCCAGAATTGATAATTTTATGGGTTTGCCCTAATAACTCGGCACGGCTGTAGTGAGAGATTTGACAAAACTTTTCGTTGACATATTGAATGATGCCATCAGCATTGGTAATAGCCACGATGGATGATGCATCCAGCGCAAACTTAAAGTCAGCGAGACGTAGGGCACTAGTATGGGCTGTTTTGGCTGCGCGATCGCTACTTTGCGCTAAATAAATGGCTAAGGCCAGTAACCAGGACAGGCTTAATCCTGATAGAAGCGAAACTGCAGGTAAATACGTTTGGGAGCGAATCCATGAAGCCCGTGTCGGAGCAACCTGTAATTGCCAGTTCAAGTTATGCAGGGTAATCGTCGTTTCTTGAAGCAAGCTTGGATTATTGACCTGCTTGCTGGTGTGGTGGCTATACAGTTGCCGATCCTGACCAAAAATCTGCACAGCATAACCTTGAACATCCCCATCATCGAGCAAGGTGCTAAATAGCGTTTGTGCCTGAAAAATGCCAACAATGTAGCCATCGATAGGGGGGGAGCATTGCTCTGGCACCAATAAAATCTGCTGTGTACAAATAGCGTTTGGTTGTGCGGGAACCCTGGGGAAACCTAGGATGGGAACAATGACAAAAAATTCATCCTGGCCGCCTATCCAATCCACATAGGGGGTGATGGCTAAGTTTCCAGTGATACGAGCTTGCTCCAGAGCCGCACTTAAGGCAGGCTCTGCGTCAAGTTTTAACGGTGGCAGTGGAGTTCTCGTTTCGGTAGTGACGGTCCAGCGAATTTGAGAAGTTGAGTCTGCCCAGGCGATCGCTTCATATCCCCGAAAGTCTTCAAGATTCAACCGGGCTTCCAGTTCCCAGTTTTCGCGGCTGAGGCCATGCTCCTGTTCCCAGTGTCGAGCCATGCGAACTAAGGCCAGAATCTTGGGCTCAATCTGTTCGGTAATTTCAGCGCTCAACGCTACTGTTTTTTGTTCAATAGATTGTTGAATGTGAGATTGTTCAGCCTCGTACAGAGCCCACCAAAGAAACAGACTACCTGTAGATAAACTCAAACCTATTGTTAGAGGAAGCGATGATACGCTGATATAATTTCGTAATTTTGAGAATGTTGGGAATATTCTAGAAGTGTTAACACGTTCTACACGGTGTATGAACTGCGTTGGGAATTTTAGTGTATTTTTATTTAAATTTAACTTAAGCTTATTCATCACCAATAGCGTATTCTCTGATATCAATAACTTCACTAAATTTTGAGAGTCTAATACTCTGGACAGTTTTTCTGAAACCCTTGATTTTGCGTGCGCGAAGCGCACGCAAAATCAAGGGTTTCAGAAAAACTGTCCGAACTAATGAATGGTGTAGGTTTGACAAGTTAAGGTTAAAGCCAATGCCTTGCTCATGAAGTGATTATCTTCAACCAATAAGATTCGCATTCAAATGACCTCATTCTCCTTTATGTGATCTCTTTCCTGGCCTTAGAAAAGGTATAGATAGTGCAAAGCGATCGCCAATACTCTTCCCAATAGCAAGAATACTAACAATCGATCCAGCAAAATTTTCGTTTTTAAGAATGCTTGAAAGGCTAATCTTTCATGCTTAGAGGGCCGAAAAGAATTGCTTTTTTGAAATTTTTCAAACATTCTTTTCAGGCTAGACAGAGCCTATTCCCTTTTCAAGGAATGATTTAAGATTCCGGAAAAAATGAATTTTTTATCTGCTATACAGCGCTTTACGCTTGAATAAAATGCAGTCATTTTTGTGAGAGCCTCGCTCTGCGAGGCTCTCACAAAAATGACTTGTACCTCATAGACTTGAAAAGTGCTGTATATAGCAAAAATTAGAATTTTTCAGAATGATTCAGGGGTTATGAGACCCCGCTACAGGCGGTGTATTAATTGTATGTGAAGGGTTGTGGCCACTCTGACATTTCTACTGTGCTTTGCTCCATCTCGCTTTCAGGAAATACAAGAGTAACTTAGGAAACTCTTTATATGTTGAATCGAGAAAATTAAGCATTGATGAAATGCCACCTAACTCTGCTTTATCTTTTGAAGTTCTTAATTATTTCGGTTTAGTCTTGTAATCGCAAGGAAAAAATCAGTCAGTGCCATCTCCCAGTCGTTAGAAGTGCAGTAGGAAAGTTTGGGCGGAGAGAAAGGTACCCATGAAAGTTTTAAAGCGAGGCTACGCAGTAGGGCGTCATTTAATTGGGAAAAATGGCGATCGCGGCTATGCCATGCCTATCGCCATAGGTTTTGGGCTGGCGATCATGATGGTTTCTGCAGCATTGTTGTTGCGATCGCAAAATGACGATGTGACCGCCAATCAACAGGAAGCCACAGGTAGCAGTCTTAACGTTGCGGAAAGTGGCTTGGCTCGCATCCAATCCTTCATCAATAACAACCGCTCCGTTTCGACCTATAACCTGAGCGCTTGGTCAAACTCGCGCGCCACTGTCAGCACTGGTAATCTATGTGGTCCAACCAGTACTACCGATATTGCGGCGTTTGCCGCTGGTGCCCGCAACTGGCAGAACGTTGATCCGGCTAGCCCCAGTAAAGGCCAGTTTCGAGTGGTGGACTATACATATCAGGCCAATGACGCAACTCGCCCTAATAGCGCACCGGGCATTGGCACATTACAGGTAGAAGGACGGTTAACCAACCGCAGCAGTATCAATAGTCTGCGAGTGACCATTCCAGTGCAATCGGGAGATATGAGCGGAGTACCCATTCCGGGTCTCTGGCTCAACAGTGGGCAAACGGGAGGAAACACCGTACAGGGAAATGTTCTGACCAATGACTGTTCGGTTCCCCTCAGTGCCTTCTCAACGACGGGTGTTGACCCAAATACCAGTGAACCGTATCGGGCCTACTACACCACGATGCAGATGCCTGCTCTGCCGACAATGCCCACCGGAAATTCACTCAATAGCTTACCCAACAACGCTTTCACTGGAAATAACAATGACGTGGTGCTGCCTCACCCAGGAGCCCAGGCCACAACCAAAACTCTGAACAACGGCCAAACGGTTCAGGTGTATGAGTATGGCATCAATAACCTGAACATTCCTCAAAATGGAAGCCTGACGATTACACCTGGTACCCGCGTCACGATTTATCTGGCAGGCAATATCAGTCGGGGTGGAGACATCATCCATAACTGTACTGGTGTTCCTACCTGCCGACCGACTAACTTCCAAATTTATGGGTATGGCGGGACTGGTAGCACTATCTGCTTAAACGGAAACAACTATATCGATATGTTTGTTCTGGCTCCCAGATATGCGGTGGGGGTTGCTGGAGCGGGCGGTTCAGGCGGTATTCGCGGTGCGGTATGGGTTAACAATTGGAGCAATAGTGGCGGTTGCGGTTCTAACACCAGCAACATTACCGTTTTGCAGACCGCTGACTGGGATCTGATGAGCGTTATGCCTCAAAACTTACCGCCCCGTTTTTCGCCCATCCAGACATGGCAGCGGCAGGATGCACAGCCTTAGGTGAGATAAGCAATGCAAAACTATACTTCTCTTTCACAACCTGCTTCTACGGCAGCATCACACCCATGCCTAATCAAACTCAATAGGCAGAAGCGCTCTAATCTCATTCAATTGTTCATGGTTTGGATGCGGGCTGCTCCAAAACCAGTAGGGACACGTGCGCTGTTACAGTCTCAAACGGCAGGATTTACTTTGATCGAGGTGATGGTCGCTATCCTGATCCTGTCTATGTTCATTGGGATTGCGATGACAAGTTTTAGCTTGTCAGCCCTGCTCAAGGTTCGCGCTCGCGTTAACACCGAAGCGACGAACTGGATTCAGCAGGATTTAGAAGCAGTGCGATCGCGCGCCTCACAAATTAATTACACTCTGGCTTCGAATGCTTTAGCGGGGGCAAACACCCTAACCTTAACGTCAGTCACTGGATTAAGTCCCGGTGAACGGATCACTATAGGCCGCAGTGTCTCGGCCTACACCATTAACACAGTGAATACGGGGACAAATACCGTTCAACTCTCCGCATCTTTGCCAGGGGCGCAAACAGCAGGAACCACAGTGTATAACGTCAGCAAGTGTACAGCTACCGCTGCTGCCAATGGCTATGCCAATATCGTGCTGCAAAATCTGCCAACGTTGCCCAACGGGGGAAGCCGTACGATTGCCGGAAAGTCTTACACCCTGACGCGCAGTGCCGTAGTACAGGCAGCAGCACCCTTTGAGGTATTGCAAATTACCTATGGGGTGCAGAGGGCAGGAGAAACAACCCCGATCATGTCAATGTATACGGAGGTGATACCCAATGTGGCGTTTCAATGCGCGCGTAACTGAGGCCGGCTTTTCGCTAATCGAAATGGTCGTGGTGGTCCTCGTTGTTGGAATCTTATCAGCCATTGCTGCCCCAGGATTTCTGGGCATGTATTCTAGAACCCGAGTCAATCAATCCTTAGTGGAAATACAAGGGGCACTTCAGGAGGCGCAACGGCAAGCGATGCGTACCAGTACTCCCTGTAATCTCTCGTTAAATACGAGTACCTCTGCTATCACGGGAGCCTGTTTAGTGACAGGAAATCGCACTTTGAGCCGTGTTGCCATTCGCTCATCTGCAACAGCTATGCGATTTAACATCAAGGGCGCTGTTTCTAATACGGACGGGAGTGCAATGACCCAGCCTGTTACGGTTGTGATTTCATCTCCCACAACGAGTCTGCAACGGTGTTTGGTGATGTCGGTGCCTCTAGGGCTAATTCGAACAGGCGTCTATAGCGGTACGGGTACCCTTGAGGCCAGTTGTGTGCCGAGTAACGGGTCGTGATTTCCATCCTTCCTGACTTCCCTGTTTTTTCTTTTCGTCTTTGAATAGTTCCCTCGATTTTCTTGAATTTTCCCTGGATACACAAACGAAGAAACTCGATTCACACCTTCGTTTGTTCCGACTCGGCTAGATACCTTGCAGGAGAACGGCCATGAAGCGGCTTTTACGATTTCTACACTACTCTCCAACAACCGCTGGATTTACCATCGTTGAGCTCATTATTGCCATGGTGGTAACCAGCATCATGATTACCCTGGCGGGTTATGGTCTCACAACCATGCTGCGGGCAAATCAACAATCAGGGTCAGAAATTTCACGGCGGGCCAACCTGAACCGCGCTCTTGACTTCATGGCTGATGAAGTACGCATGGCAAGAACCATTACCGTCCCAACCTCGACGGATGTACCCAGTCAGTCGTGCGGCCCAACGACTGGGGTGATGACCCTCGTAATGCCCGATAGTTCTCGTATTGTTTACTACGTTCATGAAATTAATGGGTGCTCTGGCAATTTATGGACCGCCACAACGATTCGCCGCCGAGTTGTAGGAGGCGCTGACACTCTGTTAGTGGATGCTCTAACGGCTCCCAGTGCAATGCCTAGCGGCTGTACGGCTACAACACAAACGCTCAGAGGTACGAATGGCTTTTATGCCTGCTTAGATAGTGCGAATACCCAATTAGTCACGTTGTTTTTATATGGCAGGCTGACGGATGCCCGAGGTAATACAACAGGTACCTACCCCGTCAGTGGCCAGGCTTCGGCTAGAAGTTTTTAGCGTGGATGGTTTGGATGCCGGCATCCAAACCATCATTTCGGTTGATTGATTTTCACTTCCCTGAACTTGATTGGAGCCCCACCGATGACGTCTTCATGGCCTACTGTGCTTGAACTCACTGATGCAGAACCTGAGTTTAATGGGATTTCGCAGGATCAGATGAGTCTGGCAAAATGGCTGATTTTTGCTATTGTAATGGCCGGTAGTAGCCTGGTGGCGATCGCCCCTACAATCCGCCCCAGCGCTGCTATTTATCTTCCTCCCACGACTGCTGAAGAATATGATTATTACCAACAACAAATTCGCCAGTACAGTGAAGCGGTTGCCCAACCCAACCATACCATTGCCGACCATCTCCGGTTAGCGGATGCGCTGGCCAATGCAGGGGAACGGGAATCCGCGAGCCGAGCCTATTTGGCTACGATGACTCACAGCCCAAAATCCCACACGCACTAATTTAAGTAGAGTGATGTTGACTGCGTGATACGCAGTCAACATCACTCTACTTTAGGGCTTACACAGTTTTTGTTGTGTGTGATGTGCGTCGTACTCTACACGCAGCAAAAATGCGTTGTATCAAATTAACGCATTCAACCTCTTATGGTTTATGTATTTAACAGGCGATCGATTAACTCTACGACGCCTGCTCCCCGCTCTGCATGAGTTACCCAGTCAACCTGAGACTGCACTTCGGGTAGCGCATTCGCGACCGCTACGGCATAGCCGCAAACGTTGAGAAAAGGCAAGTCATTCTCTGCATCCCCCACCCCCACGATCTCGGTCAATTCCACCTCTAATTCCTGCGCGGCGGCGGCCAATCCTGAGGCTTTATCGATGCCCGTTGGCAGCATCATGACAGCACCTTTGTTCAAAATAATTTGTAGATCTAATCCCATTTCCTCAATCAGCGATCGCGCTTCCACACTATGAGGCTCCCAGGTGGATACGATGATCCGGCCCTGCCCTACCAGAGGGTACGCCTTCTTGAGCCGCTGCATTTCTTCAGAGAGGGGGGCGGTGTTGGTACGAGCAGCTGTGTAGACGCGATCGCGCAACGCCTCCACAAACTCCTGTGGAGGGCCTTGGGTTAGAGGCTTTTCTGTCTGGGTAGCAGGATGATACAGCATCGCCCCATTTTCAGTGACTACCCAATCAAATGCATCAATGAATGAGCAAATCTGAAGGGTGTCTTCAAACTCACGCCCGGTGATTAGCACAAGCTTGCGACCGGCTTCACGCCATCGGTAGAGCGATCGCACAGTTGCCTCATCCACGGCCCCATGCAACGCCAGCGTTCCATCGTAATCCGAAGCCAGCACCGAGTAGGTCATGAGCTGCACCTGCACCCTTGCGACTCACCTATGTTAACCTCAGTTCGGGTTAAGGGCTTTTTCGAGTGCCGCGCTTCGCGCGGCACTCGAAAAAGCCCATTATTGCGTGCGCGTCGCGCACGCAATAATGGGCGGTTCGGCTTATCCCGAACTGACGTTATGTTACACGACATCCAATTTAAGAACATTATGCAACCACTGTAAAATCATTACGCGTTAACGCAGGTGCTTCCTGAAGGGTCGCAAACTGTCCTCCTGTGCCGAATCCTGCAGCGCTACCGTTAGCGTTGTAGAACAGGCGACCATTGGTGCGGTTATAGGCGATCGCTGCTCCCACCCGTCCTGCTGCAGCATCGCTGGTCACGCTGGCAAACTGGTTGCCATTGAGGCTGCGCCCCACCGAATTGCCGAGGAGCGTAAATGCGCGGGCTGAGAGCGTAATGCGATCCTGGCCCCGCAGGAAGTCGGTGATGCGATCCACGCCAAAATCGGCGCGGCGGAAACTGCGAGAAGAGGCGAATTGGAAGCTGTCGCGTCCGCCCCCGCCCGTCAGGGTGTCGTTGCCGGCACCGCCGTTGAGGGCATCTGCTCCCAAACCACCGAGGAGGCGATCGCTTCCCGCTCCACTCGTCAGGGTGTTATTCCCACGATTGCCTGTCATTCTGTTGTTACGAGTGTTGCCCAATCCGTTAATGTTGCCGCTTCCAGTCAGGACTAAGTTTTCTAGATGGTTGCCCAGGGTCCAGGTGATTGAGGAGCGCACGGTATCGATGCCCTGGTTGAGCCCTTCAGTGAGGCGATCGCCAACGTTATCGACGGTATACAGATCATTCCCCAGGCCACCATTGAGAGAGTCTGCCCCCAATCCGCCATTCAAAACATCATTGCCGCCCCCACCAGCCAAACTGTCGTCACCGCTGGCCCCAATTATGGTGTCATTGCCTGCACCCCCCAGCACAATATCCGCCAAGGCGCTGCCCTGTACTGTGAGCCGTCCTGCAAAGTTGCTTAAGTCGAACTGCTCAAAGTTCTGCACCGTCAGGCCATTGATGCCTTGCAACTGGTTGGTTGGTTGAGTCAGGTTAAGGGTGAGGGAATCGGTGGAGACCCCAGCGGAGAGGGTGAGGCGATCGCTGCCATCTCCACTATCCAGAACATCGTTCTGGCCGAGGTTCGCCACAGTTGCGGTGACGATATCTGCGCCTCCCCCGGCTAGAATGCGATCGAAGAGTGGGGATGCAACAAACGATTCAGCAGCGTCTGTCCCGCCCACGGACAAGTTAAACGGGGCGGTGAAGGTTAACGCTACATCCGTAGCATCGGTTGCCGTTACGGTCAGGGCAAGTTGTCCATTGGTTAACTCGTTGTAGGTTAATGCCTGCCCATCCAGTAGTTTTAGTTGCAGTGTGTTGTTGGTGTTCACGACTTCGAAGCGGTTGTCGCTTACCGTCAACGTGTTGTTGCGGAAGGCGGCAAGGGCATCTGGATCTGTTACTGTTAGTGTGCCAATTACGGCTCCAGTTACATTCTGCGGAATGATAGTGTTGCTGAGGGCGATCGCCGTTACAGCTTCATTGGCATTGGTAACTGTAATCGTTTGAGGGATTTCAATACTGTTACCGGCTGCATCCGTTGCACGAATCCGAACGTTGTAGGTCGCTTGATCTTCAAAATCAGCGGGGACATTCAGATAAAGCTGGTTATTCTCAATCCGAAAGGCGTTGTTATTGTTGTCTCCGTCGCCATTGACAAAGCTAAACGATACGTTGCTAACATCTGTTGCCAATAGCGTTGCAACTGCTGTATTAGCTGAGCTATTTTCAAGAACGCTATTGCTACTCAGAGAGACATTCGCGGGTGCGACCGTATCAATATCAAACAGCGGAGAAACTGTAGGTGTTTCGGTTCCAGCCGCATTACGGGCGGTGATCGTAACACTCTTTCCAGTGCCCTGACCCAGGTTTGTTAAATCTGCACTGGTCAGGGTATACGTCCAGGTCGTGCCATTCACCTCGGCTGTGCGGGTTGTGCCTGCCACATTAAGGCTAACGGTGGTACCTGCATCGGTGGTGCCGCTGAAAACAATGCCAGCGCTGGCTTCTGTGGCATTAATAATATTGTCAGTGGCGATCGCCCCAATCGTGGGTGCCGCTGGCGGTTCTGTACTAATGGTGAATGATTGGGATTGGATGACAGCCGTATTGCCCGCTGCATCCGTAGCGGTGATACTGACGGTTTTTCCTGGCCCCTGTTCTAAATTTGAGAGATCAGCGTTGCTCAGCGTGTAGCTCCAGGTCGTGCCATTCACTGTAGCCGTGCGGCTTTCCCCAGCTACAATCAGCCTGATGGTCGTGCCTGTATCGGTGGTGCCACGAAGCACGACACCAGCGGTCGCTTCAGCCGCATTAATGATGTTGTCAGTGGCGATCGCCTCAACGGTGGGGGCTGACGGGGCAATTGTATCAATCGTAAAGGGTTGCGATACCTGGCTTCCGCTGACATTCCCAGCAGCATCGGTGGTGACGGCTGTAACGGTGCGACCTGACCCCTGGCCCAAATTGGCGATGTCCTGAGGGGTTAGCGTGTAGCTCCAGGTTGTACCGTTAGCGGGGACGAAATAGGTTTGGCCTGCAATGGTGAGGCTAACAGTGGCTCCGGGTTGCGTGGTGCCGCTAATGGTAGCCCCGGTCGTGGCTTCTGTGGCGTTGATAATGTTATCTGTGGCGATCGCCCCAATGGTGGGTGGCAGGGGGATGACAGAAATCGTCGCCGTTTCAAGGTTGCTGCTGTAAGCCGTATTCCCTCCGACCACCCCAAGATTAACGGTGCTGCCGTTGAGGCTACCATCGGTGCTATCCCACGCCCGGAAACCAATTGTAGCTTTACCACTAAATCCGGCGTTGGGTACAAACCGAAGGCGTGTTGCCGTCTGTACGGCCACATCTCCCAGTTCAAATTGACCACTGGCCGAGGTGGTGTTATCCCCAAAAAATACGAAGTTGGGAAAATTGTAGGGGTCGGGAATCAGGGGGTTGGAGGGTGTGAAATTGGAGTAGTCCCGCAGGGGACCCGTTAAAATTTGTGTGCCATTAGCAAACAACACATAGTTGCTGCCCACAACCTCCAGCCGATAGCTGGTTAAAACGTTTGTGTTGAAACTGACGCTTTCTGCCTGGGTAAAGAGGCCCTGAAGTTGCCCATTTGGGTTGACTGTTCTGTCATCTGACTGGGCAAAAATAAGGCCCGTATTGGGAGTGAGGGTCTGGAATGCTAACTCAATGGCTCGCGTCCCATCACTGCTGACGACAGTGACACTGAAGCCCGCGCGATTACTATTCACCAAGTTATTTAAGTTGATACGGGTCTCAAACGCCAGGCTATAGCCCTGCTGCCGATCGAGAGTAGGAAAACTGGAATTTTTGATTCCGGTTAGGCTGTAGTTGCTATAACCTGCGTATATAGCTGAATTGGCACTGGTGTCCAGGATGGTACCGTCTGTACCCGCTGTCTGCGTGGCTCCTGTAGGATTATTGTAGAACAGCCAGGATTGGGTACCGGGTGCTGGTGGCGTTCCACTCACCCCTGGCACATAAAGGGCTTGTGCCCCCAGAACCAGGGCGTTGTTACCGTTAATTCCTGTGGGAAAGTTCTGCCAATCGGTGCCACCGTTTGTGGAATACTGCCAGGTGCCGTTGGTGCTATCAGCTCCGGTGATAGCGATCGCCTCAAACCCATTATCGGCATCAGTAATCAAACTACCCGCCAGATCGAGAAGAGAGATACCGGTATTCGTTTCGCTGGAAATGTCTTGAAGAATGTTGGGTAGTGTCGGATTACCCGCTGTATTTAAAACTGGTGCCGTATTAGCCATCGCATCCAAATCAAAATTTAAGGGAACAGCACAAAATGAGTAACGACGACATGGGGAGGATTCAAAGAATGCGCCCAACCCCTTCGTGTACTGTTTGTCCTGCACTATAGCCTTGTTTTGAAATGATGACATCTAAAGAATTTATCTTTTAAATACTTCTCATAAAGGCTTTTCACAGAATTCATGTAGATCTCTTGATGCCCGTTTCTGGGGATATAGCATGGGGCGTAGAACAATGGGTTCCCGCCCTGGCACGACTGAGCCAATCGCGGGCATGAACTTATTACCCTGGCAACTTAAGAGAATACTCTGCGTGGGGCGCAACGCACCCCACGTAGAGTATTCTCTTAAATTCCTGAATTCCCTAACATTGCTGAGGCAATAGATAATAGAGTTGTCACCCAAAACTAGAGCTCCTTTTGGCATCGCACTGCGATGCCAAAAGGAGCTCTAGTTTTTCTGGCACAGCAATATAATATGTAACTTTTTCTAGAGTAAAGCCTTTTTTGAGTGCTTTAAGCTGAAGGCACTTTACATGAAGGATGCGACATTGTCGGCATGATAGAGGCTAAGTTGAAGCGGCATCTTCGTTCATTTTGGGCGGTTTCGAAAACATGGGTCATCAGCCACCGCGCTAGCTTGTTGCTTCTGCTCGTTGGTGTATTTCTGCCTCTTCAGGTGTTTGGCGAGTTGGCAGAGGATGTTTGGGAAAATGAAGGGGGCTTTTCCTGGGATGTTCCGATTCTGCTTGCCATTCATGCCAGAGCAAATCCTCAGCTTGATGCTGTGGTAACCATCTTGACCCGCTTCGGGGTGTTCTGGGGGGTCTTTCCTGCTGCCATCATTATTTCAATTTTTCTCCTGCTCCGACGCCGCTTGCACCGCTTAACCTATTTTTTGATTACCCTGCTGGGCGCTACTGTGCTCAACCGAGTTGCCAAAGCCATGCTGCATCGGGTACGGCCTCAACTATGGACATCCCCCGCTCCCGAATTGGATTATGGTTTTCCCAGCGGCCATGCCATGGCAAGTATGACGCTGGTGGTGGCTCTGATCGTTTTGACCTGGGGCAGTTATTGGTGCTGGGTTGTGGCTCTTGCTGGTGGTGCATTTGTCCTGATGATTGGATGGACCCGGCTGTATTTAGGGGTACATTACCCCAGTGATATTTTGGCGGGTTGGGCCGCTTCTATTGCCTGGGCGATCGGGGTCAAAATGCTGATTAGATTCCCGTCTCCACCGAAAATCCAGAATTAAATTTACAGCTGCTTTAGCCTATACAACAGAAAAGGGTGAGTGCTTTGCACTCACCCTTTTCTGTTGTATAGGCCTGTTGGTTAGATGGTGCCAATAACGCCTTCTACCAGGTAATTCATTTGCTCCAAAACTGGATCTTGTTGCTTCAGTTCTTGCCCGGCCGCAATGACGACATTCCCCTGGTTATCCTTAATCTCGCCCTTGTAGATCACCATGCTGCCATCCATGAACTTGGCCATGGCTTCATCCGCCTTAGCTTTCGTGTCAGAGCTAACCGCAGGGCCATAGGGGGAGAGTTTACAGAACCCTTCCTTCAGACCGCCTCGCACCAGATGGGGAATGCTTCCATCCATCAGCTTTTTGCCAGCCAACAGGTCTTCGGTAAAGCGGGAGTAAATATTCACCCAATCCCACTCGGCCCCCGTTAGATAGCCCTTAGACGCCAGGGCAGATTGGTTTGCATGATAACCCACGGAGTAAATATTGCGCTTCTCGGCAGTTTCCATCACGACTTTGGGGCTGTCTACGTGGCAGGTGACGACGTCGATGCCCTGGTCTGCCATGCTGTTGGTGGATTCCGCTTCTTTAACCGGTTCAGCCCAGTTCCCAGTAAACACGACCTGGGTCGTTACATCTGGGTTTACGCTGCGAGCCCCCATAGTGAAGCTGTTGATGTTGCGAAGTACCTGGGGAATAGGTTTGGCCGCTACAAAGCCCAGTTTGCCCGTCTTAGAAGTTAAGGCCGCTACAATTCCGGCAACATACTGTGCTTCGTCGATGTAGCCAAAGTAGCTGCCTACGTTTTTGGGGGTTTTCCCTTCTATGTATAGACCACCCGCGTGGAAGAACTGCACATCGGGGTACTCTGTCGCTATTTTGAGGATGTGGGGGTCAAAGTATCCGAAGGAGGTGGGGAAGAGGGCGATCGCACCATCAATGTCGATCATGCTTCGCATCGACTCGGTGACGGCTGTGGTTTCGGGGATGCTTGCTTCTTCCACAAGCTTGACATTGGAGAACTTGCTGGCCATTCCTGCAGCCCCCTCGGCATGGGCCTGGTTATAGCCATAGTCGTCCTTAGGCCCAACGTAAATAAAGCCAATTGTGATAGGCTCACCACTGGCCGCCGGTGATTCCCCGGCCGCAGTGACTTCTCCACCAGAACCCTTGCTAGCCGTACATCCGGTTCCCAATTTGGCCGTTACCCCAAAAGCGCTCGTTGCAAGCAGGGTACGGACAAATTGACGACGGGATAAACCAAAAATTCTGCGCTGACTCACGATGACATAGCTCCGATGATAAGAGGGGACACAGAAGGGAATGAAATACCGTAGAACTGCAAACTAAAATTTCTACTATGTGGCTTTAACGTACTCAGACCTCGTGTTTCGAGTGGTATCTATCACTACAAAACATCTTTCAAATCTCGGAGACGTATGCTCATACTCTCAAGAAGCTCACCGTTTCTTTCTGTATTAGGGGAAGGGGCGATCGCTGGAATCCTTTCTAAACCAGAATTAAGAACCGTTGTTTTCTCGTCGCTTTGCGACGGGAAAACAACGGTTCTTAATTCTGACGCAAGATACGAGTAAACCTAAAATGCTGTGTCGCCCACCTTGCGAGCAGCACAGCATTTCAGGTTTTATGTTGAACTACGCATCACCTATTTACCAACTGGAAAACCGGCTGAATTGAGCTTCATAAACCTGCAACGTGTGCTCATCAAAACAAACAAATCGTACAGTACCAATGGTGCTTCGGCTAAATAAGTAATGGCTAACTGTTTCAAATGCGATACGTGCAGCCAGTTCAACGGGAAACCCCAAAGCACCGATGCCAATGGCGGGAAAGGCGATCGAATAAATTCCTTGCCTGGATGCCAGGTCGAGGCAGGCACGATAACACTGGGCCAGCATAGCATCCTCCCGATGGTTGCCCCCGTGCCAGGGAGGACAGACGGTATGAATCACCCAGGGAGCCGCTAACTTGAATCCAGGGGTAATTTTTGCCGACCCTTCAGCACATCCATTTAATGCCTGACAAGCTTTGAGTAACTCAGGGCCAGCGGCACGATGAATTGCCCTGGCAATAGCTCCACTATCCGATAAATAACAATCTGTGGAATTGACGATCGCATCAGTCGTTTGCTGGGTAATGTCTCCCAACAGGGGACCTCGATCAAAGGCATAGAACAGGTTGCTGTGCCCTCGACTGCGTCGGCTGCCACGACTGTAGGATTGATGCGACGAGCGCTTTCGGTAGCTAGAGATCTTGCGGCTTTGAAGTTCCTGGTCCAGGTCTTCCAGAGCAGCTGCCTCGGGAACAGACATGGGGAGGTTGTAATCCAGCATTTGCTGCCGAGTCTTTTGCAAAATCTGGCTGGCTGTGTCGTAATCTCCTTTGTCTACCAGATTGACGGCCTCTTTTTTAGCACGGGCTGTCATCATCAACGCAACTTGCTGCTGCACGTCAGTATTAAGCGGAAACTCATTCAGTTGGTGATGAAGAACGACAGGAAGTTGCAACGGAATGGTGAGTTCCTGAAGTTGCTGTTCTGTATCCGTCCAGCTTAAATGAAAGACGCAGAGTGGCGCTTCCTGCGTTATGGCAGGAACCTTTAGCCGCACGACAAAATCTATGGGATTGCCAAACATCAAATTGGGCAGCTTATACTGTCCGTCGGCATCCTTATCCAGGTCATTCAGCACATCAGCAAGCACCACATCCCCCTGAGGTTTAACCGCCATGGTGACCGCTTTACCAATAGTGATGGCTAACCCCTGAAGTTCCTGCTCAAAGATGCTGGGGAGCTGTTCCGCAGCTTCGATGTAGTAGTAATTGCCATCGCCACTACGGGCCATGGCTTCTAACAAGTCTTCGTTATAGTCATCCCCCAAGCCCATAGTAGAGGTGCTAACGCCCCGTTGCGCGAGTCCATGAACATCCGTGGCGATCGCATCAGGGTTCGTCTCCCCGAGATTCGCTAACCCATCAGATAGCACAATGACGCGATTGAGTTCGGCTGTAAGCGACTGGCTCACCTGAATCCCGCCCTGTACCCATCCGGCATGGAGAGCTGTACTACCCCTCGGTTGGATCTGGTTGATCAGACGCTTAAAGCTGGTTTTGTTGTTTGCTGGAGTGTTGGGAATAAGGGTTTCCACATGGTTGTCGAAAATGGTGACGCTGAGGCGATCGCTCGGCAATAATTGCTCAATGGCGTAGCAGACTGCCTGACGAGAGTACTCAATTTTTTTGCGATGGCCCATAGAGCCTGAGCGATCGATTACAAACCCGACATTAAGGGTGGGGCGGCGGGCATCAATCGTTTCAGGCAGGTCGGGGGGGATAATGCGTACTACCAGATCAAGGGTCGTAGGGCGATCAGAGCAAACAGCAGCCCGCAGGGGGATGAGGTCAATATGCGGTTGGTTCATGAGCGGGAAGACCTCCGTTTTGAGGAAGCAAGAGATGTCAGAATGCGTAAGATATGCTGGAGCAGGTTTTGTTGCTCTTGGGATGTTGTCGGTAAAGTAAAGTCGCTGCGCACGTGCAACTCCAGGCCGGGTAAAACCTCCAGCCGAGTCCACTGTGTTGTGCTTGGGGATGGGGATGGAATGGGCGGCGGTGATACAATTGGGGGACTGAACGGGGCCTGGCGAGCTGCGTCTGGTTGCCGTTGTTGAATTTGTTGCAAAAAGGCCAGGGCCGGGTTTGCTGGAGTGACGGTGAGTTGAGCGCCGCCCTGAAGTAATGCCTCCAGGTCTGGGTCAGGTTTTGAACGCGCCAGGGTATCAATCACACTGGCTCCGTAACCTTCTGTTAGTAACCGTCGTACTAACAACACTTGCAGTAAGTGCCGGTAAGTATAACGAGCTTCTCGCCCCTCCTTCAGCGGTTCATCCAACATGCCCTGACTGGTGTAATGCCGTACAAGGCGAGGTGTGACCTCTTCCCGTACACGGGTATGAGCCTTTTCCTCCGGTAAAAACTGGGGTAGTAGTTCGTTTGCTATCTGCACCAATTCTTCCAGTGACCAGTGGGGATCTAGCTGGGCAACCTGCTGTAATGTTCTCATGCACCCATGCTAATTATGACAACTGAACTTGTCAATATCAACTCGCGCTGTAAGTTTGGATTGCTAGCAATTCTCATTATGAGCTTCAAAGCCGAGAGTTCGTGCCCTACAGGCACGAACTCTCGGCTTTGAAGCCCGAAAACCGCTCGCTTATGGCGAGCGGTTTTCGGGCTGGATTTCAAAATGAGAATTGCTGTTGGATTGCCGAATTATAGGAGTCATGAATGGGGTGTGAGAAGCTGCTTGAAAACTATTGAGAAGGTTGCTTCTTCGTGTGCGAAGGGCACGAAAAATCAACCTTCTCAAACCGGTTCTAAAAATTCGAGTCAATTCCGTCCAAGAGCCTGCTTGAAAAGTTGCGGTACGAATGTCTGACCTAAGCTGGAGGATCTCCGCTGTCCATGCTTCAATTGGAGTTCAGATGTAGCTCGCTGTGCTCTTTAACACGCGAAAGTCTCTCGAGGTGTCATTGAAACATAAACGGTTGCTTTGGATAATTCTGAATTTGTCCATTCATCTTGGGTTGATAGCCTTTGCTCAGTCGGCTACTGCGAAACCGTGGGTGCAGTCGACTGAACGTTCATCTTCAGGGAGCTCATTTCAAGAAATTATGTTGGGTGCTTTCACCCCGGCTTGTCCATTGCCACCAATACCGGTCTCGGAAGCCACCCTGAACGATTTAATGGGGTTGTCTTCTACCGTGCTGCTAGCGTTGTTAGATAGCGCGGGGGAAAGCGATCGCTCTAACATTCAAGGAAATGGTTCTGATCCTGGGTTGCATCCAGGAGTCAACGAATTATTAGCACAGGGTAATTTAGCGGCAGCGGTTGAATTTGCCAGGACTTTAGAAGATGCCTCACAACGCAACGAAAATCTCTTTGCGGTTAGTCGGGCCTTTTCCATTCAGAATCGTACAGATGAAGCTCGGGAAGTCGCGTTGACCCTGACAGAAACACCTCCAGAAAAGCCCTATGCTGCGTTTAGTGGTGCACGTTCTATCCGGGATCAGGCATTGTTTTATGTTGCTCAGGGCTACTGGAATGAGGGACAGCTAGAAACTGCATTAGAACTGGTTGGCCTAATGAATGAGGAGGCTCAGTTATCACCCCTCTTGCGAATTGCAGAGAAGTATTGGGATCAGGGACAACAGGCCGCTGCTTCGGCCACTTTGGAGCGGGCTACCGCTGTGTACAAAAATTTGGCAACCAGATCTGAGGCGGAGTATGTCTTACAGTTCTGGGCTTTGGCCAGATTAGTGGGAGTTTATATCCGGTTTGATCAGGAAGAGGGGCGATCGCAAGCCGCTGATTTAACGTCAGAATTGTTTGAGTTAGCGCAAACTTTCCCCACTCAGGAATACGGAACGCTCAGTCTTCTAACGGGTGCTGTTATTACCTATGTACGCGCCGGGCAAACAGAATCTGCCACTACAGCACTTTCTTACATCCTGAACAATGTTGACGTCGTGACAGAGCCCTATCTCAAAGCCATGATAGTGGCAGGGGCCGCAAATCAATATGCTGCTTTAGCAGAGGGTACTTCTTCGGGGGACGCATTTCACGAACGCGCTGCCGATCTCATGGCGCAAGCCGAAGATTTAGCAAACACAGAAGATGACAGTGCTCAACGTAATGTCATTGCTGCTGCCTTTTCCCTGGTGTACTACGAAATGGGCCAAGCTGACAATGCCTTACGAGTAACGAATGTAGTAGAACCTCCTGCTCTACGCGACCAGATTCAACAGGCGTTAGCCTGCGCCAACAGCTCTCAACAAAGACAGAATTAGAGAGGATAGATTTAGATTTGCTCAGATCCACTCCGATTAAAACATCCCAATTTGAAACGTAATCTCAAATTCACCCTGATTCGTAACTGACATCAAATCCGATTAAAGAATCATAGTATGCAGTGGTGCGGCGCACTATACGCCGCACCACTGCATACTAGGGTTCTTTAACTGGGCATACAGCACTATGTGCGTTGATTAAGTACAGAAGATAGTGTGTGGCGTGACGTGCCACACACTATCTTCTGTACTTAATCAACTTGGATACCGCTATATGAGTAGGATATTCTCATCAAAGAATTAAAGCCTCTAAAAATTGGGAACACTAAACCTGAATACCTCGAAGGGTTATGTGCCGCCATCTTAGGATGGCGGTTTTTTACTACGGTTCAAGACGAAAAGCGTTTTCTGTAAATATCCCAAAAGGGTTCACTACCAAAGAGAGTCCAATTTGATCCAATGGACCTTATTCCAACGGGAGCGACTTCGTTTTAAGGCTCCTGGCATGGACTTCAGTTTTTGAAAATCTGCTCAATTAAACATCAAATTGCAAAGCTATGCTGCCTACAGAATGGGTAGAGCCGCTCTTGGAGTTCGGTTAATTTTGTTCGTCTGCTTGTCAGATTTGTATACCAAGAGCAAACGTCTCAGTACAGGGTGGAACCGTAACACCCGCAAAAGAAATGTGTGCAATTCCAAAGGCTGCGCGGATTTCTAGCCAGTTACTGAGTGAATCTCATACCTAAGATACTAGACAAATTTATATTTATATTCTCCAAGTTTATATCCCCTTTATAGTTTCTATGCAAATATACTCTCCATACGTAACGAAGCGATCGCCCCCACCCTTGGAACCATCAATTCCCTCAGGCCCTCTACTCAATAGAGGTTTAGAGAGAACTCATGATTCTAACGTCATAGCTGTTGCTAGATTACTGATCCAAAATACTGAAAGTACTCCTAATAAAGACAAACACCAAAGTTATGCATAGCCATAATCGGCCTACCCTGGCTTTAATACCCAACTTTAAGATCAAACTTTTACCTAATGATCAAATTATTATTACACGTAAGTTTATTGAAGCCGTTTTGATGTATGAAAGCCTGTGGAATGGGCGAGTCAAGGTTCTGATTGAAGAAGAGAAAAACGGAGTTGACGAAGTTGATCAAAAGGTCATGAACCGTCATGATTTACCTTTTGAAATGGAGTTTGTCCCCTATGATTCGCCAAACTTAATTGAGTATCTAAAAGGTTGTGTTGTTATCGGTAGCGTTGACTATCACCAAAATCACCTCAGCCAACTGTGCCGGGAGCATGGAATTCCCTGCATTTACACGGCTGAATACACCCTCAAGACTCGACAGCAAATCATTGCAGTGAGCACTACAAATCCGCTGAAACGGTTGCGGCAGAATTTATGGGCACAGCAGCAGGAAAAACGCCAACGACGGGCGATCGCCTTAGCCGACGGGCTGCAATGTAACGGTTTTCCAATTTTTGAGGAATATCGGTCTATCAATTCCCATCCTATGCTTTATCTGGATACCCGGATTACCGAGGATATGATGGCAACGCAGGATGATGTTGAGAAGCGGGCATTCTATCGATCTGACACAGAACCCCTACAACTGGTATTTTCCGGGCGCTTAAATCACATGAAGGGGGCTGATCACCTCATCGAAGTTGCCCAGCAACTGAAGCGCCTGCATGTGCCATACCATCTTTACATCAGCGGGGCCGGGGTTTTAGAAGAACCGATGAAACAACGGATCCAGCAGGAGTCGTTGGGTAATGAGATTACCATGCTAGGGGTTCCAGATTTTAAGTCTGAGTTCTTCCCCTTTGTCAAATCCAAAATGGATTTATTTATTTGTTGCCATCGGCAGGGAGACCCGTCCTGTACCTATATCGAAACCATGTCAGCCGGTGTTCCAATTGTCGGTTACGGTAATGAGGCATTCGAAAAACTGAGCAACAATTCGCATGCCGGTTGGGTTGTACCCTTAAACCGCCCCGACCTGTTGGCTCGGCAGGTTGCTAACTTGAATAAAAATCGAGAAGAAATCACCACGAAGGCAATGACTGCACAGAAATTTGCCCAGGAACACACATTTTTAGAAACCTTTCGGCGGCGGGTAGAACACGCAGAAGCCGTGTATACAGATGTAGCAGCCCGCCAAAACTAAAACTTACTGGAGGGGTTGTTTTTCGTGCACTTCGCGCATGAAAAACAACCCTTTAAAAGGCTCTCACGTTACAGCGCTTGCACCAGGATAGAGACAGGGTTGCCCTCACCTCTATCCTGGTGCAACAGACTTCCTGGGTATGATTTCACGCCATTATTTGCAAAAGAGCTGTTCGGATTCAAACAGGAACTTCGAGCCAAAGGCTTCAAGAAATCTTAACCTCATGCACGGTAGTGAATGCCACGGTATTTGAGTGACACGGGGGTGTAGTGTTGGGTAACTTTACCCTGCTGGATTTTGTAAGCTCTACCCAGGAAACGACCTTCATAGCCACTATCTATCATTTCCACCTCAGGATTCACTGATTCATGGGGGGCGCCACGATAAAACAGTTCCATTTTTGACTCCTTTAGAAAATGGGGGTTTTCTTTCAGGTCTTGGGCCAACCCCCTTTGGGGGCCTTGGCTTCCTTTGACCTTGACCTCAGTTTGCGGTTTGGCTCGCAGTTAAACCACCGATGTTTAGGGTATTAGGAGGAAGATAAGGCGCAAGGGAAGCGGAAAATGGAAGCACGGCACTCCTGCCGCCCCAGGTAAAATCTACAAAAACTAACGATTTTGAGGGTTTTTTAGCCTGATATAGGAAGCGATCGCCCTCAACCTTAGCAATAAGAAGTCAGATGAACATAGCGTTGTTTGCAATACCAAAGTAAGATTTCTCTAAGCTGAAAAAAAGTTCGGAGTTGCGGATTTTGTCCTTTTTGTAGCGGACTTGGGTGATGCCTTCGCCATAACAAACAGTTCCGGCAAGCCCTGCCATACTGTTTCTAAGGTATCCGGTGGCTTCTACCAATACATTTCCGTCGTTAGCAACCCTATTTTGCTTAGGACTGCGCCCCCATGTCTTTTTCGTCTAATCAGTTTACGACCTCGACCCAGGCCCCAAAACGACGGCGGCGGCGTGGGGTGGTTCTGACCCCACAGGGGTTTCAAAAAGTGCAGCAGGCTAAAACCGATGCCGAATTTGCTGATAACTTTGGCAATCGTTACACCCTGGAGGCATTGAGTGAACGGACAGGACTCGCAGTAGACACCTTAATGAAGGTCATGGCCTGTGAATCGGGTGTCGATAAGCAGACCTTAAAGATTTTGTTTCGGGCGTTTAACTTAACCCTGGAACCCGTTGACTTCACTCTGCCTCAAGTTTCTGTCGAAGAGATGAATGATGGGGGTGAGCCCGATGATGCTCCAGAGTTGCCGGGAGGGCAGGTACCTCTCGATTCAAGCTTCTACATCCAGCGGGCCACGACAGAAACAGAATGCTACAAAGTGGTGCTACAACCCGGTGGGTTGATTCGTATTAAGGCCCCCCGACGGATGGGCAAAACCTCGCTCATGAGCCGCATTCTGGCCCAGGTATCGCAGCGGGGTTGTCAGACCGTATCTCTGAGTTTCCAACTTGCAGACAAAGCCATCTTTCAAAACCTGGATCAATTTCTACAATGGTTCTGCGCCAATGTAGGCCTCGGGTTACAACTGCCTCGACGCATTGATGATTACTGGGATGATCTGTTTGGTAGCAAAATCAGTTGCAAAATTTACTTTGAACAGTATCTTCTGCCCGGTGCAGAGAAGCCTCTGGTGCTGGCTCTGGATGATGTCGATCGCCTATTTGACTATCCAGATCTAGCGGATGAATTTTTTGGGTTACTGCGCACCTGGCATGAAGAGGCCAAAAACCGTGACATCTGGAAACAGTTACGGATGATTGTGGCCCATTCTACAGAGGTTTACATTCCTCTCAATGTGAACCAGTCTCCCTTTAACGTGGGCTTGCCTGTTGAACTGAAGGCGTTTACTCTGGAGCAAATTCAAGATCTGGTGCAGCGCCACGGCCTCGATTGGCCCCTGGAGCAAACACAGCAATTAATGAACCTGGTGGGGGGATCACCCTATCTGATACAGACGGCGCTCTATCACATCTGGCATCAGGATGTGACGTTGGCAGAGCTTCTCGATCCGAAAACGATCCCGGTTGGCATTTACAGCGAACACCTGCAACGTCAGCATTGGGCACTACAGCAGAACCCAGATCTGGCGGCGGTATTTTCTAAAGTGGTCACGGCCTCTGAGCCGATCCCCATAGAGTTAGTGCAGGGATTCAAACTTCAGAGCTTGGGTCTGGTGCAGATGCAGGGGAATTTAGCTCGTAGCAGTTGCAATTTGTACGCTCAGTACTTCCGCGATCGCCTCCAAGGATCCACCCTATGAAGCTGCCCTCAGCCCTAAATAAGCCGTTGCGCGATCGCCTCCACCGCACGTCCCTGCGACAGGTGTTGATCATTCCCTTCGTGCTGCAACTGGCAGGGGTGGTAGGGTTAATCAGTTACCTGGCCTTTCGTAATGGTCAGGCGGCTGTCAGGGATTTGTCTTCGCAATTGCGCAATGAGGTTACTGCTCGCATTCGGCAGCAACTGGAAACCTACGTTGAAATTCCCCATGCGATTAATCGTATCAACGCCAATGGTGTATTGAGTGGGGATATTGATATTGTCAATGCTCAAGGATTTGGTCAGCTCTGGGAGCAGGCCAAAATTTATCCCAACACCAACCTGATCTATTGTGGGAGTGAGCAGGATGGCTCCCTATTGGGAGTGGGGCCACGGGAGGGCGATCACGCCCTGCAACTGGTGGTTTACAACAGAGCATCGAACTGGGTCGCCAACTACTTCACCATTGATGAAGCCGGACGTCCCGGTCCCCGGTTCAACGTGGGCAAAAACAAGTATGACGCTCGCGTACGCCCCTGGTATAGAGCAGCGAAAGCCCGCATGGGGCCTGCCTGGAGCGAGATTTACCTGGATTTTGATACCGACCTGCCAACCATTACGGCGAGCAAACCTGTTTATAACCTGAGTAACGGGAAACTGCTGGGGGTCTGTGGCACCGATTTTATTCTGCCTGCTGAGATGAGTACCTTTCTGCGCACTCTGAATGTAGGTACGCACGGCCAAACCTTTATTATGGACCGCGAAGGTACGTTGGTCGCTACGTCAACGGGGGAGACCGTTGTTTCGGGGAGTGGAGAGCGAATTAACTATCGTAAAGCCATTGAGAGTGAGGCTCCGCTGGTTCAAGGTACTGCCGTCTTTTTACAGAAATACTTCGGCAACTTTCGCAGCATTCAACGCGAGCAACAGTTGGCCTATAAAGATGGGGAGGGCGATCGCCAACTCGTCCAGGTGCTCCCCTTCCGGGATGGGCGGGGAATTGATTGGTTAATTGTGGTCGTTGTGCCCGAAGCCGACTTTATGGGCCAGATTCAGGCCAGCACCGAACAAACTCTGTTCCTGTCTCTGTTATCTTTAGCGGTTGCTGTTGGAGTGGGCGTTCTCACCGTTCGTTGGATTACTCGACCCATTCTGCGACTCAACCAGGCGGCTCGGGAACTAGCCCAGGGGTACTGGCAGGAACCTGTAGATGTAAATCGTCCGGATGAGGTGGGTGAGCTGGCCCAATCGTTCAACCAGATGGCTCGTCAGTTGCAAGACTCGATCGCAGCTCTAGAAGCGCGTAACGCCGACCTGCAAGCGACCAAAGACGATCTAGCGAAGGCAAATGAACAACTCGCTGCGGTGCTGGATGCCGTCCCTGGTCCCATTTCCTGGATTGCCGCTAATGGCACCTATTTGGGGATCAATTCCTATCTGGCTCAGAATATGCGCATTGCCCCTGAGTCTGTTGTGGGTCGTGCTGTCGGGGTGGTTGGAAATAGCCCTGACTTTGTAAGTTTCATGGTGTCGTTCTTAGCCAGTTCTATGACCTCCACATCTCAGGAGGTTTCCATTCAGGTAAATGGGCAAGAACGCAGCTACTTGATGGCGGCGCAGAAGTATCAGCAGAGCCGTGCCACCGTTGTTGTGGGGATCGATATTACAGAATGGCGCAAAACCCAATCGGCTTTGCGGAAGGCAGAAGTTGCCAACCAGGCCATTGTGAGTGCGATTCCGGATCTACTGATGCGGTTACGGCGGGACGGCACTTACCTCAGCTTCAATGCCACTAAGGCCATGAAAGTGCTGAACCAGACCATTATGCAAGCGGGTACCCACATCAGTGACTCCATGCCGCTCGATAAAGCTGCGGAGCGGATGCATTACGTGCAGCGAACCCTGGAAACTGGGGAACTGACCGTTTACGAATATGAGCTGGAAATTGAGGGGGAAGTGCATTACGAAGAGGCCCGATTGGTTCCCCTGAATAAGGACGAAGTGCTGGTGATGGTGCGCGACATGACCCAGCGGCGCCAGGCAGAGGAAGCCCTGCGGCAGAGTGAGGCCAATAATCGTGCCCTGATTGCGGCGATTCCTGACTTACTCATCCGGGTGAGCCCGAATGGTACTTACCGCGAAATTCAAGGCCGTAGCCGTGTTGCGCTCTACGATGGAGATGATTTTTTGGTAGGCACCAATGTCTACGATTCGCTGCCTCCCCTGGAAGCCCAACGGCGAATGCAGTATATCCAGAAGACTCTGCAAACGGGAGTAATGCAGGTGTATGAGCAACAACTCAACATTGATGGGCAGATGCACCACGAAGAAGTTCGCATGGTTGTGACTGGCCCCGATGAGGTGTTGATGATCATTCGGAACATCACCGAGCAGAAGCGGGCAGAGGCTGCCCTGCGCATTGCCGAAGAGAATTACCGGGGCATTTTTGAAAACGCTCTGGAGGGTATTTTCCAATCCACCCCGGCAGGCACGCTGATTCGCATTAACCCGGCAATGGCGCGAATTTATGGTTATGAATCTCCACAAGAGATGGTGGCCAACATTCAAGACCTGGCCCATCAAGTGTATGTGGACCCGAGCGATCGCCTCGAATTCCGTCGTCGTATGGACGAAGATGGCGAAGTGAAAAACTTGATTTACCAGAGTTACCGCAGAGATGGCAGCATCATCTGGGTGGAGGAAAACACCCGCGCCGTAACGGATGAGGCCGGTAATCTGCTCTACTACGAAGGCATTATTGAGGACATCACCGACCAGAAACGCCAGAAGGAAATTCTGGAGGAAAAGGTAAAAGAACGCACCCAGGAGCTTTCAGACACGCTGCAAATTCTGAAGGCAACCCAGGCAGAATTGATGATTGAAAATGCCCTGTTGCGCACCGAGGAGTCTGCCGAATCTTATGACTACCAGGTTGGGGGGAGTTTGCCGTTAGATGCGCCGACCTATGTGGTGCGGCAAGCCGATCGCCATCTCTACGCCAGCCTTAAACGGGGCGAGTTCTGCTACATTTTCAACTCCCGGCAGATGGGTAAATCCAGTTTGCGCGTGCAAATTATGCGGCGGCTTCAGGCTGAAGGGTTGGCCTGTGCTGCCATCGATATTTCTGAAATTGGTAGCCGTCGCCTCACCCCTGATCAGTGGTATGCCGGGTTTCTCTACACGCTTGCCAGCAGCTTTAATCTCGTCGATCGGGTCGACATTCGGACGTGGTGGCGCGATCGCCAACTTCTCTCCCCCGTTCAGCGGCTCAGCGAATTTTTCCAGGACGTGTTGTTGAAGGAGATCCCCGAGCGGATTATTGTTTTCATTGACGAAATCGACAGTGTTATCAACCTGGATTTTGAAATTGACGACTTCTTTGTCCTGCTACGGGCCTGCTACAACAAACGGGCCGATAATCCTGATTATCAACGTCTGACGTTTGCCCTGTTTGGTGTTGCGACTCCTTCTCAACTAATTCAGGACAAAAAACGCACGCCATTTAACATTGGTCAGGCTATCCAACTTCGCGATTTCCAACTCCACGAAGCCCAGCCCCTACTTTATGGTCTAGCGGAGCAAGTCGGTAATCCCCAGGCGGTGCTGCGGGAGGTGCTGGCCTGGACAAATGGACAACCATTCTTGACTCAAAAGGTGTGCAAACTCATTCGCAACCGTTCCGAAAGCATCCCCTTTCAACAGGAGGAGGCATGGATTACCGACCTGGTGCACACGCAAATTCTGGAGAATTGGGAGTTTAACGACGAACCAGAACATTTGCGAACCATTCGCGATCGCCTTTGCCAGGATGAGCAGCAAGCGACTCGATTGCTCGACCTCTATCATCGGGTGTGGCAACAGGAAGAAATTGTGGTGGCGGATAGCCCCGACCAGGCAGAGTTGTTGCTGTCTGGGTTAGTGATTGAGGAGGGCGATCGCCTTCGAGTGCATAACCGTATTTACGAGAAAATTTTTAATGACACCTGGATTCAACGTACACAGATGACCCTCAACGGCCAGAGATAATTTTAAGTATGGTAACTTCTCCATGCTCAAAATTCATTAAAATGCAGCAACGTTAGAGATACCGTTGTGAAACCCCTTGCTCAATGGATGGCCGCGAGTTCTATTCCAGTTTGATCCGTCTGCATGTGCTACACCATGCCGTACAGGAACCCATTTTTGGGCTTGGCATCATGGAAGAACTGGCCCGTCATGGCTACAAAATTAGCGCCGGAACCCTTTACCCCATGCTGCATGACATGGAACGTAAGGGCTATCTCTCCTCAACGGAAGAGCGCCTGGGTCGCCAAAACCGCCGGCTCTACCGTGCTACCGATCTGGGCAAAGCTACCCTGGAGGATGCCAAAGAAAAAGTTCGCGAATTATTTGGTGAACTATTCGAGGACTCGTAAATGAACTCCACCCTTACGATGGGGCGATCGCCGAAAGGGTGATTGTGTGGAAAGGGCGGGTTTAGCAAAGACGCGTTACTCAGACACAAGCATAACGACAAAACCCGCTCTAGCGATCGCCAGCATCCGTCAACGTTTGCAAGGGCGGGTTTGAGTACTATTCGCGGTTGTGTGGTTAGGATAGCGGCAAAACCTGCCCCTACAGACGATCGCCCCATCCTCTCACCACATGGCGTTTAGCTTCGTAACCGAGCCAGCATGGCTCCCGGATAGTAGTTCGCCAGAATTTGCTGATAATTGTGCCCCTGGCGGGCGAGCTCTTCTGCACCGTACTGACTCATGCCGAAACCGTCGTGGGCTTCGTCTGTGATCGCCTGGGTGGATGCATACAGTGCTTCTAAAATCTGCCCATCATAGGTTAGCACCTGGGCTGAGGTGTCTGAGACCGCTGCGTAGGTGCTGTTTGCTTCGGATTCAACGCCGTTGTATGCTTGCCAGCGCTCATTATTACCCAGGTCAAACCAGGTACTGGCGGGGCGGGAGATGTGAATCAGGGCGTAAGAACGGGCGGCGATCGCCTGAGCCCGTAGAGCATCGGGGTGCCAACTGGCAGGCATCTCTGAGCCAACAACGCTGTACAGGTATTGTTCCAGGTCAATCAGATTAACGGCTAAGAGTTCACCGTCGGCATATACCAGGCTCAAGCGGCCTCGATACCAGAGTCCGTTAACAAAAACGAACCCATCCGCGCCCGGGTCAATCATGACCCCATTTTGAAGCTGCATGGGGCCCAGTTGAATGCCTTGTGTATTCACCTGGGCTACATAACGCGACATGGGCTGCATTGTCCCTTCCTGGGAGCCGTTGAAGGTGCTGACCGTTGCCGCAGTTGAGGTCGCAATTTCGAACTGACTGGGATGATGAGCGATGCGGACACGAATTTGCATCGCTGGAGCCGGCTGCGGGTTAGCGGAATGTCGGGTGGAAGCCGTTTTCTTATCGCTCTTGGCTTGCGACAAACGCCCCGGTAATTGTTGAGTTTTGGAATCGCTAGCGTGCAAATCACCTGTGGAATTGCCAACAGTAACGGATGAAGTAGCTTGCAGTGGAAAAGAGAGGGCGTCTGCCTGCACCGAAAAGATGGGTTGCATGGCGACCGCTCCGGCAAGTCCCAGGCTAAATGCGCACAGTTGTTGGCCCAGATTATTTTTTAGGATTCTCTGAATAGAAGTCATCAACAATACAGCTCAGAACGGTGGGATACCTTTCCTATTCCAAAAGAAGTATTTCTTTAGAGATAGGTCACGAGTTCAGAGTTCCCGCTCTGATCTATTGAGAAACTATTTGTAGTGGGAGAAACACAAATTGCGCTTAATGCGGAAAAGCCATGTTTAAAAAGTTGCTTTCTTATGGGTGATATCTGTGAAAAAACAACTGCTTAACCATCGCTACTCTGCTCAATCTCCTTGAAACTATTGACTCTCTAGATGCTTTAGATAACCTGAGTTCGGTTAAGAGTATTTTTGAGTGCCATGGGTTGTGCGGTACGCGAAAACAATCCATATTTGCGTGCGAAGCACACGCAAATACGAGCACTTCAGCTTTCCCAGGCTGAGGTACACGCATAAATCAGTTCTGTCTCAAACTTGTAATGGGGTGTAGAGGAAAGGAGCCCCTTTCCTCTACACCCCATTAAGGGTTTAGAACATGACTAACTTTTTGGGATGATGCCGTGTATAAAGTACACGGCACTAACTCCTTAGGAGGTTTCTGCATAAGAATTTACCCAGAATGTTGGTGCTTTGCCCGCGAAGCGGGCAAAGCACCAACATTCTGGGGGTAATTTCATTACTGGAAATCTCCTTAAAGTTCCCTTATACAATTTCACTATCGAAATCCGATATATTGATTTGCGTAACACCCCTAAGTCAGGAGTGCGGTTGTGATGCCGAAAGCTGAAGATGACCAGCAGAATCAGGAGGCGATCGCCTATGCAGAGTTGCCCCCATACCAGCAGAAACAGCGGTTGGTAGAATTAGCGACTACATTTTTGCGGTTGGGAGCAATCGCCTTTGGCGGCCCAGCCGCCCACATTGCCATGATGGACGATGAAGTGGTGAATCGTCGTCACTGGATGAGCCGTGAAAAACTGCTGGATCTGCTGGGCGTCACGAATTTGATTCCTGGCCCTAATTCGACAGAATTGGCAATTCACATTGGCTATGAGCGGGCTGGATGGCGTGGTCTGGTTGTTGCGGGTACTTGCTTTATCCTGCCTGCCATGGCGATTGTCTGGGTACTGGCCGCGATTTATGTTCGTTATCAAACCGTTCCTCAGGTCGGTTGGTTGCTTTATGGCATCAAGCCTGTAATTATCGCGATCGTGCTGCAGGCCGTCTGGAAGCTAGGGCAAAAGTCTATCAAAGATACGCCGACTGCAGTGGCGGTGGGGGCCGCGATCGTAGGCTACTTTGCAGGCTTCAACGAAATCGTGCTGCTGGTGCTGCTGGGTGCAGTGGTCATGCTCGTTAAGAATCGCCGAACCAGTGGCAACATTGCAGGTGCTTTTCTGCTGCCTTTAACGGGGACGATAGCCCAGGTCGGGAGCACAACGGTGGCATCGGCTAGTTGGGGCAGTGTTTTCCTGTTTTTTCTAAAAATTGGATGCGTCCTGTATGGCAGCGGGTATGTGCTGCTGGCATTTTTGCAACGGGGGCTGGTGGAGCAAAACCAATGGCTGACCTCTCAGCAGCTTTTAGATGCCGTTGCGATCGGCCAATTTACCCCTGGCCCTGTCTTTACGACGGCTACCTTTGTTGGTTATTTGATTGCGGGAAATGCAGGTGCGATCGCTGGAACCCTTGGTATTTTTCTCCCTGCTTTTGTATTCGTATGGGTTGTTAATCCCTGGGTGCCAAAACTGCGCCAGTCTTCCTGGACGAGCGGTTTTCTAGATGGTATAAATGCTGCTTCTCTGGGGCTAATGGCTGGAGTGACCTACACTCTGGGAGCGGCAGCGTTAGTTGATTGGCTAACGATTACTCTGGCGGTGTTGAGTGCGATCGCTGTTTTTCGATTAAAAATTAATTCTGCCTGGCTGGTGTTAGCGGGTGGGCTAATGGGTCTAGCTGCTCACCTTCTATAGCGCTACACAGGAGTTGATTGGATGATTCACCTTTCAGAAAAATAGACACCCTTACACTGTTGCGGAGAACAGTGTAAGGGATAAGAAACGGGAAAGTGATAGTGCGAGGCACTAAAGACTGCCCAGCTTATGGCTTATTCGTGAACGTGGTAGCCCATGCGGGAAACAGCACTACGGGTAAATGTAATGCGATCTTCCAGACTCAATTTTTTGATTTGATCGGCAAACTCGCGCGTATTCTCAGGTAACTGATAGTTCTCGGGAACACCAATTACAGTACCCTCTTCGATGGCCCGAGCTAATAACAACCAAAAGTCGAGTCGGACACTGCTGAAGAAGGTGCCATAGCTGCGGCTAATGGGAGTATCAACCCCATTCACGACATCTCGCTGAGCCTGTAACTGCTCCTCGCGAGGAAGGGCTAATACTTGATCAACCAGCGCTTGAGTCAGTGTTTCAGTCTGATAAGTGGGGTCAGGATTCAATTCATTTTTGATATCCAACCATCCATACCAAAGCAGAGCCAGCTTGGTATCGGCATCGAAACTCTGAAACATTTCGAGGGGGCGGTTGATCGTTGGATTATCTGTTGTAAAAGTCATGGAGGATTCCTGAATTCAACAAGTAATCGCATGAACTAGCATGCGAGAGGATTCAATCTTTACGTAGCTTAAAGAAGCACGTTTTATATCTGAACTGTCGAATGAAATACTTTTATTTCAATATTAGCGATCGTATTTCTACCTACTGACAGTATTAGCTACGACCACTAAATTCAATTCCTATTGATGAGGTTGGATTATTGATTGAAAGCTGTTTTTAATGCCAACCAGATTTAAAGAATTCAAATATGAAAATATGGACTGTGCGAGATACCCTATGCACAGTCCATGTTGAGATTGCTTGAGAGGAAAACTTCAGTTGTCAGGTACAATGGAGCTTACCGCGCCATGAGTTCAACCTTCTAAGAGTCTTGATTCTGTGTACACATTATGTAGGCAAAATCAACACGTTCAGAAGAAGTATCCAGACTACTGTCATGCCGTTACTGGGGCATCAATGGATGCTTCTTGCAATGTGTGTAGCCGATGATAAACACCTTGCCTATTAAATAATTCATCGTGTCGGCCAACCTCGGCAATGGTACCTTGATCCAGCACCACGATCTTGTCAGCATCGCGAATGGTACTCAGCCGATGGGCAATGATGATAGTCGTACGGGTTCCTAAAATAGACTGCATCGCTTGCTGAATTGCTCGCTCTGATTCGTAATCCAGGCTAGAGGTGGCTTCGTCAAACACTAGCACGTCAGGATCAACCAGCAGTGCACGAGCGATACCCAGCCGCTGTCGTTGTCCACCTGACAGCCGTACCCCACGCTCACCAACCGTTGTGTGATAGCCTTCGGGCAATTGTTCAATGAAATCTTCAGCCTGGGCGATACGACACGCTTCCCGCACCTGTTCCATTGTTGCTGTGGGATTGCCATAGAGAAGGTTTTCTAACAGCGTTCCGTTAAATAAATCTACGTCTTGATGAACGATAGCCAAGCGGCGACGGAATGAGGCAACATCTAGCTTGCGGATGTCCTCTCCGTCAATCAGGATGCGACCGTACTCAGGCTCAAAGTAGCGGAACAGCAGTTTCACTAGCGTCGATTTACCGGAACCGGAACGGCCAACGAGTGCGACCGTTTGGCAGGGTTCAATCAGCAAATTAATGTTGTGCAGTACCCCACGTTCAGGGTTGTAACCGAAGGATAGGTTTGAAAAGTGGACTTTTCCCGTGAAACGATATTGCTGGCGATCGCACGGCAATGTTGCAATTTCCGTCGGAGCGTCACTTCCAGCAGGCTGCTGCATCAACTCATGGAATCGCAGCATGGGAATGTAACGTTTCGCCAGGGTTTCAGTGAGGTTATGAATGGGAGTTAATTCTGCATAGGCCATGTTGGCGATCGTGAAGGTGGTGATGAAGTGCCCTAAAGAAATCCGATGCTGAGCCGCTGCGAGCAGCGTAAAAGACAACACTGAGAAGACGCAACATTGCACCAGTGTATTTTGCCGACAGGTAAGCTTGACATAACCTGTATGTATGCGATGATGCAGAACTTTGTATTCGCGCTCCAGCCGCTCTGCCTGGCGTTTTAGCTCGGTAGCTTCGGTAGCAAATGCCTTGACTGTCTTGATGTTGTTGACAATTTCAGCAGTACGGCTATCGGTATCCTCGCGGTAACGTTCAACACGTTTTTCCTGTTGCACCAATTGTCGCAATCCCTTCAAGTTAATACTCAGGATCAATACAAAGGAAACTAGCAAGACAACAGCGATTCGCCACTCGATAAAGCTGACAATAATGAAAATGCCAAACAACCGACAGAGTTTTGGAATGAGTTGTCCAGCGACTTCGCCAAAGGCCCAGGTATGGTGAGTGATTCCACTCGTAATACGCCCTGATATACGCCCCGAATTATTCTCGTCGTAAAAGGCAACAGGTAACGTTAATAGTTTTTCTAGAGACTTTCGAAAGTTATCTCGTCGCGCCCGCAATGCTGTACTCCAACTGAGCCAGGAACTAATCCAGGGCTGGATAGGCGCGCGGACTACGGTTGTCATGAAAATAATACCGAGCAGCACGCTGAGGGTGAGGGTGCGATCGCTCGGCTTCTGTGTGAACCGCGCCACCGTGTTGACCAGTCTCTGCACAATTTCATCAACAGGTTGGTCGGATAGGGCATTGAGTAATTGCCCCATCGTGTAGGGAGCGACCAAATCAATAAGTTGAAAGGTGCTGATTCCTACAGTACTGAGCAACGCTACCGCCCAGTAAGGGCGATAGTACCCTGCAATATCTCGAATACTTGCCATCTCAATCTTTGCGTTACATCTATAGCAAAGTCTCAGCTAGCAAGGAACCCCCGGTCATCCGCGTATCCTCTACCTTTGGACAGATAGATAAATGAGGAAAGTGTGTTTTATTTTGTCTCTACCAGTTATCTGTTTATAAGCTTAGGCTACCCAAAAATAGCTCTAATCCTTGCCAAGAACACGATTACAACGTTCTAAGATGTGGCATGGCTACTTGTTCGCTCGATCGTAACACTTACGTTTGAGCCAAATATAGGAGTAGATTTTATAACTCTATACGTTTCATTGATACTTGCATGTCTACGTGTTCTCTTCAAATGTTTTTCTACCTTTGAAAGGTGAGTTAAATAAACTGTAATTCTTGTATAACGGTTATTGTACTTATTTAATTCGATATTCCTGCTCAATTCACAACTTATCCAATTTATAATTCCTGCTTACCTTTCATGATAAAGGTTGTTTATTCCTCGGCCAGCATGATGTATCAAAAGTAACTTGTAGTGTACGTGTAATTATTGTTGTTTTATATCTGTTTGCTGATCAATGTAGTTTCACGTAAAAGAGAATAAATTTTGGTGTTGGTTTCTAATTCGTTTAGCTTATGTAATGCGTCAATAATACTTGAGTTGCTTATATATTAGTATTGCTGCAATCTCTGTCGCAGTAATTGTGCCCGTTTATTCACTTGCTCCAGGTAATAAATGACATCTAGACTGATTAAGAAAAAGCACATATTTGTTTTTAATGTCAACTATCTAATCTTCACAATATTTTTTGGATGACCTCTTGATTTGCGATCGCAGTCGTAACCTCGTATTAAATCTGTGACCTCGCGTCAAATAAATATTTCTTCAGATGGAATATACTGCCTTTGTGAATAGATGGCCTATGCCATAGGCGGTAGATTTTACCGTATATTCGTGTCACCCATGCTCAAGGGACTGTGAAATAGGTTCCCGTATTTTTGCGGAAGTAATAGGGGTTTATATTCCAAGAAAGCTTGAAATTTGCCTGGTGAATTAAATCGCTATTCCAGGAACTTTTTGCAAACGCGAGGATTTACGGGCATTTCACTGAAATTCTGCAATACAAGTTTCCGTAATCTCACGAAACACGAATCATCACTGGGGCGGTTATCACTAGGCTGTAGAGGCGTGCTCTTACCGCGGATGAGGTCTGACTTTGGCTCATGGCAGCCAAAGGCTGACTTCGATTTTTAGCGTCTAAAACGCTTCCTGGATGTTCCTGTCGATCTCACTTCCCTGTTTTGTGCTCACCCTTCGGCCGTAGACGACTTCGAACGTTGCGTGCCGTTCGCTGAAAGGGTGCGGCTGAGTCTGCACATTCATCGTCAAACGTGTTCAAATGCTTTTCCGCAGGCAGATCGTCTCTATCTGCTTCTACGGAACTGAGCATCCTGGGCATCGACATTGCATCGCCGCCCTAGAGAGGGGCTGCAATTGCATTCCTGTTCGTCACTTTGCACGACCAACCTATTCACACTATTTCAGAGGAATTGGATTATGGCTAACCTGACTGCTGGATCTACCGGGCGGGCGATCGCCTTCATTGATGCTTCTCTGACCGATAAGAGTGGGCTTATCAGCGGCTTGAAACCTGGTACAGAAGTTATTCTGCTCAATTCTGAGCAGGATGGGCTGATGCAGATTTCTCAGGCTTTGGCTGGGCGATCGGGGGTTGGGAGCATCGAAATCTTCTCCCATGGCAGCGCGGGATTGCTGCAATTGGGGGGAAGCCAGGTCACTGTGGGCCATTTGAATGATTCGGCAGGCCAGATTAGCCAATGGGCCAATGCCCTCACAGAAACGGCTGATATTCTGCTCTATGGCTGCGATGTGGCGGCTGAAGGTAACGCCTTCATTCAACGGCTCAGCGAGCTAACTGGAGCTGACGTAGCGGCCTCCAATGACCTGACCGGAGCTGGGGGCGACTGGGATTTGGAAGTTGTAACCGGAAAAATTGAAACCCAGGTTACTCAAGTTGCGGGTTACACAGGTACGCTCAACGTTATTACAGTTACCAATACGGCTAATAGCGGGGCCGGGTCGTTGCGGGATGCGGTCTCCCGTGCCGTCTCTGGCACTGTGATTAACTTTGACCCAAGCCTTGCAAATCAGGTCATTACCCTCAGTAGCGAAATCACCATCCCGGCGGGCCGCAATATCACCATTGATGGCACTGGCGTTACTAATGTCGGCATCAGTGGCAACCGCGTCACCCGCATCTTCCACGTCCAATCCAATCAGAGCCTTCCCACCACCTTTACCATCAAGAACCTTTCCCTGGTGGATGGGTTCACCGCTGAGAACGGCGGCGCTATTCGGGGAGAACATCGAGCTTCTATCATTGTGCAAAGTGTCAGCTTCTTGCGAAACGTGGCTAACGAAGCAGGTGGAGCGATTTACAGCCCCTGGGAAAATAATCTTCGGGTATCGGGTAGCCGTTTTGAAAATAACCGGGCCGTCGCGGGAAATAATGAGCGGGGAGCGGGAGCGATCGCCTTTGCTAGCCCTGGCGCTCTCACCATTGAAAACACCTCCTTCACCGGCAACACAGGGATCAATGGTGGTGCAGTGAATAGCCTGAACGGTAAACTCACCATTACCAACAGTCGCTTTGTCAATAACAACACCCTCTCGGGCCGATTTGACTCGGGTCAGCCCAATGATTTCCTGCGAGGGTATGGCGGTGCTCTATATGTAGATCGAGCCAGTTCTACGACCCAGACCTCCGGCTTTGTGAACATTAACGGCACCGTTTTTCAAGGAAACCAGGGCCAGGGAGAAGGGGGAGCTGCCTACATCTACACGGCTGGACAGGATCGCGTAGATATTGGTACAACGTTGTTCCAGAACAACTCGGTGCGGGCTTTGACGGGCGGTGGCAGTGCTGGCAATGGGGGCGCTTTAGTGCTGATGAGCAACGAGGTGAACCGAGGGTTAAATCTCAACCGCACTTCCTTTGTCAGCAATATTGCTTCAAACCAGGGGGGTGGCCTGTGGATGATGAATGCACCAACAGCTATCACAAACAGCACCTTTTCGGCAAACCGAGCCAATGGTAACGACTACAATCGCCTGGGGGGCGGGATGGTGTTGCGTGGCAATACCACCATTGTGAATAGCACCATTGCCAACAACTATGCTGGCTGGGTAGGTGGGGGCATTCTTGCTGCAAGCGGCTATACCGTGACCGCACGCAACACCATCTTCTACCGCAATACTGCTGGCAATGGAGGCAATACCTGGAATATTCAGCAACACACAAACCGACCCCTGACTAACGGTGGTGGCAATATTCAGACAGGACGGGCTAATGATGATGTGGCTGTACAAAACATCCGTTTTGTAGATGCGAAGCTGGCGGCATTGGCGACCAATGGCCATACTTTCTTGCTGAGCCATGCACTCCTCTCTGGTAGTGCCGCCATCAACACCGGGGTTCTTACTGGTGCCCCTAATATCGACCAAAGCGGTACCACCCGTGATGCTCAGATTGATGTCGGTGCTGAAGAGTTTATTGCTAGTCCTAGCTCTAGCCCTAGCCCTAGCCCCAGCACCTCCAATGTTATTCAGGGCACCGCGGGAGCCGATCGCCTGAATGGGACCGATGGTGCTGATGTCATTTCCGGTGGGGATGGCATTGATGTGCTGCTAGGTGGTAAGGGTGGCGATACCCTAACAGGAGGGCTAGGAAGCGATCGCTTCATCTACTCAAGTACATCCTTAGCGGGGGCGTTGCAACAATCTCTGGTCGCTGCCCCCGATCGAATCACGGATTTTGCGCCGACAGCAGCCGATCGCATTCGCCTTGACTACGATAACAATCTGGGAACTCCTAATGTGCCCCAGGCCATGTTTAATCTCGGAACTGTCAGCGGTACCACACTTGCAGCCGCATCTCAGGTGGCTTTTGCCGATAAAGATTTAGCTTTAGCGGGGAGTCAGACCCTGGGGGCCTCAGAGGCCGTGATGTTTATCTGGCAGCAACGTCAGTACATCGGGGTGAACGATACGCAGGCAGGATTCCAGGCCGCTACAGATTTGATTGTAGATGTGACAGGAATTAAGATGCCCTTGGCTGATACAACAGCCTCCACGCTACCTGTATTGAATTACTTTGGTTAGAAGCTGAAATGTAATTGAGAGAACTCAAAAGATGCTTGGCGCTTAGCGCCAAGCATCTTTTTCTATCATCTATAGCCTTGGTCACGTTCATTAACCTTAATTTGGGGTAAACCAAAATGGAAATTTTTGAGTGCCGCATGCTGCGTGGCACTCGAAAATTTCCTTAACCCGAACCCAGATTAGTTGGGTGCATCCCACTTTTGTAGGTGAAGCGGACGAAGCCCGCTTCACCTACAAAAGTGGATTTCCAAATTTGCAAAAGTGGGATACACCCGATTAGTTCGAGTATCAGGAGCGACACTCAAAATAGTGGGAGTGGCGGAAATTAGCGTAATTCCTGTGGTGTCCAGGTGGGGCCGGGACAGCGGGGGCCTTCCGCTGTCCATTGCAACGGGTCAATGCACATGCGGCGGGCTTCCATGTTGACATCCCAGGCATGATAGATGATGTACTCGGTTTGACGATCGGGGCCAAGGGTAATGGAGTTGTGGCCGGGGCCGAGAACATAGCCGGGATGCGATCGCAACACCCGTGGCCCCTCCTCATTGCCTGCATCGGAATATGGCCCCATAACGTGATCTGCTACTCCATAATCAACACCGTAGCTGTCGGTTTCCCACCGTCCACCACTGTAAAAGCAGTAATAGCGCCCCTCATGTTTGCGAACGCAGGGGCCTTCTAACGTGTGCCAATCGTAGATGCCGCCATACATGGGGCGATCGCGCAGAAACCGCTGCCAGTCAGAACGTGCCCGCAGTACAACCCTACCCTCACCTGCCAATTTGGTCATGCTTTCCAGGCGATCGACCATTAACGCTGTGCCTGCCCGAATGCCGCCTTCAGCATCCAGAAAATCCTGGGCATAGAACAAATACCACTGCCCGTCATCATCCTGAAAAGCGTGGGGGTCGATGGCAAAAGGTGTGGTTTTGGGATCGACCAGGGTTACACCGCAGTCTTTGTAGGGGCCAAGGGGGCGATCGCTCGTTGCCACCCGTAACTGATGGTTCTTATCCTCATGCCCAACGGAATAGTAGAGGTAGAAACGCCCATCGCAGTAGGCCATCTCCGGAGCCCAAAAGTTGTCTCCTAGAGCTGGATCAGGCCGCTGAAGTGCCTTTCCGGCCTCATGCCAGTTGATCAAATCTTCCGATTGCAGTAGTGGGAAAACATATCGCTGACCAACTTCATCCACCTCTCCGGCGGCTTCCGCTGGCCCTGTACCGATTGCGTAATAAATCCCTTCATGCTGCCAAACGAAAGGGTCTGCGAAGTACTGGCTGTAGACGGGGTTGGTGTACGTCGTTTTCATTTGCATAGATTTGACCTGATAACCAGAAGGGGCGATCAAGGGTTGGCAGGTTCCTATGCTGGAGGAGTTCTGCGCTGAGTGGTGCGATCGCCTTCACTCACATTCCACCCTTTGACACTCCCCATTCTGAGAAGTTATTGCCCTAATCACCTCATCCAATTTCAGGATTTTGGCGTGGGTGGTTCTGCGGCTTCTCCTGCAATGCCTTAAGGATGTGAAAGCACAGCTTGAGTAGAAAGATCAGAAAGCCAGCACTGGGATTGAGCCAGGTAGCACCACTCACGACCACGAATCCGATTAATTTAATCCACTGTTTCTTGTTCATAGGAGCCTCTGCAAATCGACTCCACTAGCATCGTCAGTGTGTGCGTGAGATCTGATGCGTGAGTTGTATGAGTTGCATGAGCTAAAACTAGAACAGCAAAATTTTTGAAATTTTTGGTTTTCTATGACTGGGCGATCGCTTCGAGCATCCGCAGAGGGCATTCAAATCATCCGCAAGGCAATCAAGCGGGATGGTTGGAAGCAGGATGAGCTGAAAGACGAGCTTGGTTTGAAAACCCGTCAGCCAATTACCCGGTTGCTTCGGGGAGAAGCGATTGAGCGGGTTACGTTTGAGGAGCTTTGTCAGCTATTGGGGGTGAGGGTTGAGGATGTGGCGGTTTTAGAGGTTGAGCCATCCTCAGAAAAGCCTGATATGGATGAGATGGTGCGGGAGATGCGCGATCGCATTCGCCCTCTTATTCAAGAACGGTGTGGGACGATGCGCGTGTTGGATATGGCGCAACCGATCGGTCTGGGCGAGATCTATACCCACGCCAACATTTTGGAAAAAATCACCGCGCGTAGAGGGTTGAATCTAGAGCAATTGTTGGCACAAGTCTCACCAGAAGACTTTGAGCGGTTTAGCCTGGGAGGGGTCGCAGAAAAGCGGGTTCCGGGATTGGAAGCTGTCGAGCAGCACAACAAGCTGATGATTTTGGGTAAGCCGGGAGCCGGGAAAACCACGTTTCTAAAGCACCTGGCGATCCAGTGTATCGGAGGCCAGTTTCAGGCCGATCGCGTGCCCCTGTTTGTGACCCTCAAGGATTTTGCAGAAGCAGAGGAGCAACCAAATGTGTTGGCCTACTTGAGTACCTTGATTTCAGCAGCGGGAGAGGGGCAACCAGCCCTGTCCAAAACGGTTGTAGGTGTTGAATCTTTACAGACACTTCTGAGAGAAGGACGCGCCCTCATTCTCCTGGATGGATTGGATGAAGTGCGCGAAACGGATGCCTCGCGAGTGTTGCGCCAAATCCAACAGTTTTCTGAATATTATGCCCGTAATGCCTTTGTTATCACCTGCCGGATTGCTGCCCATGAGTACATCTTTGAACGATTTACGGAGGTGGAAGTCGCAGATTTTGATAATGACCAGATTGCGGATATTGCTGGAAAATGGTTTCGCTGTAAACAGGATGAGGTCAGAGCAGAACGGTTTTTGGCGGCGCTAAAAGCTCATCCGCCGATTCGCGAATTAGCCAGTAGCCCCTTGTTGTTGATGCTGCTTTGCCTAGCATTTGAAGACTCCAGTGAGTTTCCGGTAAACCGCGCTGAATTCTACAAGAGGGGCGTGGATGTGCTGCTAAAAAAGTGGGATGTGAAGCGCAATATTGAGCGTGATCAGGTTTACAAAAAGCTGTCTCTGCCAGGCAAGGAAAACCTACTCAGTCACATTGCCTATCACACTTTTGAAGCTGGCAGTTACTTTTTTAAGCAAAAAGACCTGGAACAGCAAATTCGGGAGTTTATTGCGCATCTGCCCGAAGCCAGCAGGGACGGGCAAACCTTGGAACTAGACAGCGAAGCTGTGTTGAAATCCATCGAAGCTCAGCATGGTTTGTTTGTAGAATGTGCCCGTGGCATTTATTCCTTTTCTCATCTCACTTTTCATGAGTACTTTGCGGCGCGAGACATCAAAGAAAAGGCAAACTTTCAGCCCTTGACCCAAAATTTGACTGAGAAACGATGGCGGGAAGTCGTCTTACTGACGGTGGGAATGGTACTCCCAGCAGACGAGTTGTTGCGACAACTCAAACAGGCTACGGATGATTTGTTAGCTAAAGATCTAGGCCTTCAAGGATTTTTAAGCTGGGTTTTTGAAAAATCATTGTCTACCCATACTTCTTACAAATCTGCGGCTGTTCGTGCCTTCTATTTCACCCTCAGTTTTGAACGTGACTACAATTACAATCTGCGTGGCTATGACTGTGCCCTTGATAATGCCCTTGACTGTGCCCTCACTCGTGATCTTACCCTCAGCTATACCCTTGTTCTCAATTTTGATATTGATTTTGACCGTGCTCTTAACCGTGCTCTTTCCGTTGCCCTTGCCTATGACAAGATTAACGAATCTACCGAAGTTGCCTATACCTATGCTATTGTCCGCACTATCGTTTGTAATTACGACTTTTCTCGTGCCTGTTATTTCCTACGCCAGTTAAACAGTAAGCAGGAGTACGTACTCCTAACTCATCTAGAAAACCTACTTGCTCAGCTACCAGATCCTAAACAGATAAGTGATATTACAGTGGAGTGGTGTCTACAGAATATACAAGCATGGGCCAGTCAACTACAAGCCGTAATGATTGAACACCGCAATATTGGCTATGACTGGCATTTTAGTGATGCTCAGAAGCAACAACTGAAGCAGTATTACGAGGCCAACAAACTGTTAGTGGCTTGCCTCAATAGCGATTGTTATGTCAGCCGGGGTGTGCGGGAAGAGATCGAGGAAACCTTATTGCTGCCGATCGCTGAAATTAAGAAACGTACCCATTGAAATCTGGGTAGTTATTTCAATGGCGATCGCCCTCCCCACAACCTTACTTCCTAAATCAGCCCAGATTTATGCAGCGGTGTTTGCGATCGCCTCTCCCAACCGCTTCAACACTTGAAATGCTGCTTGCAATTCACTTGCGACTGTATAGATCGAAAAAGCCCGCGACAAAGCGTACTGAGGTGTTGGTCGCGTCACAAGTTTGATGAACACAATGTCATCACCATTTGTGAGCACACCAAATCTAGGTTTCTCAGCATTAGGGTTTGCCATCATATAAACCAGTGCTTGCGGCAGAGCTGAGCGCGTTGAAATCATAGTCTTCTTCGATTCCAGCACCATCACCCAAAGTTGCTGCTGCAAAATCAAAATGTCAATCCGTCCCCGTAGAATTTCTTCTCCATCGCTGAGGGCAATTTCAATCGCAGCTTCCGCCTTCATCTTGAATGGCGGGTCATAAAAACCTGCTAGCTCCAAAAGCGGTGATGCAACCAGTAGAGTTACAGCCCCCTCCAACAGTTCTCCATCGGCTCTGTGATATAGCAATCGGCGGCGTATGGTGTCTAAGGCAGTCTGCTCAGTTGCGCTGATAGGCGGTAAGGCTGAACACCACTCCTCGAAAAACGATTCTTCCGCACGACTCAAGTTGAGCTTGGCTTCAGCCTCCGCAAGACTTTTGACCGCATCCGTAACAGCAAACACCTGAGCCATAGGTTCCTCATGCATCCCTGCTTTTGGGGCATCAGCAGGTATTGATTCCATTTTAGGGAAGCTACAAACCGAATCCCAGCCCAATCGCTAAATTTCCCGAAAGTCTGGAAGCTTTGCGAAAGCCCTGTGATACGCTTTGCGTTGGTTATCTATCGCACCGTTGATGGGGCCGTTGCCTGCGACAATTTGCGGTTGGTTGCCAAACAACCCGCTTAAGACTTGACGGAAGGGAGATTGACGATGAGCTATCGCATGGATCGACGCGCCTATGCCGACACCTTTGGCCCTACGGTGGGCGATCGCATCCGCCTGGCTGACACGGCTCTAATCATTGAGGTAGAGCAGGACTACACCACCTACGGGGATGAGGTAAAGTTTGGCGGCGGCAAGGTGATCCGTGATGGCATGGGGCAGTCACCCATTTCCCGTGAAGATGGTGCGGTGGATCTGGTCATTACCAATGCGCTGATTCTGGATTGGTGGGGCATCGTTAAAGCGGATGTGGGGATTAAGGACGGTAAGATTGCAGCGATCGGTAAAGCCGGAAATCCCCAGATTCAAGACAACGTAAATATTATTATTGGGCCGAGTACCGAGGCGATCGCCGGGGAAGGCATGATCCTCACGGCGGGTGGCCTGGATACCCACATTCACTTCATTTGCCCGCAGCAGATTGAGGTGGCGATCGCCTCCGGTATTACCACCATGATCGGCGGCGGCACCGGGCCAGCGGCAGGTACCAACGCAACGACCTGTACCCCCGGAGCCTGGAACATTTATCGCATGCTGGAAGCGGCGGAAGCCTTCCCGATGAACATTGGCTTTTTGGGTAAGGGCAACAGCAGCCAGGAGAAAGGACTGAACGAGCAGGTGGAAGCGGGGGCGATCGGCCTCAAGCTCCACGAAGACTGGGGGACAACTCCAGCAGCGATCGATACCTGTCTCACCGTTGCGGATCAATACGATGTGCAGGTTGCAATTCACACTGATACCCTGAACGAAGCAGGGTTTGTGGAGGATACCATCGCTGCATTCAAAGGCCGTTGTATCCACACTTACCATACGGAAGGGGCAGGTGGTGGTCACGCTCCGGACATTATCAAAGTCTGCGGTGAACTAAACGTCTTGCCTTCCTCTACCAACCCCACTCGCCCCTACACTATCAACACCCTGGAAGAACACCTGGATATGCTGATGGTCTGCCACCACCTCGATCGCAGCATCCCGGAAGATGTGGCCTTCGCAGAGTCGCGGATTCGGAGGGAGACAATCGCCGCTGAGGATATCCTGCATGACCTGGGAGCCTTTAGTATTATCTCTTCGGACTCTCAGGCCATGGGACGAATTGGGGAAGTGATTATTCGTACCTGGCAGACGGGGCACAAGATGAAGGTGCAGCGGGGAGCGCTGGCAGGGGATAGCGATCGCAACGATAACACCCGTGCCAAACGTTACGTCGCCAAGTACACCATCAACCCCGCTATTACTCACGGTATCTCTCAGTATGTTGGCTCTGTAGAAGTGGGCAAATTTGCAGATCTCTGCCTCTGGCGGCCGGCCTTCTTTGGGGTCAAACCGGAACTGGTGTTGAAGGGCGGTTTGATTGCCTGGGCGCAGATGGGAGATGCAAACGCGAGTATTCCAACTCCGCAGCCCGTACACATGCGGCCTATGTTTGCTAGCTATGGCAGTGCTATTCATCACACCTCGTTCACCTTCCTCTCCAAAGCGGCCATGGAAAACGATGTGCCCCAACAGCTCAAGCTCAAACGGCAAGCGCTTCCAGTTTCTAACATCCGGCAGCTTACAAAGAAGGACATGAAGCTGAACGATGCAACTCCCCACATCGAAGTAGATCCCGAAACTTACGAGGTTCGTGCCGATGGGGAACTGCTTACCTGTGAGCCTGCTAGCGTCCTACCCATGGCCCAGCGTTATTTCCTGTTCTAGAAAATAGGCCCGATACTGTCACGGTTTAGCCAGTAGAGCGCAAACGAGCCTTTGTGCTCTACTCATACTGTTTATTGCCATCGCCTGGTGAGTCAGAACGGAAGCTATTGAAAGCGGTGCCTATTGGGTGCGATGCATGGCTTGGAACGTAGGTTAAGCATGATCTATGGCTTGCAGTATTTAATTTGGTGAGGTACGAGAGACAGATATGGAACCCTGTCCCACATCTATCTCTCGTACCTCGCCAGATCGAAAGGGCTTATATGCTTAGCAATCTGCGAAGACTGAGATGCCCATGCTTGACAATCTGCAAACGTAGTTTTCTGCGTCCATGCTTCTAAGATGGGTTTATCGCCTATTTGATTGATCAATCGTCTCGTTGTTTCCTGATCTCCGGCTAAACATGCAAATCTAGCAAAATTATTGATATTCCATGCGCTAGGATAGCGGGCAATAATATCCTCAAAACCCAGCTTCATCTTTTCCCAACTCACACGCGAACTTCCGAATGGATTGTCTATAAAATCAGTGTTGGAATCAATCGCTCTCCAGTAAATGCGCGTATACATTCCTTGTCCTTCGCATTGACTGGTTATAGTCACAGCATCATCTGCGAAAGTTTCAGCTTCCTGATAGCTGCCACCCCACTTAGGGGATAGATTATCAAATACTGCTTGATAGGTTTCCTGATAATAAGGCTCTTTAGATAATGCCTCTCGTAATAGCTTTTTGACTTCTAGTCGGCTCCAAGACTCGGCTTGAGCGACTTTGAACATACTGACATACCATTGGGGATCGGCACTTGCAAACTCTCTAGTTTGCTGTAGATGAACTCTCGCCAATTCAACATTTTTATAAAAAGGAGCCCACGCTTCACGAGGAACTTCACGAGCATATCCGCCCCCTCTAAACTGCCAGGCGCGATCTAGTAGAAACCGACTATAAGCAATATGGGAAGCAGGCGACTGAGGATATGCCTGCATCCACTGCAATAACTGTGCTTCAAACGCTGCGATATCTTTTTTGTTGTCAGGGTGATCAAAGTCCGTACCTGCATAAAACATCTGTAGTTTCCATCGCCCCCCTGGGGTTCGGCTTGTCCTTTGTCTGTATAAGCTGTAATAATCCTCTAAAGTCTTAAAGTCGCCTGCTGCGAGAGCATTCGCTACTTCCGAGGCAATCTCTAAGCGAATAGTCATTTCCAATTGGTTAGAACTTGGAACTTCAACACAGGGTATGGTTGCAGCTGGAATACCCGATGCAATACCCGTTCTGACAATAGACACCTCATTCATGTAGTGTACGACAGAGCATCCGGGAAGAAATAATAGTAATGCTAAGAAAATAGTCCTTTGTATCTTGAACATCATGATGCAAGTACGAGTCGTTTGTATTTTTCAGTTATGAAGCAGCAAGAAGGGGCTCAACAGGTAATTTTCGCTGGGGTCTGTTCTAAAGCTTTTTTGTACGTTTCGAGCCTGAAAGAACAACTATTTTAATCAGTTCTAAAACACATCCTAGCTATAAGAAAAAGCTTCTTTAAAATGTCATAACACATGCTTAGTTGTTGTAATGCGATCGTATACAAATCTCATATAAAAAACAAAATGCTGTGCCTTCTTGAATTGCCAGGTTAATATAGGCTCGACGCAATTAGGGCACTTGAGAACCCTTTCAGGGCAGCCATGAAACTCACAATTCAATCAATGCCCATAGTGGGTTTGATGGTGGCAGAATTCCTGTCCCTGTTGGGGAATCAAATTGCAGCGGTAGCCATTCCTATTCTGGTGCTGCAATTCACCCATTCCCCTTGGGTGACGGGTATTGCCAGCACTGCCAGTATTATTCCAATCATCCTGGCGGCCGTGGTAGGAGGACGATTCATTGACCGCTTGGGAGCATGGCGAATGAGTGTTGTAGCCGATTTGCTCAGTTTCGTTTCAACGCTGGCATTGCCATTCGTATTTACGACGTTTGATCGCGTTTCTCCCGCCTTAATTTTTCTGCTAGTCCTGTTGGGAGCGCTGTTTGATCCGACGGGAGTGGCAGCACGACAAACATTAGTGGTCAACGTAGCAGCGATATCTGAACGCTCTCTCGAACGGGTTAATGCTTGGCGTGGCACCCTAGAAAATGCAGCAGATTTCATCGGGCCTATCCTTGGCGTTGGTGTTATCAGCCTGACAGGAATTGTTCCTGCATTCCTTGTGAATGCTGTTACCTTTCTCGGGTGTGCAGCTATATTTGCGATCGCAGTCCCCCACATCCGCACGACATCTCAAAAACACCCGGAAGTATCTCCCTGGCCCGGTATTGCATTTATTTTCGGGCATCCTCAACTTAAGTCTCTTGCCATTGTAGGCATCGTCACAAATGCTGCGCTTTTACCTTTTCTGAGTCTATTGCTACCCGTTTTGGCCACTCAAAAACTCAACAATATTCCCTTATTAGGTATTGCTCTATCCGTTTTTGGATTAACCGCAACCCTAAGTGCTATGGCGTTCTCCTGGCTTTCTCGGCGATGCTCCTATTCCGTTATCTATTATGGTGGTTGGCTACTGACGGGCAGTTCTATTCTTCTGTGTGCTTTTGCAACCCACCCCTATCAGGTAGTTCTTCTCACGGCATTAGCAGGATTGTTGCTGGGGGTAGGTAATCCTTTGGAGCAAACGGTTTTACAAATAGAAACGCCAGCGGCGATCGCAGGACAAGTCTTCACAGCTATGAGTGCGATCCACTTCGCCGCTGGGCCAGTTGGATTGCTGCTTATGGGAATGCTCACTGAATTGCTGTCAATCGAGACCGCACTTTTGCTAACAGGAAGTCTGCTCGTTACTGTTGCCCTGCTGAGTTGGTACCGATCGCCTTTAAGTTAGGAGGTTTCTGCATAAGAATTTACCCAGAATGTTGGTGCTTTGCCCGCGAAGCGGGCAAAGCACCAACATTCTGGGGGTATTTCATTACTGGAAATCTCCTTAATCCTCGAAGAAACACATTAGTCACCCGACTCAACTAAACAGGTTGGAATGCCTGATGTCAAACAAAATCTTGTGGAGGGGGAGGTGAGATTCGCCTGTACTCCCCTTCTCAGGATTTTAGTTCTTGGCTCAGTCCATACCTTACCTGCAAAACTCTGGAATGTTCAGGAACGGTTCGGGAACGGTTTAGGAACGGGGCGATCGCTAACTTAAGGACAGATACCAGAAAACCAACCAGGATCTACGACTTAGGAGAAGCCATGACAGCTCAAATGATTAACCCAACTGAATTCGACTCTAGTAAAGCTGAGGCATTTGCTGAACAAATGCTGAGCATTCTCAACAGTGGTGCGCTTGCCCTGATGGTCTCCATCGGACACCGCACCGAGCTATTCGACACGATGGCAGAGCTGCCACCCTCGACCAGCCAGCAAATCGCTGATGCTGCCGGGCTGAACGAACGCTACGTGCGGGAGTGGCTTGGTGCCATGGTGACCGGTCGGATGGTGGAATATGATGCGATCGCTAAAACCTACAGCCTACCCGCCGAACATGCCGCTTTCCTGACCCGTGCAGTCGCCTCTGACAATGTGGCGGTTTTTGCCCAGTACATCCCCCTGTTAGGAGGCGTAGAAGAACAAATTATTGACTGTTTCTACAAAGGTGGTGGTGTTCCCTACTCGGAGTACAAGCGCTTCCATGCAGTCATGGCAGAGGACAGTGGACAAAGCGTCGTATCTGCTCTCTTTGATCATGTATTACCGCTGATTCCCGGCCTTACTGAAGCGTTGCATCGGGGCATTGATGTGCTCGATCTGGGTTGCGGTTGCGGACGGGCATTAAACAAACTTGCGGAAGTATTTCCCAATAGCCGCTTCACGGGTTACGACTTTTCAGGGGAAGCGATCGCCACGGCCAATGCCGAAGCACGAATGCGGAAGCTGAACAATATTCAGTTTCAAGTCAAAGATGCAGCAGCCCTGGAGGAGTGCGATCGCTACGATTGGATCACGACGTTCGATGCTATTCATGACCAGGCAAAACCTGATGTGGTACTGCAAAACATCTGCAAAGCCCTGCGTCCCGATGGCGTTTACCTGATGCAGGATATTCACGCATCTACAGATGTTGCCGGGAATCTGGAACATCCGATCGCTCCCCTGCTTTATACCATTTCTTGTATGCATTGTATGACGGTTTCTCTAGCCTATGGAGGTATGGGCTTAGGGACGATGTGGGGTACAGAAAAAGCCCTGCAAATGTTGGCAGATGCTGGTTTTAAGCACGTTGAAATTAAACAGCTTGCTCATGACTTTCAGAACGATTACTACATCATTCGGAAATCCTAAACGAAGGTAAAAAGATGACCGTTGTAATGAAAGTGGTATTTCGTCCAGCAGCGCTTGGCGATGATTATGCGATCGCTCATTAACAAGTTGTAGAAAGTGATTTCTCAAAACTGAGTTGATTGTGTTTTGGCAAAATACAAGGGCACTTAACTTATATCTCCGTCATGGATTTATCGTGATGGATCGGCTCAGGTTGTTCCCCATCCACTCATTCATTACACAGGCGATATTTTACTGATGGAAGCTCCAACTCAAGCTTAATCCCAGGCATAAACTCATGTGTACGTTATGTTCGCTTGCAGCACGATTACAGCGTGCTGACAGAGATTCCTTGTCTCTCTTCTCAACTCAAAAATTTTCTGCTCGGGTACAGGATCAAGCTCAGGCTTCATCTGCATCAACGCCTACTGTCATCGGTTCCGATTTCTTGACTGGTTCCCAATCCAAAAGCAGGCTTTTGTAATATGCCCAGCTTCATTGCCCAACTTCATTTGTTGAAGCACAAGTCCAGAAACCCAGTGTTTCTGAAAAACCGGGTTCCTAAGCTTCAGCAATTTAGCCGCTCTTGTTGTGACAAAACGATGGTGATTCTTCACGGATGATGTTTTGCCATCCCATCCCCGACAAACTTTTCCATTTTCCCAGGAGATTCATCATGAAACTGCACTATGTTGCTACCCATTTTCTTGTTCTTACCCTTCTGTTAGCGGGTTGCTCCGGAAGTCTGTCCTCTACTGATGGAGGCTTGGGTTCAAGTGCGACAGCCGAAGCCAGAACCACAATCCAGACCAGTAAGGATGGAGTTGTGAAACTCACCGTACCTGATGGCTGGCAAGATATTTGGACAGAGGCAGACAAGGAACAGTGGTCGCTGCTGGTCGGCAAACGTTCGGAGCTTTTGCAACTGGGCGTGCGATCGATCGCCAAAGCCGATTTCCCCGCCATTACCCCTGAAGCCCATGCACAAGCAGCCCTGACCGCAGGCACAGCCCCCTTCTCGGAACCCGAAATTCTTGAGAATGGTAAGCAAATTACCGTGAATGGTCATCCGGCTGTTCTTTACCGCACTGTCGGTACAGTCTCGGGGCAACGCTTAGCAACCTATTCGTTATCCGTGGAAACGCCTGGCTATTACCATGGCATTTTTGTAGCGGGTCCCGAACAGACCTTTGTCGAGCATGAAGCTGAAGTAGAGCACATTATTCAAAGCTTACAGGAAGCACAAGAAACGGTATCAACCCAGTAATTCAGACCAACTTATCATGAAGTTCCATCGATTTCTGGGGCTTCTGGCTATTACTCTGACGCTCATAATCATGCTTGCCAATGCCGATCGCTCGCGGGCTGTTCCAGAGGCAGGAATACGCCCTACGACTTTTGAACAATGGTGCCTTCGCAAAGACATCCTCTCCCCGCCAGCAAGACATACTGTTGAGTTGCTATTAGATATTGGGGCTAGAACTTCAAATTGCACTCAAGCTAACGATATTCTGGTCCATCTAACAGAACTGGATCTCAGCAATCGTGACGTAGAGGATATCCAGCCACTCTCCACCTTGCCCAACCTGGTTGTTCTTAATTTAAACGGCAATCTGATTGAAAATTTGCGTCCACTGGCAGCCTTAACCCAGCTCGAAACGCTCTTTCTCAGCTACAACCGCATTTGTGACATTCGCCCTCTGGCAGGGCTATCTCATCTAAAGCTTTTAGCTTTGAGTGAACAACCCATCGCTGACCTGCGTCCCCTGGCCTCCTTAACCCAGTTAGAAACCCTCAGCCTGTATAGCGCTCGTGTGAGTGCGATCGCTCCCCTCACAGCGTTGCCCCACCTGACCCGTCTCGACTTAGCCGATAACCCCCTGCGCGATCTTCGGCCCCTGGCAACTCTTACCGGTTTGACGTACCTCGATCTGTCACAGCTACACCTGCGTCATATCCTGTTTCTATCCGCACTGACAAATCTGGCCTATCTGCGCTTAGACGATAACCAGATTCAGGATGTGAAAGGATTATCTTCTCTAACGCACCTGATTGATCTGGGTCTCAATCGCAATCGCATTGTAGATGTGCGTCCCCTAACGACCTTAATCAATCTAAAAGGGCTCAATCTTGAAGCGAATCAAATTCGTGATGCCAGCGCCCTCGCCGCATTACGCAATCTGGTTCAACTAAACCTGGCATCGAATCCGCTACGCGATCGCACGTGCCCCCTACAGCCCCCATCTATTTGCACCTTTTGATGCTGAGCCCCCGCTCATTCGTCCTGTAAGGGCTTTCCTTCCCATGTCTTCCCACTTACGGCATCGTGCCCTGCGCACAGTCTTTGTACAAGCGTGCCTTTCGGATGTATCTGACCGCAGAGGCTGCTTTAACAATAGTTTTCTCGTGCCTTTTCCACGGGCTTATCACTTTACTATTCACAACTCCAGGAGAAATTGAATCATGGCCAATGCAATTCTTGATGCACTGCTGAATCCCCAAACCACAGTTCGTGAACGGGAACAAAACAATGTTCTATCAACTCGCAATGGTTCTTTGAGAACCGCAGAAGCATTACTTGGTAATAACCCTAATGGCAATGTTGGTATTGTCGGCAGAGTTAACGGTACGAACAACATCAACCCAAATGATGGAATCGATGTATTCTCGTTCACAGTCGATCGCCCAATGCGGTTTGATGCCCGAATGCTATCTAACAATGAACAGAACATATCATTTCGTCTAATCCGTGATTTCAATAATGATGGCCGGACGAATTCAGCTATCAATGCAGGAGCCAGTATTGATGATTTGCTCAGCTCCTCATTTGAGCCTGGGGCGGATGACATCCAGTTTGATCGTCTGGAACCAGGTACCTATTTCCTGGAAGTTGTTAAACGGGTTGATACCTCGGCGATCGACTACACGCTGATTCCCAAAGCCTCTGTGATTAATAGTGCCCGATTGACCATTGAAATTGAGCGCATTATTCCCCTCAATAGCTCTGGCACCATCATTGTGCAGGCTGAGATCGATGGGCAAGTTCAAGAAACGCGCCCCTTTAGCCCCACTCCCAATCAGGGTATCTTCCTGAGTGCTGCTGTCGACCCAGATCAGCGCAATGTAGATGTGAAATTAACAGCGTTCAAAGTGTTACCCAATGAAGAGCGATCGCCCCTCGACTTGAGCCGTAAAACCGGCACCACAGCCCTGGAATTCACTTACGATACTCTCACCCGTGATGTGCGTGGAGAGACGGGCTTCGGGTTCTTTGGCAAAGAAAATGCGGTCATTCGTCAAACCATTCGTGATGACGGAGAAGGTACCCACAATGGCATCCGCGTCAGCTATGACACGTTTGCCGCCGCTCCCCAAATTCGGGGTAATCAATCTGCTATTCTGCGGGCCAATGACATTCCTGTCGTGCGTGGCAGCAACGGCAACGACCCAATGCAGGGTGGTGCCAAAAATGGAATTTTGATAGCACAAGGTGGCCGCGATCGCGCCAACGGTGGTGCAGGGGATGACATTATCGACGGTGGCGCGGGTGGAGACGTGCTCCTGGGCGGAACCGGAGATGACATTCTGATTGGTGGCGTCGGTAACGATCGCCTATTGGGTAATGCGGGGGCTGATTTGCTCGATGGTGGTGCGGGACGCGATCGCCTGACAGGTGGTATTGGCAGTGACACCTTTGTTCTGGGTAATGGCTTTGACATCATCACGGATTTTCGCAACGGGCAGGACTTTATTGGGCTTAGAGGGAACCTCTCCCTTGGTGCCTTGCAATTTGTTCAGCAAGGCAACAGCACAGTGATTCAAGCCAATGGTCAACAGCTTGCCCTGCTACAAGGCGTCAGCGTTTCTCAGCTGAACACCCCTGACTTCAAGACCATGTCGACGCTTTTGGTGGCGGGTGTCAACGTTCCCGTCGTGGTTTAGTTACGCCAACTATCAGGCGATCGCCCCCTTTCCTTTGCCAATTCAAGAACGATTACGGAACGCTTTAGAAGCGCCATCTTATCTACATTCATGACATTGCCCGCAGAGGAAGCCATCCCGTTTCGATCGCTTCCTCTGCCCCCCAATCCCATCATTTCTTAATGCGTTAGAGGACAACCCCCATGATCTATTCATCCAAGCTCTATCCCCTGTTACTCGCAGCAACCCTATTCACGACCACAGCATGGTCAGGAACAACCCTGGCTCATACACCATCCACCTCAACTGAGGCAGCCTTAACGGCAGCCGATGCTTCCCAATCCACCACGCCCACAGTCCCTCTATTCGATAACCTCGGCAACTACAGCCATCCCATTTCGGCTCGCAACCCTCTAACCCAGCGCTATTTTGATCAGGGGCTGATGCTGGCCTATGGCTTTAACCACGCTGAAGCGTTCCGCTCCTTTCAGCAGGCGGCTGAGCTCGATCCAACCTGCGCGATGTGCTATTGGGGTATGGCTTATGTTCTGGGACCGAATATCAACGCGGCCATGGAGGACGGTGCTGTGCCAACGGCCTGGGAAGCACTCCAGGCGGCTCGTGAGCGAAGCCCCTACGCCAGTGAGCAGGAGAATGCTTACATTGAAGCCCTGGCTCAACGCTATACTCCTGAACCGGTGGGCGATCGCACAGCCCTGAACCTGGCCTACGCCAACGCCATGCGGCAAGTAGCCCAGCGCTATCCCCATGACCCCGAGGCCGTAACCCTATTTGCTGAAGCCCTCATGGACACAATGCCCTGGGATTACTGGCAGGAAGATGGGGAGCCTAAGCCTGAAGGCGCTGAAATCATCGCTACCCTGGAGTCTCTTCTACAGCGGTATCCTGACCATGCAGGAGCCCTCCACCTCTACATTCATGCAGTGGAGTCCAAACGTCCTGACCTTGCTGCTGATGCGGCCGATCGCCTGCGAGATCTGAACATCAACACGGGGCACTTGATTCACATGCCTGGGCACATTTACATCCGTGTTGGGCGCTATAACGACGCGGTAGTTGCTAATCAATTGGCTGCAGCTGCGGATGCCGCATACGTGCAACAACACAATCCCGATAGTGCTTATCCCTTTACCTATGTGCCCCACAACCACCACTTCCTCTGGTATGCGGCTGTCATGTCAGGCCAGCGGGATGTAGCTTTGCAAGCGGCTCAAGATACAGCGGCTCTGGTCAATCAAGATTTGCTGCGGCAGCCGGGATTTGGTACCTTGCAGCACTATTCAGCAATTCCGCTCTACACCTATGTCCGGTTTGAAATGTGGGATGAAATTCTTGCCACCCCTGCTCCCGCCACTGATCTGGCTTACGTTACTGGTGTCTGGCATTTTGCTCGAGGTATGGCTTTGACCGCAAAAGGTCAGCTTCAAGAAGCGGCTCAAGAATTGGAAACTGTGCAGGCGATCGCCACTAACCCCACTCTGGACGGCATCACCATTTGGGACATCAACACCACCGCTCATCTTCTGCAGATTGGTTCTGCTGTATTAGCAGGAGAACTGGCTGCTAAGCAGGGGGATTATGAGGGGGCGATCGCCCATCTCCAACAGGGCATTGAGTTGGAAGATAACCTCAAGTACGATGAACCTTCTCCCTGGTATGCTCCTGTGCGGCAAATTCTAGGCTCAGTGCTACTCCAAGCGAATCGCCCTATGGAAGCGGAACAAGTCTATCGGGAGGATTTAGTGAAGTATCCCGACAATGGTTGGTCGCTGTATGGTTTGACGCAAAGCTTACAGGCTCAGGGCAGAACCCAAGAGGCCCGAGAAGCGCAAGCTCAATTTGAGCAGGCTTGGCGCTACGCCGATATCTCATTAACGGCTTCACGTTAATCGTTTGCCTAACTCTAGTGGGTGACAAGAAGTCGCAGTTCTTGTGGAACTGCGACTTCTGAGGTGGGACATAACGACTGGTTTAAACTGAGCGTGCTATTACAGAAATTTTCCAGGCCAGGTAAACACTGGTATCGGAGGCAGAACTTATGAGCCAAATTCTATATATGCTAATCGGCCCGAAAGGCGCAGGAAAAACATACATTGGAACGCTCATTGGTCGATGTACGACAATTCAATTTATTCGGGTTGAACCTATCTGGCTAAGTTTACAACCCGGTGAGAATGGATGGCAGAAGGTTGCACAAATCATTGATGAGACATTCAAGAATTATCCTCAAGTGATGATTGAGAGCCTGGGAGCAGGTGAAGAATTTGAAAGGTTCCGCACTGTCCTGGCAAAGAAATATACACTCAAAATGATTCGGATTTATGCAGATCTTGAAACCTGTCTCACACGAGTTAAAAATCGTGATAGCGCGGATCACATCCCAGTTTCAGATGACAAGGTTGAACAGTACAACCGCATTGCTGCAAATGTTGTATACGACTGGGACCTAGAGATTAATAACGACGTACCAGCAACTGAAGACGCAATTTTGGCCGCTATACAAACCCTGCTCTAGTTCTCTCACAACAACCATCAATACTCTGGACAGTTTTTCTGAAACCTTTGATTTTGCGTGCGCGAAGCGCACGTAAAATCAAAGGTTTCAGAAAAACTGTCCGAACTAATGAACTATATCCAGAACACGACTCAAAACTTAGAATCCTGATTCTGCTGTTGCTTTGAGGCAGTATCAGAATTCTGGAAATAGGAGAAACATCACGGCTCAACTGGGTTTTATGTCCCTATGTTCCTGAAGTAAGTACCTAGAACTTAGCGTAGCTCTGCCTTAGTGAGCAGAAGGATATGAACCTTAGCAGGATTAAAGAAGCGGTGCATTCGGAATATAACAAACCTATAAGACATCGATCGCCCGTTTAGCTTTGGCTGATGCAGCCATGGCTGATCCAGTTTGATAGTAGCGATTCAAGTAGCGATTCAAATAGAAGGAGCCGACTATGAAATCCACGAATTTGCGTAAGTTTTTGAGTGTAGGTGTAATTGCCCTGAGCGTTACTGCTGGCGCAGTAACCCTTCCTGCCCTGAATGCGAAAGCAGCTGCTCCCGATGCAGATACCACAACTACTGTAGATACCGATACCGACGATAATGATGGAGCCTGGGATTGGCTGGGTCTACTGGGTTTGGCCGGTTTGGCTGGTTTAGCTGGTAAGAAGAAGCATGACAACGATACCTCTGTTTATCGTGAGCCCACTGTAACCACTTCTCGCGACCCTAATCGCACGAACTACTAATCATAAACTCGGCTTGAGCCCTCAAGCCTAAACACGGAACGTGCGCGATGCAGAGCACCGCGTACGTTCTAATATAGGAACGCTATTTCATATCAAATGGACGTATAGAATGGGCGGAAAGCATAGCTTTCCGCCCATTCTAATTTCCTTCCATCAGGAAGGTTTTGGTACAAGATTTGAGTTTCTTGTTAGCAAATATTTATACGCCAGCGGCCATAGGAGAAGGCTTCATACCCCTATTCATAAAGCTGAACTCGCTCATTAAATTCCCTTTTACGTAAAGATAGAAAACCCGACACTGGGAACCCGATGCCATCCATTCGTTGCGCAGGGCGAGCAAGCCATCTGCAACTTCTTGAGTCGGGGCATCAATCATGAGGGTGGATTCAGTTTTGCATAGGTCGCAACGGGATAATAAGGCCTTATGTAAATCAGATAAAACAAGATTTGACATCACCTTTTCCCTCCTCATCGCTAAAAATCATGGTCTTAACAGGTGTGCTTGGCCTTCCCGTGAAGGTTGTTCACATCCTCGCATCGAGGTCTTGTTTACCCCAACAGCAGGAACACGGTAGTTATTTAGTACTGCCTCAGTCCCTCGGTGAGCTTGCGGAGAGAGGCGATCGCACTGTAACGAACCTCTACATCCGTACTACGGATATCCGGTCATGTTTCGAACATAGTCACTTCGTGCCTCTTCTGCCACACTCCCTTCGCCTATCTAGAACACTACTGGATGTTCGATTAAGCCGCTGAATCTCGGGACGTTACTTTTTGCTTTTAGTTCCAAAAACAATTGTCTCAATCCGTTCTGAGAAAGGTACAAGCGTGGCTGATTCAAGCACAAAGTGCTTTAAACAGGTGAAGAAGCAACGGAAAGCCGCCCAGGCAACAGCAAAGGCGGCAGGAATGCAGTAGCTTGGCTACGACTAACATTGTGTTACCCACAGTTTTGCAGTGATCACCCTGTCTGTCTTGCCAATGTGCCCAGAGAAAAATGGCAGATACAACCGTAATTCTGTTAGAAGGGCGATCGCCTCAATTACCGCCATCAATGCTTACTTCCTGATCACAAGAAATTTGGCGTTTGCGAAATTGAGTCGTGATTGAAATCTCCTTCGCTTCATTCCATCCCCTCATGTAAGCATCATCATTTGGAAGACGGGGGGTATCACTCAAAATTAAATCAAAGTCGACATATCCAACAGCTTCTCGAGCTGCGGGAGGCAAAACAATCAACCACATCAGATCTTCCACAGTCCAACTCCTAGACAGTAAAGAAGGGACAAAGCTTGAAACACCATCACAAAGCGAAAAACCTGAATGATATCTATGCATGAATCTTAATCTAGTGAAAAACCTCTATGTTACGTCTTAAGAGGTATATTTTTGAGGTCGCTTTCGACACATTCAGATTTACCATTATTGTTTGGTAAGAGTGGTAAAACACACCCGTTTAACAGGAACGCACTCGATAGAACAGATTTCTGTAAGCCCTGAAACGAGTGGGTTGTACCCATTCAAATTGATTTAATTTCTCTGCATCCGTTCCTGCTGGATAGATTGCCAGGAACCAATGAGTTTTTGTAGGTGAGGGTCATGCGTCGGCTGGTGGGCAACATAGCGGGCGATCGCAGTGGAAGCCTCGTAATGCCGATTAAACTATCGCACTAAGGCAATACGCTGAGTGTGTTGAAAACGATTCATGAGTTTGCATTTTCATGGGACCACAAGACGGGCTGCGTTGAAGGAGCAACAGCATCGATAAGGCACTGGTTGAGATGTAAATTTTCACGTGTAGTAAACACGAAAAACTACCATTTCAAACATTCACTAGAGATGTAGCTGTAGAAATTGAAATTGTGGCTTTACAGATAGATCCTGTTTTAGTTGTTCTTTTGTGTGTGTGAAGCACATAAAAACAACTTTTATAGCCAGCTTTAAAACATGCTCTAGGACAGTGGAACGGATGCTGTAAATTTAGAGCGATCTAACGGATTAGAGTGAGGGGTGGGTTGCTTTAACTTCAACGGGTTTTGAAGTATACCCGGAATGATGCTCCATACATACTCAGTAGCGGGAAGGCGATCGCGGCTCATAGGTTACCTGGAATTGCAATGCAGTAATTCTAGGTCGCAAGCTGTGAGGATCTTGTGTGGATGAACAAGAAAATGAGCTATGCGCTAATTTGAAGAGCAGTTGCTTTTATGCCAAATGGTGTAAAAGCTATTACAAAAAAACAGATATTGTGAGGTAGGGATTTTTATCTTTGTCCTTCTAAAAACAAATAAAACTTAAACTGTGGTTTCTTTATGGCATAACCCTCTCCCATCTGAAAAATACACAACTCATTTAGTAGTTGTCTGTTTCTACAGTGGCAGATGGATCCCAATCATGTTTTACCCTTTGAGTGCTGCTATTGAGTTGCACCAGAAAGCAAAATCCTTGGGGCAAGAGCTGTTCATCTTTCCCCCTAGTAAAAATTTGCTCAAGGAGCTAGAGGTTATAACGTGAAACCAAATGGAATAACCTTCTCCTAACCGTTCAATTTTCAAAACAAGCTTAAGCCCCTAGACAGCAGACCAAAAGATGGAGGATTGAACAGTACCTTTTGTGCACAGTTCAATCATTCGGCTCAAAGTGCTCCTGAACAAATAGGTAAGGGTTCGCATTATGGAGAGCGACGATAAACCATCTTCTCAAATAGCCCCTATCAACGTTCGGTTTTGGGATATTGGTCTTATCAAGCTTCTGCTCCTGCCTCTTATTGCCACTACAAGTTTTCTTTTGTTTCCGGGTAAACACCCAATCATTACTCTAAATGAGTACAACCGTATTCAATCAGGGATGACAGTAAATCAGGTGGATACGATTGTTGGGGAGCCTGGAGGCGAGTTAGAGAAGCGAGATCCGTCGGCTCCAGGTATCTCCAATCTGCGAATATTTCAGTGGCAAAATGGTAGTGGTTCCCATGCTCTGATTTGGTTTCAAGATGGAAAGGTAGTTCTAAAAATCAACATTGACTTGAAGTAACATCCAAGTGAATCACTGAAATATGGGATATTAAAACGCATTGTGCCACGCTATTTCCTAAAGCACAGCTTGCTTATCTCTTTTGGCACTTAGAGGATATCCCTTGTGGCTGAAGCGGGCACAGCATCAATAAGCAATACTAGAAATGTAGAGGCTGCTTATGACTATCACAGGGTCGCCCATAAAGATCCTGGCTATATATTTTCTCAAAATGCTCGTCCTTGTTTGAGGACGGGCATTTATACTTTAATGCCTAAATGCTCTCCCCGCTGTAGAGGGGGAGGGAAAGGATTTCATAATGGATGTGAAGCAGTTATATTTAGGTTGTAATGTAGCGCGATCGCCAACATTGCAGCACTTGATGTGACGCCAATAAAAAACCGCAGGACGAACTGCGGCATTAGTACGCTCTTAAGCTGACGATGTCTGTAGTGTCGCAGCGATCGCCCAACCAAAACATCTTCCTAAAAGTAGAGTTCGGCTTATGTTTTCACAAAAAGCTCAAACCCCCCTTTGGGAACTTGCAAAACTGAACATACTCGTTTAGTAGACCTACCCAAACCTGGAAATTAGAACTCTTTCTTTCCGCTCTGTAGCGATAGCAAATTGAGCTTTAGGCTTTGGTGCTAATAGGTGTTTACGAAGTTAGCCAATCTCTTCTTCTGGCGGAGCAGCGTGTGGCAGAGGTGGGATATCAGCATCGGCTGTTTGAACAGGAACGTTAAGATGCTTTCTTGCCATATCTTCAGCCATTCGATGATCTTCCGAAGTTGCAAACTGGCTTTCATCCAGTAGATTGCCATCCTGGGCAGCTTGGTCACGACTGGGAGGCGCACCATTTTTCCATCGGTACTTGAAGTCCATTGTTAAAAGCCGTGGATCACGGCTGCTATTCAGTTTCTCTAGCCTAAAAGAGACCATCTACATCGACGTCTATCCCTGGTTACCTTGCAGTGGTAGATTCACAGCCAATCGAGTTAGAACAAAAAGGGAGAATAGATGCGGCGCACTTGTTCTCATTGCTTTAGAAGCGATCGGAAACGGTGATAGCGATCACAACATTATGTGATGAGATTCACTTAATCCTGGGTAGGTAAATCACAAGGCTTATCAAGCGAACCTGGGATTATGAGTACAGTCGACCACAGGCCAAACCAACAAGCCCCACTCACTGTTACTGTTACCAAGGATGAACCGATGAACCTGCCCTACCGTGGCGTTGTCTACCCACCTGCTTCCCCAGGATCGTTCCCTTAAACATTGCGGTACCCATGACAACACTCAATTGACTTGCCTGCCCCCTCCCCCTAAACCTAAAGTTTCATACGCTTTCCTACACCAGTACTTCCTACAGAGTTCTCCCTCGATACATTGCAACTGTCTAACCAGGTCTCCTTGACCTTGCAATCGTGCGCAGGGAAAACTTCACCCCCATTGTTCTTGGCGGGATGCCTTCAAGAAACTCTCGCCCGCCATAGTGTCCAGTATCGGCTCCTGAAAATCGCACTTCTCCTCACGGACTCAAATGGTCAAAGAAAAACCAACACAAGCCAGAGGTTAGCCTCTGGCTTTTTATTTCTATTCCAGAGCGGTCCTCAAACTCAGGTAGTTTTCAGACGTATGGATAAGATGTGGTGAAAGGGGTACGAAGTGCTCCTTTCACCACATCTCATCCAACACTTGCAACATGACCCCAGACAAAAACCCGCATCCAATGCGGCTAGATGCAGGGGGAGGAGGTTTGCAATGTTCAGATTTTGCAATTTGTGAGTAGACCTACGGTTCCATCAAGGGTGGTGAGCTCATGAGTCCTAGCACTTTCTGCCTCCTGCGACTTTTAGAATCTATCCTGGAGAGTAAGAAAAAAACTTGGAACGAAGCCGGGTCTTGGAATAGAGGCGATCGACAAAGACTGAAGAAGTGCAGCCCCTTATCCCATCAACATCTAACCCTACCAGGAGTGAAGGCATGAGCTTGATGGGAAGAGTATTAGACATCTCCAGAGCATGTTTGAAAGCTGCCTGGAAAAATTATTGTTTCGGGCACGAAGTACGCAGGAAAAATAATCTTTGAAACAGCTTCTAGTAGGCTGCGGCCTAAGTTCGCAACCTATGTTTTGTGTGGGGTGCTTCGCACCCCACACAAAACATAGGTGATGGATTTCTGCCTCAGCGTACTAGTATGAATGATGCAAGGCATAGAAGCCATAGCCACCAACAATGGTAAAGAAAATAAGGACGGCAGCTAGCAGGATATAGGCAACTGGCGGTGGACTCATAATTCTGTTGGCATATTCGCCGCAAATGTTTTTCTCTTATTACCGTAGGATTTTTGTGCGATCGCGGCTTCACCCTATAGCACGACCCTTCCAACACTACGCCCTTTTCAACTTTCAAAACCTATCTAGGGCTGTTTATTCAGTTTGTTAAAATAGAAAAAACCGCATTGCAGTGAGTGCAAGGCGGGTTAAATGCTAGTCGCTGGTATTCTGCCACGGGAAGCTCTAGCGATGAGTCTATCGAGGGTGTGACGTCAAAGGAAAAACCCTGCATCGGTCGAGGAAGATGCAGGGAAAGTTGACGGACGTAGTTCAAAAAAATCATGCCATGTAGGGGAAAGTGAGCATTCTACCCTAAGGCAAGCTCTACATTTCTCACTACATTTATGTCTGTGGTTGCAATTTAATCCATCTTCCGACTGTTGTGTAACACGAGAACATCTCAGCCTAGAAGCTGTATGGAAAACCCAATTTTTTTTAGTAGGGTTTCACCCTACTAAACCTCAGTTTGAGTGAAGGGCGTTTTCGAGTGCCGCGCATTGCGCGGCACTCGAAAACGCTCATTTTGGCGTGCGCTTTGCGCACGCCAAAATGAGCACTTCAGCTTATCCCGAACTGAGGTTACTAACAAAAAATTTGACCCTTTTAGCCATCTGTATCCTGTACACGGAAAAACCCGCTCTGGATACCAGAGCGGGTCAACAGGAGAGAATCATGTTTCCATGAAATCGGTTGAGGTGGGAGCCGTAGGAGCAATCTCCAAACCGCAATCGGGTACCCGACCTCTAATTGCTGTTATTAATGCTGTAGGCGTGGGATAAGTCAGGAAAGACTTGAATCAACTTGAACTTATATTCCCACTCAATCTCCTGGTACTCCACAGCAGAATTGCCAAAACAAATAGTCGCGACCGATGGCATAAATCAGGGGAGTTGCGGATGAGCGATCGCAACAGAAACTAAGAGTTGAGCTTACTCGCACGAGGTCAGACCAGTTTTGGAACGCTTTCCTCCATGAGGCTTCCCAAAACTAACTTTCCTGCTTCGAAACATGCAGTGTTACAGCGCTTTGCGCTTGAATCAGCCACAGTTGTTTTTGTGAGAGCTGTGCTCCGCGCTCTCAAAAAACAACCAGATTTTAAGCGCTTAAAAAGCGCTGTATATAAAAGGCTCTTACGTTGCGGAGTGTCATACTCAGGTTCATGAACGAGTTCCTTCCCCAGCAATACGATCCCCAAACAGAAGGGGAACTCTTGATAGCGATAGTCGTCATAGGCAACCCTGATCAGGGCAGCTTTTTTTAGCTAGTTGTGCGCTTCAGGCGCAGAAATAGTCTTTTGAGCAGACGATCCAAATTTTATACCATGACCTTACAGAATCTGATTAGGACAGTATATTTTTTAGAAGCTGCCCAGAGTGCAGCTTCTAAAAAATATACTGTCTGGTTCTAAGCACGCAGCGCTACAGAAAGCGGGGTGTTGAGCAGTGTGGTATCAACCATAGAAAACCACCCAAAGCGATATCGCGGGTGGCAAAAAAAGGAATGCAGTGATTGGTTAAGACTGACATTGTGTTGTATAAGCAGTCTTGCAGCGATCGCCCTCACTGTCCTGCCAATGTGCCTGAAGAAAAACGTATGCGCGGCTAATATCTTTTCAATATGGAGCGGCGTCTAATATTATGAGCGCTGTCTAGAACGACAGACCCGTGGATGCTACTGGTAGCAAAACAGCCTGCCAGCAAAAAACGCGTGGAGGTGCCCGCGAATGGACAGATCCATTGCTCAAAGAACAGCTTTATCCTTTCGGATTGGAGCATTCACGATGATTCTTGCGCATGCTCCAATCTGGCTGCCTGTCGTGTTGCTTGTAGGCAGCATTACCGGAACCTTATTAGGGATGGAGCCGCAAAAGGGCGATCGCTAACACCAGCAGCGCCAGGTCTGAACTGCTCAAAAAAATGCTTTGACAGCCTGCAGTTAACATAGCCAGCACATCCACAAGCCGTTTGCAATAAGCTGCAGCAGGAGGCACTTATCTCAAAAGGAGAGAGGCAGGGTTTCGCCCCGCCTCTCTCCTTTTAAGATGAGCTTTGTGGTGATAACTGTAGAAGTCATAGAAAGACAACCTTCACAGTAATTTTACCTTTTTAGTAGATAATGGATGCGCTCTTAGCCTGAAAAATTTCCATGTCCCTTGAAAAAGAACAGGAACAGATAGTTAAAGCTCTCCAAAAACGCTTGGATGAAGCAATCTCAGAGAAACTGCCACCTGAAACACTGGCAACCTTAAGCAAGGCTGTTAGAGAAGCAGCAGAGGCCCTCAGAAGCTTGAAGTATGGCTGAATGAGGCCGCGAAGAATCTACATTCCCAAGATAATGCAGGCAAAAAGCAAAGTTGATCCAACTCGCAGCATAGGTAACGGCTGTGAAGAATCTACGAAAAAGTATAGTTGTTTTTTTTGATACATTATGCCTATTCTTCGAAGACTACAAAAATCTACAGTTTCAAGATCTACTAAGTAAAAACTATGCTTGAACTATCGTTAAAATTTATACCCTGCGATGGAAGAGTTGTTGTGGCTGATTGTGCTGCCTCCTGAAGGACGAGAGGCAGTTGGATTCGTTGACTATGATATCGCTCTCAGTGCAGAGCCTCGGCTTCCTCAGGACGAAGCTTATATGAGAGGTTGGAGCGAGGCCCAAGGACTAGCTATCAAAATTCAAACGATCAAAGCATCACGCCAAGCTGCAGGCTTATTAATAGAACGGTATCAATAGATGCGCGCTAGATGCATAGCGATGAATTTAAGGGTGTGGCGATTGCGACACAGCGCAATTTTATACTTGGGGTTGGACTAAGGATTTGTCGTACGTATAGCCGCTGCGGGGTAGTTTGTACCAAAAGAAGAGAGGCGGAGTGAAACCCCGCCTCTCTTCTCTCACAAATTAGTACAGGATGGCTGAATTTTGTACGCGCCCTGGAGGACTCGAACCCCCGACATCAGGTTTTGGAGTCCTGTAGACTGGATAGCGAGAAACACGATAGAGACAGGATCCTAGCGATTGGTTATGAAGCGATTCTCACTTAACTCTCAGAGAATGTCAATTTTTGGCTTTTTGGGCAGTTTGGATGGGGATCTGCTATCGCCCTCCGGTCAGTCGGTAGGCTTTCCCGATCAGACCAATTGTAAAGATTAATGTACCCGCCGCCAGTAGGAGCCAACCTAATATATCTGCCAGAAAAGGTAACACCACACCCAACCCCGCCAGAAGGGCACCCATGATAGGGGAGTAGGGGGAGCGGGCGATTGTACCCATGAAGGCGATCGCCATTCTCCATAGGGGAACCTCTAACGTGTTCAACTCATCCTCTGGTATCCGCTTCATTTCTTTTTCGCCTTTAGGGTGTCTCGAAGTTTGGAGGATACGGGGGAAGCGGCGGGGTTACTGGCGGCGATCGCTGGAGTTTGTTTCTCAGCACTCCGAAGCCCTTCCCAAAAAACTCGGGTGTTGAGCTGTCCAGTTTTGCCGATCGCGTGGAGTAAGTGGGCCAACACGGCAGAAATTTCGCCGCCGAAGACAAGGGCCACGGTAGCTATGCGGCGGGGTTCAGGATTAGCAATTCCTAGTGCTCCCGTAGTACTGATCCAATCGGTTCGGTAGATGAACCATGTAAGCAAAAAAGCCCCGATTAGGAGAACCCATTTTATAGCTGTAGGCACCCATCGGGGGAACCCTGGTGGCGGCTCCAGTTGAGAAGGAAGAAAAGTTAGGGGTAATTCGTCCGGGCTTAACAAGATGCTAATCAAAGCAGATTCATAGACCGCTATCAGAATAGAAATTGCCCATGTTCCAAGATAGGCAGCATTACCCGCCGTTCCCTGTATTTGTTGTGCAAAATACCTTTCAGTGAAGTAGACATTTACTGCTGACAAGAAAAAGCCAATACCGACACAAGCATAGGCTAAAGCTCTAACCTTTTCGGGCGGGGTTCTTAATAGCGTCATAGGTCATTACTCCAGGTTGGAAAGTTGTTGGGTAGACCGTTGGGTATCTGGTGGATGTCTGGTTGGTGGATGCCCCGATCGCCCCAACAGCCCAACGGGTGTTGGATGGCCCCCAACCTTTGTTGGGTAGAGGTTGGGGGCGTTTTGTTGGGTGTTGAGTTTTTAGGGGTTGGGGGCGTAGGTGATGCCGCTTCCTAACCCATCCGTTTTGCCTCGCCCCATCCGTTCAAGACTTAGAAATACCGCTCGAATTTGGTCAGCGCTATATCCATCCAGGTCAGGTAATCTTGCCTGTTGAATATCACGGGCAGATACGGGGCGATTTCTTTTTTTAGCGGCGGTGTAGACCGCTTCTAAAACTTCACGGGGGAATTCTGGAGAACTGGCATCTGGTGAAGGCGATCGCCCTTCCTGTAGCTCTGGAAAAAATTCCAGGAGATGATCGGCATGAAACCAATCGGGTAAGACGAATTCAAGCGGGGCTTCTGATAGTCCGGTGATCCGAATGAGCGGGTTAGGCGATCGCCGCCCTGTCTTGCTCATTTGACAAGATCTCTCGACAATAATTAGCCCCTGCTGTCTCATTTGGGCGGTTCCATTCGCCCCGCCTAATGTGGCGTTTGTGATGCCGTGGGATAAGCCAATCACAAACTTTTCGTGCTTTTGGCTCTCACTGAGGAAAGACAGCATAAGGCGATCGGCTCCCTCCAGTTCGGCGGCGGCATAGCTGGTGAGTTCATCGAAAAGCAGGGATATGGGGGAGCGATCGCCCTGCCCTATGCGGTCAAAATAAGCATGGATCCGATCCTGTACTCCCTCTAGTTCCCGCCATACTCCAAAGGAGGGTGGGAATGTATCGTGCTGGTGTGGGGTTGCCACTTCCGCTCCATAGCCCAATAGCACCTGGCGGGTGAGTGCCAGGGCCACGGCAAAGGATGTTTTCCCGCTCCTTTGTGGGCCAACCGCCAGGATCGGGGTTGCCTCCAGCAGTTGCAGCACAGCGGGTAGTTCTTCCTCCAGCAGTTGCCAGAGGGCGGCTTTTCGCTCTTCCCACGGGGCGATCGCCGTGAGGGTGGATCCTTTAGCCTTTTGTTTTGTCAGTTGATTGGGTTGTGTGTTAGATGCTGACACAACAGATCCAGAGGAAGGGGGAACGGGTGGCAGGAGAGCGGCCACATTGGCGGCGGTGGCTGGCTCCAGTTTCTTAAGATCATGGCGGATCCCAAGGTAGGCGGCCACACTAGCGATCGCCCACACCAGATAATCTCCAGGGTTGAAGCCCGTGTTCATCGGCTGATAGGCAGGCGGTTGGATGGGGGCGGCGGGTTGTTGTGGCCCTTGCCCTGATGGTTGGAGGATAGCACCGGGGGGCGGTAGTGGCGGAACGGCAACGGGGCGGGGTTGGGTAATGTTTTCCCATGCAAGCATGATTAGAACCCCAATACCGAAGCCGATCGCCGCATCCCGAATCAGGAGCGGAACATTAAAGTCTTTCATGGCTCCCCCCTTAAAACTGCTGGTATTGCTGCATGGGGCGGGGCGGTAGCGAAAAGCGTTCTACCCAATAGCTGTAGAGGGCGGTGATAAAGACAGCCGTAAAGAGGGCGATTGAGACTTTTAGGATCAGGTCTTCATCGCCGCTTCCCCCTGTGGTTTGGGTGCTGGTGTGGTGTTTGCGATTGTGGCTGTTATGGGTGCTGGAGTCCGTAATGAAAATGTTGGTGTGCTGGGAATTGTCGATGAAAGTGAAGGGCTGATAGTTCAGGGTTGTGGTGTGGGTGCTGTTGTCTACCCGGTTATCTGTGACCTGAACCAGATACAGGTTTTGCACCTCCAGCAGGGTTTCATATTCGCCCCCCTCCGCCAGGTCTTGAAGCTCCTGGAATAGTTCGGGGTAGCGATCGCCCACGGGTATCAGTTCATAGGTTTCTCTGGCAAGCTGGATCGATTCTTCGGAACTAAGGACAATTTCACCGCCCTTTTGGTCGGTGGTTAGGTCTGGTTGGATCGTTTTTCCGTCCGTTTGTTGCATGATTGTGATGTCTCCTTATGTGGGGGACAAGGGGCGATCGCCGTGGCTACCAACTTCGAGCGATCGCCGCCCTATCAATTTTTTTCAGCAGGAATCTGGTTCAGGTTCCCAAGGTTTGCAAATCCGCCAGGGTGAGAAATTCGGGGCGGGCGGTTGTGTCTTCGATGGCTCCCTCCAGAAATCTGCTAACGGCGATATGGGGAACCCCGTTGATCTCGATTAGACGATCGCCCCAATCGGGGCGGAAGTATAAACCGCTTTCCGCTTTCCAGCCGAAGGGAGCGGTTTGATCCTCGTGGGCAGGGTAATGGGTGAATTCTTGGGACATTTAGCCTATGCCCTCCTTTGTGGGTGTGGGGTGTATAGGTTGGGGCGGGAACGTGGCAAGGGCGGCGATCGCCCCCAAGGTCAGCAGGGCGATCAGGATTGCGGCGATGGTTCGACAGCGGGCTTTCCCAAGGTGTTGAGTTCGGCGGCGATGTCTTCTACTTCCTCCAGGTCAGCGTTTTGGAGAAGCGCCATTAAATCGGATTTGATTCGGTACTCGTCTACACGGCGGCGGAATTGCCCCAACCGCTTTTGGGCTGTCTGTTTAATTTCACGGGTCTGGAGCAATTCCGCTTCCTGGGCTTTTTCGGCGGCATCAATACCCGTTTCGATTTGATCCAGGAACCCGTTCAGGTTGGTCATAAATTCTTTAGGGTTCGCCAGTTGTTGACGGATGCGATCGGTTCGGAATTGCTCCAGGCTTGTGGATGTTGCTCCAACCTGGAGCGTTTTTTCGGCGGCATGGTTGCCCATTTCGACGGTGAAGCGGGGGGCGGGGTTGGTTGCCCGAAGGGGCTTTTCTCCTGCATAGGCAATCAGCTTTTTTCGCTCCCCATCGTCGAAGAACCGAGTTCCACTGATGAGTTCTCCCAGTTCTCCATGCTCGTCTTTTGCCCGCTGATACCAGGCTTGGACGGTACGCTTATCCCGCCCCATGCTTTCCGAGATTGACCGAAATGTGTGATTCCGCATAGCTTGTAGCTCCTTCGTATGTGGTTCGTATGGCGATCGCTATGAATTTCATAGCGGCTTCGTACGTGGGCACATCATAGTCAAGGTGTGCACACTTTAGCAACACTAAATTACTGGAATAAAACTACTATGGGAACACTTAGGGGTAGGAATGGCCCTATCGTTTACCCTGAGAGGTATTGTTATGAGCGTATTTGGCGACGTGGCAACGGACAAAGCCCGAATTGTGGCCTATTGCAGCCAGGAAATGAAGCAAAAGCTGGAGAGGTTGGCCGATCTACGGTTCAGGAGCTTGTCCAACCTTGTTGAAGCCGTATTGGCCGAAGAGATCGCACGGGCGGAAGCTAGCGGGGAATTGCCTTCAGAGAACCCCGAAAAGGGGAAGGAGTGATAGGGCCATTGACAAATGGCATACTACAGCAGCGGCATAGAAGGAGACTTAACTGTACGTGGGATGTGTCAGCTCGGATAGATTGAAACCCATAAAATCTCGTTATTTTCTGAGCTAGATGATATTTAACCTAAAATCCCTAGAAGCTTTACCTACAAAGCTTCTAGGGATTTTTCTTGATCGCTAATGAGTAACCAGGCAAGCTAGGCGAGATGGCTAGCTGTTTTTTGTAAAGGCTTTGTGCATCTTATTTTTTCTCTGAGGGACAGAGAATGTCTTGTCCTAATATAGGGATATTCCCTTAACTTTCTAAAACGATGGACAAAGTCCCATCTGATAAAGGTTCTAGTAGCTCTGATAAGAGCCGTAGGGAGCCTGAAAAACATAACCCTTCTAAACCTCAAATTAGAGTTACGTATAACGGAACCCCTTATATGCGGCCAGTAGACATCTATAGAAGTCAAGCTGGACAGTCCGAAATCAAGAAAAATTTGCGTGATAAGTAGAGGAAGCTAGGTGCTTGGGCTAAATGAACTATTTTTGCCCTTGTTGGGAGGTTACATCCTTGTAACTCAATGGTTCGTCACCCGATACTTAGCTCGGCAATGGTCGGGCTATCGTCTATTTTTTAACTCAGCTATTGCAGGAATTGTTTTGCTTGCAGTAGCTATTTTTTTGGCTCAATCGATAAAACTTGCCTTCCCACCTATTCAACAATTACTCGATGCTAGCCCATTGTCTAGTTATCCATATTTGAATGTTTCACTATTAGCTTTTTTGCTAGGTAGTGTATGTGGCAGAATCTTAAACGTCTTTCAAACTGATAAGGAATCTTTAGCCATTGACTATGCTAGGAAGTTTGGCGGCCCGCTCCAGGTTCTCTTAGCCAAAGCATTTATTGAAACCAAACAAGTGTCTATTACTTTACGTAGTGGAAAAGTCTATATTGGCTTTGTAACAAAACTGAATGATAGCCAAGATCAGGAAGAATTTATACTAATTTGGCCTCAGTTTTCTGGCTATCGGAAAGTAGAAACTAAACAACTTGAAATAACGACAGAGTATACCTCTGTATATAAACAAATTGAAGAAAATCCTGAGCAATTTGAAGGCATTAGTATTGATGATTTTCAGGTTGTTCTTCCTACTTCCGAAATTGAATCAGTTAGTATTTACGACAAGCGAGTTTTTGACTCTTTTCTAAACAAAGGGGATATAAGCTGAAACTAGCATCTACGGTGCCCACGGGCCAACAACAAGTTCCTCAAGTCCTTCTTTAGCCGCTAGTTCCAAGTTTAAGGCAAGAAGCTTTTCAATAACGTCGGCTTGAGAGGTAAAGCCGTAGGCTTGCATCACAAGGTCATCCAGCTTCTTATGAAGTTTGTAAAGTTGGCTTGCTGGCTCATAAAGATAGGCGTTGTAGAGTTAGATGATACTCCACTGCTTTTGCTCCAGTTCTTTGCTGCGATATTCATGGAGGGCGATCGCCGCGAGGGTATTTGGGGGCATACTACGGATCAGTCCGGAAGTTGACTGCAAGTAGGTGCAGTGTGTAATCAGTAGAAGCGGAAAATCTATTGGTTTAGGAAATCTCTCAACATCAAACTTAAAACATTCTCCGTAAAACCCAATGGCTAAGAAAGAATGGGCAACAAAGGACGAAATTTCTGATTTTTGCCATAAGCATAATTTGCTCTTAAGGGAAAGCTATGAAAAAGCATTTAAGGATGGCAAGCTTCCTAAAAATTTTCCTGCGAAACCTTCTCAAGCTTTAGGAACAACATGGGGTGAAATACTGTGGGTATCAGTTCCGGACTTTAAAGAATATTGTAAAAAGCATGGAATAACCAGCCTTAAACAGTATCAGGAATTACTGGAAACTGGACAACTTCCTTCCAGATTTCCACCTAAACCCTCTAATGCTTATAACTGCACACTTGAGCATCTTGGATGGGCAAGAACTGACATCAAAAAGGGTAAAAAGAAATCAGAAAACGAGGTTCGTAAAACTTTTGAGAGAATTTTGGGTGAAAAATTTAGCACATCTAGACCAAAATGGCTGGTAGTAGAAGGTAATAGGCTTGAATTAGATGGATACAGTAAAGAGCTACTGCTTGCGTTTGAGTATCAAGGTGAATATCACTATCAGGAAGTCGAAATTCATCACAAACATAGAACACTTGAGGAAGTTCAACTTAATGATGCTCTTAAATATGAAATCTGTAAAAAGCACGGTATTGATTTGATTTGTATTCCTTATACAGAGCGGGATAATGAGGAATACATAATAGCTTCATTGAGGGGATTAAACCGTCCTGAAGTCAATGAAAAATTAGACTACTATCTGGCGAATAGATCTGAAATTATTCATCAACAAATTCAGAGAGAACTTGCAGAAAATGCGAAGAATCTGAGGAAGGGACATTTTCGCTTAAAACTTGATCAAATTGAGCATTGGATGGGAGTTTACAATGATTATGGCTATGAATTTGCTATGCAATTAGTTGAACAAATAGAAAAGGGAGAGGTAGAGGTAGTAGAGGAATTAAATTTCCAGCCTGTTAAGAAGTGGGAAGTCGTGAGATTTATAGAGTTTTTGAAACAACTTAAACAGATGGGGAGGGATACGTTGAGAGTTTGTGTGCATCTTATAGATGATGATGCATAATGCAAAATTCTTATTTGTAGCTTATCAAGCTTGTTTTAGGGGAACTTCTAACCCGTAACGAGCGGCCAACAACCGTAGATCTGCTAAGTGACAATTAACCTCCAATAATTCCGATTCCTTCTGCTCCAGGTCTTGCCAGAGGACGATCGCCGCCGTTGCTTCCGCTACTTGCTCCCCCCGTAAGGTCTTACAGCCCTTTTTGCCACCTTCACCGGGCTTAAACCACCGTAGGCGGCTGTAGCTCCTTTTGCCCGCCCGATCCTTCACAGAATCCAGCCAGCACCCACGGTAGGCTTCCCCGTTGTATTGCTCCAGGTCTTGCTTAAAAGTTGCGATCGCTCCCTCTAACTCAGCTTTTCGGGCAGCGGCGGTGGCGTAATCCATAAGGATCAGAGTGTTGTGTCACTACTTTTCAAGTATGGTTTTTGCTGACACAACACGTCAATAGATGAGACTGGCTAGAGCTTGCAGCATCAAAACGAGGTCTGCTGATTTTCCCCCTTTTGTCGCTCTGCCTACGTAAGTTGAGATTTTTCAGGTTATAAGTGTTGAAAAGTCCCGCTAGACTTTTCAACACTTATGAGTAAAGGGCATGGAAAACTCCAGCGTAAGGTGCTGGAGTTTATGGGTGACAACCACGAGAAATGGTTTAAGGGAGAAGCTTTTGTGTTCCAGGAACCGGGGCAGCCTGATCAAGTTCTTTTCCACTATCCAGAATGGCATGATTTCCGAGATGTAGGAGAGTATGTGTTTGGTCTGGAAATTACTCGTTCTGAGAATATCTCCCTACACCGTGCAATCAGAAAGCTTGAAAAAGAAGGGTTGATAGAGCCACGCTACGCTTTAGACACGCCTTCCTCGTTCTGGGGCAAGGGTTCTTCCCCTCCTGGCTTTAGATATAAAAAAATTCGGCTTACACCTGAAGGTGTAGTGGTTGCCCAACGTTATCGCTCGCAAGTAAATGAAATTCACTGACAGCGATCGCCCCCTTGATTCACCAACCTCTAGTTCTCAGAAGGGGCAATTTTACCAAACGAACCCAGAAAACCCTTATTTTTCCGTTCCTGAAGTTCATCCAGTCGATCAATAGCCTCGTACAGATCCCGGTTAATAGCCTGCTGGTATCGAAGATACAGGTTCGGGTTCTGGATGCCCTGGCTCATTGTTTGTGCCTGCTGAATGCCCTCTTCTAAAGCCGCTAGGTCTTTCAACCGTTGCAAAATCTCAGAGATTCGCACCCGTGCCAGTTCGACCAATCGGGTAGCACGGGCGATCGCTTCCTGAAAATCTGCAACACGACCATTCCGCTTCTGGTTCCAAGCATTTTCTAACCATGCTTCAAAGGAGTCCTGATAGCTCCAGACCGCTGCCGCCCGATCCTCGTGGAAGTAGTTGTATTTAAGAGATTCCCGAAAAGCTGCCAGGGTCTTTTTCTCCCCTAATTTCTCGCTTTCCTCCAGGGCATTGCTCAAAGCCTTAATCAACCTTGCCAGGGTGTTAGCTTCCTTCCGCAACACAACATTGATGGGTGTGCGCTTCTCTGAGAAAGCAGCTAAATCTGCTGAGAGATCCACATCTGGAGAAGTAACGTGATCAGGAAACTGTAAAGCCTTTTGAGCTTTTAGAATTTCGATGTTAGCGATCGCCGCTTCTACAGCCCACAAGCGATGCTGCTTCAACATCCCCATTGCTGTTTGCTGAATCAAAAAATGCTCGATTGGGCTTTCTGGCTGATAGTGGTCTACCAAGCCCTGAACCAATCCTTCAAAGCTGGATAGGTCTTCCGTTACCAATAGCGGCGGTTTACGGGCTAATAACCCATGAGTCGTGGCATTTTTTGAGGCAATCATCTTTCCCCGTTCTGTCACGGGGCCACAGGATAATGCTCCATTGCGGCGGCTAATTTCAGCACGATCGGTCATAGGTGATCCTCTCTTTTTGTTCGTTGGGTAACTGGCGGCGGTAACATCCAGAACACTGGTTGAACCACCGCCAAGAGGTTAGAGAAATCAGCAGGGTAAGGTTGGCTTATCCCTATCGGCTTTTCTCAACATTCGGATGGGGATAGGACGGATTTCGTTATGGCGCTCCAGATGAACGGCTGCCCTGTCATCCTCTAGAAGATCTGCTATGACTCCAAAACCTGATGGGGTTATGACATATTCCCCAACCTCATAAAGCGGCCTAGACTGGGTAGCTTTTGAAGCATCATAAGCGTCACTAGCATCATTAACCTCTTGAAACCCTTGCTCAGAGAGGATTCCAAGTTGTGATGCTATTTCCGGATTAGGTGACGCTTCGATAAGTGGCTGAGAAATAGAGTCACCGTTGGGTGACGCTTCAGGGGGGGCGGAAGAAATAGCATCACTACTCCGGGAATTAGCATCACTAGCAGAAACGCTTTCAGGGCAAGCATTTTTACCCTTTGGTGACGCTTGTGACGCTTGTGACGCTACTTTTCCCTTTCCGTCTATCCAGCGAATCTCTATCGGGCGGCCTTTCCCAATTTTGGGATGTGACACAACCTCAATTCCCGCGTCTCTAAGGGCGGGTGTATAACGGGGGAGACTACGGCTGAGAACGTGAGCCGCTTTCGGAAAACCTACTTTACTTCCATCACCCGCCAGTTCCTTAAATAGGTCTTTCGCTAACCCGTACCATTTATCACGTCCATCCATCAGTTCCCGGATCGCCGTGGCTACTGGCGACGCTTCCAGCGATAGCTCTGTCGCTTCATTCTGATTGCCTTGATACGCCTTTAGAAAAGAACCTGGCTCCAGCCCCAATGCAGGTTCAGCAGCCACAGCAAAACGAGCAAAATCTGCCATTCGGGGCAACCGCTCTAGGGATATGGAAGGCAACCGCCCCAATGTTTGGGAAAGGGCCGTGAAGACAGCACCTAACAAACGGGGTAGAGCAGCGGCGATCGCCTTCTCCCTCTCTTCCTCTGTTTGCCGCCGCTCCTCAGAGATACGAGGTAAGTTCACCAATAGGGAGCGATCGAGTAGGTCTGGACGGTTGGCTAAGGAATCAATCCCAGTCAGAATTAGTGGGCGTAGGAATTCGGAAACGGTTTCTTCGTCGTCAGCGTAAAGGGTTCGGGTAGAAAAGCCGCCCCCCGTAGCAATACGACAAAGGGCATCCGAGCTTTCAGGCGATAGGCCACTTAGGTTATCGAATGCCAGCACCCAACGGTTTCGACATTGGATAGCCAGATCCCGTAAATCTGCAATCTTCGGCATGAGGGGAGCTTTTCCGGGATCCACAAGACGCTTCAAAAATTTGGCGGTGCTAGTTTTTCCTGCTCCCTGTTCCCCATGACAGATCAGGATTGGGTGAGAGTAAAGGGGGAAGTAGGCATATAAGAGCCATGAGGCAACCAGCACCCACGGTTCCCCCTCTAACCCTAAAAATTCCCGCAATTCCTCCAGGTTCCCGCCCCGTTCAGGAATTGGGCATTCCAGCAGGGTATCGGGGCGAATAAATCGCACGGGGCAATCCTTTGAGTCAATTAGCCCCCAGCCGCCAGGGCTAATTTCTACGGTTTTCCAATCCGACCGCCCCAAGTCAAAGTAAATTAGCCCTTCGTGTTTAGCCAATCTCAAAGCAACCTCACGGTGATCGCCCTTCGAGATAGCTTTCCACTCCAGCACCGATAACACCTGATTCAAGGTTTCTGAACCAACTACCCGCTTGTGTGTGTCATACAAAGAACCTAAAAGCCAGGTTTTGAAAGGCTTTTTTCGGATTGGTAACGTTTGCCGAACATCACGGATCAGCACATCAGCGTAAACAGTTCGATCAGGAGAAACCCAATACTCTGCACAGGTAGCCAGGTCTATCAAAAGGTTCGCTACTGGCGGGGCTTTCCCATTGACAGATTCATGTTCCTTGGATTCAGGGCGATCGCCTTCATCTTCCCCAGTATTCTGGTTAGCACCTGGCGGCGCGTGGTCTGGGAGACTAACCCCCGCATCCCTGGCTAATTCCTCAACTAAAGCAACGAATTTCGGCCCCCGTGGCTTTCCATCACCAGCTTGAATGCGATCGCGATACTCCAGGGCAGTACCGCCGAACCCACAGGACGGGCAACGCCACACCCAAATGCCGTCTTTCAGATCTGTGTAAAAAGCGGTTCCTGATTTAGATTCATGCCACGGGCAACAACCTCGAAGCTTGCCTTTAGCCTTATCACCTTGCCAGTTGTGGCCGCTCCAGGTAAACGCCTGTTCAGGGGATAAGCGGGGAAGAATTTGTTCCCGTAACATTTGCGATAGATGCGTTTTAGGATGATGGGCAGTTGCCGTTTCTATGGTTGTCCGTGCTGGAATGAGCGATCGCAATTCCTCAAAACGATAGCGGGCTTCAGATTGGTGGAAGATGTCACAGCGTGTAGGCTCTAAACCTTCCTCTAAATGCCAACTTCCAGCCAACCGCATTAATCGGCACGGTTCCTTAATAGTTTGGTCAGAACCAAGATAAGCATTAAGGTCTTCCTGGAAATCCTCCCAATCCTTTGGATCACAACTACCATCCAACGCATAGAAGGTATGGACAGAATGCCGAGTTTTGATCTGTAAGGAGGGTTCTGGCAAGCCAAATTCCCTCCAAACTAGAAATTGATCTTCAGGTGGGCGATCGTCAAACTCAAAGAAAACAGCTTTCGGATGAGCCACATCTTTTTTACTGTGGCCGCCGCCGTTTACAACAAAGTAGATGCCTCTGTAAGGGTCTTGAATGGATGGCAAGGTACTGATCGTTGCCTCAAGATTCTGAGGATATACCCCTAATTCTTTTGCTCGTGTATCCGTCATTCGCTTCCGTTTGAGCTTCCGCAAAAAGACCGTTTCATCATCCGAGTAACCTAAAAGCTTCAGTTGGATACGGGCTTGTTCCAAATCAATTGGCAGAACACTTGAATCTTGAGGAATAACAGCAGGGCGGGATACACTTAAATCAAGAGATTTTTCATTCTTTGAGTTGACCGCCCCCGCCAGGGCGGTTTTGTTTTGTGTGGGCATGGGGCTAGGCTCCCTTGATTTCGAGATTTTTCAGGTATTCATCGATCCGGGCTTCGTGCAATTCTGGGCAGTTGCGAGTAGCAAGCCAGTGTTCAAAAAGGTCTTGATCGAAAAGCACGACACGGGAACCCAACCGCCGCCAGTGAACTCCCTCGATCAGTTCCCCCTCCAGCCGTAACCGCTTAAGGGTTTCTCGACTAACCCCCGCCAGGGCCGCCGCTTGTTTGGTCTTGATAAATCTCATGGGGAAATCCCTCAATTTGGCGAGGGGAGGGTTCCCACGGGTTAGAACTAGACGGTTGAGAATTGGTAGTAATAGAGATTTGAAGTTTCTAACTAAGTTAGAATTTGCTTCACACAACTCAATTGCTCCAACGTGCAAATGGGAAATAGTCAATCGTTGACTATTTAGGTTCCACACCTTTCTAAATATTTGAAAGAGAGCGATCGCCGTATTTATAGCTTTGGCACCTCTGGTAGAAGGCGATCGCTGAAAGCCTATAAAGCTAGGTAACGGAAGTTTCCAATAATTGGAAGTTTGAACAATCGAAGTAGCATTACCAGAGGTGTAATGCTTGTTTTTAGCTCCGCCACCTCCAGCAAGAAACGATTGCCGGAAACCTTTAAAGCTAGGTAACGCAAACGTGCAGTTACTGAACGTTTGAAGAACTGAAAGAGAATGACCAAAGCTGCAATTGCTGTTCATAGCTCTGGCACCTCCGGTAGAGGGCGATCGCCGTGGTAATGCTTCAATCCCACGGCTGCATCATGGCCTAACAAACGAGCAATATCATCTGGAGGCAAGCCCGATTCTCGAAGGGCTGTCCATGTGGTGTGGCGAATGTTATTTAAGGGCAACACCCGCGATATTTCACTCCGCTTCATTAGATCTCGAAGAACTGGGTTCCACACCCGCCGATTGAAATTAGCGGTATTAATGGCGGTTCCTAACTTGAAGCTGAAAACCGGGCTTTCCGGGTTGGGTGTGCGATCGCCCCGAATCTCCGCAATAACGGCGGATAGCTGTCCATTAATTGGAAAACGGCGGGGCGTATGAGTCTTAATGCTTTTCCGAATCCGCAGATCCGAAGGTAACGCTTCACAGAAATGGATGTGCTTTTCAGTGATATGTTTCCACTGAAGCCCCGCCAGTTCTTCAGGGCGGCATCCTGTTAGAAAAGCAAACTCGATCATAGGAGCATACTTTGGGTGATGTTCCCGAAAAGCTGTCATGATCGCCGCCCGTTCTCTGTTGGTGAAAGCCTGTTGAGTTCGAGCGCTTTCCCGTTTGGTTGGCTTAATGGATTGGGCGATCGCTTGAAACGGATTAAAACCCGCCAGTTCCCGTGATACAGCCCACTTGAAACAACCAGAGAGAGCTTCTAGAACTCGTTTTGAAATCTCTGTGCTGTAGTTCTCCAGAAGCCATAATTCAACCTCACGGGGCGTATCCACTTCAACGGGTATTTTTGCCAGGATTCGAGCGATCCGCCCATAATCCCGCTGGATGGTGGATGCCTCCAGGGTCTTCGCTTTGAAATGGGTGTATTCCTCCCAAAGGGCAGCCAGTTCGGGTAGTTGGCGGCGTTTTACCCGCTCCACTTCCTCCGGTGTTACCCCTGCCAGTAGTAGCTTATAAATCTGAAGGGTTGGATCAAACTCCTGGTAAGCCAAATCCCGTTGAATCCGCTCGGCTACCCTTTCCGCTTTCCGCCGATTGTGGAGTGTGTCTTGCATTCCACATTGGAGCCAGTAGCGGCGATGATACAGCCCGCCTGATGGGCTTACTTCCTGGCGGGTAAAGGTAATTCGTAGAACTCCCTTGTTGGCCCCAACGGAAACATTACCCCGCCGTTTTGGCTTTTTAACTTTGTAGGTCATCACAGAAACCTCTTAGCGATTAATTCGCCGTGATGGTTCCCGTCTCACTTATTTCTCACAGGAAATGACCCAACCCGTTCTAAAACGCGCCAAAAAACAAAAGCTATCCCATGCTTGAATCCCTTTAGAATCAAGATGGAATAGCTGTAATCTAAACGCGCCCTGGAGGACTCGAACCCCCGACATCAGGTTTTGGAGACCTGCGTTCTACCAACTGAACTAAGAGCGCCTGCGTAACCGAACTTTATGTAGTGTACCAGGTAAGTGCAGCCTTCTGGAAGTTTTCTAAAAAATACCCGAAGGCTTTGCACGTTCCTAGTCGCATTAGAGGGCGCGGTCGAAGCGCTGCTTCAGGCGGGTTGCCTTGCCCACGCGGTCGCGCAGGTAGTAAAGCTTGGCGCGACGGGCTTTGCCTCGGCGGAGAACTTGGATGCTGGCAACTCGGGGAGAGTGAAGTAGGAAGACCCGCTCAACTCCAACACCCTGGAAGATTCGACGAACGGTGATAGTTTCATTGATCCCACCATTGCGCATGGCAATGACCGTCCCCTCGTAGGGCTGAACCCGCTCTTTGCCGCCTTCCTGAATCACCACGCCAACCTTTACGGTGTCACCTACGTAGATGACTGGCAGATCCGTCTTTAACTGCTCCGCCTCGATAGAGCGGATGATTTCCTCGGCTTTCATGGCTACTTTTCAAAACTCACAATCACTAATCATATAGCAATCTCAGGTAATTTACGAAAGATCGAGTGAGACAGTTTTTCGGATAAGCCATAAAGGTGAAACAGTCCTTTGATAGGGCTTCATTCAAGTTCAAGCCAGACTGCCCAGGTGCTATAACCCTATGGCTTCGGGTAAGACGATAAAATCGTCTTGTTTTGACAACCTGTACCTACCTGCTGGCGTTTTACCCAGGGGGTAGCTACAGACGATCGCCCGACACAAGAGCGAAGATTCATTGGACGCAGGTATGGAAACTGAAGCACCGTTACAAGAATTTGAGTCATGTCCATTGCCCGTTGAGGGTCTATCAGAGCCGACTTCAATGGCGATCGCCCAACAACTTCAGCGGGTTTCTCTGCTCACCCCACTTCACCCGAATCCAATCGCCACGACTTTTATCCGTCAGGGGCAGGGCTCCGTACCAGTGCTACTACTCCACGGCTTTGATAGCTCGGTGTTCGAGTTTCGCCGCTTAATCCCCCAACTTGCAGCGCAGCATACTACCTGGGCTGTTGATCTGTTGGGTTTTGGCTTCACCGAACGTAAATCCGATGTGCCGATTACCCCGGAGGCTATCAATCAACATCTCTATGCTTTTTGGAAAACGTTGATTGCTCAGCCTGCCGTGCTGGTTGGGGCCTCGATGGGTGGGGCAGCGGCGATCGCCTTTGCTCTCAACCACCCCGAAGCCGTTTCAAAATTAGTCCTTCTAGATAGTGCTGGCTACACCGTAGGCCCGGCTCTGGGTCAGTTTTTGATGCCACCCCTGGAGAACTGGGCTACAGCGTTTCTCCGGAGCCCTAAAGTTCGCCAGGACATTGCTGTAAAGGCTTATCACGATCCGGTTTGGGCCTCCGAAGACGCCGCCCGTTGTGCCGCCCTGCACCTGTCAGCCCCCGGATGGCAGCAAGCTCTTATTTCGTTCACCCGCAGCGGGGGTTACCGCTCCTACCGAACTCGTCTGGCAGAACTGAAGCAACCTACCCTGATCCTTTGGGGCCGCTCTGATCGCATTCTAGGGATTCGAGACGCTGAGAAGTTTGCAGGGGCGATCGCTCACAGCCGTCTGGTCTGGGTTGACGCTTCTGGTCACGTCCCCCACCTGGAACAACCTCACTTTACCGCCAACCAAATTCACCAATTCATTACGGCCCGTTCAGATTAAAAATAACTTTTGAGGGCAGGATGAAACGCTGCCCTCAAAAGTGGTGCAAACTTGCCCCGAAACACTGAAGTGGAAGAATTTCCGTTACTATCGTCGCATTAGCGTTTTGTGGAATCCAATGATTTCAGACCTCCAACGTGCGCTCTCTGCTGTTACTCTACCCGCCGATTGGGTTGGAATTCGGGCCGTGCGCCAGCAGTCTACTTACCGATCAGTGCGAGATGGTCTCCCTCAGGGAAATAGCCGCTCCTTGAATCAGGGAGCCATGGTGGAGGTCATGGCAGGTGGCCAGATTGGGTATGGTGCGGTCAACTCTCTCGACCCGGATGCGATTCAGGAGGCCGCTAGGATTGCCTATGAGCAGGCGATCGCAGCTCAAGCCTGGGCCATTCATTCTCTGACCCCATCGGTGCGGCCTCCCGTGGTTGGGCAGTATGTTTCGCCGGTTGAGAAGCCGTTAGATGTGCTGTCTGTGGGCGATATTAACGATATTCTGGTGCGGCTTTGCAACACCTTGAAGGTGGACGATCGCATTGTTCAAACCTCTGCTATGGCTACGACCGAAGAGGTTGAAACCTGGTTTGTTAGCAGTAATGGCTCTGATGCTTACCAAAAGTTGGTGCTGCTACAAACGCATTATGGTGCCACTGCCCAGGATGGTGCTGTTGTTCAACAGCGCACCGACAATGGCCCTCTGGCCCATTGCTATCAGGGGGGATGGGAACTGTTTCTAACCCAACATTTATGGGATCGCGCCCATCAGATTGGGGAACAGGCAGTAGAATTGCTCACTGCTGAAGAATGTCCCACCGAGCGTACCACCCTGGTGCTGGCTCCCGATCAGATGATGCTGCAAATCCATGAGAGTGTTGGGCATCCGCTGGAACTCGATCGCATCCTGGGGGATGAGCGTAATTACGCAGGAGGCAGCTTTGTGAAGCCAGAGGATTTTGGTTCTCTATCCTATGGCGCGCCCCTGATGAACATCACCTTTAACCCCAATGTGCCCGGAGAATTTGCCAGCTACCGGTTTGATGACACGGGCGCTACCGCTAGCAAGGAATACTTGATTCAAGAAGGGCGGCTTCTGCGAGGGTTGGGTAGCCTGGAGAGCCAGCAGCGTTTAGGGGTACCTGGTGTAGCTTGTGCCCGAGCTTCTTCCTGGAATCGACCTCCGATTGATCGAATGGCTAACTTGAATTTAGAAGCGGGAACTGAATCCCTGGAAGAGTTGATTGGCAACATTGAATCTGGGGTATATATGGAAGCCAATCGTTCCTGGTCGATTGATGATCAGCGCTACAAGTTTCAATTTGGTTGCGAGTATGCCCGTAAGATTGAACAGGGTAAGCTGACGCAACCACTGCGCAATCCCAACTATCGGGGAACCACACCAGAGTTTTGGCACAGTCTTATGAAAGTTGGTCGCCCCGACACGTGGGAGATGTATGGCACGCCCTACTGCGGTAAAGGAGAACCTAACCAGGCCATTCGTGTGGGTCATGGCTCTCCTGTGTGCGCTTTTGATGGAGTGGAAGTCTTTGGTGGTGGTTAAGCGAGCTTAGCTGGGCTGCCGACAAAATTTTCCTGTCTTCCCCTCAAAAAGCCGCACCCGGTACTGAAGTTAGGGTAAAAAACCCTAGAATTATCAAATAATTTAAGACTGACTCTAAATTATGAGTTCAATCCTCCACTCATCTGATGATGCACCCCGTGGACCTATGGCCACTGAATCAACCTCTAACTCGGAAATGGCGATCGCATCCACCAATGATCTCTTTCTGAGGCATCGTCTCCGCATCGTGGAGGACCTGCTTGAGGCAGTTTTGTATCAGGAATGTGGGCAGCAATTGGTGGATCTGCTGCGGCAGCTACGTACTATGTCGTCCCCAGAGGGGCAGGCTCCTGAAGCGGAGAATCTGGCTGTTGTCGACATCATCGAAAAGCTCGATTTAAACGAAGCAATTCGAGCGGCCCGAGCTTTTGCGCTGTATTTTCAACTTATTAATATTGTTGAGCAGCATTACGAGCAACGGGGGCAGCAGCAACAGTACCGGGCTATTTACGAAGAGGTGAATGTTGATTCCCCCCTCCAGCAGGCAGAAGGTGAATCAGCCAATGGGTTGCATACCTCATTTCTGGAGCGTACCCTCAACGACTTTCCCAGCCTTAACCGCAGCAAAACCTTTCAGGTGTTGTTCCCCTGGCTGCTTAACCTTAACGTTCCACCCCAGCAGGTGCAACGTCTGATCAATAAACTCGACATCCGGCTGGTTTTTACGGCTCACCCAACGGAAATTGTACGGCACACCATCCGCCACAAACAGCGACGTATTGCCCGTATCCTGCGCCAACTGGACTTACTGGAAGATAACGGTATGGAGAAACCTGGCATCTCCTCTTCTCTGGAAGCTCAGTTGTTGCGGGAGCAACTGATGGAAGAAATTCGCCTCTGGTGGCGTACCGATGAGCTTCACCAGTTCAAGCCCACCGTGCTGGATGAAGTAGAGTACACCTTGCATTACTTCCAGGAGGGGCTGTTTGATGTGGCTCCTCAACTCTACCGGCGTCTTCAGCAAGGGCTTCAAGGAAGTTTTCCCAGCCTAAAGCCACCCCAGTTTAACTTCTGCAAGTTTGGTTCCTGGGTCGGTTCAGATCGCGATGGCAACCCCTCCGTGACCCCTGATATTACCTGGAAGACTGCCTGCTATCAGCGGAATATGGTGCTGGAGAAGTACATCCAGTCCGTGAAGCACTTGACTAATCTACTCAGCCTCTCCCTGCACTGGAGTGATGTACTGCCCGAGTTGCTCGACTCCCTGGAGCAAGACCAGATCCAACTGCCTGACATCTATGAGCAACTGGCGATTCGCTATCGTCAGGAACCATACCGATTGAAGCTGTCTTACATCCAGAAGCGCTTGGAAAATACCCTGGAGCGTAGCGTCAAGCTTTACGAGGGGGATTACTTCCAGAGCGAAATTCCTGATATTAATCCGGCGATTCTCTATGCTTCTGGGCAAGATCTTCTGCGGGAATTAGAGCTGATTCGCCGGAGCTTGCAAGAGACCGGCTTGGAATGCCGAGATCTGGAGAGTCTGATCTGTCAGGTTGAGATCTATGGCTTTAACCTGGCTCAACTGGACATTCGTCAGGAAAGCTCGCGGCACTCTGACACCATCAACGAAATTCTAGAGTATTTGCAACTCCTACCCACTTCCTATGCCGAGATGTCTGAGGAGGAGCGGGTTGCGTGGCTGTCGACAGAGCTGAAGACTCGCCGTCCGCTGATCCCAACAGAATTACCCTTCTCAGAAAAGGCCAACGAAATTATTGCCACATTCCGCATGGTTCGGCAACTGCACCAGGAATTTGGCCCTTCTATCTGCCAGACTTACATCATCAGCATGAGCCACCACGTGAGTGACCTGCTGGAGGTGCTACTGCTGGCGAAGGAGGCTGGGCTTTATGATCCTGCGACTGGAGCCGGTAGCCTTTACGTAGTGCCGCTGTTTGAGACAGTGGAGGATTTGCTGCGGGCTCCTGCTGTGATGAAAGAATTGTTCGAAATGCCACTTTACCGGGCATTTCTGGCAGGGGGCTATGCTGCGATGGTTGAAGCTACCCAAACCGAAGGGGCGTTGGTACCTGGCCTGCAAGAAATTATGCTGGGTTACTCCGATAGCAACAAGGATTCTGGCTTCCTCAGCAGCAACTGGGAGATCCATAAAGCCCAGCAATCTCTGCAGCGGATTGGTGAAGATTATGATATTGCCTTACGGATCTTCCACGGTCGGGGTGGTTCGGTCGGTCGGGGTGGCGGCCCTGCCTATGAGGCGATCCTAGCCCAGCCAGGACGTAGCATTGATGGCCGCATCAAGATTACGGAGCAGGGTGAGGTGCTGGCTTCTAAGTACAACCTGCCCGAACTGGCGCTGTATAACCTGGAAACCATTGCAACTGCGGTGATTCAGGCTAGCCTATTACGGAATGGATTTGATGATATTCAGCCCTGGCACGAGATTATGGAGGAGCTGGCGGCGCGATCGCGCGCCCACTACCGTGCCCTGATTTACGAACAGCCAGATTTCGTTGAATTTTTCCACCATGTCACTCCAATTGAGGAAATTAGCCAACTCCAGATCAGCTCTCGTCCTGCTCGTCGAGGCGGTAAGCGTGACCTGAGCAGCCTGCGAGCCATCCCCTGGGTGTTTAGCTGGACTCAAACCCGCTTTCTGCTGCCCTCCTGGTATGGAGTGGGGACGGCTTTGAAAGAATTCCTCGACGAGGAACCGGAGGAGAACTTGAAGCTGCTGCGCTACTTCTACTACAAGTGGCCTTTCTTCAAGATGGTGATTTCTAAGTGCGAGATGACTCTGGCTAAAGTGGATTTGCAGATTGCTCACCACTTTGTGCGAGAGTTGTCGCCGGGGGATCAGCGCGATCGCTTCCAACAACTCTTCGAGCAGATTTCGAGTGAGTATTACCTGACTCGTGAGTTAGTCCTGAAGATTACGGGCCATAAGAAACTGCTGGATGGTGACCCCGATCTGCAACGCTCGGTTCAGTTGCGAAATGGCACCATCGTACCTCTCGGTTTCTTGCAGGTGTCCCTACTGAAGCGCTTGCGGCAACATAAGAGTAATGCAGCTTCTGGAGTCATCCGTTCGCGTTACAGCCGGGGTGAGCTGCTGCGGGGAGCGTTGCTCACGATTAACGGTATTGCTGCGGGAATGCGGAATACGGGTTGATTGCTTCAATCGATTGAGTGGACAAAATCATAAAGCTCTTTGCAAAAAGGGATGGGCGCTCAGCGTCCATCCCTTTTTGCAAAGAGCTATCGGAACTAGAGCATTTGTGTTGTGGATGGTGTGCTTCGCACACCATCCACAACACAAATGCGTAAGTCCTGCCCAAGTGAGATTATCGGAGAATCAGTGGGGGCGGTGGGATGTTAACATCCATGTTCAAATTTGCCCAGTTAACGGGAGTTTGATAGGACCGTTCTGGAGGAGGCTCTGGGTTATCGGGAATGCCGATTTGGAGGCGATCGCCCAACTCCCGAGGAATTCCTCCATAAGCTGCTAACAGGCGTCGAGCCTCAAGCCCGGCTTGGGTTTCGGGAGAAATTTGGTGCAGGCGATTAATGGCCGTATCCCAGATTGTCCAAACCTTTTCCCAGTCCGTTGCTGTAACGGCTTTCGCATGCTTGTTCTGGGCTTGCTGAATTTCTTGCCGCGCAATGAACAATTCCTCCTGGCCAACTGCTTCGAGGGCTCGTTGTTCTTTTGCGAGGGCTAATTTAGGGCGGTAAAGTTCGAGCTTTCGTTCCGCAAAAGCGTACAGGGGGCTATCGGGGGGAATAGCCTCAAGTTTGTCGATGGTATCCTGCCACAGCAGCTGAATGGTAGCCCAGCTCTCAAGTTGGTTGATAAAGTTCTCGCTTTTATCCCAGGCGGTAATAGCGAGCCTAGCCGCCGCCATAGCCTGCTCCAACTGCTTGGTCTGTTCCCGGTAGTTCGCGGATAACGTGCGAGCTTCGGGCGATCGCCCTGACCATGGGGGAATGGTCTCCAACAAGCTCACGGCTCCCGTCAGATAGTCCTGAGCTTCTTTGAGATCATCGTAGTTTTGAGCTACGGCTAAGCGTTGTTGGAACTCTTGACCCAGAGTCTGAGCGGTTTGTAACTGAGGGCAAGCGCCACCTACACAAGGTTGGCTCACCAGATAACCACTCAGGGCCATGCCCATCACGGCAGTTACTGCCAGGGAGTTTTCAATACCATTAACCCAGGCCCAGTTTCCCCGGTTATGGACGACTTCCCAATCTACAACGTGAATTTCAGGCGCTAATAATGCTCCCCGAGGTTGCAAGTCCTCACTGAAGGGAGTAGCCTTATCGGCGGCTATATCCTCCAGCCATGCGGTGATTTGCACGGGCTCGGTAAGCTCCTCAGGCACAACAAACTCGCGTTGGTCATCAACTAAGAAGTGGCAACGGGCGTAGGGGAGGGGCCGTCCCAGCACTCGTAAGTAAAGCCGCACTCGCCGGGTAAAGGCCAATCGAAACGATGCGACAAGATTCTGGAGCGACTGCAAAACCTGCACGGGTTCCAGAATGACCTCTGGTGGGTGAAATCCCACAATGATGAGACGGCCATCCTGAAACCCGCAGCGAATGCCAACAGGGATATTGCGCTCCTGAAGCAGTGTTTCTAAATGGTTTCCCAGGCTCCTTAATTCCGCTTCTGTAATGGTCGCGTCCATAGCCGTTGCCCCCAGCTGAAGGATGTACCTGCGATCGCCAGTCAGTTCTATACCTTTCCTATTGTTCTAACGGCAGAGGCAGAATCAGGAAAAACTCGGGAAACATCAGCCTTGTAGCAACCAACGGATGCATCTATCGACGGATGTATCCGATATTACATCTGCTATTTTTCAAAGCTGAAGCTTTGTCGCTGGGCGGCAGCAAAGTCCAGTTCTGAAACAAGGTCAGGCGCTATAGAACAGGGATGCTGAGGGTAAAACAGGTTTGTTGCATCCTGCTATTGACGGCGAGGCTTCCCCCTAGACGCCGGGTCAATTTTTGTACCAGAGCCAGCCCTAAGCCCGTACCGCTATGTTGCCAGGGATTCTCATTCGGTAAGCGATAAAACTTGTCAAAGATATGGGGTAACTCACCTATAGGTATTTCAACCCCAACATTGACGATGCTGATCTCAACTTCTACGGGATGATAATCAGCCCCAAGTAATGGTTGCACGCGAACCGCGATCGCACCATCGGCCGGTGTGTATTTGCAGGCGTTGTCCAGCAACTCCGATACAATCCGCTCCAGAATTCGCAGATCTGTGTTCAAAGGGGGAAGTTTCGCGGCGAGTAGCAGGTCGAACTGCTGGCCTGCGGTTTTGGCACGCTCGGCGAAAGGTTGTACCAGTTGGGGGAACCAGAGGTTGAGATCGAGGGCAGTACGCTGCAACGGCTTTGGATCCGTTTCAAGCTGGGATAAATCTAACAAGTCATTAATCAGATTTGTTTCCCGCTGGCATTGAGTATTCAAAATTTCGAAGTAGCGGTGAATGGGAGTGCCACTCTCCAGGCAGCCCATGCGCTCCAGGTTGATCCCCAGCATTTGAATGGCCATCTTGATGCTGGCCATGGGGGTGCGTAACTCGTGGCTGACTGTGCTGAGAAAATCATCCTTCAATCGATTTAAGCGCTCCAGTTGCATCACCTGAGCCTGAGCCGCTTGGAACAACCGGGACTGTCGCAGGGCGATCGCACATTGATTAGACACCAGCTCCACCAGCCGCAAGTCCTGATCGCGGAAGGTTGAGTACTGCTGAGTAATGAGCCAGAGGTCTCCCAATACCCCCAGGTCATCCTGAATGGGGCAGGCAAACATCGCCACCCGACCCCGTACTGGGTTAGGAAAGATTGAGCAAAACTGAAAGCAAAGGCCGTTTAAGAGCTGACCATAAATCTCCGGAAACGCCTGCATATCAGCCACATGCCCTTCAAACGGAACTCCCAGGGTAATGTGCTCGTAGCGAATGGTTGAGGTACCCCGTTCCAGATCATAAAGGGCTGCATTACAAGACTGAACCCCCAGGGCGATCGCTAACTCCTGCACAGCCGTTTGCAAAATTTGATGCTCATCCAGAGAGTCTCGTACCTTGTCGGTGATGCGCTTAAGGGTGGCTTCGAAATCGGCAGCTAACTCCAACTGCGCACTGTGGGCTTGCACCTGCCGTTCTAGCTCAGCAATGCGGCGGTAAAGCTGACGACAAACTTCAGCCTCTTGAATCGCAATCGCCAGATGCAGTGCCATCGTGTGGAGCAGGTCCCTCGGTAGTTCTCGGTTGCGCTGGGTTTGCACGTATAAAGCACCCCATAAAGCTGTCCCTCCAGCTTCATCCGGGCTATCTGGTAACCCCACCAACCACTCCCCTCGGCCCCCATCGATTGGAAGCCCCAATTCGCTCAGACTCAGGCTCTCCAGGGAAATAGGAGTAGTGGAAAGGCGGGCTTGCAGGCGATCGCCCGGGTCCGCAAAGATGGGAGGAAAAATACATCCTGACCCTTCTTGCTGGCCTGCCATGGCTACAACCGTCCAAGTTTTTTGAACTGAAGAGTAGTGCAGCACAATAGCACGGGTAACCGATAAGTGCCGGGCGATCGCTTGAACACCTCGATTCAAAAGCACTTTCAAATCAACCGCTGGGTGCAGAGCCTCGATAAACTGGCTTAACGTCCTATCCATCTCCGCTGCCGAGATTGCAACGGGTAGAGTGTTCTCAGAGGGGTGTGGAGATTTTGTGATGGGCGTTAATTGGGAGAATACCAGCAGCGCGTGTTCAGGACTAATCGGTTGAAAGGCAATGGAAACTTCGGTCAGCCCGATCTTTAGCTCCAAACAGAACTGCTCCTGTTGGCTATGTTTCCCTTCTTTTACTCGCCGTTGAAGTCTTTTACGTTCTTTTGGCGTCTTGCAATACTCCATCAGTAAGGGAGGATCGCTCTCTCCTACTTCTGGCCAGTCAACCAAATTCCAGAAGGCTGTGTTACCGAGGTAAAGCTGAGTGGTATGGCGATCGCATAAAACAGCCGCTAGAGGAATCACAGCCAGTAACTCCTGAGCCTTAAGCAGGGCGGCTTCAGCAACACTAACACTCAAGGGTGCCTCATCGTCGGGCACTTCGGGAACAGGGCTTATGGCAGGATAACCCATATACACTCAACGGATGGGGAGCAGAGGAACTGGGAGCCGCGCAGAACTGGTGAGAAGGAAAATACTCTGGATTTATCAGGGAAACCCAGGATAGACGCAGCTTGATAGGAACTCTGGAGCTGTTGTTAACACAAACCGGCACTGAGGGTGCTCATGGATCAGCATCCCTATGGCCAGGCCAGCATAAGGGTCAGTACAGGTTAGAGAGGGATTGACTCGATTAAAGTTCAGGATGATGCCCTTAGTAGCAAGTGTTCCTGTAACTTCCCTGCTTTTCTACCTCCTCATCATGCCCAAAAAAAGGTGTCGGTCATCACCAATGAGACTTTAGGAGGTTTCTGCATAAGAATTTACCCAGAATGTTGGTGCTTTGCCCGCGAAGCGGGCAAAGCACCAACATTCTGGGGGTAATTTCATTACTGGAAATCTCCTTAGATGGAAGTGGGTTTTGTGAGCTGAGAGGCTGAATCAAGCTAGTTTTTCAGCTCACTACATCTAAAATTTTCGTTACGTTATAAAACGCTTTCTTAGAGCCTATTTGAACGACCAATATGGGGAGGGTGGAGTGCGTACGCACCCCACCCTCCCCATATTGGTATGTTTGAAGGTAGGGGTGCAAAGCACCCCTACCTTCATGAGCCGACTTAAGCCATCGAGTATTCGGGTTTACTTTAAAAGTAATTTTTTGTGCGCTTTGTGCACAAAAAATTACCCTTTCAGCCAGCTTTAAAGCACTCTCTAGTTCTACTGATATTAGGGAAGTGGAGCGGAGCGAAGCCGCCACCCAGGTTTGATGGTTTGACGGGCGCGAGCGATCGCCAACGCATCATCGGGCACATCCTCGGTAATGACCGAACCAGCCGCGATAGTGACGTCAGCCCCCACCGTAACCGGAGCTACCAGCACACTATTGGAGCCGGTTTTGGTCCGATCGCCAATCACAGTCCGATGCTTCTTATACCCATCGTAGTTAGCTGTGATGGTTCCTGCACCGACGTTGACACGATTCCCCAGAGTGGCATCTCCCAGGTAAGACAGATGTGCTACGTTGACGCGATCGCCCAGGGTCGTATTCTTCAACTCAACAAAGTTACCGATGCGGCACCCTTCGCCAACTTCCACATGACCCCGTAAGTGGGTGTAAGGGCCAATTCGGCTATTCGCCTTGACGACGCTGTCACTAACCACTGAAAACATAACGGTTGAGTTGTCGCCAATTTCGCTGTTTTCAATTAAGCTGCCAGGACCGATGTGGGAGCCGGTATGAATGAGCGATCGCCCTCGCAAATGGGTCTGAGGCTCAATAATCACATCGGGCTCCAACACCACCTCGCTGTCGATGGTAATGCTGGCGGGATCCACTAGGGTTACGCCCGCGGTCATCCAACGGTCTTTAATACGGTCTTGCAAAATGTCGTAGGCGGTTGCCAATTGGAGGCGATCGTTGATCCCCAGAATTTCCTGGTAATCCTCGACATCAACTGCCATGACGGGTTCCATAAACCGCACCACGTCGGTCAGGTAATATTCTTTCTGATCGTTGTCGTTAGTGAGTTTTGGCAATACTTGAGCCAAATCTGCCCAACGGAAACAATAAACCCCTGCATTAATGCGGCGATTTTGCTTCTGAGCCGCAGTGCAATCGCGATCTTCTACGATCTGGGTGACGACATTGTTACCATCACAGAAGATCCGGCCATATCCCTTGGGATCGGGCAGGTGAGCTGCGAGCAGTGTTACTGCATTGCCTTCCTGCCGATGGGTCTCCAGTAGGTTCGCCAGGGTTTCAGGCCGCAGGAGTGGAACGTCGCCATTCAGCACCAGCAGGTCACCCTCATATCCTTGTAAGGCCGGGAGCAACTGCTGAACAGCATGGCCTGTACCCAACTGTTCCGTTTGTTCAACAAATTCTAATGTGGTGTCTGCACCCAGGCGTTCCCTGACCTGATCTGCCCCAAACCCCACAATCAATAACCGTCGTTCCGGTTGGATGCTGGCCAGGCTTTCTAAAACCCGTTCTACCAGCGATCGCCCCCCCAGAGGATGGAGCACCTTGGGCAGATGCGACTTCATACGAGTTCCACGCCCTGCCGCCAGAATTGCTACCGCTACCATGTTGTCTTCCAAAGATTCCAAAGGGGAGTATATCGTGCTTCCGGTTGCGCTATAGCGTCCCTACGCGATTTGTGAAATGGTTTTTGGCAAGAGAGTAGGCTGCCCCACCCCCTTGCCAAAAACCATTTGGCTTAGCTCATACTTAACGCTATGTCCGCGTAGAAGCAACCAAATTCGGCTGTGGTGCTGGTTCTGTAGCAGATTGTGGTGTGCCCTGCAGAATGAAGGCAGCAAATTTTTCCATCAACTCAGGGTTACGCCAGCCCCGCTGGGTTTCCTCCCGCATGACTTGAAGGGAGGCTGCCGGTTCCAGTGCAGCTTTATAGGGGCGTTCGCTGGTCAAAGCGTCGTAGATGTCGATCATCTGGAATACCTGAGCCAGGAATGGAATACTATTTCCTGACAGCCCATCAGGATAGCCTGATCCATCCCATCGCTCGTGATGGTGACGGATAATGGGCACAACCCCTCGCATCGTGCGGAGTGGCTCGCAGATGCGCTCGCCAATCAGGACGTGCTGCCGCATGATCTCCCACTCCTCCGGTGTCAGCTTCTCCGTTTTCAGCAGAACATGGTCTGGAATGCCAACTTTGCCGATGTCGTGAAGATAGCTTCCCCAGACCAAATCGCGAATCTCGGCCCGCGACAGGTTGAGAAATTCCCCAAAGGATTGGCCCAGGTTTACCAACCGTTCGCAGTGATCGCCTGTATTGGGATCGCGGCTCTCAATCGTGCGAGCAATGGAAAATAAGACCTGCCCTGCGTGGTCCAAATCTTCGTTGAGCCGCTTCTGTCGGACCAGAGACTTAACTCGGGCAGACAGCTCAAGCTGGTCAAAGGGTTTGGAGAGGAAGTCATCGCCGCCTGCTTCGATCCCTCGCAATCGCGCTCTCCGATCGTTCAGAGCGGTGACAAACACGACGGGGATAAGCCGTGTTTGCTCATCCTGCTTGAGCCGTCGACAGACTTCATAGCCGTCCATCCCGGGCATCATAACGTCAAGCAGGATTAAGTCTGGATTTATCTCAATGACGGATTCCAGGGCTGCCAGACCATTCTCGGCCTCTAGCACGTCATAACCTTCAACGGAAAGCAAGGCAACCGCTGTCATCCGGCTAGAGGGATGATCATCAACAACCAGAACTTTAGGATTGTCAGAGTCTCGACCGCTCACTAGAAAAAGTCTCTCTCGAACGACTGTGTTCTTAACGCTGGTTTGGAGAATATCAAAACCGATTCAGTCGGTTCACGAAGGGCGTGGATGGATTCTCTCAGTATCTGCAATGGAAGGGATTCCGGAAATCAGGTTTTTTACGGAGATTTACTGGGTTATTTCCCGGAGCTAGGATGAGAAAACGAAGTCTTATCTACGGGGATACTCCTTATAAAGTAGTATTCCCCACAGTTAGATATTTTGAACGAACGTGTATTTTACACTTTTGTTAAGCTGAGAAATCGTTCGGAGGTTTACTGATCGGAGATTTGTTGAGTAGCCGCGCTCACTCCGCTCAGCGTTTGATAAATGAGGGCTTCAAAATTTTCTGAAGGAACAGAAGAATAAAATCCTTCCTGTTCTTCAAGTGTTTCTAAATTCAATGATATCGTCAGGTTTCGTTATGGCTAGCAGTCCAACACCTTACTTTCCAGGGGATACGTCAACCCTTGTTTCCGCGACCTGGTTGAAAGACCATATCAGCGAACCTAACCTTATCATTGTGGATTGCCGCTTTTCTTTGGACAATCCTGCTCTAGGAAGAATTCAATATGAAGAGGGTCACATACCGGGTGCTGTGTATTTTGACCTGAATCAGGATTTGTCGAGCGTGCCACAAAAACATGGTGGCCGGCATCCCCTTCCCGATCTTGCAGACTTGGTTAATAAACTTGCAGCCGCAGGCATTTCTTCAGAAGACACAGATCATCCCAGCCATGTTGTTGTCTATGATGACTCGCGGTTCGCGTTTGCAGCCCGGTTCTGGTGGCTGTTGCGTTACCTCGGCCATGAGCGAGTATCCTTGTTGGACGGTGGATTTCAAGGGTGGCAAAAAGCCGGATTCCCGATGACGACAGACCTGCCGACGTCATCAGTGGGGCAGTTTCGACCCCGTATTCAGCAGGATTGGGTGGTGGATCGAGAGCAGGTGCAAATGGCTCAGACACACTCCTCAGTCGTGCTTGTAGATTCGCGGACGGGCGATCGCTACCGAGGTGAATTTGAACCGATTGACCCAATTGCGGGGCATATCCCTGGCGCTGTTAACTATTCCTGGTTAGAGGTGACCGATGAGCAGGGGTATGGGCGATCGCCTGAGGAACAACAGCAACGCTGGGCTGGTCTACCAGAGGAATCTGATCTGATTGTGTACTGTGGTTCTGGGGTTACAGCCTGCGTCAATCTATTGTCATTGCAGTTGGCTGGACGACCAGAAGGCCGACTTTATGCAGGCAGCTGGAGTGATTGGTGTTCTTACCTGATATCACCTCTGTGAAGCTATAAGAACAGCTAAAGTCCTCTAAATTAGAACAAAAATGAGGTCAAAGTCTCCACCTTCTGACCCTAAAACTCTCGCCCCAGTTCCAGCCAAAATCTTGATTCTGCTGCTACTTTGTAATGGCAGAATTTAGGTTTAGGGCGTTGATGGAAACTATGAAAGTATATAGAAAATGAAGATATGCCTTAAGAGGTATTGCAATGGAGTAAATTCTGCAAAGCTGCTTCTAAAGGCAGTTCCACCCCTTATCCTGAGTTGTATAGTTGAGTTTAGGAACTCAAACTAAAGACTGCTATGAGGTGAAAGCGACATTCTTTGCAAGCTTAAGCTAACATTACGATACGTGTATTTTTGGGATCGCAAGGTCTGAAATTCTAAAAGCCATTACTTGGCTGTCATTGCTTAATTGAACTCTACGTACGCTTAACTATAAGGTTTATATGCCCTTAATGAACCGTCTTTCCATTTTTGTGGACGGCAACAATATGTTCTATGCTCAGCAAAAGAATGGGTGGTTTTTTGATCCCAAACGAGTTCTGAGCTTTTTCCAGAATGAACAACCAGAAACAACGCTAATTAATGCATTTTGGTACACGGGTCTCAAAGACCCTCAAGACCAACGAGGATTTCGAGATGCTTTAATTAGTTTGGGTTACACAGTTCGAACGAAGATCTTGAAAGAGTACTACGACGACACGTCGGGTAAGTATTCGCAAAAGGCCAATCTCGATATTGAGATTGTGGTTGATATGTTTAACACGGTCGAGCAATATGACCGGGTTGTTTTGTTTAGTGGCGATGGGGATTTTGAACGAGCGATTGAGTTGTTGCGCTCAAAAAATACCCATATTACCGTTGTGTCGACTGAGGGTATGATTGCTCGGGAACTACGGAATGCAACAGACCGTTATATTGATCTCAACGACATCCGGATGTCTATTGAAAAGCTAGACAACTAATTTATACCGGTTAGCCCAAGTCTAATAAGCATAGCTTATTTTTCTCAAGCTTTGTGTTCTGTTGTGATAGATGTTCAGAGAGGCTTGTCAGGGCTTGGTAACTCGGAGAATATTTAGAGTCCTTGAAAGGATTGATCCTCCGTATGCGCTGCACACGGAGGATCAAGTTTTCAAACACCCTCTGAATTAGCCAGGTCGAGCCTTAGAATAGCGATAGTCTCATTTGGGAATGTGGGGTTTAGGGCTCAGGGGATTGCTTCAAAATCACCCGATGCCTTGCATCCTCTAGCTCTGTCAGGGGAGGAGCGGCTTTTCTTTTCCTGGCTATGATACTGAGATTCGCCGGGGTTCCCGTACTCATTTATCGTTTTTGACTTTTTAAGGTCATACCTGATCATGAACACTCAATCGAAGCCAGAACGGATCATCATTTTCGATACCACTCTCCGTGATGGAGAACAGTCTCCTGGTGCAACGCTCAATGTGGACGAAAAACTGGCGATCGCCCGTCAACTGGCTCGACTGGGTGTGGATGTCATCGAAGCCGGGTTTCCCTTTGCGAGTCCGGGCGATTTTGAAGCCGTCCAAAAAATTGCGGAGCAAGTGGGTACTCCCGATGGCCCTACCATTTGTGGCCTAGCCCGGGCAACCCAGCAGGACATTGAAACGGCTGCTCGTGCTCTGAAACCTGCGGCGAAAGCTCGGATTCATACCTTTATCGCGACCTCTGATATTCACCTAGAATACAAACTCCGCAAGAGCCGTAAGGAAGTGCTGGAGATTGCTCCAGAAATGGTGGCTTATGCCAAATCCTTTGTGGATGATGTAGAGTTTTCGCCGGAAGATGCAGGCCGTTCTGATCCCGAGTTTTTGTATCAGGTGTTGGAGCGGGCGATCGCCGCTGGAGCTACCACGATCAATATCCCTGACACAGTCGGCTACCTGACACCGAGCGAGTTTGGAGCTTTGATTAAGGGGATTAAGGAGAACGTTCCCAATATTGATCAGGCGATTATCTCGGTGCATGGTCACAATGATTTGGGGCTGGCGGTTGCCAATTTTCTAGAGGCCGTTAAGAATGGCGCTCGACAGTTGGAATGCACGATTAATGGTATTGGTGAGCGGGCCGGAAACGCGGCTCTCGAAGAGCTGGTGATGGCTCTGCATGTTCGCCGTAAATACTACAACCCCTTCCTGGGGCGGCCTGAGGATTCTGAGGAGCCGCTGACCAACATTGATACACGCCAGCTCTACAAAACCTCACGCATGGTTTCGAATCTGACGGGGATGTTGGTGCAGCCTAACAAGGCTATCGTGGGAGCGAATGCTTTTGCCCATGAATCGGGGATTCACCAGGATGGTGTGCTGAAGCACAAGCTGACCTATGAGATTATGGACGCCCAATCCATTGGCTTGAACGATAACCTGATTGTTCTGGGTAAGCACTCTGGTCGAAATGCCTTCCGCACCCGTCTGCGGGAGTTGGGCTATGACCTGGGTGAGCAGGAGTTGAATCGAGCATTCCTGCGGTTTAAAGAACTGGCGGACAAAAAGAAGGAAATCTCAGATTGGGATCTGGAGGCGATCGTCAATGACGAGATCCAGCAGGTACCCGAGCTGTTTAAGCTGGAGCACGTGCAGGTGTCCTGTGGTGATCATGCCCGTCCCACTGCAACGGTTACCGTGCGTCTCCCCGATGGTCAAGAATTAACGGATGCTGCCATTGGCACAGGCCCCGTGGATGCGATCTACAAAGCCATTAATCGAGTTGTCGATATTCCCAACCAGTTGATTGAGTACTCGGTGCAATCGGTAACAGCAGGGATTGATGCGATCGGGGAAGTCACGATTCGTCTGAAGCATGAGGATCGCATGTTCTCGGGCCATGGAGCCAGCACCGATATTATTGTGGCGTCGTCTCAGGCTTACATGAATGCCCTGAATCGGCTCTATACAACTCTGCAAAACGGTAAGGCACTACACCCTCAGCACGATTCTGTGCTGCCGTCAGTTAATTAATACCGATTTTCTCGTCTACACAGCGTCAGGGGTGTTGCGCAACGCGATGCCCTCTGACTGCATCTGATGAGGTTCTGTGCGAGGATGATGCCATTGTTCCATCCAGGCTGGCGTCTATAGCAATGTGCAAGTGCGTTAAGTACAGTAACGGTGGTGTGGGGCATGAAGTGCCCTATACCACCGTACTTAATCACGTGCACAGCGCTATATTCTTTTAGGAAATTGCTAGCCTGGATGGAATCTTTGAGTAACGATCAAAAGGATAACGGGGAATGACGGGAGAATCTTCAATCCAGAATGAGGCTCGGGCGCGCGATCGCTCCTCTTCGACTTCAGCCTCCCAATCTGGACTGGCTCCCAAGCGAGAGCTTTGGGTGAAAGTTGGGCTTTATGTGCTTCTGGTGGCGATCGCCCTCGGTATGTTGTTGCCGCTTATCTGGCTCGTCAGCACTGCTTTCAAAGCGCCTACGGAAGATATCTTTCAATTTCCGCCCCGATTTATTCCCGAAACGCCAACTCTAACGAACTTTGTTAAGGTCTGGCAGACGAATCCGTTTGGGCGTTACCTGTGGAACAGTACCCTGGTCGCCGTGTTGACGGTTACCCTCAATCTTCTTTTCTGCTCCCTGGCCGCCTATCCCTTAGCGAGGCTACAGTTTCGTGGGCGGGAGGCAATTTTTACCCTGGTGGTTGCGACCATTCTGATCCCATTTCAGATCGTGATGATTCCGCTGTATATCTTGACAGTGCAGCTGGGGTTGCGGAATACGTATTTGGGAGTTGTGTTTCCGGCGATCGCCTCGGCTTTTGGCATCTTTCTCTTACGGCAAGCATTTCAGGGGGTTCCTAAAGAGCTGGAAGAGGCCGCTCGTATGGATGGCTGCTCAGAGTTAGGGATCTGGTGGCACGTCATGCTGCCATCTGTAAGGCCTGCCCTGGTGACCCTGGCGATTTTCGTTTTCATCGGTTCCTGGAGCGACTTTCTGTGGCCATTGATTGTACTTGACCAGCCAGAGCGTTACACGCTGCCCCTAGGGGTTGCCAAACTAGCCGGTTCTCTTTCAGGAGATGACTGGCGGCTTATTGCAGCAGGTTCTGTAATCTCGATTGCCCCGATTTTGCTGTTATTTATTATTGCCCAACGTTATATTGTGCCGACTGACACGGGCAGTGGTGTAAAGGGTTAGGGCTTGCTTTCAAAGGTTTTCTCGTGCGCCTCGCGCACGAGAAAACCTTTGAAAGACGCCTCGGCAAAAAATTACTTCTACTGCAAACAAGGCTTCTGATTTCTTAAGGGGTATGCTTCTGATTTTGCCTTGTATAAACAAAAGAGGTGAAAATTGAGTAAAAATTAATCTCATGGAAACTATTTCGTTCTGGCAGAATTTACATTTCTAGCCTCAAATAACTGGTCTGCATATTGTTTTTCTATTTTTAGTCGTAAAATCTTCCATTTTGCGGAATAGGGTACAGCAAAGCTGTATCTTTTGAAGATTCCGTGTGCTGCGAAGCAAAATTTCAATCTCACCTATCTTTTTCTGCTAAATATTTGAGGCTCCTCCATAGCAATGGATTGAGGGTTTCTATCGAATTTTTGTCGGACTTATGAATCTAATATCCTGGTAGTGCGGAGTATCTTCTTTTGCGACTCCGTACAATTGCGTAATTTCTCTTGGTTTAACCTTAAAGTTATAGTGAAGAACTGGTCAAATATAATGAGGCTGTTATACTAGGATGAATCTTCAGTCTCCCATTGTTTCCCTGTAATTACGTAGCTATAGCTCGGCTCACGTCACAAGTGGCGGACTCAAGATACCTGGGCAGAATTGCAAAAATTCTTCCTTGGGTCTGCTTTCTCCAGAATGGCCACTTATAGGCTTCTGGAATATTGCCCGAATTGCTGAAAGAGAGAGCGAAAGGATTATGCGAGATAAGAGCGATCGCTATCAAGTGCAGGTCAACAACTCTCCCAGAAAACCCAAGCGCTTAGGTGGATATTTGCTGGAAGCAGGGTTGTTGACCACCGACCAAGTGGATGTTGCTTTAAACGATCAACAGGCTACAGGGATGCGGTTTGGTGAGGTTCTAGTGGCTCGGGGTTGGCTTAAAGAGCAAACCATTGAATGGGTGATGCGGCGTATTATCATGCCTGAGCGCGAAGCCTATACACGTTGGGAGAAAAGTCAGCAAACCCTTGTGCAAGAACGAACGGTGCTTCAACCCCGCTTGGCTGCCAAGCAAGCCATGAGTAAGATGGCTCAAGCAGCCTCTCAGCCCGCATTGGAGCCCAAAACCAAACCTGCACCAGTCAATAAGGCTCCGACTACGACCTTTGGTCCGTCAACCACTACGTCATCTGTAAATGGCCTCGGGCGTCGAGAAGTTCCCATCGCTAAACCACTTCCTCCTGTGAATTCTTCTGATAGCGATGTGAGTTGGGTTGGTTAATCTCTCATCTTGGCTGTAAGAACGAAGCAGGCTGTTGGTCTTCATAGAAAGACTAAAGCAGTGGCTTGGGTTTCTGTCCCTCCTGCTAAAACTGGCTGCAAAAGTCCGATAGCGTACCCAGTTCCCCTTCTTCCGAATGGGCTTCTTCTACTGCGCGGTGACCATTGCTTGAGCCATTTTCTGCCATTTCCAGGTTTGGGACCATCTCTTCCGATGCCGCTACCAAGGTAGCGGGTTCCGGTGATTCCCATTGGAATGGGTTTAGTTCCTCGGCATCATTTAGGTCTTCCAGGAAGTTGGACAGGGTGAGTGTCGAGGGATCGGGAGCGCCCTGAATGTGGAGAGATGGACTGCCGTTCAGGATGAGCGGTAGGTTTTCCCCAAGGGAGCCATTCGGCCCTACGGAGGCGATCGCTCTAGGTTCCTCTTTGATCGCTTCTTTTGAGGGGGTGGGTTCCTGTACAAGTTCAGGCAACTCATCCTCTTCCGATTCTTCATCATCGAAGAGGGAGGCGAGGGTTTGCATAGAGGCAAACGCGAATGAGGTGCTATCGTCTGGGTCGGCAGCTACTTCTGGCTGAGGGGCAGCTTCATCAGCAGGGGGAGCGTCTGGTGCGATCGCCTCTTCAACCGGGGTAACTTGGGGCAGGCTCGCCTGAGGGGGTTCGGCTACCAAGTTTTCGGATGGGGCAGGTTCGGCACCTGGATGTGCACTCGCACCTGAGGGCTTTGGGTCGTTTACGAGCGGCTCCTGTGTCGTGGGGGGCTCTACGGGAGTGGGCATAGATTGCTCTAACTGTTGCAGGTAATTGAAAACCTTGCGGGCGTTGATCTCATTGCCACGCTTTGTAAACAGCTCGAGGGCTTTGTTCAGGTCGGCGATCGCCCCATCATAATCTCCTTTCTTGGGCCGAGCTAGGCCCCGGTAATAGTAGAGGATGGCCGAGTCTGGGGTGAGCCGAAGGGCTTCGGTGTAGTCAGCGATCGCCCCTTCTAGTTCACCAAACTTCTGGCAGGCCATGCCTCGCAGGAAATAGGTAACAGCCGACTGTTCATCAATGCGTAGGGCTGCACTGTAGTCAGCGATCGCACCCAACTGATCCCCTAATTCTGAGCGGATGTAGCCCCGGTTGCAATAGGCTGCCGTTTGTTGAGGATTGACCTGAAGGGATTGATTGAAATCGGCAATAGCGTTCTGGCGATCGCCCATGTCATAGCGGATGATACCCCGGAAGTTAAGAGCAAAAATATCATCAGGGGTGACAGCGAGAATCTGGTCACAGTCTTCCAGCGCTCCCTGGCGATCGCCCAGATCGAACCGAGTGTAGGCACGGTTCCAGTGAGCCGCCGCATCATTAAGCCGCAACACCGGGTTATCAAATCGCTGGATAAACTGTTGGATCGCTTCGTCGTCCGTAGTCCGTAGCTTTAGCTCTACTTCGGGCAGGTTTGTCGCCCCGACCATGGCTTCCTCCAGCCCCAGCACAGCGTACTCGCGATCGGATACCAGGAAGTTCTCCCGTGTGCCCAGAATCTTGAATTGCAGCACTTGAGGGTATGTCCGCTTCAAATGGAGCAACTTTTGCAGCGTTGTTTGCAGGTCATCCTGTATGTCTGAGTGGAGTTGCCAGCGTTGGTGAATTGGCTTGAGCAGGCGCTCCTGAGTGCGATCGGCCTGGTGGCACCAACCGATATCCAGCCGACGGTTTTTCTGCAGGAATGCCTCCATACGACCCATCAGGTCGTCATCCAAAGATACCTGGCTGGACCATGGAAGAATGACGATCAAGCGCTCCTGGGATCGCTCCAACGCCTGCTCTAAAACCGAACGGCTATTATGAAGCTCATCTTGCCCTGGGCTTCCTGAACTACCCTCAGCTCCTGCTAGGGCCTTCAGATCCAGAATAAATTCATACTGCGGTCCTTCGGGATAGCTCTGAAGCTGGCGGTTTACCTCCAATAATTCCTGCCGTAACACGGCCTCTACCTGGGCTTGGAACTCAGAACCATCAGTGGGCAGACTGCTGAGTTGTTGGCTAATTTGAGCCATCTCCTGATGCAGCATTGCTTCCAGACGCGACTGGAATTCTTGTTGAGCTGGAGGAGTGGCAGGGCCTGTACTGCGTGAGCCAGCATCTCCATCGACCATCAAGTTCTGCAGTTGGTCGTTGAGGGCTTGCAATTCTGCCCGCAAGGTTTGCTCTACCCGTGTTTGGAATTCTTGCTGCTGTTGCAGGGCTTTCACCTGAGCAACCAGACCTCCAAAATCCCGTTTGGGCACCATATCAGACACGACCTTCAGCAATTTAGCCACTTCCCGCTTGAGGGAGGTGGGATCAAACGGCGGTGGTAATTTCTGGAACTGCCGATTGAGATGGTTGATCTGATTTTGCAGGGAGGTCAGGCTGGACTTGGTGGGGCGTGTCTGAAGCTGCTGACTAATTTCCTGTAATTTACGCCGCAATCCTTCTTCTGCTTCAGATTGCGATTCCTGCTGTTTCTGAAGAGACTGCAACTCCGTAACCAGGGTACTCCAATCCCGCTTGGGTACCAGGTCGGCCACCACACGCACTAGCTCGGTGACTTCTTGCTTGAGGGCTGTGGAATCAAACGGTGGCGGCAGCTTCTGGAACTGGCGATTGAGATGGTTGATCTGATCTTGTAGGGAGGTCAGGGTGGGCTTAGTCTGGTCGGCCAGGCTCTGAAGGTTACCCTGGAGCCGCTGGCTGTCAGATTGAAGTTGGGCGATCGCCCGCTCTAAATCCTTAAACTTGCCTGCTGCTGACAATTGCTGGAACTGGGCCGTTAAATTGGCAACCCCATCATTCAGGTTGCTGTACTGATCTCGCAGGCCATCCAGATCCTCACGGACAGTACCGAGATTGAGCTGCTCAATCACTTGCAGCACCGATTGAACTCCCTCTTGCAGGGTTCTAATTTCCCCGGCCAGGCGCTCAGCCAATTCCCGGTTCTTCACCAACATCGATTTCCGCAGGCTACCAATGGCTTCAGGCGTTGGCAACGTTTGAATCTGTTGCTGTAGCAACTCCAGGTTTCTGGAGACTCGCTGGTCAATATCCTCTAGGGACTTATTTGTATTCTGCTCGGCCACCTGCTCCATCCGGTTGCGGTTGGCCAGATTGAGCAGAATTAATAGCGAGAGTGGAGCCGAAGAGTAGAAAAACTGTGAGGATGCGAACGAAACAACGGATCCTAAGCCTAACCCCAAGAGGGTGGCGTACTCTGCAATATCTAACCAGTGGTGCTGCTTCTTCTTCAAGGTGATATGCCCCAGATGTAATGCGCCGTGAGACCCTGAGAGAAGCCCCTCCCGGCATAGTGTGAGGTAAATCCACCACCGCAGTTCTCTGTCTAGACTGTCAGAAAATATCCGGGGAAACAGCCGAGATGTGAGGTGGATTTATTCATTTATTCCGTCCTTTTTCTGGGGTATCAGGAAACAAGTTTAATTATCAATTCCAGTTCAGGAACCAAAGTATGAAATATGTGCTAGCGTGCCCGTCCTGTTGTATGTGGGACTGGCATATTTTTGTTGTAACAAGATTTTGTGAAGTAACCGTTTGTTCATTTGGGTGAACAGAACTATAAAAAGAGGGCAGGTACTTCGTACCTGCCCTCTTCTGAATAAAAAGAGGGCAGGTACTTCGTACCTGCCCTCTTCTGAAATAGCTATTTGCCTAACCACCCAATGTGTTTTGGAAATTGGTTGGCCCCGTGTATCCAGAGAGTTCCGCTAACCGCTGTAAGCTCTGACGTCCGGAGTAATATTGTCCGTTGATTTCCCAGGAGGGATAGCCCTGAACTTCAGGAATGGAGCGGCAGAGGTCGGTCTGGGAGTTGGCTCCCTCGGGATCGCACTCCACGTAGTTAATTTTGGCGAAGGCTTGCCGCCCAAACAATTCTTTCTGTTCATGGCAGTGGGGGCACCAGTAGGCCCCAAACATCCGGGCACCCGTCTTAGTCAAATGCTCAGCCAGTGCCATTTCGGCGTCGCCAGATATATTAATTGTTGGTGGCCCTACCTGCCCATCGGGAGCAGCGGCCGTGTTTCCACTGTTGTAGATGCCCAGGGTGCCTACCAGAACGACAACGCTAACGAGCGCTCCTGTAAAAAAGAGCTGACCTACATCGTCCCAAACTCGACCTAACAGAGTCAGGACGAACATGGCAGTAGCGCAGATGGCAGAGGCCAGACAGTAGTAACAAAGCCCTTCTGCTCCATACTTAGCCACAAATTCCGAAAACATGATGTACATCAAATAGCCGCTGAACACCAGCATGGCTGTTGATCCCAGGAACAAAAACGTCCAGGTGGTGTTTTCCAGGTCGCTTCGCAGCTTTTTGTTGGTATCGGGGTTCACCAGAAGCGGCCCCAGGGCAAAAATGGCCATTGCCGTGTAAGCCAGTAGCCCAAACAGGGCTAAAGGTTGGCCAAACATCTCGGCATAGCGACTAGATAGCACCTGCTCACAACCACTGGTGGGGCAAATGGCTTCCCCGCCCAGTAGCTTCGTGTAAGTGAGGTAGCCCGTGTTCACGATGCCTAGAATGGCGATCGCCCCAATAATAGGACGCGCCCAACGTTGAATCCACGGGGTTTGACGTCGGCGGATCATAAACCCAGATGAGATAGATTTTTCTACCCTATTCTGACGCATGATGCGAGCCTCGAACGAAATTTCCAGAAAGCTCCAGAAAACTCCAGATGCGAACGATGGGGCCGAATTTGTAAAGATAAAAAAAGAGTGGGAACATTAGCCCCCACTCTTTTTTTAAGTTTTTAAGCTTTAAAGTGTTTCTGAAACGGGGAAGGTTGGCATCGGCGGAGTTAAGCGGGGATCTGCATTAATGGAGCGTTCCATTGCTTCCACAAACTGGCTTACCCGAATTGGATCAATCGGCTGTTCAATCTGTCCGCGTCGTTTCAGCGAGCTTGACACGATTACCCCATCCGCCGCCTGAATCAGCCGAGGGATGTTATCCCAGTTCGCCCCACTTCCAATAAAAACAGGTGTTCCGTTGGCCGCGGCGCTCGCCAACTCCAAATCCTCCAAGCTAGGAGGACTACCTGTGGCCCAACCCGACAGGATGACCCCATCAGCTAAGCCACGCTGAATCGTTTCTTGAACGGCGGTCGTAAGATTTGGAGAGCCCAATGGGCGGGCATGTTTTACCAGCACATCAGCCAGAATTTTGACATCGCTGCCCAATTCTCGCCGATAGCGCAGGAGCTCATGAGCTTGCCCTTCAATCAACCCCTGGTCAGTGGCCATGACCCCGGTGAGCACATTCACACGAATGAATTGAGCTTCCACACAGGAGGCGATCGCCATTGCACTCCGAGCATCATTCCGTAACACATTGATCCCCACGGGAATGGTGACCAGATTCATGAGGCGATGCACGGCCAAACTGATAGCACTGACCACAGCCGGGTCAACGCTATCTTTCGGAAAAGGTGCATCGAAAAAGTTCTCAATGATCAAGCCATGCACGCCACCCGAAGCCAGGGCAACAGCTTCCTGTTCGGCCCGTTCGATAACGGCCCGGAGGCTGCCTCCCCAACGGGGTGACGTGGGCAGGGGCATCAAGTGCACAACCCCAATAATGGGGCGATCGGTTTTAAAGATTTGCTTTAGGTCCACGTTGCCTGGCGTTTTGGACTCTTGAAACGTACAAATAGTCAGCGGTAGCCCGTTGAAACGAGCACCCACAACCCTATCACTTTAACAGGAAGCGGTACCGGGCATCTGAATTTGAACATGAACAGTCATGCTCACAGGGGTATCCGTTCTTAGGGGTGTGAAACTTTTCCGAGACGGGCATTCTGCCTATCTACTAAGTTTTAGGTAGGCAGACGCCGCTTTACAACGTTGTTCAAACGGATAGGGACGTCAGTTCGACGAAAATTGTCTCTTTCTAGAAAGGAGAGGCCACGCCGTGGTTTTGTCTCCCCTCTCCAGGAATATCCAAAAAATGTGTAGTTATGTAATGCATCTATGCGTTAAGATATCTTGCAGGAGACGGATGCGATTGCAACAGAGGGATCTTCTCATCAGAAAACCAGGAGGCAGTCTCTGCCATGTCTGGGTTTGGCGATCGCTTCGACTGAAAAGGGTGGATGATCCTTTGACCGTTCCACAGATTATTCAGGATTCGCCATAACTGCATGGGAGATAAGCCAACAATTGCCGTGTCCCACCTGGGCTGCGAGAAGAACCGTATCGATACCGAACACATGCTGGGTTTGCTGGTACAGGCCGGCTATTCAGTAGACTCCAACGAAGAATTGGCAGATTACGTTATTGTGAATACATGCAGCTTTATTCAGGCCGCCCGTGAGGAATCGGTGCGTACCCTGGTCGAGCTGGCAGAAGCGAACAAGAAGATTGTGATTACGGGCTGCATGGCTCAGCACTTTCAGCAGGAACTGCTCGACGAGATCCCTGAAGCTGTAGCTGTTGTTGGCACCGGAGATTACCAAAAGATTGTCGAAGTCGTGCAACGGGCTGAGGCCGGGGAACGGGTCAAGGAGATTTCCAAGGAACCCACCTTTATCGCCGATGAGACGATTCCGCGTTATCGCACCACCACAGAAGGGGTGGCGTATCTGCGGGTGGCAGAGGGCTGTGACTATCGCTGCGCCTTTTGCATCATTCCCCACTTGCGGGGAAATCAGCGATCGCGCTCCATCGAGTCCATCGTGACCGAAGCCAAGCAATTGGCAGCGGAAGGGGTTCAGGAAATCATTCTGATTTCCCAGATCACCACCAACTATGGCCTTGACCTCTACGGCAAACCCCGCCTGGCCGAGCTATTACGGGCTCTAGGTGAGGTGGAAGTGCCCTGGATTCGGATGCACTATGCCTATCCCACCGGACTCACCTCCGATGTGATTGCCGCCATTCAGGATACGCCGAATGTACTGCCCTATCTGGATTTGCCCTTGCAGCATTCCCATCCAGACGTGCTGAAGGCGATGAATCGTCCCTGGCAGGCCGATATCAACGATCGCCTGATGGATCGCATTCGTGAAGCGATGCCGAATGCTGTGTTTCGTACCACGTTTATTGTGGGTTTCCCCGGTGAAACCGATGCCCACTTTGAGCACCTGACGCAGTTTGTAAAACGCCATGAGTTTGACCACGTGGGCGTGTTCACCTTCTCTCCGGAAGAAGGGACCGCGGCCTACGACCTGTCCAACCAGCTTCCTCAAGATGTGATGGATGCACGACGGGATCAACTAATGGCAATCCAACAACCCATCTCCCTCAAGCGTAACCAGGCTGAGATTGGCCGTGTGGTGGATGTGTTGATCGAACAAGAAAATCCCGGCACAGGCGAAAAGATTGGGCGATCGGCCCGCTTTTCTCCCGATGTGGATGGCCTGGTCTATGTCCAGGGTGATGCTCGTCTCGGCACGATGGTGCCGGTACTAATCGAAGGGGCTGACCCCTACGACCTTTATGGACGGGTTGCTGATGTTCAAACTCAACTTCGAGGCGCGCTCAGCCGTGTCTCGGCTGAAACTCGATGAGGAAACTAAATGACAATTTCTTTTGCTAGCTTGGGCCTGTCTGAGGCGCGTGTTCGTCACCTAGAAAAAGCTGGATTTACGACTCCCACCCCCATTCAAGCTCAAGCGATCCCCCATCTGCTGTCCGGCCGGGACGTGGTGGGCCTAGCACAAACGGGTACGGGAAAAACCGCCGCGTTTTCTCTACCCATCCTGGAGCAAGTGAACCTGAATCAACCTACGGTGCAGGCGCTGATTTTGACGCCCACCCGTGAACTGGCGCTTCAGGTCTATCAATCGATTCGTACTCTGAGTACCGATCGCCGCCTTTGGGTCCTGCCCGTTTACGGTGGTCAGGCGATTGACGCTCAAATTAACCGTCTGCAACGGGGCACACAAATCGTTGTGGGTACCCCCGGTCGTGTGCTAGACCTCCTCAAGCGGGGCGATCTAGTACTGAATGACTTGAATTGGTTGGTACTGGACGAAGCGGATGAAATGCTCAACATGGGCTTCATTCAGGACGTTGAGAAGATTCTGAGCAAGGCTCCGGCCCAGCGTCAGACCGCCTTCTTCTCGGCCACGATGGATCCAACCATCCGCGAATTGGCTGCCAAATTCCTACAGACTCCTGTATCCGTACAGATTGAGCAGCCCAAGGCGACCCCCACTCGGATTAACCAGATTGCCTACATGGTGCCCCGTGGTTGGACCAAGGCTCGTGCCCTGCAACCCATCCTCGAACTGGAAGATCCCGAATCTGCGCTGATTTTTGTGCGGACCCGGAAGACCGCCGCGGATCTGACCCGGCAACTGCAAGCGGCCGGCTACAGCGTGGATGAATACCATGGCGACCTCAGCCAGTCTCAACGGGAGCGTCTGTTGCTCCGCTTCCGTCAGCGTCAGGTGCGCTGGGTAGTGGCGACCGACATCGCAGCTCGGGGTCTGCACGTTGAAGACTTGACCCACGTGGTCAACTTCGATTTGCCCGACACCGTAGAAAGCTACGTTCACCGGATTGGTCGTACTGGTCGTGCCGGTAAAGAAGGTACGGCGGTATCGATTGTGCATCCCCTGGATAAGCGTAAGCTACGGGAGATCGAGCAGCACACTCGGCAGCGGCTCGAAATCGGCCAGATTCCAACTCGTGCCGAAATCGAAGCGCGTCATCTGGAGTCGCTGCAGTCGCAATTGCGGGATGCGTTGGTGGGCGATCGCCTCGCCTCCTTCCTCCCGATCGTGTCGAACCTGAGCGAAGAGTACGACATTCGGGCGATCGCCGCGGCAGCTCTGCAAATGGCCTATGACCAGACCCGTCCTGCCTGGATGCGGTCCGATCAAATCTGGGTAGATGAGCCCACAGAATCTCCCCGGCCTCGCTCTTCGCGGTCTCGCTCTGGCTCTGGCTCTGGTTCTGATGTGCCTCGGCCTCAGAAGAAACCGATCCCGCGTTCGCGCCCTGCTTCGCCGCAGCATTCGGCTCCCAAGTCCCACTAATTTGCCTGGTTTTGAGGGGCATTGCCCCTCAAAATTAGATGATTGCCGGGCTTTTCAAGTATCTTGAACCCAAGGCTAATAGGGAGCGAATAGCTATTCGCTCCCTATTCACTTTTGAAGCCGTTTTCTATTTGAAGCCTAAAGGCTTGCTGCTTCAGTTTGAGCGAATACTCGTCCGTTTAAGTTGGTCTGCATTCAAACATGGCTTGATCCCTGCCGCTTTCCCCCAGAGTTTGCTTTGAAAGCTATTCTTCATATGCGAAGCGCATAAAAACGTTCCTTTCAGCCAGCTTTAAAACACTTTTTAGTATCAACTTTCCGTAGTAAGTAATCGCAACAGTAATGATTACGTTTTCAGAGAAGCGAGATATTTCAATTGATAAAATTCTTTCGTTATACGAAGCGAACAGATGGTCTTCGGCTCAAAAACCTCAAGCTCTCTATCAAGCATTGATAAATTCCCATAGTTTAGTGTCGGCGTGGGATGGAGAGAAACTGGTTGGAATTGGTAATGCAATCTCCGATGGATTTTTGGTTGTTTATTATCCCCATCTTTTAGTGAGTCCAGACTATCAGGGGCAAGGTATTGGTCGAGGGATGATGGAGATTTTGAAGAAGCGGTATGAGGGGATGCATATGCACATGTTGGTCGCCGATCAGGAGGCGATCACCTTCTACGAAAAATGTGGGTTTACAAGGGCCGGGAAAACAGAACCCATGTGGATATATGCAGGTGATGATCACTAAAAATTATGGAGCGATCGCCCTAAAAAAACATTGCGGTTAACTGTTTAGAAGCCTTAGAAGATTTCTGCATCAGAATTTACCCGTGATGTGGGTGCTTTGCCCGGTTCGCGGGCAAAGCACCCACATCACGGAGGTAATTTTATTACTGGAAATTTTCTTAACAGGTGCCTGAAATTGTTAGTAATTGAATATACATGGTGAGATAAGGACTCGTTTTCGTGGGGAAACAAGAGAAATTCACTGGAGCTATGCTCTCCTCTGATCTGCTGGCATTTTATCGGCAGATTAGCCAGCGGCCTTTGACAGTAGTGGATTTAGAAACAACAGGCCACATTCCGGCCTATAACCGGATCACTGAAATTGCTATTCTTCAGGCTCGGCTGGAGGATGGTGTTTTCTATCGTCAAAGTACGTTGGTCAACCCAGAGACACGCATTCCTGAAAGAATTGTGCATGTTACTGGGATTACGAACTCCATGGTTTGTGAGGCTCCGGTGGCAGCGATCGCCCTTCCCGATTTCCTGTCATCGCTCAACCAGGGGGTCCTCACGGCCCACAACTTAGCTTTCGATTACGGCTTTCTTCAAGCCGAATATAAACGTCTCGATCAGGAATTTGTCCGTCCTGCCTCAGAACAGCTTTGCACCGTGGAACTAGCGCGGCTCATGTTATCCGACTTGCCCTCCCGCAGTCTGCCGGCACTGGTGCGTCACTTTGAGTTTGCGGTAGGGCGATCGCACCGGGCGGCGGCAGATACGGAGGCGTGCTGGCTGTTAGCAGAAAGGTTACTGACCGAGATTCAGAACGAATCCGATGCGGCCTTGTTGCGGCGATTTTCCCGACAGTGGATGCCCCTGAAATTAGCGGCACAGTTGTTAGGTTGCTCTCAAGGGGAAGGGCGATCGCGTATGGAAAAAGCCGGAGTTGAGTATCGCTGGTCAAATCGGGGCCAGGGAAGCGTGCCCATGTATCGCCGGGGAGATGTTGAACGGCTCTACGATGAGGAGCAAGGCGGGGCCCAATTGTCGTTTCTTTAACCTGCAGTAATAGCTGTGGGCTTGAGGACAGAGAGGCTGCATGTGGCGTCTCTATCCCAAAAATGGTAGTACGTTATTTCTCAAGCTAGAAAATTGCGCCGACACGTTATCCGATGCGCTAGCGTAGGAGTGCTGTTACAAAACATTAGGTTAGGGCTACATCGTGGTGCGACGTTCAGCAGTGTGGGCTGGAATCCTGATGGCGGTGGTGCTGCCGCTGAGTTCCTGTGCAGGCGGAGGGCTACAGGGAGCCTTTGCTCCTGACCCGCAGTTGCAACAGGGGACAAACGATCTGCAAGCCACGGCCAATTTGCCGCCAGATTTTCCTCAGGAGATTCCGCAGTACCCGGGGGCCGTGTTGCGATCGGTCACGGGTGACAGTAGTGGAACCAGTGGAGCGACTTCCCAGGTGCAGACCCTGTGGGCAACGCGAGATGCTGCGGCGCAGGTGGCGCAGTTTTACCGACAGGAGTTTCAGAAAGATGGCTGGAGCCTGGAGTCGGACAACGAGACACGCCTGTTTGCCACCCGAGATGGATTGGAGGTGCGTCTGGTACTCGCGGATGCGTCTCTAGCTGGCAGCCCCTCACCTGAGACGTCACCTGATTCCCCTCAGGCTTCCCCAGAAGGCAGTCCTTCCCCTTCAGTGTCCCCCAGTCCTGAAGCCTTGACGGAATTTACCCTGAGCTACGGTTCTTCGGGTACGACCGCCGATGCCGCACCAGGAGACGCGACGGTTGGAAGTGCTAACAATGGAGAAACAGAAGCACCTCTGACGGATAGTTGGGCAACCCGACCTTCTCCTAACGCCTCTGCGTCTGCTCGTCCTAGCCCTGCCGGGAGCCCACAAAGTTTTTCGGATATTGATCAGGCTCCTACGGAGTTGCGTTCCTACATTAGCGACCTGGCGAATTTGGGGGTGCTGAAAGTGACGCAAAACCCCGAGGAGTTTAAGCCGAATCAGACGATCACCCGGCGAGAGTACGCGCGATGGTTAGTCGCAACGAATAACGCGTTATTTAACGATGCGTCAGGGAAGCAGATCCGGTTGGCAGTGGCGAGCGATCGCCCCACATTCCAGGATGTTCCTACCTCCGACCCGGACTTTGCCGCGATCCAGGGCTTGGCGAACGCGGGGCTCATTCCCAGTCCTCTATCAGGTAGCAGTACCACCGTCCGTTTCCGCCCCAATGATCCGCTGACTCGGGAGGACTTAATACTCTGGAAGGTGCCATTGGATACGCGGCAAGCATTGCCCCAGGCAAGCCTGGATGCGATTCAACAAACCTGGGGTTTTCAGGATGTGGGCCAAATTGAACCTCGGGCTCAAAAGGCGGTGCTGGCGGATTTCCAGAACTCAGATTTGTCTAATATTCGCCGGGCATTTGGCTTCACTACATTGTTCCAGCCGAAAAAGCCCGTCTCTCGTGCTGAAGCCGCTGCCGTGCTCTGGCATTTCGGCACGGAAGGCGATGGAGTCAATGCAACGGGCTCTGCTGGTTAGCTCTAATAAACTCTAAGACAAGGGGTGTTTTCAGTCACGCCCGTTGTCTTAGGAGATTTCCAGTAATGAAATTACCCCCAGAATGTTGGTGCTTTGCTCGCGAAGCGGGCAAAGCACCAACATTCTGGGTAAATTCTTATGCAGAAACCTCCTTAGAGACGGTTTGAAACGCTGATTTTCTGTGACATAGCGCATGAAAAATCAACGTTTCAAACCGTCTCTTACCCGTTTAAGGAGATTTCTGAGAAACAATATCCCCATTATTTGGAAAAAAGGCGCGGCGAAGCCGCGCCTTTTTTCCAAATAATGGGGAAGTTCTTATCTGGAAATCTCCTAAGTGCGCAAGAAGGCTCGGGCTTGTTTGAGGCTTGAAACGATTGGGCTAGGAAGCCGATTTTTAAGGATTTGCCACTGGGCTGAGGACGATTGGGCCTGAGGCGAACTGTTGAAAGAGACCTTTTCGTTACGTTTCAGGACATTGGGAACAGCAACGGTAGTGCTTTCCTGGAAGGTTTGACTGAGTTCTTTTACCAGAGATGCATAGCCTAAGATGTTACCTATTTTGGTAGCCAGAGCAATTTCGTCTGCTATAGGAGCAGTCTCTAGCTTCTGGCAGTAAAGCATCCCGAAATCCAAATGATCTTCCAGATCATTAGCAAGGCGTATGAGAATAATTTGCTGTTCAACTGGCGTTAGCGTTGAGATGTTCTCAAGGGTTTTCTCCATAGACTGCACGTTCCATGGAAAAGCCGTGTAGTGTGCTATGAGGGATTCTATTTCTGCGCCAACAGCAGCGATGACAGTCTTCTGGTTTGTCTTGGTTACTCCGTTGCGATCGCTGCCAAAGTTTCCCTGAGCATAGGCAGCATGGAGAAGACCTGCTACAACAACCTGGATGGGAGCTTTTTGGGCTACAAGGATGCTGGCTGTTCCTACCAGGTGTGCCAGAAAGGGTTTGCCATTTGCGCGATAACGTCCTGAGAAGAGTGTGATAGCGAGTTCGTATCCCTTCAAGACATACTGCAAATCGGGCTCAGAATAATTAGCCTCAACTAGCTGATTGTAAAGCTGTAAATTCGTTTGGGCGTAAGCGTGCATGGTTGTACCCCAGATGAATTTTAATAGCCCGTCAACAGGATGATTTGAGAATAAAGTAATGCTAACTTTATAGCCCGTTATTTATATCAGTATCGGTTAAAAGACATAGATGTCGTTCTTGATGAATTTTAGGAATTCGAGTTTTTGTACATTCAGCCGATATAGAAGCCAGTGCTCTAAGTTTTAGTTTTGGATCTGTACAGGAAGGTAGTCTCTTACTAAGTAGAACTATCAGACTCCCTGTGGTTAAAGCGCGTAATGCTATATCAAGAAGATGTGTTTCTTAGAAACGTATGAGTGGATGGATGGCGATCGCTCTTCAGTCGCTCATACAGAAGAAACTTGTATTAAAAGCTACCTGATTTACGGCAATTCAACCAAGGGGTTATTGGCTTAAATCTATCTAAATTGCTATTTCGGCTACTCCTATTTACGGTTGAATGCTGAAATGTTTTGCATCTAAAAAATAAACATTTTTATTAACGGTTAAGGGATAGTTCGGTTTACCGCATTCGGTGCGGTTTTTACTACCTGTTTTTGCGCATGTACCGAACTCAGGATATAAGCATATAAAAGTTTCGCTTGGTAGGATTAAAGCGTTGTCGGGAAATTGGATTCGAATCGGATACGATGACCTGGCGGCCTGTCATTGCGTGAAGGAGAAAGCTTATGTCAGGCTCGATTCGAGATAGAGTTTCGGAAGATTTGCAGAAAGCAAAGTCAGAAGGTGGGTTGCGTAGTGATCGCATCAAAGCCATTGTGAAAGCAGCGGTTTCTCAGGCGATCGCTGAACTGAAAGAAGGCTCTGGCGAGATTGGTGTGATTGCTCGAGATGCCATTGCCGCCGTTGCTGATGACGTAAAAGAAAAAGGCCAGGATGCTGCTGAGAGCCTGCGTGCGTCAGTAGAAGGGGCCGTCGAAGGAATTAGCGAAAAACGCAAGCAATCGATCGCCCAAACCCAGGCCCAAGTTGATATATTGCAGGGCGAAATCATTGAGCAAGAGCAACAGCTTCAGTCGGACATCGAAGGTGCTCTCGTGAAGATTGAAGAAACCAGTAATGAGAACGACAAAACTCATCTGCAAGCTGTTATTGCATCCGTCATTGCTAATCTTCGGGATACTGAAGCCTTTGCTTCAATGCAAGAGCAATATGGCAAACTCAAAGCCCAGCTAGCCATATTAGATGCCAATTTGGCGGCTCGCTATGGCGAACGTTATGAAGATGTTAGAAAGCACCTGGATACTGCTCGGGTATGGTACGACGACTCCAAAACCAAAATGGAGCAGAGCGGAAATGCCCCAGGCCATCAACAAAAGGTTGAATTTGAGCAAAAACTGAGCGATCTAGGTACTGCTCTGGCTCACAAAGAAAAGCAAATCAAAGAAAAACTGAAGGATCTGTGGATAACCTCTAAAAAACTGTAAATGGGCCCATCGATATAGTTTTAAGGCTGTCGAAAGATAGATCCTCTCAAGACGCCTTTCATTAGATAGGTGGCTACACAAAACCAACAGGTTATCTCTATAAGAATCTGTGTAGCGCCTGGTATGGAGTAAGCGCTTGTAAACGCTTTTTAAGTCCTTCCCATGATTACAAGGAGATTCGTATGAAACTCGTTCGTTTCCTGTTTGCTGTTTTAATTCCCCCCGTTGGCGTGCTGCTGACCTATGGCTTTGGCCCCACTCTTTTAATTAACGTTGCGCTGACAGTTTTGGGTTATGTTCCTGGCATCATCCATGCAGTATGGGCGATCGCTAAGCATGACGAAAGACTGGGCGAAATTCGCTAATTCACCTGTAGCTTCTGCCTGTTCCAGGCAGAGCTACAAGAGGTGAATCGCTGTTGATAAATCGATTTAGTGTAAACGGTTCAATTTCAATTTGGGAGTAAGAACCTATGTTTGGATATTTTTTGACTACTTTGATTACGGCGTTGAGCCTGTTAGTGGTCGACCTGATAGTGCCCGGTGTAAACCTGGCTAACTTCCCTGCGGCCATTGTGGCAGCGCTTGCCATTGGTTTCGTCAACGCTTTCGTGAAGCCCGTTCTCAACCTGTTGTCCTTGCCTGTTAACTTCCTGACTCTGGGTCTGTTCTCCCTGGTAGTGAACGGCCTGTGCTTCTGGTTGGCGTCTGTCCTGGTTCCTGGCTTTATCGTGTCCGGGCCTTTGGCCTTCCTATTTGGCCCCGTTGTGCTGTCCTTCGCCAGCACCTTCCTGAACAACTACTTTGTTGCCAAGCGTAGCCCTGATGCGATCGCAGGCAGCAACCGCGCTCCTCTCAACACCCCTGTTAAAACCACCACGGGTGAGAACGCTTAGATAGATGCCATGATTCGGAACTGTGAGAGTTCTGGATCTCCCTGTCTCCTTAAATCCCTAACGGTTTGGGGATTCCGAGAAAGCCTGAATATAGAATGTGCGCGGTGCTCTGTGCCGCGCACATTCTATATTTGGGTCGTTAACCTGATAAGTAGCTCACCACCTTCCTGAACGCACTATGAGTTTAGATTTCGATGCTCTCTTCAATCGCATTACCGAATTAGTTCTGTGCCACTCACCCAGTGGTGTGGAGTCAGAGGTGGATGATTGGCTGCTTGCGAAACTTCAGGCATTGGGGGTGGAATGTTGGAAAGATGATGCCGAGAATGTTGTTGCCAAAATTCCTGGTCAGGACTCAGAGCGGGCGATCGCGATTACCGGCCATAAAGATGAAATCGGCGGCATCGTCAAAGCCATCGAACCCGATGGGCGTTTGCAGATACGGCGTCTGGGTGGAGCATTTCCCTGGGTGTATGGGGAAGGCGTCGTGGACCTGCTGGGCGATCGCCAAACCCTCAGCGGCATTCTCAGCTTTGGCTCCCGTCACGTCTCTCACGAATCGCCTCAAAAGGTGCAGCAGGAGAATGACCCGGTACGCTGGGAGGATGCCTGGGTCGAGACGAAACGGGATCTGGTGGAACTGGAGGAGGCCGGCATTCGCCCTGGCACCCGTATGGTCGTCGGCAAGCACCGCAAACATCCCTTTCGCCTGAAGGACTATATTGCCAGCTATACCCTCGATAACAAAGCCTCTGTCGCTATCCTGCTAGCCCTGGCCGAGCAACTTAAAGAACCGCCACTGACGGTCTATCTTGTCGCCTCTGCGAAAGAGGAGGTAGGCGCGATCGGTGCCCTCCACTTTACCCTCCGCAATCGCCTCGCCGCTCTGATTGCGCTAGAAATCTGTCCCCTTTCACCGGAATATCCGATCGAAGATGGACCCGTCCCCGTTCTCCTGGCCCAAGATAACTACGGCCTCTACGACGAATTTTTGAACCAGGCGATCGCCACCGCCGCCATGGAAGCCAACATCCCCATCCAATTCGCTACCATCAGCGGTTTTGGCAGCGATGCCTCCATCGCCATGAAAATGGGTCACGTTGGTCGTGCCGCCTGCCTCGGATTCCCAACCCAGAATACGCATGGGTATGAGATTGCGCATTTAGGGGCGATCGCCAATTGCATCCATATTCTGAAGGCTTTTTGTGAAATGGGATTTTGAAAGGCAGAGGGTAGGAGGGAAGAGAAAGAAAGTAATGGGTAGAAAAGAATTACGAAGGATTAATGGTCTTCTAACCTCCACCTCTAATCTTCTTTCCTTTGCCTTCTGCCTCCTGCCTTTCCCCTCCAACCGACTCATCCATGTAAAAACCTGTAAACCCCAACCGTCCCCTCTCCACAATTCCTTACAATGAGGCGTATACGGTTTAACACATTGAAATTTTTAGGATCTTTATGACAACAACGGTTGCCGCAGTCATGACCCGCGATCCGATCGTGGTGACTCCGGAAACGCCTCTGAAAGAAGCCATTCAGTTAATGGCGGAGAAACGCATTAGTGGCTTGCCTGTGCAGGATACAGCAGGGGGGCTGGTGGGTGTCATTTCAGAGGGGGATTTGATGTGGCAGGAGTCGGGGGTAACACCACCTGCTTACATCATGCTGCTGGATAGTGTGATTTATTTGGAAAACCCCAGCAGATATGATCGGGAATTGCACAAAGCCCTGGGGCAAACCGTGGGTGAAGTCATGACCCGTGCCCGTCGCAAAGGGGATTTGGTAACCGTAACGCCTGAAACTGAACTGCGAGATGCTGCCAACCTGATGCATGAGAGAGATGTACATCGGGTGCTGGTGGTAGAAGGCGAAAAGCTGGTGGGCATCCTGACCCGCGGCGACATCATTCGCCACATGGCCTCTACGATTTAGACCTGAGCTGTTATTTGAGCGGGTCTTATTGGCCTCTTCGGCTCACCCAGAGGGTGTGCCAATCGTCACGCTATTTCAACTGGTTATAAATTCACGCTTTAGGAGTGGGGAACGCATGAGTGTTACGCCAGAGTCAGTCAAAGCATTGCTAGAAGCTGAAGATTTTGGTCAGCGGTTACGAGGGGTAAATCAACTCCGGGAACTGGAACCAGCAACGGCTTTTGACCTGATCCAACCTGTCATCACCGATAGCAATGTGCGGGTGCGCTATGCAGCCGTGAGCCAGCTTTCCTCGCTGGGTGGACAGGATCGAGACGTATCGTTGCAGGTGTTGCGCGATCGCCTCAACAATGACCCTGAAACCGATGTCAAGGCCGCTGCCGCCGATTCCCTGGCCGCTCTAAAATTGACGGAAGCCTTTGACGATATGCAAACGGTGTTCAACAGCACCCAGGAATGGTTGCTTCAGTTCAGCATTGCCGCTGCCCTCGGTGAATTGGGCGATCCTCGGGGGTTTGAGCTGTTGCAGAACGCTATCCAATCAGAGAATGAGTTGGTTCGAACGGCAGCCATTGGAGCTCTAGGCGAACTGGGTGACCCTCGGGCAATTTCGCTGCTGGCCCCATTTGTAGAAGATTCTGACTGGCAGGTGCGCTATAGAGTTGTGCAGGCGCTGGGCCGCATGAAGCAAGACCCCGAAGCCCATCAATTAATTGAGGGAATGCTGGGCGACAAGGCGGAACCCGTGGCCCAAGAAGCGCGGAATGCGATCGCCTAATTCGGTCTTAAAACCCGGTCTTCGAAAAAGAGGGGGGCAGAAGCCCCCCTCTTTTTCTTATGAATTAGGACTGAATTACAACAAAGTCAGTTCGCCCACAACATCCAAGCGCTTGATGTCGCCCAGAGACATATATTTCTCGGATAGAGTTTCTGCGATGGAGGGGGTAATCCAACCCATCTGCCTGAGCAATTGAGTAGCAACAGCGTACTTGGCTCGCTTCGCCCCATCCATGACTTTAATGGCCAATCCCAACCCTTCGCCGACCCGAGCGACGCACTGCACGCCTTCCGCACCCGATTTGCTAACCACTTCCCCAGCGGTCAGACGAATCAGTTCAGTGTCAAATTCGCCATCCCCCGCGATCAGATTAGGGTGATGGGTCATAGCGCGGAGAATGCGCTCCATATCGAGGCTATTGCCAGAGGCTAGCTGGGCATAGAGGGTAGCAATCTGTCCCAATTGCATGAAATAAGTCGGAACTCCGCAATCATCCCGTGCCGAAATGAATTCCGCAGCCGGCATCTTGAGAAGTTCGGCAACTTTGCCCAGAATAAGTTCTTGTACCGGATGATTGCGTTGCATGTAGGAGCTGAGAGGGTAGCCGCCTTGCTTCGCTACAGCCAACATTCCGGCGTGTTTACCGGAGCAGTTATACTCCAATGGGCTGCGTTTGCCTTCAGGGATGGGACATTGTAGGGCAGAGGGGTCGATATCAGCGCGCCAGAGGATATTGAAGGCTTGCCGTACCTGTTCTGGTGTACCCCGGTGGGAGCTGCACATAATAGCCAGGTCGCGATCGCCTAACTTCAACCGCTCTAACGTACCTGTAGTTGTAACGGCCAGGGCTTGAAAGGGTTTTAACGCTGAGCGAATAAAGGTGGAAGTTTCGGGATCCCCGGCCACCGAGAGAATTCGTCCTTTTTCATCGGCCACAACCGCCTGAACGTGGTGCCTGGATTCGATAATTCCCTCACGCAAAAGGCGAACTTCGACTTCCGGTGCGGAGTGGCTGCGTTTTCCTCGGGTCATGGTAATACAAGCAATTCCTTAATTCGGCAGGAAAACCCTGCACAACCTCATCATCATAACGGTCAGCGGCAATCTCAGAGGAACAATTCAGACGCGAAATGAAACGCCAGACACCACCTTTTCTCAAGGTTTTTCTGCTGAGAGAGGGCTGTTTTTTTCAGGGTAGGGATACACGAAAAATTAACGTTTCAACGAGCGCTAAGGAAGAAGTAGCCAGGCGAATACACAAGCTAAGAATAATCCCACAAAGAATAAGAAAGTACGTCGCAGCCGCTGCATAATCGGGCTGATTTGGTAGCTGACAATCAGCCGATCGCGCTGCAACACTTCCTCAGGCTTCGTCCAGGTTTGCCCGTCGTACCAGCCTGATTCTTCGTAGAAAATGGTTTCTTTGCGCAGGCGATCGCGCACATACAACCATCCCAGCGCCAGGTTACTTAGGGCCAGGAGGGGCAGGGCACAAGCACCCACTACTCCGCAGACAAAGAAATGACCGGGATCTTTGACCGGTGGAAAACTAATAGCGGCCACAGGCCAAACGATGACCCAGCTAAGGCTCCACAACACGATGAGTGGTTTAACGTAAGGCCACCAATCGAGGGTGGCCCACCGGAAAAACCAGGATTCCGTCAGGTCACGGAATTCATTAATGGGCTGCTGCTCTGTGGGGACGGGACAAACAGGCGCAGAGGACTTCATGGAACCAGCGTATAACGTACCTCTAAATCTATCGGGCTACTGAATTTTTGGAAAGGGTTGATTTTTCGTGTGTAAAACACACGAAAAATCAACGTTTACGGCGTGAAAGAAACGTGCTCCGCGTGGCCCCAGAAGGCTTCTAAACCATAATACTCACGCTCTTTGGGCATAAAGATGTGCACAATTACATCGCCGTAATCCATCACAATCCAATTGCCCTCTGACTGCCCTTCCACACGCCGGGGAGCCCGCTGCCAGGTATCTCCCACCTCTTGTTCGATGCTGTTGGCGATCGCCCGTACCTGAGGCAATGACATCCCTGAGGTAATGACGAAGTAATCCGCCAGATAGGAAACGTCAGAGACTTTCAGTACAACGGTATCGACCGCTTTGCGGTCATCAGCAGCCCGGGCAATGGTCAACGCCAAATCTTCACCACTCACGTCCTTTCCCGTTCGCGATGGGGTCGATGCGGAATAGGGTGTAGTGGTGGGATTAAAGGAGGATTGATGGATCATTCAGTATTTAATACCTCAAATCGACTATGTCGTTGCAGTTGAGTTGTTTAGTGAAGCTGGATAATCGAGATCTCAGAGAGGGTTACGGATATGATAGACAATCTCGCAAAAGACAGTGCTCAGGACGTTAATTTTTGTATGCACCGAGCCCCAAAACGGCCTCTCTAAAGACTTTGCTTCGTCAATGTTCAAACTTGGGGAGATAGGTTCTTCGGGTTTTACCCGCATTAAGGCTTAGGAAGCCATGCTATAGGGTGGGGCCGCCTGGACATTGGGAAGCTCAGCGTGCCAGCGATCGCGATGCAAAAAACTATTGCGGGTTTCGATCGCCAGGGGGTGAATGAGACGGCTAGTGTTTAACAAATAACGCAGAGTGTAATCGCAGGTCATCCACACCGCTCGGGTGAGATTTTGTTGGCTTATTTGGCGCAAAGTTTGCAGTTCTTCACTATCGCCTCGTCCCGCTTCCAGAGTGTCAGCCAGAAATACGGCACAACTTAATGGTCCCATATTTGGCCGTCCCAGGGTATGGTCGGCGATCGCGGCTAAAACTTCGGGATCCCGAACTCCAAACTCATCACGGGCTACGAGGGCGCTGACATCTGCGTGAAGCAGATGTGGATTGGCATAAGCGACGGGGTCAATTAGCAACCCTTCAGCCGTTGCCATTGCTAACAGTTGGTTGGGTTTGAAGTACTTGGCCAGGTCATGCATCAGACCTGCCGTGGCTGCTTTTTCAATATCAAGTTGATGTTGCTGGGCCAGGGCGATCGCCATCTCCTCCACACGCAATACGTGAGCAATCCGCGATTCAGGCACCTGATTCGCCATCCAGTCCAATACCTGCGTGCGTAGCCCTGCATCCAAAAACGCCATCCGATTCTCTCCCAAATCTGTCTCCGGAAGCCCAGGTCAAACTCTCAACTGGGCTTGATCCAGGTTCCTACACAAAACTACTAACCCATCATTCGATTTACGCAAGATGAGTCAGTCGTCCTCTCCAGTTTATCTTTATATTGCTAGTGTCAGGTGGAGTGAGTGGGAGGACTGCTTCCGATTGCTGCAGATGGCTCAACTGACGGGACAAAGGCTAACTGTATAGGGTGTTAGATGTTAGAGCGATCGCTTACCCTGGCGGGTAGTCCACTGTATAGGTAAGGGTGTGATGAAAGGGGCACGAAGCACCCCTTCCATCGCACCCTTATCTACACATCTAGAACATGACCATCGACCCCAAGTGGCATGCAGGATTGCCAGGACGTAGGGGAAGGGTGAAGTAACCATAAATCCTAAAAGATACGTCGCCTGTAAAGTCAGTGACACAGCTTTCGGATTTATGGTTGATTGGATTGGTATTAGTGCCCTGTTGTCACTTCTTCCGGTCGCAGCGTAGGTGGCTCTACTGCTGGGGGTTTTCCAACAAGCTTGGTAAATAGGCTTTCATAGCTATCGAGTGCCTGTTCTAACGAGTAATGTTGAATGGCATAGTGACGACCCTGGACGCCCATTGCTTCGGCTTCAGCAGGGTTGTGGTACAGCCGCAGGATTGCGTCTGCTAGTAAATCGGGCTGTTCTGGAGGCAATACCATGCCGCCCTGGCTCTTAGAAACTGCCCTCGCAGCCATACCATTCAGGGGAACTGAGGCAATAATAGGGCGTCCACTGGCCAGGAGAAGCTGAACCTTAGACGGCATATTAAAAGCAATTACGTTTCGTTTCTGCACCACGAGACTGACATCTGCCGCTGCCAACATCTGTGGCAAATTTTCTCGGGGCTCAAAGGGTAGGAGCATGACGTTGTTTGTTTGACACTCCTCACAAATTGTTTGCAGGCGTTGACGTGCCTTCGCTTCGCCCGCAATGACAAACACAATGTTAGGGACGTCTTGGAGTAATTTTGCAGCTCTGATGACGGTTTCCATGCCCTGAGTCAGAGCAATATTACCCGAATAGAGCACAACAAATTTACCCGTTAACTGGTGCTTGATACGAAAAGGGTTGGGGTCTCGGACTTGGGGGCGAATGAAGTTGACATCTACCCAATTAGGGATGCAATGCATCTTGTCGCGGGGCACCCCTTTCCCCATGAGATTCTCGATAAAGCCATCTGAGATGACTCCAATAGCGCTGGCTGTTCGGTAAGCAAACCGCTCTAATAATTCAAACAAACGAATCGCCCATTTATTGCTCAGGATGCCGAGTTTAACCGCTGCTTCTGGCAGAATGTCTTGCAGGCTAATAACCACAGGACATTTGTAGATCAATCGTAAGAGCGCAGCCGGAACACAGGTTGGTAGAGGCGGTACCGTCAGCAAAATAACTTCGGGTCGCCAGCCCCGTAACGCTTGTATCAAACTCGTAACCGAAAAACTTCCATCCAGCAAAATACGAGTCATTAATCCGAGTTGAGGCCGGATCCACACATAGCTTCGCTGGATAGTGACACCATTTTGCTCTTCAGTGCAGTAAAACTTGCCTTGATATTTTTGATACACCTGGCGCTCAGGGTAGTTGGGCATACCCGTGACGACACGCACAGTGTGTCCTCGACTGGCTAGCCCTTCGGCCAGTTCGGTCATGAGTGGCGCGATACCGATGGGCTCTGGATGATAGTTATAGGAATAAATGAGGATTCGCATATAGCCCCGAACACAACGCAGGCTGAGGTTTGTTTTGAACAGAATGACCTGTGGTACTCAGTAACCTGCTCCAGGCTATTTCAACTGAGGCGCTATGGCATCCTACCGTTCAGAGAGAGACCTACTCCGCAAGGCAGAATCACATCTGGATGGTTACTTAAGCTCAGGAACAAGCATTTGCTTCAAAGAACTACTTCACAAGTTGCATATTGCTGAAAGTTGTTTCTAGCTATAGATGCAATTGGAAATAGCATGGGGGTCATACTGGAAGCTGGGGATGAGAATAACGTTTTGCTCTTGGGTGTTCCGTGGAATCCCGTAGCTCTTCAAGGAAGCTTCACTTTTCTGCGATGTTATATAAAGCTTCCGTGAAGTTTTAACAAAGTTTTTGTATTGTTTAAGCAAGGATTGCAAGTATTCTCCTTTCCCCTATATGGAGAGTAATGAGCGATAAGTAATCTGTTAATTTTTCCTTCATAGCTGTGGCTTATTGGGATGAGGATAGTTGCACCGGACAGATTCTTTAAAGTTCTTGCTTTGATGGACCTGAGCGCATGCAAAAGCAGGAACTTTAAAGAATCTGTCCGAAGGACCGTTACTGGGTAACCTGGAATGTTTTGAGGTGCTCTGGGGTTTCGTAAGTGACCTGGACGCTGGTTACTCGGGCAGTAGGCGGGCCTTGATGGCACCAGCGAATCATTTCCTCAATTTGTTCTGAGGTTCCTTCAAAGACGGCTTCGACACGACCATCTCGCAGGTTTCGTACCCACCCCTTGAGTTTCAGCAGAATCGCGGTATCCCATGTGGCGGCTCGATAGCCAACCCCCTGCACACGGCCTTGAACAAAAACATGGGCTCTGATGATTGCCTGGTGGGCATCTTGTAGTGCCATAGATTTAGGTTTACGCACAGAGTAATAGGTCCCTTTATTCATCAGTCTGCCGTAAAAGGGGACGTAGCTAAGAGGGATAGGTTCCGAAGTGCCTTAAGAAACGTCCTGTTGCTTTCACAACTTCATTGAGCCTATGCATAAAACGGTTGCTCAGTGAGGAGTTAGGAGATTTCCAGATAAGAACTTCCCCATTATTTGGAAAAAAGGCGCGGCGAAGCCGCGCCTTTTTTCCAAATAATGGGGATATTGTTTCTCAGAAATCTCCTTAATATCCTGCATCTACTCCAACCAAAACTCAGAACCCTGGTTTTGCCGTCGCTTCACGGTGACAAAACCAGGGTTCTGAGTTGTGCTGAAAAATGTAAGCCAAGAAAAAAGTTGGACTTTCCCTGCTGAAAGACCAGAACAACATTTCTACTTGAAGGAAAGGGCTGCGATCGCCAAGCACCCCCATCCCACCAGAAACGCCACTCCACCCAGAGGCGTGACGGCTCCCAACCCCTTAATGCCACTCAAGCTAAGGGCGTAGAGGCTTCCTGAGAACAGAAGAATCCCAATTAGATAAGCAACTCCGGCTGTGACAAGGAGCGATCGCCCCTCATCTACTCGGCTCAGCCAAAGGCCAACCGCTAGCAGTGCCAGAGCATGGTACATCTGATATCGAGCGGCCGTCTCAAAAATTTCTATAGCCCTCTCAGTCAGTTTTTCAGACAGGGCATGGGAAGCGAAAGCTCCGGAGGCTACGGCCAGGCCTCCTAAAATGGCTCCCATCATTAAGAATATTCGAGATTCAGTCATGGGTAGGCTCCGCACGGTTTGTTGATGCTGCCTCATAGAGGATGAGACGATTGCCATCCGGATCATAGGCATAAATCTCACGCCCATGGGAGGGGGTGAGAAGTTCCCCTAACGGGACGGTGTCGTGCCACAATCCTTGCTCTTGCAAAAGGATATAGGTGCTTGTGAGGTGGGCGATCGCCGTCTCTAACTGCTCAACCTCCAGGCAAATGCTAAGGGCGGCTCCGGCAGGGGCCACAAACTCAGTGCGATGTTCTGTTTTGGGGTTGAACAGTGCTAAACGCAATTGCAGGAGATGAAACTCGGCATATTGCTGGGGAATAAACGTGACGGGAGGTTGTCCTAGAAATGAGCGATAAAAGATGACTAACCGCTCCAATTCGGGCGTAGCCAGGGCTACAAAGGCGGCGTGGTAGCGGAATCCCATAAAAGGCGCTGCGTGTGTGGGACAGTGCTGACGTGTACACCGGAAAACAGAACTCCAATTTTGCCTTGCGTTGCGGTACAGAATAAGAGTTCTGCTTGCCTTTAAACAGGTGCAGGACGTGAATATAAAAACTATCTAAAGTAAGAGGTTTCGAATTTTTTGAGGCTTCATCCTAAATCACAGAATGATTCTCTTTTTTGAAATTCTGTTGAGTAGAAATTATTGATTTGTCAGAAGCACAGGTTTGTTAACTCAACCCTTGCATGAGTTTCGTAACATCCTTTAGTAAAAAATAGGGCTTTTGGGTAGTGAAGGTAACGATTTTCTGAGAAAAACAAGATTTTCTTATTCGTAAACTTAAGAACACCTTAAGAGGAACGAAAAACTAGAATAGTAGGCGTAGTCTTAAAAACAAGATACCTCCTAACTGCGTCTCCAGCCTCACCTGCCTTCCCTCTGGCATTATTGGGTGAGGCTGATCTCTTTTTAAAGGTGTTTTTAAGCACAATTAAGAGCTTTAGCCTGGCGATCGCAAAGCTTTCGATTGTTTATATGGTCACCATCAGCGTTTCTGGTGTTTTGAAGATGAGGATGCAAAATATACCTCTTCCTCAAACTTATAGGTAAACTCACGCGTATCCGTGACTTGAGCTGGCACGCGGAGTCTTTGTTCTGCTGCATAGAGCGATGACAGAACAAGGGCTCCGGCTCGATACACACTATCCATAGGGTTGAGCGACTAGAGCTTCCATGTAAGAGGGAAAGATGAATGAGAGGCTTACTACGAGGCATGTAGCTGTAATTTGTAAACCTGGCTACATCTCGTGGAAATTCCCAGCAAGTGTATTGGATTACAGGTTTACCAGCATCATTTGAGGTAAGTATAGATTCTCGATTAGAGATCCTCCTGGGCCCTATTTGAAAAGCTTATTTCATGTGCTCTTGAGGTGTTCTAAATTGGTCCTTATTTGTATGCAAAATACAGCCTAAACTAGCTATCCATTTTGTTACTATTCTTGACTTTCCTACGGAAAGAAAAGTCCCATTGACGATCTATGTTGCCGGTGTTAAGCTGAGTTTCGGCAATTGAAACTATGTATCTTTTCATCCATGTAACTGGATGGTGCGAAATGGTAAAAGTTTCACTGCATCTTGGTTCCGGCCTTGTACTTTTTGGGTTAAGTTTTATCCCTTCGTTTTTATCTTCCTGACACAGGAACGAGGAGTGTGGTCTGAACCTCTATCGGGATGGCTGACGTGTCTTAAGCTGAGCTATGGTTACTCCTTAGGGAGCTACCTTTGCCCGAAAAGGTTGCCTATAATCGTTTTTGTCTTCTTAGAAAACCCCTGTATAGACCTCAGAATTATCGGGTTTTGGATGGAGGTGGCCTTCCTCTCCTCAATATCGAGCAGTTCTGACTGGCTTTGGGTAGAGAATAGATGAGTGCAAGGCTCTATTCGGTGTGTTCCTAAAGTGGCCGATTGTCTATGCACGAATAAGTTGAAGCAGATCTTCTGTTGATTCAGCTTGTTCAGTTTTTGCAGGACTGAAAGGGTGTTTCCGGATTAATGGTTTGGGGTGCTGTTTTACAGGAAGGTTCTGGTTGTTAGAGGCGATCGCCAGAGCCCGGTTGATTCTCTAGAACTAGCTTCTCTATGGCTGTGATAGGGGCAACTGCTTTGTATCCCTATCTGGGCTTTCCATGACATCCTTCAAGTTGCAACTTTTGACTTTTGAACCTTCAAAGTTTGGCTCATCCATGTTGACGGAGGGAAACCACGGTGAAGATTAAATCCACACTGGTGCGCTTACAAAATGCCCTGGGATGGAAGGATCTGGCAAGCCAAATCGTTCTGTCTGAAGGCCTAACTCTGGGTGGGGGTGAGGATGAGCGTTCTTCCAAGGAAACCATGAATGTGCTAATTGGCTACAACGGCTCTGCCAATAGCCAAATTGCCCTGGATATGGCCCTGTGGATTGCCCATCAAACTCGCCTGGCATCGCAAACCCGAGTGCTGGTGCATGTGGTGTATATCGTCGATCGGCGCAAACAGCCACCTCGCGAAAATCCTGTTGATCTGGGAGGGCGATCGGCCTGGCCGTACCCACGGACCTCTACGCGCACCGATTTGGTCCACGCTTCGGGGCTACCCGTGTTTTCTTCGGGGCGTCGTAGTACGGACGTGCTAGCCAGCCAGGCAGCCCAAAGTTGTCTGACGGTCTGCCAGGTTGAGCCAATCCCTGCTCCTGAGAATCTCCTGGATCAGGCAGATTGCATTCTTTGGCAGGCTCGCTGCCTGGCGGAAGAATGGCGTGGCTCTCTAGAGGCTCACCTGCGCTTTGGTAGCTACCCTGACGAGTTGCTGAATGTGGCCCGAGAGATTGATGCTAACTTGATTGTGGTGGGCTGCAGCTCTCCAGAGCATGAACTGGTTCGTCAGTTGGCTCCCCTGTCTCCCTGTCCAATTTGGGGTATTCCTCATCAATTGGAAGAGTTTTAATTACTCCACACTTCGTGTCAAAACTTGGCCTCTTGTTTTTGCCCTTATTTAGTGAGGACAGAAACAGGAGGCTAAGTTTTGGCCTAAGAGGTTTATCAGAGCGCAAGCCCGTACTTCACCCGAACTCTGCTTCATATAGCATGTGCAAGTGCGTTAAATAGAGCAACGGTGGGTGGTGTGGGGCACAAAGTGCCTCATACCACTCGATATAGATAGATTTCTTGTACTAGTACGCTGAGGCGAAAATCCATCACCCATGTTTTTGTGTGGGGTGCGAAGCACCCCACACAAAAACATGGGTCGCGAACTTAGGCTGCAGCTTACTAGTCTCTCCCTTTGCCGCAACGATCGGTACAAAAGCTATAGTATTTCAGCAATTCTCATTTTGAAATCAGGCCCGAAAACCGCGCGCCTTTGGCACGCGGTTTTCGGGCATCAAAGCCAAGAGTTCACGCCCGTAGGGCGTGAACTCTTGGCTTTGATGCCCATACTAAGAATTGCTGATAGTATTTGCTGAGTAATCATGCAGGTGTCCATGAAACTGGTCTTTTTTGGAACGCCCCAATTTGCCGTGCCTAGCCTGGAGCGGTTGCTGGCAGAACCGGGGTTTGAGGTGCTGGCAGTGGTAACCCAACCCGATAAGCGGCGGGGGCGGGGGAAGGAGTTAAGCCCATCTCCAGTGAAGGCGATCGCCCAAACCCATAATCTTCCCGTCTGGCAACCCAGGAGAGTGAAACGTGATGCCGAAACCCTGGATGCATTGCGTTCCTATGAAGCCGATGCCTTCGTTGTCGTTGCCTATGGGCAAATCTTATCTCAAGAAATTTTAGACATGCCCCGCCTCGGTTGTATTAATGGTCACGGATCGTTACTCCCGGACTACCGAGGGGCTGCTCCCATTCAATGGAGCATTGTGCATGGCAAGACTGAGACAGGCATTACCACGATGCTGATGGATGCGGGGATGGATACCGGCCCCATGTTGATCAAAGGTCAGGTACCCATTGGTTTATTTGATACCTTTTTTGACGTAGCCGAAAAGCTTGCAGCGCAGTCAGGGGATTTGCTGGTGCAAACGCTGCATGGCCTGGAAGCAGGAACGCTGATTGCCGAGCCACAGGATGCTGAACAAGCCACCTATGCACCGCTCATTCAGAAAGCAGATTACTGGGTAGATTGGGGGAAAGGGGCGATCGCCCTCCACAACCAGATTCGTGGCTTTTTCCCAAACTGCGTGGCAACCTTTCGCGATAGCTCTATCAAACTGCTAAAAACCGCTCCCCTGGGTGTCGTGGATGACCAGTTACCGCCAGACCTGCAAGCTCTGGCTTCGGAGTGGCAGCCTTTCCTGCAAGCAGAGATCGAGGTTGGGGCGATCGCCACAATTCTCAAAGGCTGGGGGCCTGTCGTGAAGACAGGTGAGGGGCTGCTGCTGCTCCAGGAGATTCAGCTACCGGGGAAGAAAGCTCAGAGTGGCGCAGACTTTGTGAACGGTAGCCGTCTAGAGGTAGGTGAGCGGTTTGGAACGCCACAACTCAAACAGGCATAGCCTTCACGGAACTTATGTATGCTTATTGTGTGTGGTGTGCGAAACACCATACACAAAGCATTTTTATTGGACCCGTTGAAGCGGAACTAATTTGGGGTCGATGATCTTCTGACCCAAATCAGGGAACTTGACGGCAATGCACATCTTCTTGCCGGTACCAAAGATGTGGGTAACCTGGCCGGGGCCAAAGGAAGGATGCATCACTTTCTCGCCCACTTTCCAATCAGAGATGACGGCATTGGGATTGGGTGCCGCGATCGCCCGTGCCCGCATTTCTTTCATCGGGGTTGCCATCTTTTTGGGCTGAGCTGTTGCCACATTGCTGATTAGCCGTTCTGGTGGAATTTCTGCCAGGAAGAGCGAGGGGCTGGCCGGTTCGCGATTGCCGTAGAGGCGGCGTTCTCGGGCATAGGTGATGAAGAGCCGCTCCTGAGCACGGGTAATGCCCACGTAGCAGAGGCGGCGCTCCTCTTCCAGGGAAGCCGGATCCTCTAAGGAGCGATAGTTAGGGAAAAGCCCCTGCTCCAGACCCACTAAAAAGACAACGGGGAACTCCAGTCCCTTAGAGGAGTGGAGGGTCATGAGGGAGATGGAAGACTTCCCTTCGTCCAAGTTATCCAGATCTGAGGCGAGGGAAGCATTTGCCAAAAATCCCACTAAGGAGGCGTTGTCGTTTTCCTCCTGGAATTGCAGAGAGGCGTTGTAAAGCTCCTGCACGTTGCTGATGCGATCCTGGGCTTCGTCAGTATCCTGAGTTTGCAGATCGGCAATGTAGCCCGAGTCCTCCAGAATGCCCTGCATGATTTCAGAAGCCGAGGCCGTTTCTAGCTGCTCCTGATATTTCTGGATGATGTCGACAAAGCTAAACACCGCTTTGGCCGATCGCCCCGCCAGGGTCTGTACCGATGTCTCATCGCAAAGGATATTCCAGAGGGAGACATTGGTTTGCTGGGCCGCTTGCTTCAACCGATCCAGGGTGGTTTTGCCCACGCCGCGTCGGGGTACGTTGATGACCCGCTCAATGCTGACGCTGTCGTCAGGGTTGGCGATCGCCCGCAAATAGGACAGCACGTCTTTGACTTCACGGCGATCGTAGAATCGCAGCCCTCCCACAATGGTATAGGGCAACTGAAAGCGGGCCAGCACTTCCTCAAACGCACGCGATTGGGCGTTGGTCCGGTAGAGAATTGCAAAACTACCCCAATCCAACTCGGGGTTACTGTCCCGTAACTGGCGGATTTGACCGACAACAAACTGCGCTTCCTGTGTCTCGTCGTCTGCTCGGAACAGGTAAATGGGCTCCCCTTCACCCCGTGTTGCCCGTAACACCTTGTCGATGCGTTCCGTATTGTTGTCAATTACTTCATTCGCCACTTCGATGATGTTGGACGTGGAGCGGTAATTCTCCTCCAGCTTGACCATCGTGCGGGTGTCATCGTCCGGCAACCCATCGCCAAAATCCTCCTGGAACCCCAGCAGAATGCGGAAATCCGCAGCTCTGAAGGAATAGATGCTTTGATCGGCATCGCCCACAACGAAAACGGAGCGGTAATTCCAATCCCCGAAGTCGGCAGTGCTAGCTCCATTAGTGACGAGCATCCGGATCAAATCGTACTGGGTACGGTTGGTATCCTGATACTCGTCCACGAGGATATGGCGAAAGCGTTTGTGCCAGTAAGCCAACACCTGCTCATTCTGGCGGAAGAGTTGCACGGGAACCAGAATCAGGTCGTCGAAATCCATGGCATTGTTAGCTGCCAGGGCCCTCTGGTACTCGGCATAGACGTCAGCAATTACCCGACCCCGGTAGTTCGGCTGCTCGCGCTCTACATCCATCGGCGAGAAGCCCTGGTTTTTAGCGTTGCTGATGGCGTATCGGATTGATCGCGGGTCAAACTTCTTATCGTCCAGATTTTTGGAAGCGACAATACCTTTTACAAGGTTTTGCACATCAGATTCATCAAAGATGGAGAAGTTCCGGGTACGTTGCCCGGCAGGGTCCTGGTACTTTTCGATGTCAAACCGTAAGATGCGGGCGCAGAGGGCATGAAACGTACCGATCCACAAATCCTTGGTGATGTTCTTGTAGACATAGGAGCGGAGCCGCATCTGCTCCCGTTCGTGCAAAGCTTCCAGGGGCTTGCCCTTCTGTGCAAGAGCTTCCTGCTCAGCGAAAAGCTTCTCGATCCGCTCCTTCATCTCCCGGGCAGCTTTGTTTGTGAAGGTAACTGCGAGGATGTTCTCCGGATCGACCCGATGGTTCAGGATCAGGTTGGCAATACGAAAGGTGAGGGCACGCGTTTTGCCAGAACCGGCCCCAGCAACCACTAGCAGTGGGCCACAGTGGTGCTCAACGGCGCGACGCTGAGAGGTATTGAGTTGGGCTAGAAAGTCTAAGGTTTGCGGCATTGGAACGGGGGAGGGAGGAGGAGAGCGGATGGATCACCCCCAAGGCTTGGAGCTATATCCAGTGGGTGCTCAGAGTTTACAGTCTAAGGGTTGAGAAGGGTACTTGGCAAAGGGCGATTTTCGCCATTTCGGGTGATAAAACCCTCTGTAATTCTGGAGAACTCGCACAAAGTATATAGCAACGTGCGAGTGCGTTAAGTACAGCAACGGTGGTGTGGGGCACGAAGTGCCCCACACCACCGTACTTAATCAACCCGCACATTGCTGTAGGTTCTCAAGAATACATTTGTTTGGGTCGGCCGTTCACATGCCTGAGCGTTTTCATAGAGGTCCGTCAAAAAGGGCTGATGTAGCGACTACATCAGCCCTTGCTTAGGTATTCAGGCCAGGGTTCAAAACCCATGTGTTAGGGCGAAATCCTCAGAAAGACTGTCCTTTACAGGTTCGACGGCCTGGCAACAGGAGCAAATTAGAGCTTAGAGTTCGTAAACCCAGCTTGCAGAAACCCAGCCCTGGTCAGTTTCATACCAGCCACCGTAGTAGTCGTAGAACCGGACTACAGCACCGTTGCCATAGCCGCCAGTAACGGCATACCCCGAGCCTGGGCCTGAGCGAGCTACCAGTTCGCTACCGTTGGTGGAAATTCGAATAGAGCCGGAGCCACCGTCACCACCGGGATTGCCACCGCCACCGCCACCGCCGCCACCGCCGACGGTCCAAGTAGACGAAATCCAACCGCCGCCAGCGAGTTCATACCAACCGCCCGAATAATCTACAACAGTAACGCTGCTGCCATTCGAAATGTAGTCGATCGCAGCGTAACCTGTACCCGGACCAGAACGCACTGTCAATGGGCTACCGTTGGTGGAAATTGTGACCGTATTGGGGCCACCACCGCTGCCACCTTGTCCAGGGTCAGGGTCATAGCTGACCCCACCGAGAGCGGAGGCCGTCGCAGGGCCAACCACACCATCTACGGAGAGCCCGTTGTTCCGTTGAAAATTGATTACGGCTTGTCGTGTCGCAGAACCAAACACGCCATCTAATGGACCAACGCTGTATCCTAAACCATTCAGAACACTTTGAATTTCGTAGACGGCAGCACCGCGATCGCCGTACTCAGTATAGGCTTGAGCATCCGAGGGGGTAGTCAAAACCATAAACCCGGCGATCGCCCCTGCGGCTATCCCGAGCATGGCTGGATTGACTAAACCCATATCTTCTAGAGAGCGGACCTTCGGCGCTTCCGAGGGGTCTTCGTAGGCGGCAAAGGCATGAAGGAAAGCGAAATTTTCCATAGGTTCTTACCCACGCAAAAACAGATGAACAGAACCATCAGCCGATTTTGGTTAAAAATGGCTGAAAATGCTCTAAACCAGGGTTTTAGGGGACAACTCTGGTTGTGGCGATCAGTTTAGCCTACAATTCTACGGATTTGGCTGAGCTTAACGACAATTTGCTTTTCCTAAACCATTGTCGTAACTAACAGAAACCTCGTCTCCCGGTTTAGGATCTTTTGTAGATAGATGCGTTAACGTTACATCCTCCATTTGGGCGATATTGCCGCGCCAAACCTCATGGTTTTTATCGTCTTTACGGTCATAGCTTAGGTTCGCGGTGAGAGTTTGACTACTTTGGTGAGGTTTAAGATCAATGCGGTTGAATCCAGACTCTCGAGTGTAGTAAGCCGTGAAATCAAATTTATTCACAATCGTTCCAGCGCAGCTCATAGCTAAATTATTCTGATTTGGCTCCTGGCTGATGAAGCTGTCGTAGCCTCCGGCAAAGCCATCATAAAAGCCTTCCCGGTAGCCCCGGTCGTAACTCTCATTGCCGCTCGCCGAATCGGCTGGAAAAGCAAGTTCGGGGGTGTTTTCGCGCTTTTCCCGACGAAATGTTTCGCCGCTCTGAAAGCCTTCTTTGTAGCCCAGATCGTAGCCCTGCTGATATTGATCCGGCTGCTCAAGGCTCGAGGAGGCAACAGATTCGTCAGGGGGATCAACAGGAGAAGTCTTGCCAACTTCTTCGACGCTGACTGTGCTATCAGCTGCTACGACTTGCGTCAGACAGGTCCCGTCTAAATAGAAACGGGCATAAGTGGTGGAATCTTTAGAAATTGAATAGGTGCGGCTGCCGTCGTCATTTTCGGTCATGGCAACCGGTGCGGCATCGGTGAGCGTGTTTGCGTCTGGTTTTGGGCCGAAGGTGAGGTGGGGTTGCCCCTGTAGGGTTGTAACCTTTGCCAGGTAACCGGGGGTCTCACAGAGCATATTGGCAGGGGGGGGAGAAGCGGTCGCTGCTTCTGAGGTTTTAGAACCAGTTGCTATTAAGTCCGGCAGCCGATTACATCCCAGAAGCCCGAAACTTCCCAGGCTTAAATAAAAACCACTCCAGAACATCCAACTGAAACGGTTTTGTAGCTTGCTCACCGATGCCTCCCCGTCAATGGCAGTACTTGCCAAAGATTATAGGAACAACAGTTTATTTCAGCACAATTATTTAGACAGAACTTATACTTCTTTCTGATTGAATGAGGTAAGGGAGGGGTAAGAGATGAGCCCCATGCCCCTCTCTTACCTCATTCAATCGGGCAATGCTTGATGCGTTGATGTTATAGCAATGTGCAAGTGCGTTAAGTACAGCAACGGTGGTGTGGGGCACTTAGTGCCCCACACCACCGTACTTAATCAACCCGCACAGCGCTATATAGCCTGACAAAATCTGGTTAGGCTAGTTTACGGTTGAAAAACCGCACGAAGTGAGCCTTTTCAAGGTTCTGAAATGGATGGAATGCCGGGCGGATTATCTATAGGTTTGAAACTACCTGCCCAGGGCATCAGTACACAAAAATACCGCCTGATTCTTGTACATCTAAAACTTGACCGATCGCATCGCCAGTCAAATCATTACCGCTACCTGGCTTGAGGATGACCTCAATGGCGTTGTTTGACTGCACTCTGACATCAAATAAAAGGAGTGGAATGTTGCTATCCGTACTGGTTTGAATGGGGTTAATGCTAAGCAGGACGGAAGGATTGGTGAGTGTCAGGGTTGCCCGTGCGTTAGGGGCCAGAGTGTTGGGACTAGCGTTGGAAGTGTCGGTAAAGCCATAGTCCAAATCAATCCCGGTCTGGTTTAGGAGGGAGATTTGGACGGGAAAGCGAGGATTCTCGATACGGGCGACAGGTTCCCAAACAAAACGCTGGTTGGCTGTAGGAGCTGTGGTTTGAGTCTGAGCTTGGGCGGCTCCCTCTGTCACATGACCGAGCAGGAGAAAACCTCCCAGTAAGCCAGTCATGATGAAGTATTGATTGCGCATAGAGCTCCTTCCAAACACGTTCATCGAAACTTATTCGCGGCAATTCTGCAGGCTTCTCTAGGGGTAGACGCAGCGTACACGGCCAAAGTTTCATCTAACAATACTCTGGACAGTTTTTCTAAAACCCTTGCTTTTGCGTGCGCTTTGCGCACGCAAAAGCAAGGGTTTTAGAAAAACTGTCCGAACTAATGATCTAAGGATAGGGGAAGGTCAGGATAATTCGCAGATGCTGCTGGCTGCTTTCAGCACGAATGGAGCCGCCTAGCTTTTCTGTGAGCTTGCGCACCAGGGCCAGCCCTAGCCCTGTGCCTTCATGCTGCCAGGGATCGCTGCTGGGAATGCGATAGAACTGGCCGAAAATGCGATCGCACTCCTCCGGGGGCAAATCCACCCCCGAGTTGGCAAACACGAGCTGGAGCTGCTGGTCCACTAGCCGTCCTGAGATAAAGATGCCTTCCCCGGTGGGCGTATACTTACAGGCATTATTGAGCAGTTCCATCACAATCCGTTCCAGGTAAGCCAGGTCGGTTTCAAGCACCAGATCATCGTTGATGTCGATCTGGAGGATTTGCTCTTTACGAAGGATGCGATCGCGAAACGCCTCGGCAATGTGGAAAACCCACGGACGCAGATGAATCTGGAAGGGAATGATGGGTTCAATGTCGGAATTTAAGCGGGTCAAGTCAAGCAGATCATCAATGAGTCGAATCTCACGGTTGCAGGCATCTTTGAGGATATGGAAGTAGCGTTCTAGCGCTGGATCGTTACCATCTCCTAAAATATTGCGCTGAATCAGCCGCAACTCCACCATCTCCGTCGCCATTTTGATATTCGCCATGGGAGTTCGCAACTCATGGGAGACGGTGCTCAAAAAGTCGTCCTTTAACTGATTGAGACGTTCTAGCTCCCCGACTTGAGTTTGGGCCAGGTGATAGAGATGAGCCTGGCGCAGGGCGATCGCACACTGGCTTGCTACCTGCTGTACCAGTTGGAGCTCAACTTCCTCAAAGTATTGGTCAGCCGGTCTCACCAGCCACATATCCCCTAATACTCCCTGATCATCCATGATGGGGCAGATTAGCGTTGTGCAGGCATTCATACCCGGACGCACCGAGGTGTAGTTGAGGGGACAAACCTGCACGCTTTCGCGGTTGAGTAAATGGCGGTAATAAATATCAGGATCACCAGACTCAGCAATTGAAAACTGAGCATTTTGCAGAGCTTCGAGACCCGGATTATATTCCCACTTAATCGTGACTGTAGAGTGCTCAGGGTCATACATTCCTACATCACAGCACAGTACTCCCAACTCACGCCCCAAACCATCCACGGCTGTTTGGAGGATGTGTTGTTCATCAAGGTTGTCGCGCATCTGGGTGGTTAACTGACGTAGCAGGGCTTCAAAGCGTAGAGACTGCTCCAGGGCGAGGGTCCGCTCGTGCACCTGGTGTTCTAGCTCTGCGTTCAAGTGCTGAACCTGCTGGTAGAGCTCAGACTGTTGGATGGCGATCGCCAACCGCTCACAGAGTTGCTGCAAAAGCTCCACCTCAAAGGGTAGCCAGGTGCGAGCGTCAGAACATTGGTGAATGCAGAAGAGACCCCAGAGGCGATCACCGCAGAGAATGGGTATGACCAGGTGGGCTCGAATCTGGAATGGGGCCAGTAATCCTTGATGACAGGGGGATAACTGCTCCTGCAGCAAGTCTGAGACGGCATGGATTCGTCCCTGACGGTAGGGCTCGACTAACTCCGCCCGAAAGCAGGGGTCATAAACTGTGGTTCCGAGAACAGACTGCCAAGGTTCCTGAACAGATTCCACGACAATTTTCCCGCTCCAGTCAGGGTTAAAGCGGTAGATCAGCGTGCGATCGGCTTCCAGCAGTTGCTGTACTTCCTGAGCCGCCGTGGTCAGGACATCCTGTAGATTCAGGGATTTTCGGATTTGTTGGACTGTAGCGGTTAGCAAGCGTTCGCGTTCTTGCTGCTGTTTCACCAGCGCCTCAACTTGTTTGCGCTCTGTGATATCGATGGCCACGATGGTCAACAACCAGCCCTGGCGGTGCTCGTCGTATCGCACAACAGAATTTTCTGAAATCCATCGGATGGAGCCATCGCGGTGGCGAAAGCGGTACTCCATCGTAACTTCCGTACTGCCCGCCAGAATGCGCTCCGTGTTGGGGACCAGAACCTGCTCCATATCCTCCAGAAAAATCCGCGATCGCCACAGGTTTTGATCGGCTTGGATCTCAGCAGCGGTATACCCATACAATCGCTCACAGGTGGCCGAAACGTAGTCGTATTCCCAGGTGCGATCGGCATACAACCAGATGCGGGTGATATAAGCCGCAGAATTATTGAGGATATCCTCCAAATGCGCTTCAGCATCGTGCAAAGCAGCCTCAGCTTGTTTGCGCTCAGTAATGTCTTTAATGGTGCTCAGAATACACAGTTGCTGGTTAACCTCAACAATGTGAGCGGAAAGTAGCCCGACCCGTAACTCGCCCGATTGCATGCGCAAGGTCGCCTCGTAGTTACTCAGACGGCCTGACTCCTGAAGGGCCTCTAACATTTGTGTACGGGCCTCAGCCGTCTGCCAAAGATTCAGCTCAGGAATGCGCCGTCCAATCACGTCGTCACGCTGGTAGCCGGTAATCTGACAAAACTGCTCATTGACCTCAAATAGGCGATCGCCCTCCAATGTCGAGATAGTCATCGGCTCGGGATTCGCGTGGAAGGCTACGGAGAACAGCGTTTCACTCTGTCGCAAAGCCTCTTCGATCTGCTTTTGCGAGGTAATGTTTAAGCCTTCAGCCAGCAAAAACTCGATTTGTCCCGCCGGATTACGAATGGGTTTTAACGAAAAATCAATGGTGATAACGGAACGGTCAGGAGCCAGGATATTCGTCTCGTAGCGCACAGGCTCTCCGCTCGCTGCTGTGGCGATCGCCGCCAGCAAGCGATTCTGAATTTCGGAAGAAAGTTGCCAACAATCCAGTTCCACAAAGGGTCGTCCTATGAACTCTTGCGGTGTCAGTTGGCAAAAATCTAACGCCGTCTGGTTGTCAACCAGCAAGCGGCCATCCGGACTCAAGAGACTAGCCAATTGAATGGATTGCTCAAAGGCTGAGCGAAACCACCAATCGGTGTCAGGAGGTGTTGTGGGGGGCCTGGTTGTTGTAGCAGATGGCTGCAGGGAGGGCTGAGGTAGTGGTTGAGGCTCAACCGCAATCGACGTTTCACGCAAAATAATTAGATAGTGTTGCAGTGGGTCTGAGGGGTCAACCGCACTCACTCGATACATTACCCACTGACAGCGACCATCCACGCATCGAATCTGCCCTCGTCCGGATTGGGGAAGCTCCTGAGGCGTTCCTACCTGCCAGAGCAGGGGACTCTCCACAAACAACGTTTCTAGATTGTGCGGTCGTGAATCGTCAGAGGGCCAGCCAAATAACGCGTAGGCGGCGGGATTGGCTGCAATGCAGTGCCCTTCCTGGTCAACCAGCAGCATAGGATCAAAGGCTGTCTGAAAAAGAGCCAAAAATGAGCGATCGCTTGATAGTTGAGACGGCCTCTCCTGCATGCTTACCTGATACTATGCATCCCTAATAAGGTGATAGCTTTAGAGTTCCTCATCCTTATCTCAAATTGACTTTTTCAACGAAATTTTCAATAAAATTCTATGCAAGCTTATATTTACAATCAAAAACCTCAACGCTCCGGAGAGCATTGAGGTTTTGATATTAACGAATTAGAACCAGAAAAACTATTCGGCTGTTGCTAATTCAGTGCTACCCCGACGGGCACGGCGGGTCAACAAGTTGAAGAGTTGAACGCCGATTGCCTTGATCAGATTACCTTCCAGTTCCTTGAACATGATCATGTTCCGACCAAAGGCATCGTTAGCTTCTTCAACAATGCGATCGACGGTAGCTGCATCAACATCTACGCCATCGAGCCGCTCGCGGTACATTTTCTTGAAGGCTTTCTCGTCAGAAATGTTCTCAAACTCATAGAAGCGAGTGCCACCCTCGGTCAGGTTCATGGCATTCTGAGCAATCTTCTTGAGGATTTGCCCACCGGAGAGGTCACCCATATAACGGGTGTAGAGATGAGCAATCATCAGCTCAGGCGACTTCTCACCCACTTCATGAATCCGGGCGACGTAGTCTTTTGCAGCATCCGAAGGAGCTACTTGATCGCGCCAGTTGGAACCGAAATAGTAGGCCAAATCTTCTTCGAGGCTGGCTTTGCGGTTTAGTTCAGGGAAGTACAGGTTACCCAGAATGGGGTGATTCTGGTGTTTCTGCATTTCCTCCTCCATCGCAGAGTACACAAAGTAGAGGTTAGCAACCAGCTTGCGGTAGGACGTCGGCTCAACGGTCCCTTTCAAAAAACACGCGATAAATCCGGTGTTCTCCGCCATGGTATGGGCTTTTTTGGTTCCCTCGCGGAGTGCTGTTGATAAATTGCTGCTCATTCTAAAGTCCTGCTAAATGTCCAACTAAATGCGTCTACTGGGAAAGGAGTTCACTGGGGGTGCCAACGAAAACCGCGTATGTATCCTAAATTGCTACAGTAGACCCATTTGATGAGAGTTTCTATTAAAAATCGTTACGCCGTGGGAGGTATTCACAAAAGCTGATGAAGCCATGTGAAGCGCCAGACAAAAGGTAGAGAACAGGATACAGAAGGGACGAGAGGATAGGGGAACGAAAGGGCAGAGGTCGGAGGAGAGGAAGGGGCGGAAGCCAGCTTTCTGCTGAATGCTCAACGCCTAACCTGGAGAACTCTAATGAAACGCATGGCTGCTTTTCCTTGAGTCATCTACCTTCCTTCTTCTACCTGATCCTGCCGTTCCGTCTGCCCTCTGCTGACGACCTTATTTCTCTCTACTTAACAGCTTCTAGCAATCGGGAAAAATAGAACCGGGTCTTCGTCATGGTGTTGCGCTGAATCTTCCAGCCGCCAGCTTCAAGAACCTTAACAATGTCGGCTTCTTTGTGCAGGTAAGCGCGAGTGGTTTTGCTGGGGCCGGGAAAAAACTCACCAATCTTCTTGAGCAGACTATAGGCCGGAGTTTTGGGGGCAAAGCTCAGCAGTAGACGGGATTCCGCCAAGGAACTGAGGTGATTGATCATGCGGTTGGCTTCGTCTTGGGGATAGTGAATCAGCACATCCAGACAAACCACGGTGTGATACTTGCCACTCAGCCCTTCCAGGTCTTGAACCGCGAATGTGGGGTTGTCGGCTTGGCCGAGGGTGGCGATCGCCCGTTCCCGTCCCTCACTCACCATCTTCTCGGAAATATCGCTGGCAAACACCTTAGCGCCTTCTTGAGCGAGAGGAATGCTTAGGCTGCCCACACCGCATCCAGCGTCACAAACGGTGATCTCGGAGAGATTGCCATCAGCCTTCAGCCACTCCAGCACGGTGTCTACTGTGACCTGATGACCTTTGCGGATGTCGAGTTGCACTTTGTTAACTTCGCCATCGCCATAGATGCGCCGCCAGCGGTCGAACCCAGTGGCGTTGAAATAATCTCGAACAACGGTTTTATCGTCCAGGGCTGTCATAGGAAAATTGGGATGTGATGGAATTGGCGTTAAAAACTTTACTGAGCCCCGCCCATGCGAATCTCAGAGTAAAAAGCGGCTGTGGTGACGCCTTCTGGGGTCTTGAGAACGCGAGTCCGCAGGCGTAGATTGGGGCCTGCAAACCAGATACGCTCCTCAGCGGAGACGGAGTCAATGTCGGTAACCAGGGTCAGGGCTTCATCCTCACCCATGGTGTAATGGCCTGCGAGAACGGGGCTTCCGGTTTTGTCGGGGTTGGATTGCAGGATACGCCCTTGAGTGGGATTGGTGTCATCGGCGATCGCCACAACCACCGTCGAGCCTCGCTGTTTGTCAGGAGAGTGAGCCACAAATCCTTCCCAGCGAATTTGCATGCCGCCAAGGGCCGTTGCGGGGTTCACCTGCTGCTGCTGGCATAGTTGCACCACGGTTGGTGCATCGTTCTCAAGCCATTCGATGTAAATGTCGGATTTGCCGCTCTCAGGGGTCTGGGCGGTAGAGTGATGGTGAGTCCGCTGGGAAAACCATTTCCCGGTACTCTGTTGGAAGAATTCAGTAACGTTCATTTGGGTGGTTGGAGGAACCGCAAGTCTGACTTTGAACAGCTATTAACAGATTTTACGGTACCGTAACAACCGATTCACCTGTGATGCCTGTTTTGTTGGCAAAAGGGGTGTTGACCCCAGCAGCACTTGATCTGAATAATCGAGTGCTGCATAACGTGCGGTACTCGAAAACGCCCATTGTGGTCTACGTGAAGTACAGACCACAATGGGCACTGCAGCTTTTGCTGAACTGAGGTTTAATAGGGCTTCTTAATAGTGCGGAGAATGCATTGGGCGTCCAGGAGATGGCGATCGCGCTCCTCCAATACCTCACACTGATCCGCCACTTGAGCTAGATAGGGCTGGCCAATCGAGAGTTGGGCCAGTGCCGATTGCAGGGCTTCTGGATACTGACGAACCCAGCTCTTTTTCAGAGCCGATGGCTTGAATGCGTTATCGTCAACCAGCCAGTAATCAATGTTATAGGTTCGGATCACTTCCCCTAAGGCAATCGGGAGACGGGAGTATTGAGCCTCCATCAGGTCGATCGCCCTCTGGCGGATCTGGTTGCTGTAGCCGACATGGTACGGGATCGTGAACTCGCGTGAGACGACGACGGAGCGATGGCTGAAGGTGGGAATGGTGTCGGCGTCCCGTGATAGAGAAGCGATGCGGCTATCCTTGGGCTGCTCGGCCAGAAAGCCGTAGATTTTGGGTAGCCGCCCTTCGGTGTAATTCGTGTTGGGGACGGGAGAAAGGTAGAAAGGGTAGGCGAGGACGAGCAGGCTGACTAGAGTGATGGCCCCCCAACGCCATAAACTCTGGCGGCCCTGTAATGCTCTCAATGCCGCATCTAGTAGGATTCCCAGGCTACAGGCGGCTGCCAGGATGAGAGTAAAGCGCAGGGTATAGGCACTGTAACGGCTGGGCAGGTGGAGTCGGAAAAGGAGCAGATGCGCTGCCAGGAAGAGGGCGATCGCCACTGCAGGTAGCTGTACGAACACGTTAAGGTTTTGCAGCCGCCGTACCAGCGGAAACCGTTGGGGATAACGTAGCAGCAGGGGTAACAGCAACCCAAATCCCATGATGGGTGGCTTAAAAGTCGGCAAGAGACCACTCCGCATCCCGTTGATCCAAAAGGCAAAGGGTTCGTTGTTAAAAAAGACGCTGCGGCCACCCGGGTAGAACTCTGGCAGTTGTAAAGCTTCCTGGCGAGTGATGACGGGGCCGTATTCTGAGGTGCTGAGGACAAAGGGAAGGAGTACCAAAAAAGCCGCTACCAACCCTGATAGGCTTAATATCCATGTCCTTCGTTCCGGAGCCCAGCTCAATCTGCCATGCTGCCATTGCACCAGTTGCAGCACGAGCAGCCCCGAGAATACAAAGACATATTGTGGATAAAACAGACCCTGCAGCACCATTAATATAAGGCTCCAACCAATCTGCCGTTGCAGGAGCGCCTGCAGAAAGGCCAGAAAAATTGGCAGCATGAAAGCACGAGGGCTAGCAGAAGCCAAATCGTCATGCGACCAGATGAGTTGATTGGTTAGAAGCGCGGCCAACGCTCCTACGAAGGGAACGGGCAACAGCAGCAAACTGAGGCGATAGGCCAGGCCTGTTGTTATCAGTGCCAGCACGGGAGGAATGAGTTTGCTCAGCAGCAGCGGTGTTAGCCCCAGGCTCATCAACCCCCGGTAAAGCAGCGTATACGCCCAGGGGGCAACGGATTGAAAATAGTCGGCAATCAAATCATTCGGGAACAGGGTCGGATCAATGAACCGCCACATCCAGAAAACGTGCTGGCGAGCGTCATCCTGCACGATGTATGGGCTGCTGAAGGCTTCGTAGAGGACGGGGATGAGGTGGGCGATCGCGATCGCCATACTCACCCAAAACCACAGCCGCCGCTGAGCAACGGTGGGAACGTCCGTCGTTGGAATCAGCCAGGAGTGCAGTTGTTTTGCCAGCATTAGAAAGCGCCCAGGAAACGGTGAACCGGATTGCAACGGACACGATGTCCGCCCGATAACCTCGAAGATTCTATACCATCCTCATTGAGCTACATGCCGATCCTGGAGTGCAACCAGGATGTGCCGCCATGCCGCAGCGGCACATCCTGGTTGTATCGAAAGCGGGTGTGTAGCTGATTAAAGGAGATAGGCTTCCTGCATCCACACTCCCAGGTTATGTGCAGCATTTCTCAGTATGGGCCTCAAAGCCAAGAGTTCACGCCCGTAGGGCGTAAACTCTTGGCTTTGAGGCCCGAAAACCGCGCGCCGAAGGCGCGCGGTTTTCGGGCCTGATTTCAAAATGAGAATTGCTGGGTTATGTGATCTCCGGTTAAAGCAGCATCATGTGCAGGGGTGCGGCGCATAATGCTGCTCAACCGGATTTGCGATTAGTCATACAATACCTGGATAATTCCTGGAGTTCTTTCCCGATGCCTGCTCGTCCTCATCCCATTACGACCCGTCGCATCTGGCTGGGGATCTGCGGGGTGCTGCTGGTGCTCGGCATTTTCTTTCGGTTTTATCATCTGGGCTACAAGGTGTATTGGATTGACGAGGTGAATACAACCTTGCGATCGCTTGGCTACACGACTGCCCTGGTCGAAGACACCCTGCTTACTGGGAAACCTTTCACTGTTGCCGATCTCCAATCCTTCCAACAACTCAGCCCTGAGCGTGGCTGGGACGACACCTGGAATTCTCTACGTGGTTCAGCAGAGCATACTCCCCTCTACTTTTTGCTATCGCGGTGGTGGGTTGAGCGGTTTGGGTCAACCATCGTCGTTTGGCGTAGTCTGGCAGCGGTTTTGAGTCTGTTGACCTTTCCTGCTCTGTTCTGGTTGTGCTGGGAGCTGTTTCAAACTAGCCTGCCCGGATGGTTAGCAATAGGGTTAGTGGCGGTGTCTCCCCTACACGTGCTCTATGCCCAGGAAGCTCGCCCCTACAGTTTGTTGGCGTTGATGACGCTATTGTCGTGTGCCAGCCTGCTCTGGGGTATGCGAACGCAGCGCTGGCATAGCTGGATCGTTTATGGCATGACGATTGCTTTGGGACTATATACCCAATTGTTGTTTGGGTTGGTGGCGATCGCCCACACTCTCTACATCCTTTTAATGGAAGGTCGCCTGACCCAAACCGTGCGCCGCTTCAGTGTAGTGACGGCGGGAGCGATCGCCGCCTTCACGCCCTGGCTATTTCTCCTAGCCGCTAACCTCGCAACAGTACAGCGCAAGACCGCTTCTCTCAGCGAAGCCACGCCCTTCAGCAAACTGGTGGATGGCTGGTTTCGAGTGCTAAATCAGATGTTGATTGATTGGGAACTGGCAGGGTGGAATGTTGTGCTGGTGGTGGGTGCGATCGTCGCTACCGTTATCCTGATTCGCTATGCTCCCCGACGGGCCTGGTTGTTGCTGGTACTGGTGGGTGGCGTGTCATTTTTGGGATTGGCACTGCCGGATCTGGTAGTGGGAGGGGAGCGATCGCTGCGAGTCCGCTACTTATTCCCTACTGCTCTCAGCTTGCAGATTGCTCTGGCCTATAGTTTTTCTCGGTCTATCCCGGCTAAAACAACCTGGCAGCAATGGGGGCAGGGGTTGCTCGTTGTTCTTCTCGTCAGTCAAATTGCCAGTTGTGCTGTCACCTCTCAAAAAAACCTCTGGTGGAACAAAAGTCGTCCTCGCAGTACTTACTACCAACCGGTCTCCGCAATACTGAATCAAGCCACAAATCCACTAGTCCTGACAGAGAGCAAGGTTTCTGATTTGCTGGCCCTAAGCTACTGGTTGCGCCCCAACCTGATGCTTCAGGCAATCCCCTCTCCTGAAGCGATTGATATAAGTTCAAACAGCCATACCTTTTACTTATTAAATGGTTCTTCCGAAACTCAGGCGGCCCTGACACGCCAGGGGTACACCTTACTGTTGCTATACCCCTTAACTCCGGCGGCAGAAGTACGACTCTGGCAAATTCAACCTTAGAAACCGCCAAATATAGAGGCTACGAAATACGGAATACTTCGTAACCTCTACATTTAGCGGTTTTAAGTTGCCCAACTGGGCTCGACAAATAATTGCAAATTGTTGCAGAAATGCCTTAATAACGGCCCCTTCCCCGGCTTTCTGAGGAGTTGTGTTACCATTCTTGACAAGATTCTTATCATTAACCAACGATAGGCAACGTTAATGGGCAAAGTTCTGGTGTTGAATGCCTCCTACGAACCCCTCAACATCACGAGCTGGCGGCGAGCAGTGGTACTGCTCATTAAGGGAAAGGCTGAACAGGTCGAACATAACGGAAAAATGGTCTACGATGCCTTGCCCCTGCCTTCCGTGATCCGCTTACGACATTATGTCCGGGTTCCCTACAAGGAGATTCCCCTCACCCGCCGCAACCTCCTCCATCGGGACTCACATTCGTGTCAGTACTGCGGATATACCGGCGAAGACCTCACGCTCGATCATGTGCTGCCGCGATCGCGAGGGGGCGAAGATTCCTGGGAAAATATTGTCACTGCCTGTGTTCGCTGTAATGTTAAAAAAGGTAACCGTACTCCGAAAGAAGCCAATATGCACCTTCGTCGTCCACCCCACCGTCCTCACAGCGGCCTCTACTTTGAAGTGACTAAGCACATTAAAAGTGGGCTTCACCAAGAATGGCAAAAATATGTGATTGGCATCTAAACCCCCGGTTGATTTTGACTGGGGGTTTGTTTTTGCTGGCCTATGCTCCATGGGCGGCTAGAGGAGGAGCTTTCCCTACCTCCTTTGTCTTACCTCCGGTACTCGTCAAGATTAGTTACAATCTTCATAATGGCTTCATCGTGTGGTGTGGAAATTGGAACCTACGATGGGGTGCCTGAACCAGGATTTTTTGAGAAGATCATAGATGTAACGACTTTGTCTTGATCGTTGACTTGGGTGCTACTGCAACCGTGGGAGTTCGCTCCCAGTAGCCCCGACGCTTCCTTATCACCTTCACGTCCTTAAAAACCTCCCAACAATATAATTTTGTGATGACAGACCCTCTCCTGGCTGATCCGGAAGCGGAAATAGCCCTTTCCTCTGAACGCCCCAGAAACGGTAGTTCTTTCAAACCAGAGTGGCCTAACGCCTCGATGCAAGGGCGGCGGCTCTCTGAGCAGCGAGTTGAAGCCCTCGACCGGATGTTGAAGGCGCATCGGGGCGATCGCCAACTGGTATTGCTACAAGATTTTCCCGATCCTGATGCTCTCTCCTGTGGCTGGGCTTACAAGCTCATTGCTGAACAATATGAGATTCGCTGCGATGTCGTTTATGCGGGTACTCTCAGCCATCAGGAGAATATTGCTCTGGTCAAGCTGACTAATTTGCCTGTTCAACGTTGGACAGCTCAGCTCTGTAAGGAGAAAGACTGGACAGCCTACAACGGCTGTGTGTTCATTGACAACCAGGGCACCACGACTCAATTGTGGCCCATGGTGCAACAGGCCAAAATCCCTGTAGCAGCGGTCATTGATCACCACAGTTCCCAAATTGAACTGAACGCCGAGTTCACCGATATCCGTACCAGTGCCCGTTCAACAGCGACGATCCTAACTCAATACTTGCAGGGTGGTTTGTTGCAACTCGATACCAGCAACAGCCAGCACATTAAATGTGCTACGGCTCTGATGCATGGTCTTCGCAGTGATACGAACCGCCTGATGCAGGCTCAGGAAGAAGACTTCATGGCAGCTGCTTATCTGAGTCGCTTCTATGACAGTCAACTGTTGAGTGCGGTGCTGCAATCCTCTCGCTCGAAGCGGGTGATGGATGTGATTGAGCGATCGCTCCGCAACCGCATAATGGAGAACAACTTTTCCATCGCTGGCGTTGGCTACCTGCGCTACGATGACCGCGACGCGATCCCTCAAGCGGCTGATTTCCTAGTTACGGAAGAGAACGTTCACACGGCTCTGGTTTACGGCATCGTCCACGACGAGGATGAGGAACTGGAAGTGGTGATTGGCTCTCTCCGCACCAACAAACTCACCCTGGATCCCGATGAGTTTCTCAAAGAAGCCTTCGGCCAGGATCCTCAGGGGCGGTTCTTCGGCGGCGGTCGCTCCATGGCCGGCGGATTCGAAATTCCCATGGGCTTCCTGTCAGGCTTCAACGACAATTCAGACTATGCCCGCATTAAATGGGAAGTGTTTGATGCCCAAATCAAACAAAAACTCCTACGTCTGGTCAACCCTGAAAATGGTGTGATTCGCACGACCTAATTAACAAGCCTAAAGTTAATGCCACCCCGTTTTATGGGGTGGCATTTTTGGTCAATGTGTGGATAGGATGTGGTGAAAGGGGGCACGAAGTGCCCCCTTTCACCACATTCTTGGTTTATTGCAAAATGCGACCCATATATTCGCCCCACAGTGCAGCCGCGTCACTACTACGGCCACTGGTCGGCGAGTTGTCATCGTTGCCAAACCATATGCCCGTTGTAATGTTTTGACTCGGAACGAAGCCTACGAACCAGAGATCGCGGTAGTCGTTGTTGGTACCTGTTTTGCCAGCTTCGCCTAAGCCTAAAGCGGCCGCCCGACCAGTGCCGCTGCTGATGACAGACTGGAGAAGGTCTGTCAGAGTGGCAGCAATGCCGGAGTCTAGCACCTGCTTTGCTGGAATGCCCTGCTGAGCCGCGTCATAGATGATACGGCAGGTTGTGTAAACCTCAGGGTTTTCGCAATCACTGCTGTCAAAAATGCGGCGAATGGTGTGGGGCCGATTCAGAACTCCTTCGTTGTCAACGGCTGCATAAGCTCCCGTTATATCCAGCAGCGTCACTTCACTTTGCCCCAAGGCTAATCCTGGGTTAGCCTGTAGCTCTGTAGTGATGCCCATGCGTTTGGCTAAGCCAATCACATTATTTAAGCCAGCTTCACGGGCAACCCGTACCGCAATAACGTTCTCGGATAACGCCATCCCGGTGAACATGTTGGCGCTACCGCCTGTACGTTCGCACCCGCGAAACTCCTGGCCTTCCCAGGACATGCCTTCACAGGAGAACTCGGTGTACGGCGAGACACCCTGCTCCAATGCAGCAGCATAATCAAACAGCTTGAAAGTCGATCCTGGCTGGCGAATGGCCTGACTGGCGCGATTAAATTGGCTTTCCAAAAAATCTTTTCCCCCCACCAGAGCCAGCACCTCTCCTGTGGCGGAATCAACGGTTACAAGCGCCCCCTGGGAAAATCCCGAAGCGTAACCCGTTGTCTCTATGGAGTTACGGAGGCTGGTTTCAGCGACACTCTGAAAGTTTTGATTGAGGGTGCTTTCCACCACAAAGTTACCTTCCTGAGCCAGTTGGCTCCCCAGAAGGGTTTCCAGTTCGGTAAAAACCTGACCGTAAAAATAGGGGGCGATGTTACTGCGGAGTTCTTCGATAGCGGCAGGGTTTACGTCAATGCGCGATCGCCGTGCGCGATCGGCTTCCTCTTCGCTCACCATGCCCTGGGCCACCATGCGGTTAAGGACGCGATCGCGATACTCTACCGCTGTGTCATAGTCCTGAATGGGGTTGAAGTTGTTGGGTGCGGGCAGAATTCCGGCCAGAGTCGCGGCTTCTGACAGGTTCAGGTCCTTGGCAGACTTGCCAAAGTAAAAGCGAGCCGCATCTTCAAACCCATAGTTGCCGTACCCCATATATACCCGGTTAAGGTACGTCAGCAGCAGAAAATCTTTGCTGTAGAACGTTTCCAGTTTCAGCGCGACCACCGCCTCCCGCAATTTGCGCCCAGCCGAGTCCTCAGTTCCTACATAATCGCGGTAGATATTACGCGCAAGCTGCTGAGATAGGGTGCTGCCGCCTTCCAATAGGCGACCACCCCGAATGTTGGTGACCATGGCTCGCAGGATACCCAGCGGGTCAACTCCAAGGTGCCAGTAATAACGGACATCCTCTGACGCGATAACGGCTTTGGGGAGGTAAGCTGAATAATTGGATAGGCTCTGTGCCTCCTGGTGAGAGCGATTGCGTTGAGGATTGAGCACCGTCTCACTATCTCGGGCATAGACGATGACCGGCCCCTGAACCGACTCGGGTAATGGCCGTACTGAGAACTTAGTCCACTCCATCCCAATCCACATGGCGGTCAGAGCGGTCATCCCTGTAAAACCGTACAAGCCATACTGAGCCGTACGAACATACCAGGGCGGCGGGTCAACGTATTGAATTCGTACTGAATCGGCCAAATCTGCTGGCCCCAGGTTCAGCACATCGCCGTGGCGGAGAGGCAGTTTGGTGAGTCGACGCTTACCCCGGTAGATGCCATTGGTAGAATTTTCATCTCGCAGCATAAACGGCGACCCCGGCTTCCGGCTGTCCCGTGAAAGAGATAGATGCACCTGGCTGACCACGGGGTTGCGGACCACAATGTCGCAGGAGCGAGAACTCCGTCCCAACAAGTAGCGATCGCCTAACAACGGATAAACCTGTTTATTCCCGGTTTCTGTTTCTTCCACCCACAGTTCGGGAACACGGGCATTGGGCTTGACTTTCAGTCGAGAAAAATTGACCCGCGCGGATTGCACCGCTTGGGTTAGGCTACCCAGAAGGGTTTTAGAAGGCTTGGGAGGGGGAGTTGGGGTCTGTGGAGCAGCCATGCTTAGGTAGGGATGGGACAGGATGATGGCTCACACTGGATACAGTCGGGACGATCGCAATTTCGGAAAAAGTCGGGGCGATCGCATTCTCCATATCCTAATCGATTTGTTTGCCCTACGACTTGTTCCCCATATTGGATTGAGGTCTCTTTAAAAACAAAAGTAGGAGCGAGCCCCCCTCGCTCCTACTAGTTGCCTTAATCAGGCTAATCAGGAGTCAACTTCCATATTCAATATACGAAGGCACCCCCTGGGGGTACCTCGTTCAACCAGAGGAGCCAACTAGGTGATTGTTCATGTCCCCCATTTGGGGGAAGCTATTTGTCCCAGGCTCCTCTATGCCAGCAAACCGTCCCCTTTCTTCACAATTTCCTTCAGGAACCAGCGGTGCTTCTGGTGAACCTGTACGAGACGGGTGTAGAGGTCAGCCGTTCCAATGTCGCCTGCGGTGGCAGCGGCGTCTGCGTCTTTGTGCATTTCGTCAATGATGTGTTCGTGAGTGGCGATCGCCTCCTCCACCATCTGCTTCACAGACAGCTTGCCGCTGGAAGGGGTAACGGTAGCGGTCGTGAGGTAATCCGTAGGGTCAGCCACAGGGGAACCATCAATCATCAAGCTGCGCTCGGCCAGTTCATCCAGCATGGCGAAAACTTCGGTGCCGTGCTCTTCGAACAGCAGGTGCAAATCTCGGAAAAAGGGACCAAAGGTGAGCCAGTGGTATTTTTTGTAGTTAAGGTAGGCAACCAGGGTATTGGCTTGCTGACGATTCAACGCTTTGACCAATTCTGCTTGCTTGAGATCTAATGTCGTTGTCATAGTTACGTGCTCCTTAGTTTGCACATTGTGTGGATGCAGGTTGCAATGGTCTAAATCCATCGTCTGGGATGATTTGTCTATCACCCGCTCTACTCTCAAAACGCAAGAAAAAATGAAATTTCGGCTCTATACCGTTGCCTGGCATTAAGTTTGAGTTGTTGTGCCCGGTAGCCTCTCTGGCAACGGCTGAGGTCCTGAGCATTCTGAAGAGGAAGTTTTGCTCGATAGCTGTCACTCACCCCTTCTTCTAAATCATACTCATAACGAGTACGTTTTGCAACATTATTCTCTGTGGGTATATTCATATCTAGCACCAAACCCCAGAATCCTGATGTCTCGTTGCCGTGCGACAGCAAAATCAGGGTTTTGGGGTTGGGGCCGCTCCGGTACAAGAGATAAGTATGGGAGGCATGACTGCTGCCCATAGAGATAGGGTGAGGCTTGTAAACGCTTGAGTTGTTGCGCTTTCTGAAGTTATTTCATAATCTGGCAGGGATGGGCGATCGCCCAGTCATAATGAACGCAATTCATCTCAAGCTTGTGTGGTGTGAAACTTCTATGAGCCAATCTGTTGTGCGAGCGGTCAGAGGGCCGCTGATTCTGCTGGGAACTGCTTTAACCCTGGCTCTGACTGCTGTGGATGCTCACGCTCAGCGTAGTCCGGTCTACAATCCGCTACCGTTGCCCAGTAACAACCAAGTTACCGATACCCTATCTACAGAGGACATTCCCACTGGCAGTGGTGGGTTTGCGCGAGATTATCTGGTTTCCTTTGAGGAGGGGGATCAGGTCGTGATGGACTTAACATCTGATCAATTCGACACCATCCTGACGCTGATTGCCCCGGATGGCACCGCCATTGGTCAGAATGATGATGGTCCCGATGGCTCCACCAATTCTTTGCTATTTGCACGCATTACCCAACCCGGTAACTATATTGTCCGGGTGAGCCCGTTTGGTGGGCAGGGGCAGGGTGAGTTCACGCTGAACGTAAATCGCCTGCGTTCTGCCGATGAGCCCTGCCGATAATCCTGGCTATTTTAGAGTTTTCGCGAGAAACTTCAGCTTTTCTCCGGTAAGACTTGAGAGACTAACGGCTTATTTTTCGTATGATGTCGTACGAGAAATTAAATTTCCCCCCTAAAGGGTAGTTGAAACACTAGAACCAAAAGGAGAGAGTAGAGGCTTCACCCCGGCTCTCTCCTTTTGACCTGTCAGCATGGGTGATTGCGATAAAATTAAGAAATATAAATGTGTTGCTTGGGAGGACTGACAATGGCCGCCAAAGTCGAAATTTACACCTGGAGCATGTGCCCCTTCTGCATTCGCGCCAAGGCGCTATTGGATAAGAAAGGGGTAGAGTACACCGAATACTGCATTGACGGTGATGAGACTGCTCGCGCCAAGATGGCCGAACGGTCTCACGGGCGTCGCTCTCTTCCCCAAATTTTTATCGATGACCAGCACATTGGTGGTTGCGATGACATCCACGCGCTGAACTCCCGAGGTAAGCTAGATTCCCTATTGGAAGGGGTTGCTTAAACCAATGGGGTCGTTCGTTCGCTCCATTCTGAGTAAGACTGGGACGCTCCTTTCGGTCTACTACGCCTACATGGTGGAGTACCGGGCTGAGTTAATCCTGTGGGTACTTTCGGGGTCGCTTCCCCTGATTCTGATGGGAGTCTGGATGGAAGCGGCTCAGGGAGGCCAATTTGGCCTGACGCCGGTCGACTTTGTTCGCTACTTTTTAGCGGTATTTCTGGTACGGCAGTTTACTGTAGTCTGGGTTATTTGGGATTTTGAACGAGAAGTGGTGGAAGGGCGGCTCTCCTTCCGTCTGCTGCAACCGTTAGATCCAGGGTGGCATTATTTTGCGACGCACTTCGCTGAGCGGTTTGCTCGTATACCTTTCGCCATCTTCTTAATTGGCTTATTTTTCCTGATCTATCCGCAGGCGTTTTGGATTCCTGATCCCATCTCTTTCTGCCTTGCAATGGTCGCCATTCTTATGGCCTTTGCTTTGCGCTTTATGATGCAGTACACATTCTCGATGCTGGCTTTTTGGATGGAACGGGCCAGTGCGATCGAGCAGTTTTGGTTGTTGTTTTATCTCTTCTTGTCTGGGTTAATTGCCCCTCTAGAAATGTTTCCACCCGTGGTGCGTACCGTTGTACAGTGGACTCCATTTCCTTACATGATTAATTTTCCCGCTAGCTTATTGGTCGGCATGCCCGTCAATGTCCTCCAGGGGTTTGGCATGACAATCCTCTGGTTCCTGATATTTCTCGGGCTCAATCGCTGGTTATGGCGCTTGGGATTACGGCAATACTCCGGTATGGGCGCATAGGACAAACTGAAAAGGGTATGGCACAGCCATACCCTTTTCAACAGGATCACAAACAAAACAACCTGTAATTCTTTTTGTGGGAGTGGCGGCTCTGCCGCCACTCCCACAAAAAGAATTACAGGTTATTAAATGCATGATCCTTAGGAGATTTCTGAGAAACAATATCCCCATTATTTGGAAATCTTCTTAGGGATTGCAATAGGGACACTGGGCGGGATCGGCCACATCGGGAGAGGTGGGATCAGGTTTAGCCTGAGTAAATTGGCATTGTTTGCATTGGTAGATTGCTGTGACAGGAAGTTCGGTTGGCATGCCACAGAGACCGCAGGGTAAGCCTGGTTTCCGTTGCACCACATCAAAGCCGGGATAGTCACATTGAGGACAGTGCTGCTGGAGTTTGCGGACAAGATCCTGGGTGGCCTGGGCGATCGCCCCCATTCGTGTCGGGTTCATCATGGCCCGCATGTCGGTTTCAAGGTGGATCTGCCCAAACCTGGCCAGCATCCATCCCGCCAGTTCCTCTAATTCTGTTTCGTCTGTAATGCCTTTATAGATATGTTCAGAGCTTTCCGGCTCAGGCATTACCACCAACCCGTGGGAAGGGAAGCCAACTTTCCGGGCAAACTCCCAGGCTTGCTCCAGGTTGGTAATACTGGCGTGGCTGAAGTTGGTTTCGGTGGAGGTTGCTTCTCCCACCAGTTCCAGTCCACTCTCCTGGTCCACCAGCACCACCAGTTCACGGTTCAGGGGAAGCATGGGCAGAAAGGGGTGGGGGCCAAAGCTGCCTTCGCTGGCAATGCCCAGAGTTTCGCCGGTCAATTCCAATGCCTGTTGGATTTTGAGTTTTGCGGTTTGCAATTGGTCCGCAGGCCGCTTGATATCGCGAGTAAAGGTGCCAAATTGGTCGGTGTTAAAAGCTTGAGGGACTCGGGTTTGGATGCCGAGTTGGTGAAGAATAGGGGCGATCGCCTCCTCTTTGCGATGCATTGTGGCGATCACGGCCATCCGATTTGCAAAATCCCAGTTTCCCATGGCGCTCAAGTAACCTTCTAAAATTGAGTCTACATCCCCAAGACTCCAGATGTTGCTCAAAACACCGGGTGTCTTAGCCTCTCCTGTCGGACAATTTTGCTAAACAACGGTTGGATTTATCGCGAACAAGTGAATGCTGACAGCGCAGGCCAATCTTTGTTGGATTACTACGCGCAGCATTACCGCCATTCCACTCGAGAGGAATGGGCGGAGCGAATTCATGCGGGCCAAATTTTTGTGAATGGGGTAGTTGCAACGGCAGAAATGTTGCTGCAACCGGGGCAATGGCTCGCGTATCATCGGCCTCCCTGGGAGGAGGAAGAGGTGCCGTTGCATTTTGATGTGCTCTATGAAGACGAGGATTTATTGGTGATTGCCAAACCCTCGGGGCTTCCTGTCATGCCGGGGGGCGGCTTTCTGGAGCATACATTGCTCTGGCAACTGCAACAGCGCTATCCTGATGCGCCGCCCATACCGGTGCATCGATTGGGCCGGGGAACTTCAGGGTTAATGTTGTTGGCGCGATCGCCCCTTGCCCGTCGCTATCTGGCCCGACAGATGCGCGAATCTACCCTAAAAACTGATCAGTCTTCAGGCTTGCGCAAAACCTATCGAGCGTTAATTGGGGCGAGTGCTCTGGATAACCACACTATCCTTACGTATCCGATTGGCAAGGTTCCCCATTCAATTCTGGGCTATGTATATGCGGCTAGCCCTGAGGGTAAGCCTGCCCACAGTGAAGTTCAGATAGTTCGTCGTGCTTCTGACCAGACGTTGGTGGAGGTGACGATTCGGACGGGACGACCCCATCAAATTCGTATTCATCTGGCAGCAGCAGGTTATCCATTGGTTGGTGATCCCCTTTATGGAGTTGGGGGAGTGCCGTATGACAGCGGCCATTCTTTTGGAAACGGCAAAGCTGAACGTTCTCCTTTCCCTGGAGATTGTGGCTATTACTTGCATGCTTATCGCCTCACAGTTCCACATCCTCGTACGGGCAACGTCCTGCACTTTTGTGCCCCCCCGCCAGATGTACTGAGTTAATGAGACTGCCACTCAATACACCCTTTTGTAGAAGGGTTTTCTATGTAAATAGGATTAGGCTGAGCTTAAATCATTTTCCGAATCTTTGGCGGAAGAGTGAGAGGAAAACTATGAGCTTGTTTGAACCGTTTATTGTTAAGCCGAACTCTAAAATAAAACTAAAAGATTTTGACCCTCGATATTTGAATAATTTTGAGTATAAGGATATCAGGATAGACAAAAAAGAGTTGAAGGAGCGATCGCCCGAGGTCTTAAAAGCGAGCATCGAGCGGCTAGCAGAGTTTCAAGACAAACTCTATGCACAGAACACCTATGCTTTGCTCTGCATCTTTCAGGCTATGGATGCAGCAGGAAAAGACGGCACCATCAAGCATGTTATGTCAGGAGTTAACCCTCAGGGATGCCAGGTGTTTAGCTTTAAACAACCCTCTGCTGAAGAGCTGGATCACGATTACCTGTGGCGGTACTCCAAAGCGGTTCCTGAGCGCGGCAGAATTGGTATTTTCAACCGTTCCTATTACGAAGAAGTGTTAGTGGTGCGCGTTCATCCAGAGTTATTGGAACGGCAACAACTACCTGCGTCCCTTAAGGAAAGCAGTAAGGTCTGGAAGCAGCGCTTTGAGGAGATCAATAACTTCGAGAAATATTTAGTGAACAATGGCGTTGTTATCCTGAAGTTTTTTCTCAATGTTTCGAAGGAGGAACAAAAGGAACGTTTCATGAAACGGTTAGAGCTACCTGAGAAGAACTGGAAGTTTTCTGCTGCTGATGTTAAAGAGCGCCAATTGTGGGATAAGTACATGGATGCCTACGAGGATGTTTTTAATAACACGAGTACGGAATGGGCACCGTGGTATATCATCCCTGCCGATCGCAAATGGTATACACGGCTCATTGTGGGCGCTATCATTCACGAAAACCTGGCAAATCTTGGGTTGGCCTATCCCGAAGTGACAGCAGCTCAGAAGATCACACTGGCAGAAGCAAAACAGCTTTTGGAACAAGAACCGTAATAAACTAAACATGTAATGGAGTGTGGAAGAGGTACGAAATACCTCTTCCACACTCCATTATATGGCTAAAACACTATTCGAAAATGCGTGAAACCTTAATTTTGGCCTGCCGCTCATAGTGAACCTTGAATAGACGTTACGCTTTGCTATGAACGAAAGATATAAAGCAACGTGTACAAGGGGTATTTCTGCTGGAACTTCAGCAGAGTGCTTTAACTCAGGTCTTACAAACTGCCATTTCACCGGTTGTTCTTGTATCGGGGATTGGGTTTACTGATCCTCTCCATGACGAATCGGTTTGCACATACCACTGGCTGTATTCAGCTCTTGTTGAAACAATCTGAAAATACTGATTTTGATGAACAGACTCATCGCTGTAAGACGCAAATCCGTATTTTATATGGGCGATCGCGCATTCTTCTACTTGCCATCGCCCTCGGCAGTACTCTTTTTGTGAGTTTGCTGGTTATAGCTCTATTCACAACCTTTTTTGTAAATATTGATCTTCAAGGCATCATTATCATACTATTCACTGTTAGCTTGATATGTCTTGTAGCATCTGTTGTGCTGTTCATTCAGAACATAAGTCTGACTCTCAAAGCTTTAACAGAGAAACTGCGGGGTCAAATGTAAGTGTAATGTGTTTTTAATATACAGTTGTATTTTCTTCTCATGTTGCTCTTAGTGTTATGTATCGTCTAACTATTATTAAAATAGGCTATGCATACTATGCATAGCCCGTAAATGATTGAAGGTTAAATGCTCTGTGAATCGGAGGTAGATCAACCTTACATCATAGATGCTATTTGTTACTGAGCGGGCTGCGCGGGAGCCACTACGGCATTCACCTTAACATCAGTAACCCCTTTAATTTCCCGAGCTAAAGAATCAATGCGCTCCAATTGAGGTTGCGTTGGTACAGTGCCTGAGATAGTGACGACTCCATCCTTTGCCTCGGTGGTTAACTGGCTGGCGGGTAGATTGGCTTCCAGCTTACTGCGTACCTCGCTTTCCAGGTCACCATCGGCCCGTTCTAAATCTCCACCTCCGGCATTATTCCGTTGTTCTCGGGCACGAATATCGGAGTTCAGCTGCCGTCGCCGGACGGCGCTCTCGCCATCCTCTTGAACGGTTTGTGAATCTTCCCCCTGCGGTACTTGGCCTACCTGAGTGGTGTCATCCGGGGCATCTGCTGCGGTTTGAGCCGTATTGCTGCAAGCAACACCGCCTAATAGCAGAGCGCTACTCAGAAGTAATGTGGTGAGTGTCTTCATAAGGAATTGCTGAATGGGTTATGTCATTTACAAGGAGATGATTTTACGCAGATAACTCTGCGTAAAATCATCCCAAATGGACTTAGTGAGGGTCTTTACGGTGATCAATGATGATCACTTCGGGCTCAGAGCTACTTTTTTGAATGCGAGGTTGGGTGCGATCGTCCCGAGCGCTATCCAGCCCTGTGCGTGCACTTTCATCAATTCCTATGCGCTCATCACGGGTTCCGGCTGAACCGCTGAGTCCTGAGGCATTCATGCTCGAATTGACAGACGCCGACTCATAGACCTGCCAGGATGCTGGTTTACGAGCTGCTAAAATCTCATGAGCCTGGTTGATTTCGGATGCCGTGCCGCCAACAACCAGAAGGAAATCTCCGTGCTCTAAATCGCTATCGTACTGTTGCGCCTGATCAGCTGGGATACCGTAGCGCGATGCTTCAAAGCGATCGCGCACGTCTAACCCCACAAAGGAGTCACGCCGGGCTATCCGCTTGGCGGTTATAGAAACATGGCTGAGAGGGAACCCTGAGCGATGCAACTCGGTTACAGCTGCTTCGGCGTCATGCAATGTAGAGAAGCGGGCGATCGCATGCTTGTTGCGCCCTGCACCAACCACATCCTCGTGTGGCACAGAGTTGGCTGTAATGGGATGGGCAATACGGGGGTCTGGATGGGCTGAGTGCATCGGCATCGGTGCAGCAACAGGAGCCGCCGTTGTTGTGGTGCTCGGAGCATCGTAGACCTTGTAGGATTCCACACCCCGGCTATGGAGGATCTGCTCAGCCTGAGCAATCTCGTCATCGCTGCCATCCACAATCACCAGGTATTCCCCACGCATAATGCGATCGTGGTAGCCGTGGGCTTCGTCTTCGGGAATTCCCAGACCCGCCAAGGCACCCAGTAAGCTTCCGGCTACCGCCCCAATTGCGGTTCCTGCCAGTGTCGTTGCCAGTGTCGTAGCGGTTGCCCCCGCTACCAGAATGGGGCCAATTCCCGGAATTGCTAGGGTGCCCAATCCAACCAATAAGCCAGTTATGGTTCCCAGCGCTCCACCTGCTGCCGCACCCGTCTTTGCGCCTTCATCAGTTTTGGTGTGGTGAGTCGCCCCAGCAATGTTGCCCTGGTCTTCGGAATCTTTGGTCAGGATAGAAACCCGAGCCATTGGGAAGCCTGAATCGCGTAGCTCGTTCAGGGCATGTTCTGCAGCACGGCGGTTCGGAAATGTTCCGATTGCGCGGCGATGTCTGGCTGTATCGACATCAGAACGAGTGTTAACCATAATTTTGTCCCTCCGAAACGAGTCAAAATCACTTGCAAAGACATAGCTTTAGGGGTGATTTTGATGAATTCGCTTAACTAAAATGTGAATGGTGAGTACATCAAGCTTGCTGTGCTTTTTGAGCTTGATGGCCATCATTAATCAATAGTTGGGCCCGCTCACTATTCAGATTCAATTCCTACAAGTTAACGGTTGAGTTATCTTTAAACCCTCTATCTTTTGGGCCGTTTCAAGTAACAGCGTGTTCGTAAAATTGATAGATATTAGCGATTCATAATGCATCATTTTCCGCATTAGTGAAGTACGAAAGCTAGGTGGGAGCTTTGTTCTACATCTATCTCTCGTACTTCTCTAGTTTAAAGGGATTACAGCGCCTTAGGCTTGAGTCAGACACGGTTGTTTTTGTGAGAGCCGCGCGGAGCGCGGCTCTCACAAAAACAACCAGGTTTTAAGCGGTTGAAAAACGCTGTATAAGTAGCTATAGCTAGACACAAGGCATAAAGGTTTGTACTACTCTCAGTGCAGACATGTGGCCTTTCAGGTCTTATGTTTAATCGAGTTGAGCGACTGATTTGTAACAAAAACGCTAGATACAAAATCTTTTGGCCTGCGCCAAAAGATAATTTTGCTGTCCCCAAAGCACCACTCAAATTATCTTTTGATGTCGAGCCTAAAGATACAAAAAAGGGGTTTCAAGCATCACTAGCTTGAAACCCCAAGGGTCAGAGGGCTGCCTGATTACTCCACATCATCGTGGGCAAAACGGTTGTATAGGAAGTCGAGTGCGTAGTTACGCAGCTTATAGTATTCGGGATCTTCCATAATGCGATCGCGATCCCTTGGTCTGGGGAAGGGAATCGTCAGTACTTCACCAATATTGGCGGCGGGGCCGTTGGTCATCATGACCAGGCGATCGGCCAGGAACAACGCTTCATCAATGTCGTGGGTAATCATCAACACGGTGCAACGGTTGTCGTTCCAAATTTTCAGCAACTCTTCCTGAAGTTCTTCTTTGGTGATGGCGTCCAGTGCACCAAAAGGCTCGTCGAGAATCAGCACTTCTGGGCGGATGGAGAGGGCGCGGGCGATCGCGACCCGTTGCTTCATACCCCCAGACAGTTGCGTCGGCTTTTTGTCCATCGCATCGGACAGGCCGACCATCGCTAGCGTATCCCGAACGATGGCCCGCTTCTCTGCCTCAAGCTTGTTAGGATTAACAGAATCTACAGCCAGGTAAACATTTTCGAAAGCAGTCAGCCAGGGCAATAAGGCGTAGTTTTGAAACACAACCATGCGATCGGGACCAGGACCCTTGATCGGGTTGCCTTTCAGTTGCACACTACCATCGGTGGGCTGGCTGAAACCCGACACCATATTCAGAAGTGTGGACTTACCGCAACCAGAGTGACCAATTACGCAGATGAACTCACCCTGGGCTACGTTCAGATTGACATCTTTCAGTACCGTGTAAGGCCCTTTGGGAGTCGGATAAACCTTGGAAACCCCTTCGATCGTTAGAAATGGTTCGGCTACGCGTTGGCCTGGCGAACGATTCGTTACGGAAGTATCGAGTATTTGCTGCATAGTGCTTGATGAGGAATAAGGGTGAACCGGGAAGTGCTTGGTTGCCAATCTCAGGAAAGGGCAGAGTGTTTAAGGTAAGGAGCCTCACAGCTCTGCCCAAAACTGAGCGGATGGATACAGCGGCGTTTGCAAAACCGTCTGAAGCGTTTGTGTGTACCGACAAACAACTAGGCGGCGACGGTTTGGGGAACGACCGGACGGACTCCGTCGAGGGGAACTTCAGCCACGCTGAAATCACGCTTGATCGTCAGGTCGTTGAGGTAGGAGATGGGGTCGTCCGCATCAAAGGCTACGCCGTCGAACAGCTCAATAGAATCACTGCGGAACTTCACATCTGTAATCCCGATTTCCCGTGCCGCTGTGCTAAAAACGCCCACCCGGCAAACTCGCTCCAGAATTTCCACCCAGTTGCGGGGGAAAGGAATGTCGCCCCAGCGAGCCATCTGGGTCATCATCCACAGATGCTCAGTACGGCTGGGACGGTTCACACCACCGCCAAAGAACAGGTGGTGAGCATACTCACGCATGGGTTGATCCCGATTGCATACAAAGGTAGTGGGATCGCCCAGGTGGATGTACTCCACATCGGTGCTGATATACTCACGACGCGAGAGAAGCTGGCGAATTTCTTCGTGGTTCGCTTCATCGGCGCAGTAGCGGCAAGCTTCCAGCATCGCCTTCACCAGCGCAATGTGGGTGTTGGGGTAAGCGTTGGCCCAGTCTTCCCGAACCCCGAGCACTTTGCCGGGGTGGCCCAGCCAAATTTCCAGGTCGGTGGCAACGGTGAAGCCTGCATTTTCCATCGCCGCTCGTACGTTCCAGGGTTCCCCCACACAGTAGCCATCGATGGTACCCGCCTTGAGGTCAGCAATCATCTGAGCCGGAGGGATAGTCTTGAGAGACACATCGTGGTCGGGGTCGATGCCACCAGAGGCGAGCCAGTAGCGCAGCAGCAGGTTGTGCATGGAGGAAGGATGTACCATCCCCAGGGTGTGCCGCTGATCGGTGGTTTCCAGCAACATCCGCTTGAAATCTGCAGCGGTTTGCACCCCTAACTCGTAGAACTTTTTGTCCAGGGTGATGGCGTTGCCGTTGCGGGTCATGGTGAGAGCGCTGACCACAGGCAGAGGAGTGTCCTGGTGACCGCCAGCGCAGAACCAGACGGGCATCCCGGCGGGCATTTGTGCGCCATCAAGGTAACCACCGACGATGCCATCCACGATGCCACGCCAGCTAGTTTCCCGTACCAGGTTCACTTCGTCCAGGCCATGCTTGGTGAAGAAGCCTTTCTCCTGAGCAACGACCAGAGGAGCGCAAGCAGTGAGGGGTACGAAGCCGATTTCGAGGTTGACTTTTTCTAAACCATGACGAGCGATCGCCTCGGTCTTGCGAGCCCGCAGTTTCTTGATCCGCTTCTGTTGGTTGAGGAAGTAAATCAGCTCAGAACGCAAGCTGTAGTAGCTGGGGTGGTTGACCACTTCCATCCGCTTGCGGGGACGGGGGATGTCAACTTCCAAAATGCCGCCGATCTTGGAAGCGGGGCCGTTGGTGAGCATAACGATGCGATCGCTCAACAGTACCGCTTCATCTACATCGTGAGTCACCATTACAGCGGTAACCTGGTTTTCTTCGCAGATTTTCATCAACTGCTCTTGCAGGTTTCCGCGAGTCAGTGCGTCTAGTGCACCGAAGGGCTCATCCAGCAACAGCAGCTTGGGACGGATAGCTAGAGCGCGGGCGATCGCTACCCGCTGTTTCATGCCTCCAGACAACTGTGCGGGGGGCTTATCGACTGCATGTTGCAGACCCACCATCCGAATGTGGTCATCTACAATCTTTTCCCGCTCGGCCTTAGGCAGGTCGCCCAACACTTCATCGACTGCCAGCGCGATGTTTTCTTTGACCGTTAACCAGGGCAGCAGAGAGTAGTTCTGGAACACGACCATGCGATCAGGGCCTGGGCTATCGACCCGCTTACCCTCCAGGGTTACAAGACCATCGCTAGGAAGATCCAGACCTGCGATCATATTCAGCAGAGTAGACTTACCACAACCGGAGTGACCGATTAACGAAATAAACTCACCTTTTTTAATTTGTAGGTCAATTCCCTTAAGGGCAATGTACTCGCCACCGCCAGAGAGCGGGAAGACCTTTTCGATTTGATCAACACCAACAAATACTGACATAAGCTTTCTGGAAAGAATGGAGGACTGTGGGGGAATAGGCGATGGATGTATTTGTGAATGAGGTGAGGATAGATAGAACTATTTGAATTTCCGTTTATGAAACATTCCGTTGAGACTAAACGGAACACGGATGAATTCAACTCACACTCGTCTCCATTCCATCGCCTGAGTGATATCGCTTTGGATCGCTAGGCGATCGCTGCTGATGGCATAAATCGGTGTTGTGAACTGTGGGGACGATGAGAGGCCATCGCCCCACAGACACCCTTAACCACCACCAATCAGCAGTTAAGCTTGACCAAAACCTATCGACGGTCCACGGGCACGATCAGGTTTTGGATAAAGGCCATCGCACGGTCGAGCAACAAGCCAACGGCACCAATGTAAAACAGGGCCAGAATGATTTCGCTGACATAGTTGTTCTGGTACGAGTCCCAGATAAAGAAACCAATTCCCACAATTCCAGACATTACAATCTCAGCCGCGATAATCGCCAACCAGGCCAGACCAATTGCAATCCGCAGACCCGTAAAGATGTAAGGCAGTGCAGACGGAAGCAGAATCTTAAAGAAGAACTTCTGGTTCGACAGACGCAATACCCGACGTACGTTGATGTAATCTTGCGGAATTTGCTGCACACCAACTGTGGTGTTAATCAGAATCGGCCAAATCGCGGTAATGAAAATTACGAACAGGGCAGCGGGCTCGTTTTGCTGCAATGCTGCCAGAGAGATGGGTACCCAGGCAAGAGGCGGTACTGTTCGCAGAAACTGGAAGATGGGGTCGAGAGCACGATACATAACCGGGCTGAGACCAACGACAATTCCCAGGGCGATTCCTACAATAGCGGCCAGAGAGTAGCCAATCATAACTCGTTGCAGACTGGCCAGGGTTTGCCAGAACAAACCTTTATCTAGCCCACCCAAATCGTAAAAAGGATAGAGCAATAGGGTACGAGTCCGCTCATCCGTGAAGATGCTAAGGGGTCCTGGCAACAGCGTTAATTTGAGTGCATAAGCCAACTGCCAGATAGTACCGAGCACCAAGATAGCAGCCAGAGGGGGCCAAATATTCTTAGCGTTCTTCTTCCAGAACTTGCCTAATGCTCCTCCGGCATTGAAACCTGAACTGCGTCGCGTGGTGGTGGTGGTCATAATTCTGCTCGTAATGAAACAACTAAACAGGTGAAATCACAAGGGGAACACAGGAAATTGGGTAAACGCATTCCCTATGCCGACACAGAACCTATCCCGGCATTGATTGGGAGTTTGTTTTGAATTTGAATCGTGCTGGCCTATCAACACGTTTCAAGCTTTTCGGAACCCCCCAAGCCCTTTTCTCTCAGGAGATTGGGGGTTTCGGACGACTAGACCTTCTTGATCTCCAGGCTTTCGAGATATGCCTTGGGATTGCTCGGATCAAAAGTCTTACCGTCGAAGAAGGTTTCAACCCCACGGGAGGTGTTGCTGGGGATGTCGCTGGACGCTATACCGAGGGCCTGGGCTGCCTCTTTCCACAGGTCTTCCCGGTTGACGCTGTCGACAATCTTTTGAGCGTTGTCCATCGTGGATGCAGGCAGGAAGCCCCAACGCACACTCTCGGTCAGGAACCACAGGTCATGGCTCTTGTAGGGATAGGAGACGCTGCCCTTGCTGTCCTTCCAGTAGAGGGTGGCCATCTTGGTGTCATTGATGTCTGGTTGGCCGTCGCCCATCTTGTACATACCTTTGTAAGGCTCAGACAGGATTTCCTTCGGCAGGTTGAAGTAGTTGCGGCCTGCCAGAATGGTGGACAGCTCTTCCCGGTTTGCAGGGTCATCACACCACTGCTGCGCTTCCATCACGGCCATGAGAACGGCTTTGGTGGCTTTGGGATTAGCGTCGACCCAATCGGCGCGAATTGCCAGATATTCCTCGGGGTGATCGGGCCAGATTTGAGCGGTTAACGCTGACATAAAACCGATGTCGTCGGCCACAATCCGGTAAGGCCAGGGGTCGCCAGTGCTGAAAGCGTCCATTGTGCCCGTCTTCATATTGGCAACGGTTTGTGCTGAAGGAACGGCCAACAGACTGATGTCGGTGTCGGGGTTAATGCCACCTGCGGCGAACCAGTAGCGAATCCAGAAGTCTTGATTGGCTTTGGGGAACGTGTAAGCCGCTTTGAAGGGAGTTCCAGCAGATTTCAAGCTGAGGATATAATCCTTGGCTTTGCTGAGATCCAAGCCAATGCCTTTGCCCAGGTGCTTTTTGGCGATCGCAATACCATTCCCCTGAGTATTCAGCTGCGACAATACATACATGGGGATTTTCTGATTACCCTTGGTAATAATCCCTTCGGAAATCAGGTGTGGCATGGGCATTTGCCATTGGCCCCCATCAATTCCACCCGCAGCAGCGCCAATTTCCACGTTATCCCGAGCAGAACCCCAGTTGGCTTGCTTCAATACTTCCGCGCCAGTCATGCCGTACTTGGCGAAGAATCCCTTTTCTAAAGCAACGACCAGGGGTGCTGATTCTACGATAGGAACATAGCCCAACTTAATCGTGGTCGTTTCTGGCGTATCAGCGGTACCTGCGGTTGTTGCTGGAGCAGTAGTAGTATTACCGGTTGTTGCAACAGGAGTGCTTCCGGGAGGATTGCCAACGCAACCCTTGAGGAATACAGCACCGGCAGCGGACGCACCAGCGGTAAATAAGAACTTACGTCGCGTCACGCGGGAAAAATCGGACATAGAATCTCCTCCGTGGCATCCCCACAGCAAAAAGAATTATCGACAATAGAAATTGATGAACGAGACCTTGCGGGTCCGGAACCACTCTCACGTTAGAAACCCAGAACTCTCAAACCGAAACCTTTGAGGTTCTGAAATGAGTGTTGGCCGTAACCCTTCTCGAATTGGCAACTGTATTTCTAAGCACTGCGTTGTGCTTATGTATGAGAATAGCGCCTTTTTAAGGAAAATTTTCGCTTCCTAAACCATCGGAAGACAACGACTATCCAATCGAATTGATAAGCTAAAGTTTTAGTTTCTGAATCCCAATAAAATCGTTCTTTTTTAGTGTGGTTTTCTATAGAACGGATTAGGCAAAATCGTACAAATGCCTTAACTATTGGGTGCTTCGATGAACAAGGATTAGATTTATCTATCGTTCTTAAGGAACTTCACAGTGTTTCTAGGAGCTTTCCGGAATTGATAGGTCGATGAAAAATAATTGTTGCTATCAAAGTCTTCTATAGTTGCATCTGCTAATTAGTAAAGTGCTAGATATTCTGATGGAATGTATTGAGTGGGCTGAGGGTGTTTGATTAAAGCCTAATGAATGCTTCCAGAGGTTCGCTAGCCGTAAGCTGTAGTGATTGTCGTTAACGATACAAACTAAACTGCTACGCCGCCTGCTAGGCGCAGCAGTTTAGTTTGTTTTAGATTGTTTTGAGGTGTCTATTGAGTGATGCTTGCCGATCGGTGACTGAGAGTTTATGGTGCTCACTGTGGTTTTAAGTAAACGATCATCTCGTTGACGCGGAGATTGAGCGATCGCAAATGCGGGTCACTATCCGGATACAACTCCTCACCCATGACAGCCTGATAATCCCCAGACGTTTGCAATTCGGCTTCCGGTTGGACCCGAACCACTAACAAGTCTTCGTAGTTTGCCAGTTTTGTTCCTTTCAACGAAAGCGTACCACCGTAATCCCAACCAAATCCTGACAGTTCAAATGGCCCCAGGATTTGATGCAACTCTGGGAACGAGGTGCCAATGCGAATTCCTTCAGGCACGTGCCAGCCGGAACCAAAGTTGCGTACTTGAACGGGTTGGGTGCGGGTGGTATCTGACCAAATGATGCTGAGCGATCGCCCATTACCCAGATCCACACGGGTTCCTGGCTCAACAAAGCCTTCCCCCACATTCACATCTTCATCGGTCAGGGCGGCTTCACCAAAAAGCTCCGCTAATTCGGCACGCGACGTTGTTGCTGTAATATCCCCAACTCGTTCTCCAGGAATAATTACAGTGTTAATGGCAATGCGAGAAGTATCGTCAACAGACGGCTCAACCGATACATCAGGAGGTGAAGCGACAGAGGCTGGAGTCTGGTCTGCTGTGGGTGCCGTACGGACAGCAGGGGCAACTGTTGTCGTGGGGCTGGATGTAGACGAAGGAGCCGTATTACATCCCGCAAGGGATAGTAGGGCCACGACCATCCAAGGCGTAACGGAACAATTTTTCATAGCAGTAGCCCGGTATCGGGCTCAAGACGATAGGGTAGATGTCTCCGTCCAGGAGGGGGGGCTTTCTGGGCTCTAGATCTAGTATTACAAGGCGATTAAAGAATGGATGGTGACAGAGGGTCGGAATCTACCATTTCTCTGGAGACGGTGACATCTCCTCTATACAGTTCTGGCAATTTGCCCTCAGGATAGATGCTTGGATGGGTCTTACAGGACGCGATCGCCCATCCAACGTGAGAGCCTTCGGATTCAAAACCGAGAGTTCGTGCCCTGCGAGCCCGGCTCTCGGTTTTGCAGCTCACAACGAGAATTGCTGATTGAAAAGGGGTATCAATTTTTCTTCCCCACGTCCGGGGTATGCTGAAAAAGAATTTCAATTCCAGTTTCCTGGTTTATGCCCTACAAAATTCTATTTGTCTGCCTTGGCAACATCTGTCGCTCTCCTTCCGCAGAAAATATTATGAATATGCTTATCCGGGAACGGGGACTGGAGCAGGAAATTGTCTGTGATTCTGCTGGTACAGGCGGATGGCATGTTGGTCATCCTCCCGACCGCCGCATGATGGCCGCTGCTCGACAACGCCTCGGCCTGGAAATGATCGGTTCTGCCCGTCAATTTGCCCAATCGGATCTCCACGCCTTTGACCTTGTCCTGGCGATGGATCGGGATAACTACCGTGAGATCCTACGCTGGGATCTAGAGAATCAGTACAGCGATAGGGTGAAGCTGATGTGCGAATACTGTCGCACCCACACCGACGAGGAGGTTCCCGATCCTTACTATGGTGGTCCCGAAGGCTTTAATTACGTCATTGATCTATTAATGGATGCCTGCACAGGCTTGCTAGACGAAATTTGCAAAACGCAATTCGCGAAGCATGGCGGATAGCGGAGGGGAGGTTGCCGTGCGATCGCAACTAAAGCCCTTAGAAAACGTCCATTTGGAATAAGCTGGACCGCCTACTTTGGTATGTGCTTTGTGCATACCAAAGTAGGCTTTTCTGATGACAGTGCACCATGGGACTGGCAGAAAAATTCTCACAGCGCTTTGCGCTTGAATCAGTCACGGCTGTTTTTGTGAGAGTCGCGCTCCGCGCGACTCTCACAAAAACCAGATTTTAAGCGCTTGAAAAGCGCTGTAAAACAACAAAGTGTACGGCACGAACCACCATACACCTTCATGGGAAATAAATAAGGCCCTACTCGACCAGGTGATGATCCATCGCAAACCGTACTAACTCAGCACGATTGTTCGTCTCGGTCTTGCGGAAAAGGTTGCTCACATACTTCTCAATGGTGCGAGGGCTCAGATGCAGGCGATCGCCAATCTGAGCATTGGAAAGCCCATCGGACAGCAAGCGCAAGACCCCCTTCTCACGAGTAGTTAAGCCAAGGGCGATCGCCACCGCCATATCCCGAGCGGCGTTAGGGGAGGATGCAGTGTAGTTGTCAGGGGACAGGGGAGCAATTTCAGTAGGGGTGGAGAGCGATCGCATGCGCCATTCGGCCTCGATCAATTGCGATCGCTCCAACAGATTGCGGACTACAGCTCCTAATTCTTTCAGATCAAAGGGTTTCGGCAAGTACACATCACAGCCGAGTTGATATCCCCGAATCCGTGATTCGGTTTCGTGATGAGCCGTCAAAAACACCACTGGAAGCAGGCGAAACTCCGGCTTCTGGCGAATCTGCCGAACTAGCTCAAACCCATCCATGCGGGGCATGGCAATATCAGTCACCAAAAGATGGGGGCGATATTCCTCGACTAGCTTCAGGGCTCGCTCGCCGTTCTCCGCCATCAATGTCAGGTAGCCCGTTAGTTCAAGATAATCGCTAATCGAGAGCCGGGTTCCCAAGTCATCATCTACCACTAAGACTGTTAAGGGCATGGCATCTGGATTCAGCCTCCAAGTCTAAATTTATTATCGCAAGAATTCCCGTAAAACTAAGGGAAAAGATCCAGTTTTAGGTAGAGGTAAGCTGGCCTTCCTCTAGGTCACACTACAAAAATGGGTATGCCGTGTCTGGGCGTCGAGGATGCGCCCTGTCAGGACGGGCAAGAAACTGCCACACGTCCCTGTCAGTGGATTCGGCTTCCGGCTTCCAATAAGGAAGTTAAAGACGATGGTCATGGTAAATAAACTTTCCTCAGCCCATAATCCAATCCGATCATCAGATCGATTGATATGATAATCGTGAGCGATTGTTTACGTTGTGTGACGAACCGGCACCTTTTTTAGCAAGCAGCTTTGCAGAAAGTAACAGCAAAGACCGTCTTCTTAGCTGTTGGGCGGCTCCAATGAGACTCATCCTCAATTCTGGTGTAGGAGTGTAACAGGCGTGCAAAACAGAGAGAATAGCACGGGTACCAGTTCTCCCCATCGCCCCCCGCTAGAGCCAATTCGCGTGGGGGTTATTGGTGTGGGGAATATGGGGCAGCACCATACTCGCGTTCTCAGCTTGCTGAAAGACGTCGAACTGGTCGGTGTATCCGATGTCAACGTTGAGCGGGGGCTCGATACCGCCAGTAAGTACCGTGTCAGGTTTTTTGAGGATTATCTTGACCTTTTAGACCACGTAGATGCCGTCTGTATTGCAGTTCCCACGCGCCTCCACCACAGTGTTGGAATGACCTGCTTACAAGCTGGGGTACATGTGCTTATTGAAAAACCCATCGCTGCCAGCATTGCTGAAGCTGAATCCCTTGTCAATGCTGCTGCTGCCTCGAACTGCATCCTTCAAGTGGGCCACATCGAGCGCTTCAACCCGGCCTTTCAAGAATTGAGCAAGGTGCTCAAGACCGAGCAAATTTTGGCTTTAGAAGCTCACCGCATGAGCCCTTATTCTAACCGGGCGAATGATGTATCGGTGGTACTTGACTTAATGATTCACGATATTGACCTGCTGTTGGAGCTGGCTGCTGCCCCGGTGGTAAAACTCACCGCCGCCGGAAGCCGTGCCTCTGACTCGGGCCACCTCGATTACGTAACTGCTCACCTGGCGTTTGCGAACGGCATCGTTGCAACGGTGACCGCCAGCAAGGTAACCCACCGTAAAATTCGTCAGATTACGGCTCACTGTCGTAATTCCTTGACCGAGGCAGATTTCCTCAACAACGAAATTCTAATCCATCGCCAAACCACCGCCAATTACCGCACAGATTATGGTCAAGTGCTTTATCGCCAGGATGGTTTGATTGAAAAGGTTCACACCAGCAACATCGAACCCCTCCACGCGGAGTTAGAACATTTTGTTCATTGTGTTCGGGGGGGAGACCAACCTTCTGTTGGCGGTGAGCAAGCGCTGAAGGCGCTGCGATTGGCTAGCTTAATTGAGCAAATAGCGCTAGACGGCCAGGTCTGGGAGTTCCAAGAACCCTCTACCCTTCAATCGGATCTCTCGACGGTGATGGCGGGATAGGACTTACGCATTTGTGTTATGGGTGGGGTGCTTCGCCCCCCACCCATAACACAAATACACTACGGATAGCGGAGCGTAAGTCCTGAAGGAGCTGAAATATTCCAGAAGTAAGAATTCCGGCGTTCTCAACAAAAACATCCCGCCATTCCAAAATCTCCGCGTAGAATGGGCTAGGAATTATGGCCTTTCGGTGTTCTCACTGAGGGTGTTTTTCTAGAATTCGTTCTTTCGTTACTGCTACCCATGTGGAGCCCTGGTCGGCGAAATGCTTCTAAACGGCAAAGCCGAACGTCTAAAACAACGCCTTCTCCTGCCCCTGCATCCCCCGGTTCACCTCGGGTGAAGCTGTGGGTGCAGTCGCGCCGTGGACGCGCAACATCCCCACCTGAGGGACCTAACCCTGAGATCAGTCCTCCTCGCCCTCGGGTGCAGGTACTGGTTTCTCAGCATCATCAACCTTCCACCTCAGAATTTTTTGAAGGCAAGCCGGATCTAGAACCCGAGCCTACGGATACCACCTCTCGCATTCGCATGATGGTGATTCCTAAGGATTACAGTAAGCGGAATGCGCTAATTTCGGCCATACTTGTCAGCTTGCTGTGGACAGGGGCTGGAGCCCTGGTGTTTGGTGGAGGATGGGTTGCCCTTCAGCTGGTCGTGAACCCGGGTTCTGTAGGATGGTTGAGTTGGATGTTTCCCGAATGGAGCCGTGAGGCCGAACGTTACCAACGGGATGCACCCAAAACGCTAACAGAACTTAAAACGTTGGCTGAAGAAGATGGTTTGATGCTAGGCCAACCTTTGAACTTGGCTGGGGATGCCAACGGTGCTAGAGATGGAGATTTGCTGATTCCAGTTTTGGGGCGACCTTCAGGTTGCCAGGAGGCTGCTTCCTGTAACCGTATTCAAGAATTGCGAGTTTATCATCGGGAGCCGGGCCGAGATGCTCGATACCGTTTAGGCGATCGCCTTCCCATTGACGGCCCGGACGAATTTTTCGTAACGGCTCCTCTGGTACAGGTCACCGCAGCAGGACCGGGCTCTGACCGTGCACTGCCGATGGACGCCCTGGAACCGTTCTCGAATGCCCCTTCTAACGGAGGTGTTTGGTTTACTCTGAGTGGGGTATATCAACCGGGGCGCGATCGCATCCGATTCGGGTATGTCGGCTGGTACGATCCCCGCTGGCGGCAATTGCGACTGGTCCTGCCTTGGACCAGCCCTGCTGGTCAAATGCCTCAATGGAAGCCCATTACAGGCGGGGGTAGTCCGGAGTTATTAATTGATCAGACCATTGGTCTAGAGCCAAGCTTTCGGGTTTATCAGTTAGCCACAGCTACCCGCGAACAACCTATTCGGCTGAATGAGATTTCTCTTCAGCAGACTCCCATTGATAGTTCTGGCTACGACAATGCATTATTGCTGGCCCGCCAGGGCCTCTGGTCTCCAGCCCAGGAAGTGCTCAGCTCGATGAAAGAGCGGTGGGGTAAGCGTTGGCCCGCCTATGCTCAAGCTCAACTAGATGTGGTGAAGCTGCACGCCGATGTCACCCAGAAAAATGCGGACCGCGACTGGGCTAATCCGAGTGAAAAGCTGATGGCTCAAGTGATTGATGGTCGTTGGGAACTGGCCTGGGATGCTTTGATGAAAGGGCTCAAAGATGGGGATGAGGTAACCCGGCTATTGAGCCCGGAGTCTCGCCAATTGTGGCAACGGGTCAACACGGCAGCACGGCTCAGCCGCGATCGCACAGCAGTACGGCAGTGGGCCAGTCTCATGCAATATATGCGGCAGGGGCGAGGGGCGGCGATCGCCTGGCTCCAAGGGCAGTCTGGGACTACCCTGGTCAACCGATCCCTCGATTCTCAAAACCGTCGCATTCTCCAACAGCTTGATGAAACCCTGCTGAATCAGACCGAACAGCCTGCGGTAGCCAATCGGTTTTACGGTACCGCTACTCCCATTTCTTCTCCTGATCCACGCAACTGGCAACAGCCCAATGGCACACCACCTGACCCAGAGGCGGCGACCCAGTGGTATCGGATCCAGCTTGTGGGGGTCTATCAGGGTCAGGGATGGGAGCGATCGCCCTTTCCTTCTCTCCTCGGACCCACCGTTACCCCTCGCTACCTGTGGAATCAGTTGGGTTTCCTTCAGGAATCGAACCTGCAACTGGTCGCTTGGGATTTAGCCGGAGAACCTCAAAACCGTTCGGTGGTTGTTCGGGCTCTGCGCTGGAGTAACGGTGTAATTGAGCTGCTGGCTTCCGGAGAACCCGTCACGGATGCTCCCTCTAGCCCATTACTGGCCTACACCAGTGCCGCCTTCACCTGGCAAAATCCGCGAGGCAGCACTCGCCTGCAAGATCTGGCTCTCCAAAATCCGGCGGCGGCCGAAACGCTGGCTCAGGAATTGCGCACGGAACTTCAGGCTCATTCCAACCTATCCACAGATAATGAAGTGCGGGAAGGAGACGCTCCCTTTTTTGAACAGGGTTCCTGGCTGGTGAACTCTATCGACTTAACCGGGGATGGTCAGATGGAGACCATTTTGAATTTGCAGCAAGAGAATTCAACGACTTCTCCGACCTCTCCCCGAACCCTTGTCTTTTCTCCCGAGGGTAAGTTGGTCTATAGCGAACTGAGCCGTAATGCGGGCCAGCAGATGTTGGCGATCGCGAACACCCCAGACAACCCGCTTCCTCTTCTGATTACGCGTCAAAACAACACCTACTCTCTGCGCCAATGGTCATCTCAGCGTCAGAGGTTTGAATAACCCTTTCCTGTTGAATTTTGCGTGTGCTCCGGGCACGCAAAATTCAACACATTAAAGAAAATTGTTCGCTTCAGATTTTTTGCTCTATCGTTTGTTAGACCCAACCCGCTGCATTCACCTTGACTGCTAAATCTCCCGCGCCACGTAACCGCACATTGAAACTGACGGATGAGGAGCGATCGCACTATCGTCAACGGCTCCTAACGTTGCATCAGCCCGCCTCTGCTGATGAAATTCTCAACCGTACAATTTGCCAGGATTTATTGGATGTGTTGCCCTGGCTTCCCAATCAATTTGTCGATTTGTTGGTGATTGATCCGCCTTATAACCTCACGAAGCGCTTTCGCCAACAGGCTACCCGCCGTAAACCCCTGACTGATTACCGGGAGTGGATCGAAACCTGGTTTACGCCTCTCATGCGAGTACTAAAACCAACGGCATCGGTTTATATCTGTGGAGATTGGCAATCTTCCTTAGCCATTTATGAAGTCGCGTCCCATTATTTAGTGATTCGCAATCGCATTACCTGGGAGCGGGAAAAGGGCCGCGCTGCCCGGTCTAACTGGAAAAATAACGCTGAAGATATCTGGTTCTGTACGGTGTCGTCTAACTATTATTTCGATCCGGAGGCTGTGAGGTTGCAGCGACGCGTGATCGCGCCTTACACCGACGCAAGCGGCAACCCAAAGGACTGGAAACGCACATCACACGGTAATTTTCGCCTGACTGCGGCCTCTAATTTGTGGACGGACATCACAGTACCCTTCTGGTCAATGCCCGAAAACACCGACCATCCCACCCAAAAACCTGAAAAACTGATCGCCAAACTGGTTCTTGCTAGCACACCTTCTGGGGCTGTAGTGCTCGATCCATTCCTTGGCTCGGGCACCACCTCTGTTGTTGCCAAGAAACTCGATCGTCACTTCATCGGCATCGAAATTGACGAATATTATTCCTGCTTAGCGGAGAAACGCCTGCACCTGGCAAATCAGAATCGAGGAATTCAGGGATATCGCGATCGCGTTTTCTGGGAACGTAACAGCCAACCCTACACTTGTTCGGATGGTTCTCAATGTTCTTAGGAGGTTTCTGCATAAGAATTTATCCAGGATGTTGGTGCTTTGCCCGCGAAGCGGGCAAAGCACCAACATCCTGGGGATAATTTCATTGTTGGAAATCTCCTTAAAGCGAAGCCCAGCCCAAAAAGAGTAGAGTGAGAGCAACTTTCGCATTCCCTCTTTTTGGCACAAAAAAGGGTTAGCTCAAGACCAACCCTACTAAACCCATATTCAGCAAAATTGCAAATAAATTCCGAAGCAGGCACTTCTCAACAGTGCCCCCAATATTGATCAGCTGTCACTTTGCTTGCTAGCAGTTTGAATGTAAAGAATTAGCAAGAAAACGGTCGGAACAAGTACAAACAAAAGACTTGCTACAAAACCCAAATCATTAACAGGCATTGAACCCAGCCTCCCAACCTAAATCTTGTGAATCAAAACTACGTTCCAGAATATCACCGAGTGCGCCGTCACTGGCAACTGAGAGTTTTTATCTGAATCTTTTTCAGAAGCCAGAGATATTCTGACTTCTGAAAAAGGTTGTTTAGGGCTTGGTATTCACGGTCACTGGGCCATTTACCAGGGTTTGGCAGGCCAGTCGATAATTGTCTGGCTTTTTCTTGAGTTTACGATTCTCAACATCCGTGCGGGGAGATAGGTTTTCCATCCCTTCTACCACTTCAATGACGCAAGTGCCACATTGGCCGTAACCACCGCAGTTCATCATCTTGCCCATGAAAGTATAGAGGTCGATGCCATTCTCCAACGCTCGCAAGCGAAGATTGGCCCCACTGGCCGCTACGACTTCCTTATCTTCTTTAAGAAACTTAATTGAAGGACTTCCTGCGGGCTTGGTCTGAGGTTTTTCCATAATTACGGGTGTTTCCTCCACTGCCGTCCCTTCCGTAGGCAGCGACTCGGTTTCGGAACTTTGAAGATTCGACATGGGAAAAAATACCATCCTCTACTTCAACGGCGCACTTGCATTCAAGTATGAACGCTAGTTACACTTTTTCATACACTTTCATTTTTACAACGTACCGTCAAGCTGTCGAAGGTTTAGAGCCTCTACAGAGAGGTAAAGAACTTTATGTACAGACGGGCAACTTTAGGAATGCCTGATTCTGGTAGTCTTACTAGTATCTGGCAGCTTACATAAATAAAGGCTCAAGAAGGCGTTGAAATCATTGAATTTAGGAGGAGCGTAGTCGATGGGACTACCCTGGTATCGCGTACACACAGTCGTTCTGAATGACCCCGGGCGATTGATTGCTGTACACCTGATGCACACCGCTCTGGTCGCCGGTTGGGCAGGATCTATGGCTCTTTATGAGCTGGCGATCTTCGACCCCAGCGACCCTGTGCTGAATCCCATGTGGCGTCAGGGGATGTTTGTTTTACCCTTTATGTCTCGTCTGGGTGTGACGGGCTCCTGGGGTGGCTGGAGCATTACGGGTGAAACTGGTGTGAACCCTGGCTTCTGGTCATTCGAAGGTGTTGCCGCTGCTCACATTGTCTTGTCCGGTCTCCTGTTCCTGGCTGCCTGCTGGCACTGGGTTTATTGGGATCTGGAACTGTTCAGAGACCCCCGTACCGGGGAACCTGCTCTGGACCTGCCTAAGATGTTTGGTATCCACCTGTTTCTGTCTGGGCTTCTCTGCTTCGGCTTTGGAGCGTTCCACCTGACCGGTCTATTTGGGCCTGGGATGTGGGTGTCAGATCCATACGGATTAACAGGCTCCGTTCAACCGGTTGCTCCGGCCTGGGGGCCAGAAGGGTTTAACCCCTTCAACCCAGGGGGTGTTGTGGCCCACCACATCGCCGCTGGGGTCGTCGGAATTATTGCGGGTCTGTTCCACCTGACGGTGCGTCCACCGGAGCGTCTCTATAAGGCTCTGCGGATGGGTAACATCGAGACGGTGCTGTCTAGCAGTATTGCCGCTGTGTTCTTTGCTGCCTTCGTGGTAGCTGGAACCATGTGGTATGGCAGTGCTACCACCCCGATCGAACTGTTTGGTCCTACCCGTTATCAGTGGGATAGCGGCTACTTCCAGCAAGAAATCGATCGCCGTGTGAAAGCGGATCTGGCGGATGGCTCTTCTTTAGAAGATGCTTACGCTGCGATTCCTGAGAAGCTTGCCTTCTATGACTATGTGGGCAATAACCCTGCGAAGGGTGGTCTGTTCCGCACTGGCCCCATGATTAAAGGTGACGGTCTGCCCGTAGCCTGGTTGGGTCACCCCGTGTTCAAAGATAAGGAAGGCCGCGAGCTGACCGTTCGTCGTATTCCTAACTTCTTTGAAAACTTCCCCGTTATCCTGACGGATTCTGACGGTGTGATTCGGGCTGATATTCCTTTCCGTCGTGCGGAATCGAAGTACAGCTTTGAGCAGGTTGGTGTCAGTGCAACCCTTTATGGTGGTGCGCTGAATGGTCAAACCTTCAACGACCCCGCTGAGGTTAAGCAGTTTGCCCGTAAAGCACAGTTGGGTGAAGTGTTCGAATTTGACCGGGAAACCTATGAGTCTGATGGTGTATTCCGTACCAGCCCTCGTGGATGGTTTACCTTCGGTCATGCTGTCTTTGCTCTGCTGTTCTTCTTCGGTCACATCTGGCATGGGGCTCGTACCCTGTTCCGCGACGTGTTCGCTGGTGTAGACCCCGACCTTGCAGAAGAGCAAGTGGAATGGGGTTACTTCCAGAAAGTGGGTGACAAGTCCACCCGCCGTAAGGAAGCTGTCTAAGACAGTCTCATTTGATCTTTCGTGTGCAATGCACACGAAAGATCAACCCTTTTTGCAGATTTCTATTCAGCAGCACAGGAGAGTCTGACATGGAAAGCATTATCTACGTTCTGTTGTTGACGGCTGCGATCGCCACCCTGTTCTTTGCGATCGCCTTCCGTGAACCCCCCCGGATTACCAAAAAATAGGATTTTTTTTCGACGGTACTCATTCGTTAAAATTGAGTATCCATTTCAATAAATTGCAGTACTATGACAGAGCCAAAGGTTAACACTTTGGCTCTTTGATCTATATAATTTCGGTGATTCGTTCGAGCCCTTCCCCATTGCTTTATTAGAATCGCTCAACTTGGCTTCTTCCAGGGGTTATTACAAATGCGCTGTCCGTTCTGTCAATTTCCAGATAACCGAGTACTTGAATCTCGCTCTGCGGAGTCGGGGCAGAGTGTGCGGCGACGGCGAGAGTGTCTAAGTTGTAATCGTCGGTTTACGACCTATGAGCGGATCGAGTTTGTCCCCGTTACGGTGATCAAACGGAACGGCGATCGCGAATCCTTCGATCGCTCCAAACTGCTCCGAGGTATTATGCATGCTTGCGAAAAAACAGGCGTCTCTACGCTTGATATAGAACCGCTCGTAGATGAAATCGAAGCTGAACTTCAGCAACGGGCTGTGCGAGAAGTTCCCAGTAACGAAATCGGTGAACTGGTATTAGACCGCCTGCAACATGTTAATGAAGTAGCCTATATTCGGTTTGCTTCGGTCTATCGTCAATTCAAGGGGATTCGAGATTTTGTAGAAACCCTGAATCACCTCGAAAGTACAAGCCAGCAAAGGCCTGAGCGAGATTTAGATTCGTCGGAGGTTTCGTCCAAAAGCCAGAATGGGGTGGGCGATCGCGAAGTCCCCTCTTCCCCCGCGGCCTGGTAGTAATATCTTGATTCCATACAAAACCTCAGTTCGGGATAAGCTGAAGTGCTCATTTTGGCGTGCGCAAAGCACACGCCAAAATGGGCGTTTTTGAGTGCCGCGCAACGCGTGGCACTCAAAAACGCTCTTAACCCGAACTCAGGTTACGAAGAAGGGGAGCAAAGCTCCCCTTCTTCGTATGGAATCGGGATATAGAGCTCTAAAAAGAAATTTTTCAGCATAACCTCAAATTTCTTGAAAAACTTACCCCGTTAAGGGGGTATTCCGGATGCATTTAATTGGGGTATGATATATCTTCCAGGGTTAATCATTACATTAGACGCATTCTGCCTGTGCCTTGATCAAGGGTAAAGGTAGGTGCTGCTGAGGTTTGCCCGCGATGTCTAGCCACGCATAGACAGGAGAAAATCCCTACGGAGACAAAGTCTAGGAAACGTTAGCATGGTCAATCAGCAAAAAGCAGATATTGGTTTTACTCACGAGGATTTTGCTGCCCTTCTCGACAAATACGATTATCATTTCTCCCCTGGCGATATCGTTGCAGGGACAGTATTTAGCCTCGAACCCAGAGGGGCACTGATTGACATTGGTGCTAAAACTGCCGCCTACATCCCGATCCAGGAAATGTCGATTAATCGGATCGAAGCTCCGGAAGAGGTACTCCAGTCCAATGAGACTCGCGAGTTTTATATCCTGTCCGACGAGAACGAAGAAGGCCAGTTGACCCTTTCCATCCGCCGCATCGAATATATGCGCGCTTGGGAACGGGTACGGCAACTGAAGGCTGAAGATGCAACCGTTCGTTCCAGCGTGTTCGCTACCAACCGAGGTGGTGCACTGGTACGGATCGAAGGGCTGCGCGGCTTCATCCCTGGTTCCCACATTAGCACCCGGAAACCGAAGGAAGACCTGGTGGGCGAAGAACTGCCCCTCAAGTTCCTGGAAGTGGACGAAGATCGCAACCGCTTAGTACTCAGCCATCGTCGTGCGCTGGTTGAGCGTAAGATGAACCGCCTCGAACTTTATGAGGTGGTAGTGGGTACGGTTCGGGGTCTGAAGCCTTATGGTGCCTTCATTGATATCGGCGGTGTCAGCGGCCTGCTGCACATTTCCGAAATCTCCCATGATCACATCGATACGCCCCACAGTGTGTTCAATGTGAATGATGAAGTTAAGGTCATGATCATCGATCTGGATGCCGATCGCGGTCGGATCTCGCTGTCTACCAAGCAGTTGGAACCCGAGCCCGGTGATATGGTGAAGAATCCTCAACTGGTATACGACAAGGCTGAAGAGATGGCCACTCGTTACCGTGAGAAGATGCTCCAGGCTCAACAACCCGCTGACCTGGTTGTTGAAGAAGACGTAGAAATCGATGCGGTGGCGGAAGAAGAACCCGTCGGCGCAGCGGAATAAGCGAACTTGTTAAGCTGAAAAGAGGGGAGCTTCTCCCCTCTTTTTTTATTGATTTTGAATGTGCAAAGCACATTCAAAATCAATAAAAAAGTTGCAGTATAGGATGGCCCCAGATCATGACACAACCTAATTCTCAACGGTGGGACCCAGGTCGATTTATCAAAACTCTCTGGTTCTTTGATGCCATTCCCTTTCTCAAAGGCTGCCCCTTGCTGCAGCAATGGTTAGGGTATGGCGATCGCCCCTCTTCTACCGTGCAAAGCCCCAATCCCCTTCAGAAACAATGGCAGCCCAGACATTAATAGACTTTTCCCAGGATGTCTTTACGCAGGTAGGTATGTGGGGAGCTCTAGATGATGTGGTGATGGGTGGCGTCAGCCAGAGTCGGGCGCAGGTAGGCGATAGTGCTCTACTTTTTACTGGGGATGTTTCCACCGCTAACTCGGGAGGATTCTCATCAATTCGCACTCGAAACTTTGAGCGTCCATTGGATTTGTCAGGTTGGAATGGAGTAGAACTACAAGTCCGGGGAGATGGCAATCGCTATAAGCTTTTCATCCGAGGAGAGGAACGGTGGGATGGTGTTGCCCACGCTCATTCCTTCGATACGACTGCTGGGGAATGGCAAACGATTCGGCTACCATTCCGAGAGTTCGTCGCGGTTTTCCGAGCAAAAACGGTAAGCGATCGCCCCCTCGATACCTCTCAAATCTATGCATTTCAGCTCATGCTTAGCAAGTTTGAATATGATGGGGAACTTAATCCACGATTCACGCCAGGGGCATTTCGATTGGAGATGCGATCGCTGGCGGTTTACCGCTAAAGCCCGAATGAAACAGGATTAATGTGATGGATACAGCATGAGACATTGCATCCATTTGATGAATCAGGTTAGATAAGTATTAAAAAAGAGGGGGTGGATATGCAATCCACCCCCTCTTTTCATTTGGATTTACCGAACATTCTGAATTGGATCCAGACTACGGGTAAACATGTCAGTGAAGATACTAAGCACTGAACGCTTACGAATTTTGATGTTAGCCGAAACCGACATACCAGATTGCAACTGCAATTCTTTGCCGTCAACCTCCAGGGTTTGGCTATTCAGTTCAACCTTTGCAGGGAAGCGGTAGAACTGATGAAGCTGATCAGGAGGCAGAGCATCATCACCAATTTGGGTAACGACCCCTTTAATGTCTCCAAATTCGCTGAAGGGGAAGGAGTCAACCCGAACATCGACTTCCATGCCTTCCCTCACAAAACCAATGTCCTGGTTTGTGATATAAACTTCAGCTTCCAGACCATTGGCAGGTACAACCTTCAGGATAGGTTCCTGATTGTTGGCGACAAATCCAATACCCTTTGCCTTCAGATCAAACACTGTGCCATCTACGGGAGCCCGTAACTCCTGGTACTCCAGAGTCAGCTTGGTCTGACTGAGCTGGCTATCAATTTCAGCAGCCCGCTTATCGTTTTCAACGATAACCTTGTTGATCTGGCTATCGATGTTAGCAATTTGCTTTTCGTTTTCTGCGATCTTCGAGAGCAGATCCGTACTGGTGAGGGCGACCGTATTTGAAAGCTTTTCTTGAGCCTGGGCAATTTGTACGCGCAAGCGGCCTGCCTCTTGCTCCAAACGTGTTACCTCAGCCTGGCCCTTCATGGCTTCCTGCTGCTGCCGCAACACCTGAATTCGGGCTAACGCACCTTCTTCTACCAGAGGCGCAATGTCCCCCAGAATGTTCTCATCGATAGCGGCTGTCTCACGAGCCACCGCGAGTTGGCTTTCGGCCTGGACTAGCTGCTGCCGGAGCTGAGCAACTTCGAGTTGAGCTGCGGCCGTGCGGGAGGTGGCTTCCTGTTGCCCCGCTTGCAAACGGGCAACCTGTTCTGGGCTTAAGTTTTCACCCGGAGCTAAACCTAATTGAGCGCGGTACATCCGGTTTTCTTCTAGCAGGCCGGCCCGATTAGTGGTGAGAGCTAAAACCTGGGGAGGAATAGTTGCCGCAACGGATGTAGGCGCTGCTACACCGCTCATCTGACTGCGATAGAAGGCATTTTCCTGAAGGAGGGAATCGCGGATTTGTTCCAGGGAACGTAATTGCGCGGCCGCTGCGGTGGGATCAAAGCGAATCAGCACCTGGCCTTTTTTCACCTGGTCGCCTTCCTCAACCAAAATTTCTTTCACAACTCCACCAACGGGAGCCTGAATGGCTTGTACAGAGGCCTGGGGTTCAAGCTGCCCTTGGGCGGGCACAGCTTGCTCAATCTTGGCTAACCCTGCCCACAGCACAGCAAAGCTACTGACGCCCACGATGGCCCACACGATCGAACGTGACCATACCGAGGGCTGTTGAAGTATTACTGCCTGGTCATAGGGAGCAGGCTTGGGTTTATGGGGAGTGCGTGCTCCCTCATCGCCCATGGGGGCATCCCCATTAACCGGCATGACCAGGGGCCGTGCGGTAGTTCCATTCGAACCCCCATTTTGGGAATTTCCGTTGGGGGCACCGTTTCCGTTTTGGGTTTGAAGTTGCTTCATGGTTCTGGGGAGGAGCTAAAGTTCATCGTCCCAGTCGTCATTAGTCTAGCGTGTAGGTTCACTAGACTCATGACAACTGGCTATCTCTTCATCTTTCCTTAGCATTGTGTAGTCAGCGTTCCCGGTGGAGGAGTGAGGATTGCGATCGCCTTTCCCGCTTTCCAGTACGGCTATCCGTCCCACCGCGCTTGAGCTGGCAATGTTGATAAGTACATGGGGGCAGTGTATTCTAGCTGGTCAACTCCTGCTGCTGGAACAGACAGTAGTAACGCCCTTTGATCTTCATAAGCTCGTCGTGGGTACCCATCTCGACCACGGAGCCTTTATCCATCATCAGAATCAGATCGGCGTTGCGGATGGTGCTGAGTCGGTGGGTGATGAAGAACACCGTACGCCCTTTAAATGCATCAGCCAGGTTAAGGCACACTCGTCGTTCGGAGTCATAGTCGAGGGCGCTAGTGGCCTCGTCCATGATCAGCAGTCGGGGATTTTGCATAACGGTGCGGGCGATCGCGATCCGTTGCCGCTGTCCCCCCGAAAGGGAAGCACCCCGTTCCCCAACCCGGGTGTTGTAACCATTGGGTAGACCCATGATGAAGTCGTGGGCTACAGCCACTTGCGCCGCCTCAATAATTTCTTCAGCGGAGGCATCTGGAGCGTTCAGGGCAATGTTTTCCTGAATGGTGCCGTCGAACAAGAGGGTGTCCTGGGGGACAATCCCGATTTGCTGACGCAGGGAGTAAAGTTCTACTTTACTGATGTCGTAGCCATCGATCAGGATACGTCCCATTTCTGGGTCGTAGAGTCGAGGCAACAACTTCATCAAGGTACTCTTACCGGAACCACTCTGGCCCACAATCCCGACGAACGCGCCCCGAGGAAACTCCAGGTTAATGTTGTTGAGTTGCAGCGGCCCACTGGGGTTAAAGCGGAAGGATAGGTTCTCGTAAGTAACCGTCCCTTTGATCGGAGGCATGGGAATGTTCAGGCGATCCTTCTCATCCGCTTCAGGGGAAGAATCAACGATGTCGCTCAAACGCTCAATGGAGAGGCCGACTTCCTGGAAGTTTTGCCAAAGTTGAGCCAGACGCAACAGCGGGCTGGTCACATAACCGGCAATGATTCGGAAGGCGATTAACTGACCCAGGGAGAGTTCCTGCTTCAACACCAAGTAGGCCCCCACCCAAAGCACCAGCAAACCCGATAGTTGGTTCAGGAAGTTACTGGCCGATCCAGCGGTGGTAGACGTTAACACCGTCTTAAAGCCTGCACTGACATAGCGAGCGTAGCGCTGTTGCCACTGCCAGCGAGCCCGTAGTTCCATATTCTGGGCTTTTACCGTTTGAATACCCCCGACCACCTCGACCAGGTAGGACTGGGTTTCAGCGTTGCGCTCGGCTTTCACCCGCAACTGGTTCCGAATGATGGGGGATGCAATTACCGCTAAGCCAATGAACAGCGGCACAGTTGCCAACGCTACCAGTGTCAGCAGCCAGCTATAGACAAACATGACCGCAATATAGATGACCGAGAACACGGCATCCAGCACCACGGTAAGCGCTGTCCCCGTTAAAAAGCTCCGAATATTTTCCAGCTCGTTGATACGCGTAGACAGTTCACCCACAGGGCGCTTCTCGTAGTAGCGCAGGGGTAGACGCAACAGGTGATCAATAATCTCCGAGCCCAGAGCCATGTCGATGCGGTTGGTGGTATCGACAAATAGGTACGTTCGCAGGCTTGTGAGAACGGCTTCGAAGAGTGCCAGTATCAGCAAGAAGATCCCTAAAACGTTCAGGGTGTCGATGCTGTTTTGGACGATTACCTTGTCGATGATCACCTGAATCATCAACGGGTTAGCCAGAGCAAACAGTTGGACAAAGAAGGAGGCGATCAATACCTCGACCAACACCTTCTTATGTTTCTGAATGGAGGGTAAGAACCATTTCAGGTTGAACCGCTTTTGGGGAGACTGCTTGGTGGTCTTTAGCAGGAGCACTTCCCCCTGTTCGCCCCAGGAGTCGGTGAAGTCGGCCGGCTTCATCTTGCGGATGCCACGATCGGGAACGGCAACCACCATTTCCTTCTCGGTAACGCTGTAAAGGAGCACCAGTTGATCTTGCCAGCGCACCATCGCAGGGGCTTCGACACGGGCGATCGCCTGCGCCGGAATCATAATTAACTGCGCCGTCAGTCCCATCAGCTCAGAAACGGCTCCGCACACATCCAACGATAGGATTTCGGAGCGGTCGAGCTGAGCGGCCAATACCCGACGCACGACATCTCGCCGGAAGGGCAAGTTCATGTGCTCACATAGCATCTGGAAGCAGGCCATGCCGCCATCCAGTTCACCTCGGCCCCGCACAAAGGGGTATTTGGGCAGTTTGTCGGCTTCAATGAAGCCAACGGGCTCATACTCAGCGGGGCGATCGGGAGCGTAGGGCACTTCCACGGTCGCATCTACGGGAATGGCCAGATCCTCCTCGGCATCGGCAATGGAGATGGGCTCTGTTGGACGGTTAGGTGCAGAGGGGTTCAGAAAGGATTGGGGGACGCCGATTAGTCGGGCCGGCTCGTTTCCGGAGACCTGTACCGATGTCAGGGCATCGCTAATGTAAAGGCGGCTGCCCACGGGGAAGTTCTCAATCGTACCGCTACTGACGAGCCAGAGGTATCGCCGATCTACCCGTGTGACATCGACCAGCCCGGGAGGAAGGGTCTGCACCGTGGCTAGAGGCAGAGCGGCATCCGTGATTTCCTTCAGGTTGGCAGTCCCATCGGCCTGACGGTTCAACTCTTCGCCTAGCAAGTCAAACAGCTCAAGCTGAGCGCACTGGCCACGGAAGTTTTGATCCAGGGTTGGATGCTGCTTCAGAAGATTGAGAAAGTCCTGGGCTGAAATCACCAGGCACAGGGTTTCATCGGAGGCGATCGCCGTCTCACAAGGGATACCCCGGATCAAGCCCAACCAACCCAACACATCCCCTGGCTGCATCAGCTTCAGGGTAACGGGGCGCTTGGTCCGCGGGTCATATCCCAGGCTGCGGGCGGTGCCTTCGTAGAGGATGGTAACCTGGCCGGGTAAGCGATCGCGCACCACAATCGCTTGCCCCATCCGATAGCGCAGCATCCGGAACTGCTGGGAGCATTGGGCGATCGCTGCTTCGGAAAGCTGGTTAAATGGCGCGACCGTCGTTAGGAATTCTTGGATGGTATCTCGGGTATAAGTCATGCGTCAGTTAAGGCAGAAGGGGCTTCTTGAGGACGGGCAGAATTTGCCGACAGGGCAGCGGTTAGATGGCCGAGTTGTTCCTCTAACCAGGTACTAAAGAGTTCGTTCAGCAAGCGATGGCGCATGTTGTCATCCATCTGTGCTGGAATAAAGCGCTCTAGCCGCACAATAACCATCCATTCCCCAATCCGGGTAGGAGGCCAGAGCTGCCCAGGTTGACTCACAGAGAGCATCTGGGCCAGGGTCGGGTGAGGCACGCTCAGTTCAACCGGGCCAATCAGGCCGTCGGTTTGAGCTTCTGGTCCCTGGGAATAGGTGCGAGCCAGCTCTGCAAAAGTCTGTTCGCCTTCCTGAATCCGAAAATAAAGCTCCTGAGCGATCCCCACGTCTTGAGTGCGGATGAGTGAGTAGATGACTCGATCCAGGCTAGCTTTTCGATTTAGGAAATAGGACTCCAGTTTCGGTCCCCAGGTCGCTTCTTTAAACTTTTCTATACGTAAATTGCGAATCGCCAGTGCTTCTAGCTGCTGGGGAGTCATGCTGTGGCGCGTCAGCCACACCTGATAAGTTTCATCATTATTAATTTGATTCTGGGCCAGGAATTGGTTGCGGGCGGCACCAGCCTCTTCCTGGGTAAACGCAGGCTCTTCTAAAGCTTGCTCCCACTGGGCGATCGCCTCGTCTACCAGCACTTCCTGAAGGAGTTGCGGCAGCATCCGATAACCCGCCAGCAGGGGCATAATGTCTTCGGTAGTAACCTGTCGATTTCCAACCTGTAAAACAACCGTCATGATTTGGGCCTATGGACAAACAGGGGCAGGTGAAGGGGCACGATTGGACTAACGAAATCGCTGTTATTAAGCTACGACCCTTACCTTAGGGGATTCATTTCAGGAAAAACCATAAATTATTGCAAAAGTTTTTACACCAGAAAAATAAAGTTTTGGACTCATCTGCATCAAAGGTAAGCCCACTAAGGCAGAGAACTCTTCCACTTCTTTTGGTAGAGTACCCAGTCTGATACAAGACGAAACAGGCAAGTTTCCTGATAGGAATAGATTACGAAAGTTAATGTCTATCTGTGCTTGGGTCTGTTGTGGCGATCCCTGCTGCTGAGATAAAAGGAGAGGCTAGCGATTTTACTTCGGCTCGCTCCTTTTGTTTCTAAATTTTAGGTAAACGCTATATATGCCAGTATAAAATAAAACATAAGAGAGGAATTTTAGGCATAACATTCCTTCTCAAACACAGTTATAGCTATTGCTAGGTAGACTGTAGCAACAGGGAATCATGGCAACGTCCTGATTCCCTGTTGCTACAGGTTTTGACAGGTTAAGGGCGTTTTTGAGTGCTGCGCAACGCGTGCCCCTCGAAAACGTCTAGTTTGGCCTAGTGGTCTGTCAATGTTCAAGTGTGGGGTTAACCCGGACTTGAACATGAAATTTGAGAAGTTTTTGAGGGGTCTTAGACCCCTCAAAAACTTCTCGACAGCGTACTAGGCTTCGTGTTCGCCAAAATGGGCATTTCAGCGTATTCCGAACCCGTGTTCTTCAGGATAAAGAAGAGAGGGCAGGTACAACGTACCCGCCCTCTCTTCTCAACGAGTGATTGGCTTTAACCCCCGACATGTCCCAGCGCGATTCCGGTTACTAGCATGCCAAATACGAGGAATGGCTGAGCACTGGCTTGATATTTCACGTCATTTTCCAGCGGGTTTCGCAGGAAATACATATCCTGAAAGGTGATTTGCGGCACGATGAACAGCAGCAGAATCGTGGCGTACAGGTTTTGCCCGACGCTCATTAAATAGGCCGCTACCCCAGCCTGGAAAATGTCGATCATCAACACACAAATCCAGGCTGCTTTCTCAATACCAAACATCACGGGTAGAGACTTGAGACCAAGTTGGCGATCGCCCTCTACACTCTTGAAGTCATTTACGACAGCAATCCCCAACCCCGACAAGCTGTAGAAAAGGGTGAGCACGACAATCTTCCAGTTGAGTTCCCCAAAGAGCGCATGGCCTGCCCACCAGGGGAGTGCAATGTAGCTGGCTCCCAAGGCATAGTTGCCCAACCAACCATTTTGCTTCAGCTTCAAAGGGGGTGCGGAGTAGATGTAAGAAAGGAACGACCCGCCCACAGCCAGAGCCGTCAAAATAGGAAATTCGTGACCGGCCCACTGATCCAGAGCATAGGCAACGCCAATCCCGGCGAAAAGGAGGACCAGGATTTGCACGGCTACCTGGGGAATGCTGATCGCGCCTGATGGAATGGGACGATAGGGTTCGTTGATGGCGTCGATGTGGCGATCGTAGAAATCGTTGATGGTTTGGGTATACCCAGCCAGCAAGGGGCCTGACATGAGCATGCAGGCTGCTGCAACAAGAACGTTTTCCAGGTTCCAGGTGTAATGGCCAGACGAAGCTGCCCCACAAAGGACACCCCAGATGAGAGGAATCCAGGTGATGGGCTTCATCAGTTGCAGGCGAATTTTCCAGATGTTGGTATCGCCAGAGGTGGCTCCCTTCATCCCCAACAGTTGCCGGGCTTTCGCGCTACGGTCGGCTTCAGAGTTTACAGCGGTTTGTTCGGTCACAGGGGGAGAGGACTCAGTCATGATGACGATTGGGTTATCCCTAAATGTGAAACAAATTTGAAGACAGTCCTTTTCTGTTTTACCGTGAATTGGGACCTTGCGCAGTTGCTGAGTTAAAAAAACTCAGAACCCCGGCACTTTCAAGGCCACCGGGGTTCTAGAGTCCGTTTTAAAGATTAGATTTGCGTCCGTCAAGCACACACAAACCTAGCCCTTCAGACAGTTTTAAAGCGTGCTCTAGCATTTAGAAGATGAGCTTGAACTGACTCTGACATCCTTGCAAATTGCTCACTAGAGACGTTCTTTCATCCGCTTTGTACGCAAAAAATGGCGACTTTGGCATGGTTGGCTCAGCCCGTGGGAGCGAAGATAAAATCTGCGGCCGTCAAGCTTGTTGCACTAACACCGAGCAAACGTACCGAGTCGGTTGTATTGAAGGCGATGGTAGTGCCAACCAGGGTAACTTCATCGATCAATTCATCAAAGGTGTCGAACCCAAAGTTAGATACATCCAGCCGATCTTGCCCCTGAATGAAGTCTCGGATAATATCTTTGCCACCATCCGGGCGGGCAACAAATCGATCAGCGCCGAGGCCGCCTCTGAGAACATCCGCTCCGGCCCCTCCATCCAGGCGATCGCCTCCTGCTCCACCTGAGAGTGAGTCATTCCCCACCCCACCATTGAGGATGTCATTATTATCTTCACCCAGGAGCGTATCGTCTCCTTCCCCTCCCAGCAAGTAATCATTGCCCAGACCGCCGCGAATGTAATCATTGCCGCGATCGCCAATTAAAATATCGGCACCGGCCTGGCCTAAAATCCGGTCGTTATCATTGCCGCCGAAGGCAATGTCGTTGTTCTCGCCGCCGAATACGAAATCAATTCCAGCACCCCCGCTAAGAATGTCATTCCCCTGGTCCCCGAAAATCTGGTCGCTTCCATTCCAGCCTTCCAGGCGATCGCCCTGACCGCGTCCCCGCAAAATATCGTTTCCACCAAAGCCATCGACGTTATCTCTACGACCAGTACCTCTTAGTGTTTCTCCACGATTCGTACCCCGTACTTGGTTAAAGGACAGGGGAGGAATTTCCCCGGTGATAGTTTGATAGATAGCATTTCCCAGGACTTCATGGCCTCGGGTTGTAGGATGGAAGGTATCCCAGAAAAAGTACTCATCGGCATTAGAAACCGGCAGGCTTGGAGGCTGAAAGGCTGGATCCGTAATGTTGGTGAAGCCATAGCTGCTGGGATTGGCGGCGACCGCCTCTCCTGTCGCAAACACATCGACTTGCGTAACATCAAAGCTCAGGTTGTCAAGTTCCAGGGCAAGAGCTGCATTAAAGGCTCGGCTAACAGCAGTGGCATCAGCACTCACTTGGCGGGTGCCTGGTAAACGCCCCAGATTCACCATGTTGGGTAATACTAAATTCCGAGCTCCCAAGTCGTACAACCGGGTTGCTGCCTCCCGGAGATCAAGAGCACCCTGACGAATGAGCGCAACGGGATCGATGGCTGCTTCATCCCTGAGCGGATCTAAAAAATTATTTGGCCCCGCCCACACCAGATACAGATCAGTTGGATCTGCGTCACCCGTACCAACGGAGGCTGTAAAGGCATCAATTTGATCTCGTAAGCCTGGTAGGTCTGCATTCAGGTCATCATCCAGGGAATTAGAGTTTCCGGTTGTTGCCCCTGAAAAAGCTAGATTGCTGTTATCTGTAATTTCGTAATTTGGTAGTTGAGTGTCTAAGTATTCAACCGCAAGGAGGCCATTTGAAAGGCGACCATCAAAATAAGGAGGTGGGGGAAAAAGATTACCGGTCGCATCAAACAAGTTTCCATTATCCGAAAGACTATCCCCAAAGACATACAGGTCTGCCATGTTTCTTTACTCCTCTTTGTTATATGAAAAGGTACCAAAAGCATCGGTTTACGAAGGCATTCAGTTCACTTAACTTGCCTCTTGAGGTAAGCGTGAAGTTTCCTGATTGCCCTTATCTAAGCGTTAATGAATCAGCCTTTAGGCCGTTAAGTAATCAATTCCTGGACTGTAGGAAAACTGGCTAAAAAGATGAAAACTTTCCTGATGGGTTTATAGAAATTTCTGAAAAGTGGGGATTTTTGAATTCAAAAATAACCTTTCAGTTTCTTTGTAAGGGTAAGACAGAAATTTGAATAATCTTGTTCCTCAAATTTCTCAAAATTGAGAGAGTGGGTAGCTGCATCTAATCGGCAGAAAAAGTTTCCTTAAAACTTATTCCTGGAAACACCTTATTATTTTTATTTCTATTAATAAAAATGTCAAGGTTTAGTTTCTACAGCGCTTTGCGCTTGAATAAAATGCAGCTATTTTTGTGAGAGCCTCGCGGAGCGAGGCTCTCACAAAAATAACTTGTACCTCATAGGCTTGAATGCTGTATATAGGTGGGGTAAGTCAATAATCATCATATTTAAGTGTGGATCTTCAGTTTCGCACTAGCTGGTATCAAAGAAGAGCGCCAGGCTTAGCCTGGTGTTCTTCTTTGGTTGCTGGATCTAACTGTTTAATACCACGATTAATGTGTGGTGAACTCAGCCATAGAAACAGTATTAGAGAGAGTGGTTTATTAGATGAGGGCGATCGCCACTACAGCAAACGCTACAGTTACAACCCAACGACTCACAACAGGAAATTCTTTCATTCAAGAATTCGATTTTATGTTGTATTTTTCCTGTTGTTAAGTATTTTGCTTCTACTGCATCTAACTCTATAGAAAAACAGTCTCAAGGCAGAGGTTTATCGTTGTAATTCATTCGTTTGATATATACCAAGTAATCCTCGATAAACCATTTAATCCAATGTCGATGTTCTCTTATAGCACTATGCAGTCACAACCAGGAAGTTTATTTTTGAGAAGCCTCAGTCGCGAAGCTTTTCAAAAATAAACTATCCTAACTACACTGCGTAATGCTCTATCTCCATAGAGATGGATAGAGAATGTTGTCAATCGAATAAATGGCCATTTCAACCCTTTCAAGATTGATGTACTTTTGTTGGATGTGTGAAAGGCCCCACACCTGGCAAAAATACATAAGTCCTGCCACTACCGTTGCCGGGAAAATAGCTATAACTTGTGCCACAAATCTAAAAAGAATTAATCGGATTCTGCGATCAGCGCCAAATCTTTTTCAAGTTCAGGTTGTGAATTCAGGTGGGGTTGGAGAACTTCCTGGGTGCGAGCCAGGGTTTGGGCCAGGTTAATGTCATCCTGAGTCAGTAGACCCACAACCACATCGGGGTGTTCTCGTTTGACAACGGGGAGTTGGTGAAGACCCCGGGTCGCCATGCGGGCGATCGCCTCTGACAATAACTCATCACTATAAGCGTAAACAACCTCGGTCGTGCAGAGATGCTCAAGCGGTTGCTGAAGAACAGTTTCTGCTAATTCTTCAGCTGGCCGAGTAACTAGACGGTTGATGTCATGCAGGGTAATGATGCCTGACAGTTGTTGCTCGTTGCCGAGTACCAGGGCACAGCGGCTCCTGTGATGGAGGAGCGATCGCCCGGCTTCTAGAAGAGATATATCCCCTGGCAAGATCAGAGGCATTTCGTACATGGCCTCGGTAACTCGCAGGGAGGGAGAATGATCGACAGCGGGCACGTCCAATGAGGTACCCTGTTGTTCTCCGTCCGAGTCCATTACGACTGCGGGTTGCAGCCGTTCCACCAGCCATACGCTAAGGCCGACCGCGGCCATTAAGGGCAACACAATACGGTAGTCGTGGGTGAGTTCAAACAGGAGCAGGATGGAGGTGAGCGGTGCCCGGACACTGCCAGCCAGCACAGCGGCCATGCCTACCATGGCATAGGCAGGAGGGGAAGCCATATAGGGATGAAGCGCGGGGAAGGCGATCGCCAGCATCTTGGCGTAGGCCGAACCAAGGGATGCGCCCAGAAACAGAGCTGGAGCAAATACCCCACCAACAAAGCCACTGCCAAAGCTAAGCGCTGTCATGAACAACTTCACTACCAGCAAAGCCAGCACCAGTTGCAAGGAAAATTGCACATCCTGCAACATAGACTCCACCGTTTCATAGCCCGGGCCTAGAATTTCAGGAAAATTCAGGGAAACTAGCCCAACCCCAATTCCTCCAATCACTGGGTGTAAGGATTGAGGAATCCGTGCCAACCATTGCAGCCCCGCCACTTGTCCATGGAAGGATTGTTGGGAGAACCCCATCAACTTCTTGTAAATCACGGAGACAAGGCTGGCTGAAAGACCCAGGCCCAGATATAGCGGAAGTTCCAACAAACTCCGCACTTCATAGGCCGGAAGTGAAAAGGCTGGCTGAAATCCCAGACCAATTTGCGCAATCCACGCGGCCACCACGGCTGCCAGTAACACAACGCTCACTGCTGAGGTGGCGAAGGTGGTTCCTAAAACGACTTCCAGGGCAAAGAACACCCCAGCGATGGGGGCGTTAAAGCCAGCAGCCAGGCCTGCGGCAGCTCCTGCCCCCAAAAGCAACTGCAAACGTTCACGGGATACCTGTAAAACCTGGCCCATCAGTAGGCTAAAATTCGCTCCAATTTCCACGCTGGGGCCTTCTGGGCCAAGGGATGCGCCACTTCCTAAAGAAATGGCAGCGGCCAACATTTTGCTAATGGGTTTAAGGGGGCCGAGTTCCCGTCCCTCTTTGACGGTTTCCATTAGGGCCGTTAAGCCCGGGCCAAAATCCTGTAAACGCCACCGCATCAGCCCTACAATCAGGCCGCCCAACAGGGGAATCAGGGCTAATGTCCAGTGTCCCCACGCCGACAGGTAGCCGTAAATATCCCCCAACATCACAAAGTGGAGAACCTGGGTGAGGAAACGAAACAATACCACCCCAGCTCCTGCCCCTGAGCCAATCAAAATAGCCAGCAGCAACACGACCGTCTCTGGGGCGGGTTGCAGGCGGTTAAATAGATGGGTAATCGTTGATGTGTGACTAGTGCCGGCCGTATGAATTGTTTCGGATGTTCCCTCAGATTCGGGGGTCAGGCTCATTGGGGTGGGTTGCAGGGCAGCAGTGGTTGTCTCACTCACCATTGTGCTGGATGAAACGTCTGAAGGGGAATGATTTTAGGGAAATTCTCTCCTCGCCTTAGAGCTTGCATAGAAGGTTGATTTTGCATGTTCTTGGGTACACAACGTTAACCTTGTCTCGCAAGAACTGCCCCCATACCTATCTGCTTTCCTAGGGCCTGTTAAATGGGCCATTTTTGTGTGTGAAGCGCACGAAAAATGACCCTTTCAACTAGTAAGCTACGGCCTAAGCCCGTAACCTATTTTTCTGTGGGGGTGCGAAGCACCCCCACAGAAAAATAGGCTATATATTTACGCCTCAGCGTACTAGTTTTAGAACACGTCTAGTGGAATTTTCTCCCTGTGCTTTCAGGGTGGAAGAAAATCCTGTGATGAGAGCCTCAATGGCTATAGCGAGATGATGTGCGGTATTTTGCTCTCACATCACCAGGCTTAAAGCATAGCCAGGGGGGTGGGGCCTTTTGGAGATGGAAAGGCTGCCTCCAATGACTCTAGCTCTGCGGAGGTGAGGGTCAGGTTAAGGGCGGCGAGGTTCTCGTCAATGTGGTTGATGCGGCTGGCTTTGGGAATGACAATAACATCAGGTTGATGGAGGAGCCAGGCGATCGCTACCTGTGCCGTACTCACTCCTCGTTGCTCGGCGATCACCTTCAACGCGGGCTTCTGTAGCAATCGCCCCTGTTCAATGGGCGAGTAGGCCATGATAGGAACCCCGTGCTGCCGACACCAGGGCAGTAAATCCCATTCTCCGCCCCGGCGCATCAGATTATAGAGAACCTGGTTGGTGGCGATCGCCTGCCCTCCTGATAACCGCCAGGCTTCCTGCATATCCTCGGTGTCAAAGTTACTCACCCCGTAGCTGCGAATTTTGCCAGCTTGCTGAAGTTCTTGAAAGGCCGCGAGGGTCTCGATCAGGGGTACGGAGCCACGCCAGTGGAGAAGGTAGAGATCTAGATAGTCAGTTTTGAGGCGTTTGAGACTACGCTCGCAGGCGGCGATCGCTCCCTTGCGCGAAGCATTATGGGGATAAACCTTGCTCACCAGGAAGACCTCGGAGCGGCGATGGGCGATCGCCTCTGCGATCACTTCTTCGGCTCCCCCTTCCCCATACATTTCTGCGGTGTCGATCAGGGTAAGGCCGTGATCTAGGCCATAGCGAAGGGCATCGGCTTCGGATGATCGCTGTTTCTGGTTTTCACCCATGCGCCAGGTTCCCATGCCTAGCACGGGGATGTCTTGTCCAGATGATAGGCGCAGTGTTTTCATAGCAGTTTAACCCAGGTTAGATAGCGGAGGATGCCATCTAAATTCCATCGGATTTATGATTTCTGCAATCCTCTTACTGTTGATTATCTTGGCTTTTCTAAGAGGGGTGAAGTGCCTCTTTAGGCTGAAGGCATAGCAAATATTTGGATTGAGGATGGTGTGTGGTTGGAGGATTAGTGCTGACTTCATATCTCTAGTGCTGCACGGCAGCACTTCACCTGTATTGAAGGTAGGGTGTGAAGCATCCCCCGCCTTCAAACGTGAGCAAACTTTAGGAGATTTCCAGCAATGAAATTACCTCCCAGGATGTTGTGCGTTGCCCGCTTAGCGGGCAACGCACAACATCCTGGGTAAATTCTTATGCAGAAACCCCTAAGGGGTTAAACCTTTGCGGTGCCGATATACATAACTGACGTATCGTCATCAAAGCGAATGCGAAAATTGCCAGTTTTCCAGTAGTGACGGAGGGTGGTGAAGTATTCCAGGGGATTACTGCCAAACAGGTTAAAACCGTTGAAAGAGATGCTTGAAAAAGCTTGTTGTTGCAACAACTGGGTCAGTTCTTCTGGGGTGATGAACTTCTTCCAATCATGAATTCCTTGAGGAATTTCTTTCAATAAATCCTCCAAAAGCCAGATCATCACCAGGCGAGACTGCCAGGTACGATTGAGGGTGTCAAAACAGAACAGTCCGCCCGGTTTAAGGACACGACGGATCTCTGCCAGTGTGCTGGTGGGGCTGTCTACATGTTCCAGCACATCGACACAGGTGACGATGTCGAAGGTGCGATCGCCCCACGGCAGTTGTTCCCCAACACCATGCTGATAGGCAATCGGCAAACGCTCCTGATCTGCGTGGGCCTGGGCTGCCTGAATACATGCGGCGGATTGATCAATGCCCCAAACCTTAGCGCCCCGATGAGCTAAAAACTCGCAGGTATAACCGCCTCCGCAGCCTACGTCCAGCACGTGCAAGCCATTCCAGTTGGGGACGAAGCGATCAAAATATTGGAATCTCAGGGGGTTGAGACGACGGAGAGGGTAAATTTTGGCGGTTTCATCCCACCAATGGGCAGCCTGCGTATCGTAGAAGCTTAGATCGTTACGGGTAATTTGAGTTCGCGGCATTGTAAATGGGACGAGGAGAAACGATGGGTGTTTCAATCATTATCCCCACATTGAATGAGGCGCGCTGCCTGGAACGGACGCTGCGGTGCTTGAGCATTCTGCAACCACCGCCGCAGGAAATCCTGGTAGTGGATGGGGGGAGTGATGATGAAACCGTAGCGATCGCCGCCCAATTCTCCGCTACAGTTCTGCACTCGAATCGAGCCCAACGCTCCACTCAGATGAACTTGGGGGCAACCCACGCCACCGGAGATTTTCTCTGCTTTGTCCATGCCGATACCCTGGTGCCAGATGATTTGGTGGTGCTGGTGGATAAGGCTCTGGCGGAGGGGGCGATCGCCTGCGGAGGTTTCATCTCCATCATGGCGGGTACCCATGTCACGCGTTGGGGTATCACGCTGCATAACAGCTTAAAAACCTACTACGCTCCTCTGTTATTTCGTCCCCATCTGTTCTTTCGCAACGGTCTGCGGCTTTTATTTGGCGATCAGGTAATGTTTTGTCGGCGAGAGGATTTTCTGGCCTGTGGTGGGTTTGATACAGAAATGCCCATTCTGGAAGAGGCCGATTTATGCCTCAAATTGTGCCGTCTGGGACCCATACAGCAGTTGAATCGAGTGGTGCAGTCGAGCGATCGCCGGGTTGCCTATTGGGGGCCACTTAAGGCGAATTTCATCTATGCCATGATTGGCTTCTTGTGGGGATTTGGAGTGCCGGCTAAAACCTTGAAGCGATTCTACGATGAGGTTCGCTGATTCAGGCTCCAATCGTACGGCAAATAGCGCACTGTCGCCGTTTCAGGAATCTCTACACCCGAAAGATAGCGCTGAATATAAGCCGGGATAGACGGAGCCACCTTCAGGAAATCCTTGCCATACCACTTGAGAATTTTGCTGCAATAGAGCGTTCGAGAATCGGCATCGTAGCGCACTTTGGCAGGATTGTGGATGAACCGCTGAGCATCCTCCTCCAGTTGCTCTTGCACCCGGTCAGCCCAGTATGCGCCGCTACGCAAGAGCGGGCAGCCGACCGCCGCGCATACCAGGGCAAAGTGGATGCGCGGTTCGGTAAAGTGTTGCCGCAGAATGCCATGTTCAATCTTGTTGAGGCTCAACGATTGGTTGTTGAGGGAGAAGCGCGATCGCTCAAAAAATCGCAAAAATGCTAACCAATTCGGTACTCCCAGGAACTTGGGCAGGATTGAATTAGTTGGATAGCGCATCAACACTTGTTCAATCACCAGCGCGTTGTAAAGGTTGATCAGCAAAGCCAGTTGGGTATCGGCAGAAAGGTCAGATAGGGAAATGGGCTGTACTGACGCTAACCATTGCCGTAAATCGGTCTGAGCTTCTCGCTGCCAGCGGCCATAATTGACGCGGCCTTCTCCGTCTACGTAGGCTTTGAGTAATGCATCCAGGAGGGCAAAATTAACCATGATGAGTGTTCTAATCTACCTGCATTAAACCGTGTATGGTGCGATCGCCCCTCCACTTCCTCCGACACCAGGCCTGGAAATCCGTGAAACGGATGATCCACAATAAATTTCCTAACGCCCCTGCCATTTCGACAACATCCCTGGCAGCGTGGCTCCAGTCGGGTACACAACCTGCTCCTATTCTGCTGGATGTTCGTCGTCCTGAGGAGTTTGCCGTCAGCCATCTGCCCCATGCCTATTACACACCCAATCTGGATTCGGTGCGTGCTATGGATTTATCCCTGGATACACCTCTGGTCGTCTACTGCTCTGTCGGTTACCGCTCAGCCCGCCTGGTGGAACAGTTGCGGGCGGCGGGATTTACTCAAGCTGTGAACTTGGAGGGATCGATATTTCAGTGGGCCAATGAAGGGCGGGCGATCGTCCAGGCAGGTCAACCCGCAAAATTCGTCCATCCTTACAACTGGCTTTGGGGATTGCTACTGAACGGAGATATCAGAGGGCGTTCGAGTTAACCGCTCTTGGCAATCGACGTCATCCCGTTTTTATATGAAGCGGTACAGAATGAGAAGTATGGTGCGGCGTCCCACACCTCCCATCCTGTGCCGCTTTATATTTGCTTGGTATCAGGTTTTGGAACAGACCGATACAGTTTTTCTAAAGCCTTTGATTTTGCGTATCCTTAGCGTACGCAAAATCAAAGGCTTTAGAAAAACTGTCCAGAGTATTGTGAATGTATCTATTACATCAAGCCACCTTTATTGATCAAACTAAAGGATACGGCTCGCAAATCCTGAAAACTAACTAGAACGACTATGAATCACGCACGGATCATCCTTACGGATCATCTTTCAGTTCATCCGTTAGCGCTATTCTGATCTGTACCGTGAATAAGATTGATCAAGCCTACGAACATTTCATGTATACGACCCTGGTAGATCTGGGAGGCTGGCGGGCATTCGCTTGGAGCAAAGCCTATCGTCCGCCCCATGTGACCTAATCATGGGTTGCACCTTCTTCAGACTCCATTGGCGTGGGCAAATCCTCGAGTTCGATATATACACTAGGGACACTTCAAGGAAACCTCGAACCCTATGACTAAGTCCCCTTCTTTCCCTATCCAGGCGGTTATTTTTGACCTCGACGGTGTGTTGACGGATACGTTGGAATTTCACTACCTGTCATGGAAGCAACTAGCCGACGAAGAGGGCATCCCCTTCGATCGGGAAGCCAACGAAGCCCTGCGAGGGCTGACGCGGGGCGAGTCATTGCGCCTGGTGCTACAGGGTCGAGAGGTGGGGGACGAAACCTTCCAATCCATGATGGAGCGAAAGAATCGCTATTACCTGGAGTTAAGCCAGAACATGACGCTGGATCATGTGTTGCCGGGGGTACTGCCCTTGCTAACAGAACTACGAGCAGCAGGGGTTCGGATGGCACTTGGGTCAGCTAGTCGGAATGCGCGGGCCGTGGTCCAACGACTGGGCATTGCTGAATTTCTAGATGTAATCGGCGATGGTTCCTGCGTTACCCAGTCTAAACCCACTCCCGATATTTTCCTGTATGCAGCCACTCAGCTTGGCCTTGATCCGGCTAACTGCTTGGTGGTAGAAGATGCTGCCTCAGGTGTCGAAGCAGCTCTACGAGCAGGTATGTGGGTGGTTGGTCTTGGCCCTGAAGAACGGGTTGGAGCAGCCCATCTAGTGTTTCCTAACCTGGAGGGGGTGCATTGGGTAGATGTGGTTCATAAGCTGACCTACCAGCGGAGAGCGATCGCCGCTACGTAACCCACGGTTACTTCCATGCTCGATGGCAAACTCAGCCCTGCTTCAGCGATCGCAACAACTGTGTTGGACGAGCAAATCGCACTTCATCGTAGCGATCGCGATGATGAACAAAAATATAGTGCTCATATTCGTACCAGTGCATCTCGCCTTTTTCCTGGTTGCAAATGCGGCAAATGACCCAGAAGTTTTTGAATTCTAGGGAGAGCCAGGGGTATTGGGCACGGGGCAACTTGTGGTCAATGGTGCGGCCATCGCGATCGCTAAAACGATAACCACAGATGGGGCACAGCCGCTCAGAGTTGTCCTTAACCCATTGCTTGCTTTCAGGTGTTGTGCCGCATTCGCTATCGCCATTTACATAACGCCAACGGTCAAATTGGCGATAATCCTCAAAGTCTTGTTGGGTCAATTTGTGATAGCGTCGCTTGCCAACTTTGTCAGCTATCTTGAATAGATCTTCCAGCTTTTTGTCGTTCAAATCCATAGCTTTGCTGAGAGGCTGTAATTGGAAGACAATTAAGAACGCTTTCGCCTTGTAGTGGGCTTGGCCTGTTTGCCGTAATCGATGGACTCAATTTCGGTGTCAGGAAATTGGCGATCGATAGTGTCAGCGATCGCTTCAACCTCTGTAGACAGCTGCTGTTGAAATGCTTCAATTTCCTCAGGAGTCTGATATTTATTGCCAATCTGATCAGCTTTTAGGAACAGCTCCTCCAGGGTCGGCTCATCAGAGTCGGGTTCTGCTAGTAGCTCATTAATCTTCTGGTAAAGCTGAATGATGTTGTCCCAGCCTACATTTCGATAACCACTTTCCTTTAACCATTTTTGCTGTTGTTTAGGCAGCTTACTCTTGCGATTCGAGTTAGATCGCTGTACATCGCGATAACTCATGCCGCTAAACGATCGTTTTTTGCTTTGCTTAGGTTTCATAGGGCCAGCTTCTAACCCAAAGTCCATCGGAACAGCCGAATCATCGCCTTACGAATCTCGCTGTCCTCATATTGCAATAGCAGATTAATATCCTGGGCGAGTTTCAGACGAATTTGGTCAACTACATTTTTCAAGTCTTTATTATCTTTTTTGAGCTGTAGATTTGCCTCTACCAGCTCATTATTTTGAGTGCTTAAAAATGTGACTTTTGAGGAAAGCTCCTGATTCTGGGCCATCAGGCCATTAATTTCAGATTCGAGAGACTGATGGTCTTGCAAAAGTTGCTGTCGGCGATCGCCTAAAGATTCCTTCGCTAGCTCTAAGTCTGCAATATTCTTCTCTAGTTCCTGATACTCTAATTGAAGCTTTTCCAGCTTTTTCTCGGCTTGGCTTCGTAATGCGCCAAAGTTCCGATTCTTTTGGCTCAAATCTGAGTTTTTAGAGATAAACGATTCGACCAGTCTTGTGGCGCTAGGCTGGTTTTGTAGAATGCCTAAAATTTGCTCACAGTCTTCTATTGTTAGAGACTGGCTAATATTCTTATTGATGCCGTATTTTTCTTTGAGCAGATCCTGGAGTTCACTCTTTGATGGCATTGACCATACCCTTCAGCTGTCTCTCGTCTCAGCCTAACCCAGAGAATATTGGGAAGGCAAATAAAGATTGAGCTAGCACAGCTTTAAGCGTGAAGGTTTCTACGGCAACACCTCTTTAATAGAGAAGTCGTCATCTAAATCGTTGGCTCGGCTAAGGGTGTGTAAAGGCTTCGCCGCATTCGAGGGCCAGCCGTCCTCCCAGATCAGTGTGAGAAGGGCTCGTCGCCGTAGCTCTAGCATTTCGAGGGCTTCTTCAAATTTATGGTGGCTGACGGTTGGGATGCCGTAGGCCCGCAACTCCTCCAGGGAAGGAGGTGGAAGGCAATGCCTGGATGGCTTGAGATAAGCAGAGGTGAGAGTTTTAAGGAAGGAGGCATTGGCACGGCGGAGGGGGCCAATGCTGGCAGGGTCAGGGCGAACGCTGGTGCTAACCCCATAGCTCAGCAGTGTCAGGGCCTCATCTAGAGCTACCAGACTGAGAGCGAAGGAGCGCGATCGCTCCGCACTATGGAAGTAATACAGAATGGGGTAGGTCACATGCTGCTCACCCAGCAAGGTAATTTGTGACGTAAGACTAATGAAGTGCTGGTTGAGCTGTCCAAAATCTTTCCCATTCCAGGCACGAGTGAGAATTTCTTCGGGAGTGCCGCCCAGAGATGAAATGTAGAGGGCCAGTTGCCGCTTATTGGTTGCAGCAGAAACAACCGGCAACAGGTAGGTGATGATCAGCGAGAGTAAGGCGAAACCACTGATGGAGGCGATCGCTGTTGCAAATTGCCAGAAGGTATTGCTCGGCTCAAAGTCCCCCAGGCCCAGGGTTGAAAGGGTGTAGAGGACGAAATAGATGCGTTCCCAGAGGTTGGCATATTCCCCCGTAGAGGCTTTCACCAGTGCCTGATCGGAGGAGCTAAAAATGAGGCACCATCCCAGAAATGCCAGGGAAAACCAGAGCCAGGCTGTGAAAATGAGCAACAGCCAACTAATCAGAAAAAGCAGATGATGATTCGGATGCCAGTGATGGATCCGGAGCACAAACCTCCAGATTTTACCCAAAATGCGATTGGTCAAAGGACCACCGCCCCCCAGAATTAACGTGGTGACCAGAACATCAACGAAAACAATTAGCAGAATCAGAGCGCCCAGGAACAGCAGCATGAATAAATATTAAGCAAGGTTCCCGAATCACCATAGGACAAAGCCCCTAAAGGGAACCTGTATCCCAGGGTTAATCTAAATCTAACGTCAGTTCGGGATAAGCCGAACCGCCCATTATTGCGTGCTCGACACGCACGCAATAATGGGCTTTTTCGAGTGCCGCGCGAAGCGCGGCACTCGAAAAAGCCCATAACCCGAACTGAGGTTAAATCTATAGAACTTTGCTCATTGATTCGGTAGGTAGTGTAGGACACTTCGCGCCCTACACTACCTACTGAACGCGGTTGTACGCTGCTGTAGTCGTGCATGTAAAAGACTTCTTGCATGAATTGTGGTGGGGCGAAGTCGCGCCACAATTCATGCAGATGCAGCATGCAGCGTACCGCATCAATCCCTCAAAGTGCTGCAAGTGGCTATTCTGCAGTCGTTCCCTCTAAAGTTTGGATCGTTAGAACTTGGGGGGGAGTTGCATCCGGTGGATAGAGGAAGCGGATGCGAAATGGACGGCGGTTGTTGGGAGGAATTGTCAGCACAGCCAACGGTTCACTGCGATCGCCTCGCCGCTGCACTAAATGGAAGTAGCGCTCCTGAAAGGCTCCCTGCTCATCTCGGTAATTAACTTGCACACTGCCCCGGAAGAAGGTTTGGGTCGGCAACGTTTCAAAAAAACGCAGCCCATTCTGACTCAAGACATCCTCCTTAATGGGAGTTTGCAAGCTGACGGCAACGCGTTGGGTTGCATTTGTGGAGTTCTGCAATGGCAGAGTCAGATCATACTCCACGCCATAATTTCCGTGAGCCTGATATGCCGTGTCAGGATAACGCACCCGCATGGCTGCGGTTTGCACCTGTCCTGTTCCCTGGCGGCCCCGAACTAATGTGCTGAGGCCATAGGAATAGACTGTACCTCGTGCTGGAATGGTCAGGGACTGTTGGTTTGAAGTATCGGTTACGGTTGTCTGCCAGCGAGAACCAACGGAAACTCCGGCCACCCGACCATAGCGGAAGTTGCTGGTAGCATCGAGGGCTGAAGGGGGGAGATCGCGCGGTTCTGATAAATTGCCAGATTGGAGGAGCGATCGCCACTCATCCAGGGTTGGGGCTCGTTCGCTACCATCGGCGTTGCGTTGGGCAAACATGGCTAGACTTGCCACATAAACGGGTTCTCCCGGGTTCCGTAATCGCATATAGGTCGAACGGCCATTCAGTGGCGGTTCTAACCCTGCTACGGGAATGGGGGCATTTAATAACAGTGTGTAACCGCCTGGGGGAATTTCGACCACGGGAGGCAGGCCGAGCCGTTGCCGCCCTCGGAGAATATCGCTCATCACCCGGCTACCTGGCCCAGCATAGACATCCCCGGTTGGGTCTTCCACAAGGGGAGGCAATGTTGTGATAAACGGGGCATCAGGCTGGCTTAGATAACTCGCCCCCTCCAACACACTCAGCCGTACAGATTGCGTCCCAGGATTGTGGACCAGGATGCCCAGGTACATGCTCCTCAAATCCTCAGGTGTCGACGCTCCATAGACGTGATGGGCGAACACATCGAATCGTCCTGTGAACGGTACATTGAGATGGGCCGCTGGATTGGCTTTACCTTCGGGTGGAAAGGTTGAAAGCAAAATGCCTTCGCCACCAATTTTCTCGGGGCTGTTGCTATTGAACACAGGGACTGTGTCCAGAGCCCCTGGTAGGGGACGTACATCTTGAGGTTGCACAATTTCAGGGGGCGAGGGAGCAGCCTGAGCGACCATAAAGGCAGCAAGGAGAGAGAGCATGAGCTTATCGGAGAAGGGGAGTAACAGGCGCAATTGGCTGGGGTGATCCAGCGGGAATTGCGTGTAATCGGCCCATTATCACCTGAATGTCTTGCAAAATTGCAGCCTTGTTTTCTGCCGTTAGCACGGGCACATGGATAAACAAAACGAACTTCTCAGGATGGTGCTGCTGTACATAATCCAAAAGTTCGTAATAAAGGTGGTTGCAGACAAACTTCCCAGCATCGTCGCTAATATCGGTAAAACTGAGTTCCTCCAACCATGATTCCAGAGGCAAGCGAGTTTGCCGGGTATGGTCTTCTCGAACGGCCTGCCGCTCTAAATTGAGGCGATCGCGCTTTTCTGCCATCCCAAAGCACACCACACCATCCGGTTGAAAGGTATTGAAGTAGTCGATCGCCCGTCGAGGAGCCTCCTCGAAATGTACAGGTAACAACCGCACCACTTGGGTTGGTGATACCATCCCCTTGTCCAACATTGCCAACATCAAATCATCAGAAGAGTTAGATGTTTGTTCCGGTTTCCATGTTGTAAACGAGGTCATCATTAACCGTTTAGCCATAAATGAATGCATCCTATACATTTGCTCACGCAATCCATTATGGCTTTCCTCAGAAACTATTTGAAGGAGTTAATTTATTCAAAGAACTGGCTAAACTCAGGCCAAGACTGACAGCACTTTGTACTTGAATTAGCCACGGTTGTTTTTGTGAGAGCCGTGTGGAGCGTGGCTCTCACAAAAACAACCAGATTTTAAGTGCTTAAAAAGCGCTGTATGTGGAGCTAGTAGGCTGCAGCCTAAGTTCGCAACCTATGTTTTTGTGTAGGGTGCGAAGCACCCTACACAAAAACATAGGTGATGGATTTCCGCCGCAGCGTACTAGCAAGATGAATCAAGGTGTAATTGGGTAATAATTGCATACCATTTCTGTTACGGCGATCACTGCCCAACTTCCAATTGCATCGTGTTTCTTCAACCTGAATGCAATTTCCAACTTGGCGATCGCTGATGAGCGATGCGTCCAGGGCGATTTCTATGATTTTGTGAAATAGAAATTGAATGGGTCTGTCGTATCAGAAAAGCAAGAAAAGCAGCTCAACTCAATTCAATATAAAATTCAAAATATTATTCCATTCACGAAGTGAGTCGCACAACGTTTTGGGCTTTATATTCAACTATGCCTGCCTGCTTATCAATACATAGTTGATTTTGGAAAAGTATGCTGATGCCCATAATATTCTTGGCTCAAAATGAACGGAGACAACGCGTTGTTGGGAGCAATGCCCTGGTAGTAGAGTAGATAAGGGGTATTTCGTCCTCTCCCATGGCTTGGTCCTAAATTTTATGTCTGCAAAAGAAACAGTGTCGTCTCAGGATCTGGGGTTTGTTGCAACCCTTCGTCGGTATTTTCGGCAGGAGTTGCTGCCCTTGCTGGCGGATCTTCGGTTGGCGATCGCGCTCCTGTTGGCGATCGCGATCTTTAGCATCAGCGGCACCATCATCGAGCAGGGCGAAACCCTGGAGTTCTACCAGGCCAACTATCCTGAAGACCCGGCACTGTTTGGTTTTCTCAGTTGGAAAGTATTGCTCACCCTGGGCTTAGATCACGTCTACCGCACCTGGTGGTTCCTGGCCTTGCTGATTCTGTTTGGCTCCAGCCTTACCGCCTGTACCTTCTCGCGGCAGATTCCCACTCTCAAGGCAGCCCGGAAGTGGAGCTACTACACACAGCCCCGGCAGTTTGAAAAGCTGGCCTTGAGTGCAGACGTTGACACTAATGATATGGACCACCTGACACGATTGCTGCAAAAGCGACGCTATAAGGTGTTTCAGGAAGGACAGAGCCTGTACGCGCGTCGTGGTATTGCCGGGCGCATCGGTCCGATCATCGTCCACGCCAGTATGCTCATTGTGCTGGCAGGCTCGATTCTGGGTTCCATGACCGGATTTTTTGCCCAAGAAATTGTGCCCAGCGGTCAAACCTTTCGGATTCAAAACATTTACGATGCGGGACCATGGGCCGCGGGTCAAATCCCGAAAGATTGGTCTGTACATGTGAACCGCTTTTGGATTGATTACTCCCCTGAGGGGGCGATCGACCAGTTCTACTCCGATTTGTCTGTATTGGATAACGACGGCAACGAAATCGATCGCAAAACGATTCACGTGAACGAGCCCCTACGGCATAAGGGCGTTACCCTGTACCAGGCTGATTGGGGTGTTGCTGGTATTCGCTTTCACTTCAATAACAGCCCTGTATTCGACTTGCCCATGGCGCAACTCCTCTCCGGCAATCAGGGTCGCCTCTGGGGTGCCTGGATCCCGACGAAGCCTGATATGAGCCAGGGCGTATCCATACTGGCGCGGGATTTGAAAGGAACAGTGTTGGTGTACGACCAGGAAGGCAACCTGGCGGCTACGATTCGCGAAGGCCAATCCGCTGAGATTAATGGAGTGCAGCTGGGAATTGATGAAGTTATTGGCAGCACGGGCTTACAGATTAAGGCAGATCCAGGTATTCCGGTTGTATATCTGGGCTTTGGTCTGCTGATGCTCAGCGTGGTCATGAGTTATGTGTCCCATAGTCAGGTATGGGCTTTGCAGGAGGGCGATCGCCTCTACCTGGGCGGCAAAACCAACCGCGCCCAGGTCACCTTTGAACGGGAGATCCTGGAAATTCTGGATACTCTGCAACCGCCTGTTAATTCGGTATCTGAACCTGCTGCTTTGGTGAAGGTCGATTAGACGGCGAACGTCTGGGTGGCGCGAAGCGTTCGGTGGAAAGCTGTGAGTAACGCCCCTTTGCCTCTTCCCAGTCTTTTCGTCACACTGAAAGCAATTCCGTGTCTATTGCCCCTTCGCGGAGATGCTATGAAAATTTTGGTGATGAATGCTGGATCGAGCAGCCAGAAAAGTACGCTGTATGAACTTCTGGGCGATCGCCTCCCCAGTTCTCCCCCCGTCCCGTTGTGGGTTGCCAGCATCGATTGGACGCATCAGGCTGGTCAGGCCGAAATCAAGGTCGACAATCATCAAGGTACTCAGGTTCAGGAAACGATGCCGAATCAGCCTCGGGAAGCGGTTATGGCTCGCTTCCTGGAAACCCTATGGTCAGGTGAAACCCAGGTTATTGAAAAACCCTACGATATTGATATAGTGGGGCACCGAGTAGTTCACGGTGGGGCCGAGTATCAGGCCAGTGTGCGGATTACGCCCGAGGTGAAGGAGGCGATCGCCCGCTTTTCCCATTACGCCCCAGTGCATAATCCGGCCAATTTGGAAGGGATTGAATTCACCGAAAAAATTCTGGGAAACATTCCTCAGGTCGCTGTATTTGACACCGCTTTTCATGCCACATTGCCCCAATTCGCAACGGTCTATCCGATTCCCTATCACTGGTACGAGGCGGGAATTCGCCGCTATGGCTTTCATGGCACCAGTCATCGGTACTGTGCTGCACGGGCTGCCGAGTTGCTGGGGCATCCAATGCCGCTACGGCTCATCATTTGTCACCTGGGTAATGGGGCATCGCTATCAGCCGTGCGAGATGGTGAGTGTATTGACACCACTATGGGGTTTACTCCGTTGGAAGGGTTGATGATGGGGAGCCGCTCTGGTTCCATTGATCCCGGCATTTTGATTCACCTGCTCCGGGAGGAGGGATTCGACGCTGACAAGTTGGATCGCCTGCTGAATAAAGAATCGGGAGTGCTGGGAGTGTCAGGAGTGTCCAACGACATGCGGCAGGTAACGGAGGCGATCGCCCAGGGAAACGCCCAGGCTCAACTCGCCCTGGACGTCTATTTGCATCGCTTGCGTCAGAGCATTGGTTCCCTATTGCCGGGATTGGGAGGTTTGGATGCCATCGTATTTACCGCCGGGATTGGAGAAAATGCGCCTGACATTCGAGCGGGGGCCTGCCAGGGATTTGAGTTCTTGGGTTTGAAGATCGATCCGGAGAAAAATGTGCGATCGCCTCAGGACATCGACATCGCCACCCATGACTCCACGGTTCGCGCGCTCGCCATCCATACCCAGGAAGATTGGATGATTGTTTCTGATGCCTGGACAATAGCCCGCGCATCCTAGAGCTTGCTTCATTGAGGAGGGGTGTAGTTGTGAAGCACCTATGCACCCTCTGGTGCCTCATTAGCTCAGGAAGGGGTATAGGCGGCAGGTACATTTGCCAGTCGGCAATGCTGAATTGGCTCGCTAGAATGCAGGAATATAAATGAACACTGAGCTACCGTATGGGTTCTCCTCTCGCTCAAGAAATTAGTCCGGTTCCCGCGTCTCAGGACACGGCGGCACTCAGGCGGGTCTTCGAAGCGATGACCCCAGAACGTTGCCCCCGCGTCTACAACTTTCACATGCACACGGTTTGTTCTGATGGTAGGCTCACTCCTGAGCTGCTCATCCAACAGGCTGTGTCCATCGGTTTGCAAGGGCTGGCTATCACTGATCACCACTCCGTTGATGGGTTTCGCCGCGCCCAGGCATGGCTGTCGGGCCAACAACTTCCCAATGCTCCCCATTTGTGGAGTGGGGTTGAGATTAATGCTCAGCTATTACATGATGAGGTCCACGTTTTAGGTTATGCCATTGATCCCGACCATGGGGAAATCGCTCCCTATCTTCAGGGGTATGGGTTGAGGGGCGATCGCGGTGATGCCCGTCATGTTATCGACGCCATCCATGCGGCTGGGGGCCTTGCTGTCCTGGCCCATCCCGCTCGCTATCGCCACTCCCCTGCTGAACTCATCGCCGCTGCAACAGAGTTGGGTATTGATGGGGTTGAAACCTATTACGCCTACAACAATCCCAACCCCTGGTGCCCTAGCCCCCGGCAAACTCGCGAAGTCTTTACCCTGGCTGAGTGCTATGGGCTGCTGCATAGCTGTGGTACTGATACCCACGGGTTAAATTTGCTACAGCGTCTGTAAGAAATTCTAGGGCTAATCAGCCTATCTGATAGACGTTTAACTCTCCCAATCAGGCCCAGCTCTGGTCGTGGTTTAACCACATGTTCGCCATTTTTCTCAAGTCCTTTGTGTACACGTCGCATACCAGAATCAAGGGCTTGAGAAAAATAGCGAAGGTATTGGTTTAAATGTGTGGTTAGTTGTGGTGAGATAAGTGTTGCGCGTTCCTCTTGCCACAATTTATCCGCTAAAAACAGCACCTTCAAAGTCCCTTGTGGAACTGTTGTCCTATCTAACCTTAGTTCGAGTTAAGGGCTTTTTCGAGTGCCGCGCGAAGCGCGGCACTCGAAAAAGCCCATTATTGCGTGCGCGTCGCGCACGCAATAATGGGCGGTTCGGCTTATCCCGAACTGACGTTATCTATAACCCACAGCCGTTTCAACTACAGCGTTTTGTGCTTGAATCAGCCACGGTTGTTTTTGCGAAAGCCTTGCGGAGCAAGGCTTTCGCAAAAACAACTAGATTTTAAGCGCTTAAAAAGCGCTGTATAGGAACACTCAATAACTTCAGCTCGTTATGAAACTGTTTGAAAAGTTATGGAAGGGGATGATTTTCGAACAGGTTCTCAAAGCTCAACTTCTATTACGTAACCTCAGTTCGGGATAAGCTGAAGTGCTCATTTTGGCGTGCGCAAAGCGCACGCCAAAATGAGTGTTTTCGAGTGCCGCGCAACGCGCGGCACTCGAAAACACACTTAACCCGAACTCAGGTTACGTAAATAATTGCTGTTGCCATAGTTATCTTTATCAACGAGAAGTTCAGCAATGACCACGTGCGAGAAGTGCTGTTGACCGCTATATAATGCGGGCACACTATTGGCTGTGTTTAGGATAGAAAGCTCTCGTTTGGTAGTGGATCGTTCCTTCTGCACCGCTATCTACTGCTAATTGCTAAAGCTATGTCACTTGCGTTGAGCGTAGAGCCGTTGTCACTGGTGGGGATTGGTATCTCTTCAGATGGCTTGCCAGCGCTTGTTGATTTTCTCAATCATTTCACAACAGTATCTGCAACGGTGGTGGTAGTGGCATCACAACCTGATGACCTGACACCTACGTTGCAAGGTCAGGTGCCTTGGAGCGTTATGCCCCTGACCAATCAATCATCCTTGTTGCCCCATACGGTGTATGTGGTGCCCATACACCATCGCATCCAGGCAGAAGGTTCACAGCTACGGGTTATTGCTCTGGAGGAACCAGAAGCCCAACCCCTGAATGCTGGGTTGAGCGCCCTAGCCCAATGGAGGGGCGATCGCACCTTTGGGCTCCTACTCGGTTCCCCAACGAGTGATGGGCTGGCAGGTTTACAGGCTATCCGTCAGGCGGGAGGGATTGCGCTTAATCCCGCACAAGAAGTGTCTGAATCGGCCGCTGTCTCTGCTGAGGACTTGGCCCGAACGCTCGCTACTCTTATGCAATGTGCAGTCTGGAGTCCGAGACCTGAAGTTCAGGCTGATCTGCGACAGCAAGCCGACGAACTGGAATACCTTTACAAGACGGTACCAGTCGGATTGGCTTTGGTGGATCAACACCTGTGTTACGTGCGAGTCAACGATTTTCTCGCCCATCTGCAAGGATTTGCGTCTGCCGCCGATTACGTTGATAAAACCGTTGCCGGGCAAATTCCCTACCTGGCGGAGCAGGTGTTGCCCTATTACAATCAGGTGCTCGAAACAGGTGAGCCATTGCTGAACGTCGAGGTTCGCATGGTTCGGCCTGAAACGCCTCATCTGGAAACGATTTTACTGGCCAGCTACTATCCCATTGAGCGACCGGATGGGCAACGGATGGTTGGGGTCACCATTGTCGATGTGACGGAGATGCGTCGGGCCGAGGAACTGTTAGCCCATTACAATCGCCGCTTAGAAGCGCAAGTGGCTGAGCGTACTGAAGCTCTCCAGCGCAGCGAAACTAGCTTTCGCATGATTGTAGAAGCAGCCGAGCTGACCTGTTGGGAACGCAACCTGGAAACCGATGAAGTTTGCCTGTTTACACCCCACCATCAGGGCCTTTGGATGAGCCAGTCGTGGGCAACGTACACGCAAGCTATTCATCCGGAGGATCAGCCGCAATTTGAACAGGCGATCGCCACAGCCATCAATCGTCGCAGTGACCTGGAAGTAGAGTATCGGGTGCAGTTGCCGGATCAATCCGTGCAATGGATGCTCGCTCGGGGGCGTATGCTCACCGACCGGCTGGGGCGACCTCACCGCATTTTCGGCATTAGCCTGGATATTACCGATCGCAAACAGGTTGAAATTGCCCTCCACGAACGAGAGGAATTTTTGCGGAGCATCTACGAAAACGCCTGTTTTGGCATTTTTGTAGTGGATATCCTGCCGGATGGCCAATTCCGTTCCCTGGGCCTAAATCCAGTTCACGAACGCACAACAGGGCTAAAGGATACCGATATGTGGGGAAAAGCTCCACAGGAGTTGCTTCCTCCAGACATTGCTGCCGCTGTTTGCGCGAACTACCAGCGCTGCATTGATGCTGCAACCCCTATTACCTACGAAGAATTTTTGCCGTTTCAGGATCGAGATTTTTGGTGGCTAACCAGCCTGGCACCCCTATGGGATGAAACTGGGCGCATTTATCGATTAGTGGGCACCACGACGAACATCACAGCGCTGAAACAGGCTGAAGAACGGCTGAAAACGCTAACAGATAACGTTCCAGGGGCGGTTTTCCGTTACTTGCTACGGTCGGATAGCTCAGATGCCATGCTCTATGTCAGCCCTGGTTGCCGCAACCTGTGGGAATGGGACGCGGACACGGTGTTAGCTGACATGAATGTGTTATGGCAGATGGTTGAGCCGAAGCACCAGCAGGCTCTCCGGCGATCGCTCGCAGACTCCGCTCAAACCTTACAACCCTGGTGCTGGGAGTGGCCCATTACAACTCCCTCGGGTCAGCAACGGTGGCTGCAAAGCACAGCTCAACCGACACGAGAAGCCAATGGAGATGTGTTTTGGGATGGGGTGCTGTTGGACGTGAGCGATCGCAAGGCCGCTGAAATGGCCCTTCAGCTCGAAGAGAAACGTTTTCGTGCCATCTTCGCCAAGGTGCTGGTTGGGGTGGCGATCGAGTTTCCGCCAGATTACACCCTGGGTATGACAAACCCGGCATTTCAGCACATCCTGGGCTATTCTGCCGCCGAACTGAATCAATTAAGTTATCGAGACATTACCGTTGCCGAGGATCTGCTACAGCAGCAACCTTTATTGGATGAGTGTTTTGCTGGAATTCGTGACGGTTACCAAATGGAAAAACGCTACATCCGTAAAGATGGACGTTTGATTTGGGTGGCCGTGAATACGTCCCTCATTCGGGATGAGCAGGGGCAAATTCAGTTTTTCGTCTCTACTGTGGAGGACATCACTAACTGGCGAGAGCAGGTCAACCTGGAGCTGAGCCGTAACCGTGACCTGAAAGAAGCCTTTTTTGAAGAATCTACTGATGCCATATTTTTGGCTGACTCTTACACCACAGACATTTTTGATTGCAACCAGCGGGCTGTCGAACTGTTCGAAGCGACCTCGAAAGCCGAACTCCTGCATCGGCCTGGGATTGGGTTCTGCAAATATCCTGTCTCGCTGGAAGAGGTCGCTGTACTCATGCGGGAAATTCGAGAAAAACGATTTTGGAGCGGTGAGTTTGAGTATGTGACCTGCGGGGGGCGTGTCTTCTGGGGCCAAATTTCTATCAAGATGATCCAGGTGGCCGATCGCACGATGCAACTGGTTCAAATTCGGGATATCAGCGATCGCAAACAGGTTGAACTCGATATGCTCAGCAACATGAAAGAGTTGCAACGGCTCAACCAGATTAAAGATGACTTTCTCAGCACCATCTCCCACGAGCTACGCACGCCCCTCACCAGCATTGATATGGCTAGCCGTATGGTACGGATTGCTTTAGAGCAACCCGGCACCCTTTCCTCCGAAGCCAATACCGAGCGCATCTTCCGCTATCTCTCCATTCTGGAGGAGCAATGCCAGCAGGAAGGCGATCTCATTAAAGATCTGTTGGATCTTCAGCAGTTAAATGCTGGTGCTTACTCTCTGGAACGCAGCGAAATCTCGCTTCCGGCGGCCCTGACTCCCTTGCTAGAGTCTCTAGAAAAACGTATGGAGGCCCAAGCACAACAGTTTCGGTTGGTTGTGCCGCCAGCGCTTCCCCCCCTCATGACCGATGTTGAAGTGCTGCATCGCATTTTGGGGGAACTGTTGACCAACGCCTGTAAGTACACGCCTCCTCATGAGACTATTTCACTTCAGGTCAATTCTCTGGACATGTCGAACGGTGAAACCTGGGTTCGATTTATGATTTGCAATACCGGCGTGGAGATTCCACCGGAGGAGTATGACACGATTTTTCAGGCGTTTTACCGAGGTATTCAGGGCGATCGCTGGAGTAAGCGCGGTACAGGACTGGGTCTCACTCTGGTGAAAAAGTTCACTGAATGCCTGGGCGGTACCATTCGCTTAGCAAGTGGCAATGGCAGAACATGCTTTCGGGTCGATTTACCTGTCGATGGGCGGCTCGACTAACAGCATGAATCCTTTTTTGAGGGTGTGAATTATTGCGCAGCTCCGCCGCGCAATAATTCATGCAGCAATCTGATGACTTGGGGTTACTGCAAACGTGGCGCTTTACGCAGCACGAAAACATTTCCCTCGTTGCCACGCCCGACGCGCAGGTCGTCATCCAGGTAGGTTACCTCCAGCCATCCCTGCTGGTTGTCGCTATTGATCGGAAAGTCCAGCGGGAGGAAGCGATCGCCCGCATCAATCTTTTCAATTAACGCCTCAGGAGAGTGGTAACCCATCAGCCGTTGCAACCCCAAAATTCCCCGGCGAAACTTCACGTCGACTCGCTTCTCCGATACGGGTTCAAAGGTTGCTGACACACTGACGAGCCCCTCTAAGTACGGCAAACCATAAACTTCAGCAATGTTAAAGATTTCCTGGGTCTGCGTTCGAACAACTTGATAAATCTGCCCCAGCTTGAGCAAAGCAAAGCGATCGATCCCCAACAACTCTTGGCTAGTGGTATAGAGTAATTGCCAGTTCCCATCCAATTTTTCTGGAGCTTCCAGAGGCCGGGGGGTAGGGTTGTGGTCTTCTAATTGAGCGACCGCCGCCAATATGGCCTGCTGATCTGGTTTGGAGGCCAGGATGCCACGATTTTTCCCGGCGATCGCCTCTAGCAACCTTGTTTTACCAATCATCCGGATTATCCCCCCGATGCTCTCGTTATAGGATAGATAAAGTTGATTCAATCTAATGATTCAAGTCAGGATTGATTCAATGGGAAGTGAGCAAAAACGACGTTTTACGTTAACCTTTGCTTGGGTACCTGTAAAGTATGAGGGCATCGCTCTAACAGTCTACCGGGCTAACCCTATATGTAGGGACTAGTTATTGACAGACTGGAAATATTTACGCTACCCTTAGCGCTCAGTTTCGTCTCACGGTTTCGTTCTGATTCCTTCGGCTTCTATCTCAAGCTTAGTTGGTTTCAGACTCACTCCTCGCCCACGGGTAATTCACCCTAACTCACGTTCTTTTTCAGACGAGCAATTCTATGCATAATCCTGCTCTGCGCGGTCAGTCTCGCAAAGACGCCGCTTCACCCATTCCGCTTCAGCACGACGCCTCTATCTTGGATTGGCTGGAAGGTACAGGTCGATTGTTGGCCCGTGACACCAACGACAACTTGATTATGGACAACGAAGAAGAAATTACTGATTTGATGGGAGCAGACGACGGTGATTTCGATGATGACGACGACGATATGCTCGATCTCGATGATTAAGTAGAGGGTAAGGATGGGCAGTTCTTAGATTGTCCATCCTTATCTTTTATTGTCGAATGCTCATTTTTCTGAAACTCCCTCTTGCCAAATAGGTATTTCTGCCAAAGAATGTGTGGAAATGTTGCCCGAAATTAACAATTTCGTCGTAATGTTTGGGAAGACGTGAGGCTGGCTTGAAGTAAAAGGGTATAACCCCGGTTACGACTGTGGTGTGGCTGACGAGATTTGACCGTTTCAAATTGTGGTGTGGAGTGTGGTAAGCGGTTGTGGATGCAAAATTTTCCTCACGAAGTTTAACCTTAATCAGTGGTAAGTTCCTGTTCTGGAGCCTTGCAGGTATTCTGACGCTCCTTGCGTCCAGTCTGGACTGGTTTGCGGGTCGAGTGTCCTGGCAGCCCCAGAGTTTAACGTTGCCGTTTCTATTAGCGGCTGTTGGAACCTGGTTAGCCGGCTGTTGGGCTGTTCCTGTGCTTCGGGCTCTCAAAGCTGGGCAGATCATTCGAGAAGATGGGCCACAAGCTCACCTCCAAAAGGCGGGAACTCCGACCATGGGCGGTGTCTTCGTTGTTCCGGTTGGCGTGGCGATCGCCCTTCTCCTGTCCGGTTTCAACACAAATGTTCTGGCCGTATCCCTCGTTACCCTGGCCTACGCCTTCATTGGCTGGATCGATGACTGGCAGATTCTCAACCGTCGCTCTAACAAGGGTATTACCCCTCGCCAAAAGCTGCTTCTCCAGATCGGGTTTGGAGCGCTGTTCTGCCTCTGGGTGTTCTGGCAGCAACCCATCAACGTCACCCACGTGCTGCTTCCTTTCGGCTTTATCCTGCCCCTGGGTTTCTTGTTCTGGCCAGTTGCCTGGTTTGCGCTGGTAGCCGAGAGCAATGCTGCTAACCTGACCGATGGCCTGGATGGTCTAGCGGGTGGAACGGGGGCGATCGCCCTCCTTGCCCTAGGGGCCCTCGTTGCTCCTTATCATCCTGACCTGATGGTGTTTTGTGCTGGGTTAGGCGGAGCTTATCTGGGCTTTGTGTCCCATAATCGCAACCCCGCCCGAGTTTTCATGGGAAATCTGGGTTCCCTTGCCCTTGGCGGTGCTTTAGCCGGAGTTGCAATCCTGACCCAATCCCTGTTTGTCCTGCTGATTCTGAGTGCCATTTTCCTGGCAGAAACCCTCTCGGTTATCCTTCAGGTTGGTTACTACAAGGCCACTAAGGATGAGAATGGGATCGGCAAGCGTCTCTTCAAGATGGCCCCTCTACACCACCACCTTGAGCTCAGCGGTTGGTCTGAAATCAATGTTGTTGGCTGGTTCTACAGTATTGGCTTGATTCTTGCTCTACTTTGCCTGGTAAGCTTCTAAGCTTTCCCATAAACAAAAGCTGTGCCGTCCGCGACGCGGGCGGCACAGCTTTTTAGGGTATCTGTAAAGCGCCTACAATTAAGGGCGTTTTCGAGTTACGCAACGCAGCACTCGAAAACGCCCTTAACCCAAAAGAATTAGTCTACGATCGCCGCCTTCAAGCTCCGACAAAACCCTTCCAGTGCTTCTAAGCCCTGATGAGGTTCTCCTTCCGCTAAACGCTTGACGAAGGCACTACCGACGATTACTGCATCAGCTCCCCAATCAGCGACTTGTCGAGCCTGGCTAGCTTCAGAGATGCCAAAGCCAATACCAATGGGTTTATCCGTAACTTTTTGAAGATCTAGCAGCAAATCCTGAACACGAGACTCGATCTTGGTACGAATGCCCGTGACGCCCGTGACGCTAACCAGGTAGATGAAGCCCTGGGAACGCTGGGCGATCGCTTCTAACCGCTCCTTAGGTGTCGTCGGTGCTACCAGCAGAACCACCTCAACGCCCATCTTTGAAGCCGGCACCAGCAGGGCGTCCATTTCTTCGAGGGGCAGGTCGGGCACCACTAAACCCCGCACCCCAGCATCAACTACATCCTTCAAAAAGGTCTCAATACCACGGTTAAGAATGGGGTTGTAGTAAATGAACAGCACAATTGGGGCTTTTAGATTTGGGCTGACGGTCTTTACCATTGCCAGTACATCATCTAGCCGGGTGCCCTTCTGGAGGGCGCGAGTGGCTGCAGCCTGAATCACAGGGCCATCTGCCAGAGGGTCGGAATAAGGAACTCCTAGCTCGATAATGTCGGCTCCGTTGCGATCGAGGAGTTCCAGAGCCTTTGCAGTCGTTTCTAAATCCGGGTCCCCCGCTGTAATAAAGGGAATCAGCGCACATTGCCCGCGATCCCGCAGGGCAGCCATTTGTTCAGATACCGCAACCATGTTTAATCCTTATCGTTCCCATCCCCAGCGGCTAATTTTTCCTGCTCTAGCTCGGCCTGAAGCTGCGCCCACTGTTCGGGCGTCATTTCATCCAGCCGCTTTTGCAGAACCGCGTCTTCGTAATCCTTCAGTTGTTGATGATAGGTCATCTTGTGGGTCACCACGCGAAATAAATAGGTGGCCGTCCAACCCACGAGCCCCATCACCAGTAAAACCTGGCTCCAAATTCCGGCATTCAGGCTATCGAGCCCAACAGCTTGTAGCAGGAGGTACAACACACCCCCTGCTACAAAAATTCCAAAGCCGATGCCAATGACATCAATCCGTCGCATGTTGTAATGGTAACCCTACGCGAGCGTTCGCTTCTGAGGGCGGCTATTGAGCAGGGGGCCTAACAGCAGCAACCCAGGGAAGAAGAGGAACACGAAGAAGTAGGCAATAAGCCGCTCAAAGGAACCGGCCGTGTGAAAGCGAGTATTGAGATACGCGAAAATGAGGGCCGGAATCACAACCAGGTAGGCTCCGCCCAAGCCAACGTATAGCAGAAGGGGAATAAGGGGAAGATTCAAGGGAAGATTCATAGCACCAAACCGGTTAGGACACGACGAGTTGCCGTCCCTCAAATTGTATCGCCTTCAGGGAAGGACGCTGGGCGATTCAATCATTTAAGTTCCTGAGGGATCGGATTAGGTTTTGCAAGAATTTTACGAGTAAACGCTGAAGAGGTTGGCTTTTCACTCGTGATGCCAATGAAAAGCCAACCTTGTTAACCTCAATTCGGGTTAAGGGCTTTTTCGAGTGCCGCGCGAAGCGCGGCACTCGAAAAAGCCCATTATTGCGTGCGCGTCGCGCACGCAATAATGGGCGGGTCGGCTTATCCCGAACCGACGTTTGTTAATAGTTTTTGGGATGCTGTTTTTGTTGCTAGAGGAAGCTATGCACCCTCACAACATACCACCCCTATAAAACACAACCGTTCTACGGGACGCGAGTGAATTAATCCGCTCCAAACTGCACACGGCGGGTCTCCATCGTAATCCCGTCTTCCCGAATAATTAACCCCGAAACCCACCGCTGCTCAGGCAGAGCAGGAGCCCGGCCTACCTTGAACAACCCCCCCGCTGTCAGAAGTTCTAAATCGATGCCAGGGGTGGTTTGATAAGCGGTGACGTTGACGGGTTCTTCCAAAGCTGCACCCAGCAGCTGGCGATTGCCCAGGGGCTCCATAACTACTGCATCAAAGTTAAAAGAGCGCCCAATGGCAACCTGTTGGGGTAAGTTTACCGTCAGCTCAGGTGGATTTTGCCCGGAGGAGACCCGGTTTGCCTCGGTGAGGGTTTCCTGCTGCACCAGCTTGTCATTCTGGAAATGCTGACGGGAGGTTAGGGTAGAATCTAGCGCCATACTTCGAGGCCCAAGGGTTTGCGTCCCGGTAATATGAGTCGTCGTTTCAACGACCACCGCATCTCCATCTCGCTCCCATGAATTAACTGTTGTCGTATACGAAAGATTGTCGTAGCGCTCCCAGAAGGTGGTTAGGGCCTGTTCAAGGGTGTCGTAGGTAAACCCATCTGCATGGGTAAAGTCGCGGCTAACGTAATCCATCACCCCATCCAGGTCTTCCTGGCTGGCGGCCTGATCCATATTGGTAATCAGGGTTTGAATTTCTGCGGGAACGGGTTCTGTCTGCGCCTGAGTGGCTGTATCCGTTGCCAAAATGCTGCCAAATAGGGCGATCGCTGCCAACATTCCTCTCTGCCAGCCAACACGCGACAATTTTGCGGAGGAGCGGGGAAATGACTGGGGAGTAGGCAACAATCGAACCATGGCAATGGTAGGCTGAGAGCCGATGATGATTTGAACTCTACTAGAGTACTCGCGGAACCGGAAAACTGCCATAGATTTTAGGCAGGCGGGGGCGTCGAAAAGGAATTGGCACAACGATGGCATCTCCAAAACTCTTAATTGCGGCTAGTGGTACAGGAGGACATTTGTTCCCGGCGATCGCCACCGCCGAGCAACTTCCCAAGGTCGATATTGAATGGCTCGGGGTACCCGATCGCTTAGAAACTCGCCTGGTACCGGAGCAGTATCCTCTTCATACGATTCGAGTGGAGGGGTTTCAGGGAAAACCTGGACTGGGCACGCTAAAGACTGTGGCTCGCCTGGTGAGTGCTGTTTGGAAAGTGCGACGGCTCTTACAGCAGGGGCAGTTTAATGGGGTCTTCACGACGGGAGGATATATTGCGGCTCCGGCGATTTTAGCGGCGCGATCGCTCGGCCTCCCTGCCATACTGCATGAATCCAACGCACTGCCTGGAAAGGTAACGCGGCTACTTAGCCCTCTATGTTCATTGGTGGCTTTGGGATTTGCGGATGCGGCAACCTATCTGCCCCGCGCTCGAACCGTAACGGTGGGCACGCCAGTGCGATCGCCCTTTCTCCTCCCACCTGAGGAAATGCCGCCCCTCACGCTGCCCATTCCGCCTGAGGTTCCCCTGCTAGTCGTTGTGGGAGGTAGCCAGGGTGCAGTTGCCGTGAATCGCCTGGTGCGTGAGTGTGCACCTGTCTGGGTCGAAGCAGGGTTGTGGATTGTACATCTGACAGGAGACAGCGACCCCGACGCAAAGAGCTACAGCCATCCCCAATATTTAGCCTTGCCATTCTTCGATAATATGGCGGCTCTGTTCCGTCGGGCGGATTTAGCGATTAGTCGGTCGGGGGCAGGGACATTGACGGAGTTGGCGATCGCCCACCTCCCCTCCATCCTGATTCCCTATCCCTTCGCTGCTGAAGACCATCAGACTTACAATGCTCGGGTCTTTGCTCAGGCAGGCGCTGCTCAGCTTATTCAACAATCGGACTTAACAGCGGCTCAGCTTCAGCAGTTGGTTTTGAACCTGATTGGAACGCCTGCATTGGCTGCTATGAAAGCTGAAACGGCAAAGCTCGCCGTTGTTGATAGCGCCCAACAGTTAGCAACCCAAATACAAGTGACCCTAAAGAGCTGATACAGTATTTCTAATCGGATGAGGTACGAGAGATAGATGGAGGACAGAATCCCGCATTTATCTCTCGTACCCTACGCGGTTGGAAAGGAGCATGGTAATTCCAAAAACTAAGGAGATTTCCAGTAATGAATTTACCCAGAATGTTGGTGCTTTGCCCGCTTCGCGGGCAAAGCACCAACATTCTGGGTAAATTCTTATGCAGAAACCTC
>NZ_JACJOO010000083.1 GCF_014695575.1 Leptolyngbya sp. FACHB-8 | reverse complement strand
ATTCTCGAAGCCCTATTTGGCGCAGCTTCATATTAAAACGGTATTAGGAGGTTTCTGCATAAGAATTTACTCAGAATGTTGGTGCTTTGCCCGCGAAGCGGGCAAAGCACCAACATTCTGGGGGTAATTTCATTACTGGAAATCTCCTTAACTATCTGTGCCAAAGGACTTGAGCCAGCGTTCGGTTTCGCGGGGCGATCGCAAGCGCACAATCGAAAGATGCGCATACTCAGGGCGTGCTAGTTGTTCGGGATAGGTGCGCCGATGTTTGCTGTGAGTGCGCCAGGCCCAGAAAAGAACAGCATCGCGATCCAACAGAGCCGTGTGTAAATTTTCCCGGTTGCCATTCCACAGTTCTTGCCGAGTTAGTACCCGGCGGGCTGTACGCTTTAGCAGGCGACCCATCACGACCCAGCGGGGATAGTCAAGCCAGACGATGAGATTGGCCCGCGGCCAAATGCGATCGCGCACTTTGCTGTAGTTGCCGTCAATTACCCACTGTTCTCCGGCGATCGCCGTATCCACCCGAGCACGAAAATCTTCTAGCTCTCGGGGTGTCCAATTGGGCAACCAATGGAGCTGATCAAGCTCGATATGCGGTAGTTGCAAACGGCTGGCTAGGGCAGACGCTAAGGTACTTTTTCCACTTCCCGATGTACCCACAATAGAGATACGCCACGGTGGTGCCATGTTTTTGTGAATGACAGTTACGTGTGCAAATTGCTACAACCTTCTACATGAAATGTCAGGCTGATTTCTAGCGGCTCCCAGGTATCTACTTTTGAGCGCGCACATAATAGCGCCAGGGGGCTGGGTAGCCTTCGCAGGTGCGGGCGGGATCGGTTGGGTCAAGGAAGTCAGATAGGCTGCTGAGATCGGCCCAGGGGGTACGGCGTTGTTCCTCCGTAGAAAGTGGTTCAGCAAAGAAGCAATGAATCTGAGAAAAACCAGCGCGGGCCATCCAGTTTTCCAGGCAGGATTGGGTGGGGAGGAACCAGATGCCTCGGGCCTGGGCGTAGCGTTTGCGGGGAGTTAGGGCAACCGGCTCCTCGCCAGGGATGCCCTGACAATCAATAATAATTTCGCCGCCAGGCGCAAGAGCTTCTCGCAACTTGAGCAGCAGACCGACGGGATCGGCATGATGGTAGAGAATGCCCAGGCAGAAAATGGTGTCGAAGAAGCTGGGGTAGAGGTGCATGTGCTCCACGCCTAGCAGTTCAAATGTGAGGGCAGGATGACGGATCAGGTTTTGAATCAGTTGGAAATTCCAAAAGTGTTTGGCGACTGGTTCAAACCCAATAACGCGGGCAGGGTTCTGGTGCGCCATGCGAAACATGAAATAGCCGTTGTGACAGCCAATGTCCGCCACCGTGCGGCCCTCTAAGGGCTGGATATGCGGCAAAATACGTTCCCATTTCCAATCTGATCGCCACTCTGCATCGATGTCTACACCAAACAAGTCAAACGGCCCCTTCTTCCAGGGGCAAAAGGTTTTGAGCGTTTGCATCCAGCGTTGAGCTTGCTCCTCGCTCAGGTCGCTAGCTCGGCCTACCTTCACCACTGGCCCCGAAACATCGTACCAATCAGTTGTAATGTCCCGGACAGACTTTACGGCTTCCCAGTAGGGTTCAACGCGTTCTTCCCAGATGCGAGAGGTTCGATCGCCCCTTACTCCCAAAATCGCCGCTCGCTCTACCTGAGCATCAAAATCCTCCAGGTAATCAGGGGCCGAGAAGGCGATCGCATCACGTTCCATGCATAAACCTCTAAATGGGAAGTTCGATTTTCGGCCTTAGTTGGGGCCAGATTTCAAAGCAACGATCGTCACAAAATTGTGTAACTTAATCAGGGTATCAATTTGCCCAAAGCCTGCATTATGGAGCATCTCAACTTGTTGAGCTTCTGTCAGGGGAATGAGGACTTGTTCCAACGCTTCTTTTTTTCGCTCAATTTCGTTGTGGGCGTAGCCATTGCGGGCTTTGAAGGCTTCGTAATGATGGGTCATCGTTTCCTGAAAACGAGGATAAGGGGATTTGACCTTTTCACTCAAGAACATTAAGCCGCCCGGAACGAGACCATCGTAAACGGTCTGTACGACTCGCTGGCGCTGAGAAATGGGAAGAAATTGCAGGGTGTAGTTGAGCACGACCACGCTGCTGTTGTGGAAAGAGGCGTTTTCAGCGCGATCGCACACCCATTCCACCTGATGCCGCTCGGGTAGGTTTGCCAGCTTCTCCCGAGCCTTATCTAACATTGGTTGAGAATTATCAATGCCGACCAGCGTTGCCGATTCTTGGAGAAATCGTCCCAATAACTCCAGAAACGTCCCCGTTGAACAGCCCACGTCAATAATGCGCGTACCGGGTTGGTAATAAGCCCGTGCCCAATGTACCGCGCAGGCCATGACCTCCCGGTATAGGGGTACCGAGCGTGACACCATATTGTCAAAAATACGGGCCACCTCTTCGTTAAACACAAAGGGTTTGGGCCAGGGCTCCTTATCAAACAGCGTGTCTTGAGCCGGGTTCAGATACAGCTCAGGGTGAAACCAATCATCAGAATAATCAGCCATCGGATGCCACCAACAAGGAACCAGGAACACCACGTTTGACCCAATCTGCAATCAAAAGTTGATCGGCCTGGGCTGTTTCAAGGGCTTGACCATCTAAAGTGCGGAAGTGGTCGGGCAGGGGAAGGGGGTCTCCAGTAGGAGAAATGAGTTTCAGGGAGGTGCTGAAGGGGAAGGGGTGGAGAACCCGAAAAACGAGAAATTTATTTTTTTCACTGGCGATCGCCTCGGCCAATGCCTGGGGCCGCCAGGGATCGAGCCGCCGGGTTTTCATGCGGGGAATCAGGGCTGTGGTGCGATTGGCATTGAAAAAGGGAGCACGGGTTGGGCGAGGCCAGTGCTGACGCAGAGCAGCCGGATCCGTAACAAGTTGCTGGCAAATCTGATCTACGTGAAGCGCCGCATCGCCACTGGGTTGTAGGGAGCGCAAGTCGAGCCGAATGGTATGCATCCCCGCCTCTTGCAACGTCGTCAGCCGATCCAGGATGAACTGATCCTTGTCGAGGAACATGAGGGTGCCGTGTGCGGTTTCAAGGGTGGGGAAGGGGCGATCGGGGCTTTCCTCGAAGGCGACGGTAGTGGCGAGGTAAGGGGCGTCTTCCTCAGCGTGAAGCGGGTTTGTGAGGAGCGATCGCGGTGAGTAGAACAATAAAATGGGTCCGGCTCCCAGCACTTCGCAGGCAACGGGTAGCGTGCGGCAGTAGTGAGCCAGAGTGTCTTCGGGTAGTTCGATAGAGAGCACGAGCCGTTCTAAGGAAGAACCCAGTAGTTCGCACCATCCCTGCAAAGCTGACAGGTTATGATTGCCTGTTTCCACGATCAGGTGCAGGGGCATGTGGGGTGCGTGTTCCTGCACCCAGGCAGCAGCTCCCAGGTCGTTCACACGGATGGCGGCAAAGGCTGACAAATCCCAGGTTTTGAGGCGATCGCCCACGGCCTTCCACATACGCTCAGGCATCAAGGCATCCCACACCAGGACGGGGCGCAGGCCTCGTTGCTGCGCGTCCTGGGCAAGTGCCTGAGAATCCGTTTCTGATAGGGTTCCCTGACGAGCCAGCAACTGTGGTTCGATCAGCACTTCCTTCAGGTTAGGGGCGGCAACGCTGCGCTCCAGGTCAGCATTCGAGGCGGCAAAGGTGTTGAATTGCATCGCAGAGGCGGCTGAGGGTCGAGAGACTGTTTAAGGGTGTTTTTGAATGCCAAGTGCACGAAAAAATCACCCTTCCAGGCAGCTTGAAAGCACGTCCTAGTTCCAGTATCGCGTGAGCAAGGTTGCATTTCTTAGCCTTCCTGCGTGAATTGTTGCGCGGCGAAGCCGCGCAACAATTCACGCCCTCAAAAACTAATTCATGCAGAAGGTTTCTCGAAAGAATTCGTATCCGATGGCGATTATTCCTGATCACCCTATGTCAGGCATGGGAAATCAGAAAGACGTATTCCCTGCCGAACTATGGCCACCTTCCGCCCCACTTTTCGTGCGATCGCCATCTACATTAGTCTTGCTTTTCTGGGTTTCATGTTGGCTGTGGGCCTATCCTGGGCTTTTCAGGTAGCAACAGCTCCCAAGCAGCCGCCTCAAGTCAACGCTAAGATTGCTATGCCACCCGAGGTCGATCATTTCCGGGATGGAGTGAATCAGGCCATGCAGGCCGCTCAACAGACGCAAGCGGCCACCACACCCGAGCAGTGGACTCAGGTTGTGGAGCTTTGGGAGGGGGCGATCGCCTCCATGCAGAATGTTCCACTCAACAACGAGAAATATGCAACGGCGCAGCAGAAAGCCGAGGAGTACGAGAAGAATCTGGCTTACGCGCGGCGTAATAGTGGGTTTGTTGCAGCATCGCCCAAGGAGGAGCAATCGCCCGAAGACGCCTCTGACCTCTCGAAAAAGGCAGCTCTGTTACAGATTGGGATGACCTATGACGATGTCATTGAGTTATTGGGGCGCAGACCGGATACCTATGCCGATGATGCCATTCGCCAGGAGTTAGGGCGGCCTGTGTCGGGGGTGAGTTTACTCTCCTTTGACTGGACCAATGATGACCCTGACTGCTATCCGATCTCCGTGGAGTTTGACCCGGAAACCATGACGGTAACGGGTTGGGATGAGGGGACGGCTTGTTTTGGGGCAAGTGGTAATAATCGCCCGTTTGGAAAACCCTGTGCGGGAGCTGAGGTGTGCCGACCTTAGAATCCTTCGGCAAGGTTTATTGTTGCAGGACTTACCTATTCTTGTTGTCTATGGTGTGCGAAGCACGCCCCACACAACAAGAATAGGTAAGTCCTAGGCGATCGCCCCAACCTCTGTTCGAGCTTCTGCGGGAATGGCTTGGCGGATGACCTGGAAGGGGGCGATCGCCACTCCTCCTCCGGGAATCTTGTCTTTCGGGAAACGCACGATGCTTTCCTGTCGGGCTCGACTCTGGGGCTCCCCAATGACCGATTGCATCTGTGAGACGCGCCAGCGTACAGGGTCACCCTGGGGGGGAACAATTTCTATTTCATCATCTAAAGCTAAAGGCTCCACCAGATGAACCACAATGGCATCGCCGGTGGTTTCCATCACCATCCCCAGGTATTGATGGGTGCCGATGTTAATCCCGGCGGCCTGGCTGAAAACCGAATCAGGGCCTGCCGGAGTAGCCAGGGAGCCGGTGAAATAATCGCGATGGGGAACAGAACGCAGTTCAGCAGCAGCCCAATCGAGCAATGCGGCATCAAGGAGCCCGTTCGCGTGGGCATCAATCAGGCGACGATAGACTCGGGAGGCGATCGCCCCATAGAATGACGACTTCATGCGTCCCTCAATCTTGAGGGAGCAGATGCCGTGTTCTACAAACGCACCAATCTGATCAATCCCCCATAGGTCGCGGGATGACATGAAGGGAATTGGGGCGGGGCTGGCGCTCTCGCCAACGAAATAGGGTAAGCGACAGGATTGAATACACCCACCCCGATTGGAATCCCGCCCGGCCGTGAAGTTGGAAATCGTGCAATGGCCAGAGTAGGCCATGCACATGGCCCCATGGGTAAACATCTCGACCTCTAACCCGGTCTGGCGCTGGATTGCCCCGGCCTCGGCAATGCTCAGTTCACGGCCCACAATGAGCCGTTGCACACCAGCCCGCCGCCACACGTTGGCTGCACCGCTATTCAGGCAAGAGGCCTGGGTGGAGAGGTGAATCGCGAGAGACGTGGCTTGCTGAATTTCCCGGATGACTCCCAGATCGGACACAATTACAGCGTCTACCCCAAGGGCTTGCAAGTCTCGGCAGTAATCACCCAAGCCGGCCAGATCGCTGTCATGCAAAAATGCGTTGAGGGCGACATAGACCTTGGCGCTGTGGCGATGGGCGAAGGCGACACCCTGTGCCAAATCTGCCAACGTAAAATTGTCGGCTCGGGCACGTAGTCCATACCGTTCGCCCCCGACATAGACGGCATCAGCCCCGTAAGTTATCACAACTTTCAAACGTTCTAAATTTTTAGCGGGGGCTAGTAGTTCTGGCTTGGCCATCGTTGCAGAAACTCGGGTATGGGTAAAGTTTGAGCCGTCGAAGGGGCACGGCCGAGATATTGATCTTAGGCGATTTCTTTCCTTGTTCCCAAACTGATACCCAGGTTCAATTACCCTAATCAGCGTTGTTCTGGACTTTGTTCTGGACCTATGGAGGGGACGTGATGCAAGGGACAATTTGTGTCCCTTGCATCACGTCCCCTCCACGGGTTGGAAACTCACCGAATCAATGCTGTATCAAGGCATGTCGCTGGTTGTTGTAAGAGTGCTATTAAGCACATCTCTCACAACAGCCAGCCCTGACATCTAGATCTATCTCCAGGCCGGGAATACTAACCATGGAAAGGTGGAGTAGGTTACCGGGTTCATGATGGTGTCAAAACAGCACACGCTTCAGCCATTACTTCAGGGTTTATGACATGGTGCTGCGGCGAGGATATGTATTCCTTCAGCGAACTCTAGGTGTTGTTTCGATGCAGGCGGTTTTGGTAGTGCCGTTTCTGCTACAAGTATTTGGCATTGTGGGATTGGTCGCCTATTTGTCCTACTACAATGGCCAAAAAGCTCTGGAGAAGATGGCTTTTGAGGTGACCGAGGAAGCCTCTGAACGGATTAGCGATCGCCTTCAGGATCAGTTTGAATCGATCCACAAACTTCTGACGCTGAACCAGTACGACATCGAACAGGGCCATCTAGATGTGCACAACCTCGATGAGATGGGGCAACAGTTCTGGCAGCAAACTAAACTCTTCAATGCGACAACTATTTTGAGCTTTACCCGGCCTACCGGAGAATACATCAGTGTTGAGCAAGATCGCAGTGGCTTGATGGCTCCTAAAGATGCCTATGTCTTGTCTCGGTTGTATGGTGCTGCTCCAGGGGCTCGAAACTACTACATCCTGGATGCTCAGACGGGCACTCGCAAATTTCTACGGACCATACATGATTGGGATCCCCGGCAGCAACCGGGTTATCGTCGAGCCCAGGTGAACCATGGGCAAACCTGGACGTCGAGCCCGCCCCACGTGAATCTGTCGATGACGGCCCTGGATGCTACGCTCCCAATCTACCGTCATGGGACGTTTCAAGGGGTGCTGACGGCCCACCTCCTGTTGTCAAATTTGACGAGCTTTTTACAGCAGTTAGCGGCTCAAGAATCCTGGCAGGTGTTTATCCTCGATCGCTCAGGTCATCTGGTTGCTAGCTCCACCGATGAGCCATTGTGGATGAAGCCTGTTGCGGTAGAGGCCCCAACGCCTGATTTGAGAGAGGCCCGCTGGGGCAGCCCCAAACGTACCCCAACCCATGCTGTGGCAGCCCTTCTCCAGAGCCATTGGCCTGATCTGAACCAGATTCAGCAGACTGAGCAGCTACGGCTGCGAGGCGATCGCACACACCAGCAGTTCCGCCCGGCACCCCGCTACTTCTTGCAAGTACAGCCCTATAACGACGGCTATGGACTGGACTGGTTAGTGGTGACAGTGATTCCAGTCTCCGAATTTATGCCTGAGATTCAGGAGAGCATTCGTCATACAGTGTTTGGGTCGTTGCTGGCCCTGTTGGGGGCGATCGCTTTCAGCCTCTATACAACGCGATGGATTACCCGACCCATCTTAAGCCTACGCAATGCGGCTAATCAGATTGCCCAGGGTGAGTATGTTTTAGACATTGCCTCGACCCCAATTTTAGAAGTGCGACAACTGGCGTTTGCGTTCCGCCAGATGGCCAGCCAGCTACAGCTTTCTACCGATGAAATGCAGGCGCTCAATACCGAACTGGTGAGCAGTCGGGGGCAGGTGGAAACGTTTCTCAACGCCATCCCTGTTGGGGTGGTGGTGCAGGCCCCGGATGGTTCTGTAACCTACATGAATCAGGTTGCTCAACGGCTGCTCACCTGCCAATTCCCCTCAGCCACGTCTTTTACTCATCGGCTTTACCGGGAGGGCACCTCGCTCCCCTACCCCGTGGATCGTCTGCCTGGAACGCGGGCATTGCGTGGCGAATACACCATGATCGACGATATTGAACTGGCCCGTAGGGAAGTGCGTCTGGCGATGGAAGTGCGGGCAACCCCAATTTTTGATGGCCAGGGGAGCATTACTCATGCCCTGGTCGTATTTCAAGACATCACAGCTCGGCGGGATGCCGAGCGTATGTTGGCCAGCTACAACCATCGTCTGGAGCAACAGGTACAGCAGCGTACTCTGACGCTAGAGCAGGAGATCCTGGAGCGCCAACAGGCGGAACAAGCACTGCGCCAGAGTGAGACCCGTAATCAAGCCATGCTGATGGCTATTCCCGACTTAATGTTTCGGGTGGATCGTCAGGGGACGTACCTGGGCTATATGCGGAGCAAGAGTGTGACGGATGTTGTGCCCCTGGACATTGACCCCACGGGCCAATCCCTCCTGGCCTGTGTGCCGGCTGAGATGGCGCAACGGCATCTGTATTACATTCAGCGCGCTTTGGAAATGCAAGCGTTACAGGTGTACGAGCAGGAACTCTACATCGACGATCACCTGCGTTGGGAGGAGGTGCGGGTGATGCCCTGCGGCTCGGATGAGGTGCTGTTTCTGGTGCGGGATGTGAGCGATCGCAAGGGTTATGAAACCGAGCTGCGGCAGGCAAATGACCATTTAGAGTATTTGGCTCAAACGGATAGCCTGACTCAAGTTGCGAACCGTCGCCATTTCGATCACTGGTTGGCCCAATCCTGGCAGGAGGCAGACCAGATGCAACAACCTCTGGCTCTGCTTCTGTTTGATGTCGATCAATTCAAGCCCTATAACGACTTCTACGGCCACCAATCAGGGGATTTTTGTCTCATCCAAATTGCCCAGGCCGCCCAGCAAATTATCCGCCATCCTGCCGATCTGGTCGCCCGCTACGGTGGCGAAGAATTTGCCATCATCCTTCCTAATACAGGAATGCAGGGTGCGGTGCGGGTTGCTAAACGCTTGCGAGAGTCTGTGCGTACCCTGGCGGTGCCCCATGCTTGCTCAGAGGTGAGCCCTGTGGTAACTGTCAGTATTGGCATTAGCACCTGCGTTCCCACGCTGCAAACCTCACCCCAGGATCTGATTACTCAAGCCGATCGCGCCCTCTACATAGCTAAACAACAGGGTCGCGATCGCTATATTCTCTCGACTTAACCTTAAAGGGCCTACATTCAATCACCTTGAGACAGACGCATTGTTGTGTGTGATGTGCAAAGCACATCACACACAACAATGCGTCTGTCTTGTTTTTGCTATTGCAACATTCCAACAAAAAGCGAGGGGTTGGGAAACGTTGTGAAAAGATTGCTCTGAGGACAATCCACTGATTTTCCATCTACGTGTCTGGGCATAATGAACCTGAGCATAGAAATAAGGCCCAGTATATTTACAGGCGACGGCAGGATATTGCCTACCCGGTGTTCACCCTTGAAGAACTTGCAGCGCATCCTACTCCAGTACATCACCTACACCGTCCCGCTTCAGACTGTGCTCGTGGTGCCATTCCTGGTACAGGTGATGGGCATAGTGGGGCTGGTGGCTTATGTGTCCTATCGCAATGACCAACAAGCCGTTCAGGCACTCGCCTATGCTCTGACCAATGAGGTCGCCGAGCGGGTGAGCGATCGCCTCAACACTTACCTGCAAGCACCCCACCAATTTCTCACGATGAGCCGCGTTGACCTGGAGCAAGGCTCGCTCTCCCCGGATGACCTGGATGGGTTTGAACGTCGTTTTTATCGGCAGTTGCAAGAACTGGACTGGCTCCGCTCGGTTCATTTCACCAATACCCAAGGAAAATATATTGGCCTCTTTCAAAGAGTTAATCGTCTAGAACGTAGTCCAGGTTCCAGTACCTTATCCCAGGATTCCCAAGTAGTGGCCCGGATGGATACCCCGGCCCCCGGTACTTTGCAGGAGCATGTGATCGATGCCTCCGGGCATCCCGCTCGCAGAATTTACAGGCAGGATCAGTGGGATCCTCGTACCCAGCCCTGGTATCGAACGGCTATGGAGGGTTACGCTGCGGGCTGGACTCCCATTTATTCAGGCTTGGGAGCCTCCATGAGCTCTCTGACGGCAGTTACGCCGGTCTATAAAGGCAACCGCCTGGCCGGGGTATTAGGGGTTGATCTAGAAGTAGAACAGATCAGCTCGTTTCTCAAAGGCTTAAACTTTTCGTCCTCTGGGCAAGTCTTTTTGATGGAGCGATCGGGCAGCTTAATTGCGACTTCAACCCAGGAGGCAACATTTGTGCCTCCGTCCGAAGGTAATCGTACAAGCCTCATGGCTGCTATCGATAGCCCCGATCCCGTCATTCACGGAGCAACCCGACATCTCGTACAACAGTGGGGCAATCTGAACCGCATTCAGAAACCCCAAACATTTACCTTCGCAAGCGATCGCGCTGCTTCCTCTGGCCCCATGCTAGATCGACGCTATTTTGCCCAGGCGTTTCCCTATCGCGATCGCTATGGGCTGGATTGGTTAGTGGTGGTCGTTATTCCCGCCCATGACCTGACAGGTGGCCTTTACGAAAATATTCGTCAAACCGTTATTTGGACGGGGTTTGCATTGTTGGGGGCGATCGCTCTTGGGGTCTGCACGACCCGCTGGATTATGCAGCCCATTCTGGGACTGCGAGACTCGGCTAACCGGATGGCTCAGGGGGAGTTTGACTTAAATGTGCCCTCAACCCCAATTCTAGAGTTACGTCAATTGGCGTTTTCCTTCCGGGAAATGGCGAATCAGGTGCAGTTGTCGCTCTATGAAATGCAAGCCTTAAATGCTGACCTGAACGAAAGCCGAGCCAATCTGGAAAAGTTTCTCGATAGCATTCCCGTAGGGGTGATTGTGCACAACGCGGATGGGGCTGTTGCTTACCTGAACCGGGCAGCTAAGGGGGTGCTGGGGCTCGCCAGTGCCATGGATCCCAGCGCCGAGACTTTTGGGATGGTTTCTCAAAATATTGTTTACGACCTGTACCGGACCAGCAGTCAGCAACTCTACCCTCCTCAAAGTTTGCCGGCCGTACGGGCACTGAAGGGTGAACAGGTTGTAGAAGAGGATGTAGAAATTCATTGGAAAGGGGGTGGTCGCATTCAGGTGGAGGTGCTGGCCACGCCAATTTTGTCGAAAGACGGTCGTATTTCCCACGCCATTGTGGCGCTGCAAGACATTACCACCCGTAAGGAGGCTGCACGGGTTCTGGCGAGCTACAATCGCCGTCTTGAAGAGCAAGTGCAACGGCGTACCCTGGCTCTGGAACAGCAAATTCAGGAACGGCAACAGATTGCTGCCACCTTGCATCAACGGGAAACAACGCTCCGGGCAATTCTCAGTGCAATTCCTGACTTATTAGTGCGCTTAAAGAGCGATGGTACCTACATCGAACGGCTCAGCGATGGAGAAGTAAGGGTTCTGAAGACGGATAGCATGATGCAGGGGCAGAAACTGCATGAATATTTGCCGGTGGCGATCGCCGAATCCCGTCTGAGGCTGATTCAACGGGCGATCGCCACGGGTACGGTACAAATCGATGAATATCAGATTGAGGTTGTGAATGACCGGCGGGATGAAGAGGTTCGCATCGTGAAAACCGCTGAGGATGAGGTGTTAATCATTGTGCGGGATATTAGCGATCGCAAACGCATGGAGAGGGCACTGCAGCAGAGCGAAGCCCATAACCGGGCTATCCTGACGGCGATTCCCGACCTCATGTTTCGCACCCGTCGTGATGGAACGTACCTGGGTTATGTCAAAACTAATGCCCTAACGGATCTCCTCCCCGAGGATTTTGATCCCATCGGCCGGAACTTGTCGGAATCGTTGCCCCCGGATGTGGCTAAGCGGCATCTTCATTACATCACTCAAGCTCTCGATACAGGACAGCTTCAGGTTTATGAGCAGGAGCATTGTATTGAGGGTGGAGTGCAATACGAAGAAGTTCGTATTATGCCCTGTGGCCCGGATGAAGTGCTGTTTTTGATTCGAGATATTGGCGATCGCAAGCGCATTGAACAAGAGCTGCGTTGTGCAAATCTGCGCTTGGAGCAGTTAGCTCAAACGGATGGCCTGACTCAGGTTGCCAACCGTCGCCACTTCGATAGTCGCCTACAACAGGAGTGGCAAACCCTCTCCCAGGAGAAGGAACCCCTTTCCCTCATCCTGTTTGATGTCGACTATTTCAAGTTCTACAACGATGAATATGGTCATCAGGCCGGTGATCTTTGTCTGATCAAAATTGCTGCCGCTGCAGGCCAGATCATTCGGCACCCTACCGATCTGGTCGCTCGTTATGGCGGGGAAGAGTTTGCCATTATTTTGCCGCGCACCGATGTCCCAGGGGCCATCCGTGTAGCCGAACGGCTTCGAGATGCCATTCAACACCTGGCTATTCCCCATGCGCAATCGAAGGTGAGTGCTTCTATCACCGTCAGCATTGGGATCAGCGCCCTTGTCCCAAGTCCTCAGACGAGTCCAGATAATCTTCTAACCCAGGCTGATCAAGCCCTTTACCTGGCCAAACAACAGGGGCGCGATCGCGCGATCGAGTTTCCTCGGTGGGGCGATCGCAATTACCTCAGCCAGCCCAATTTCTAACGCATCGAGGGCTTATACCTAGAAGGTGTTGCCCATACATCTTAAGGGTCATTTTTTCGTGCGAAAGCGCACGAAAAAATGACCCTTTCAACTACACAATCTGGTTAGGATAAATACGGCCAGGGGGCAGGCGATCGCTAGCGAGCTGCTACCCCGTTCTGCACCATTTCCTCAGAAGCCACACCAAACACCTGACCAAATACCTTCTGTACCTTGTAGCCAGAGTCGATCGACTCCAACGGATCCTTCCGCAGGCGGTGACGCAAACACAGCACCACAACCCGATGGATGTCGTCCAACGTTACTTCGGTGCGTCCTTCAAAGGCGGTTAGAGCACGGGCCGCGCGGTTGATCACGATGTCACCCCGCAGTCCATCCACATCCAGATCAGAGCAGATCTGAGAGATTTTCACCCGCAGTTCGTAGTCGATGGTAACGGACTTAAGCCGCTCTTGAGCTTCGACAATGCGCCGCTGCAATTCGTCTTGCTGAGTCTGATATTGAGCCAGGAACGCCTGAGGATTCTGGTCAAATTCTGTGCGCTGTTCCACAATTTGCACGCGTAGAGCAGGCTCTTTCACAGTGCGGATTTCGGCATGCATCCCGAAGCGGTCGAGCAGTTGAGGCCGCAGTTCGCCCTCTTCTGGGTTACCGGAGCCGACCAGCACAAACCGAGCCGGGTGACGAATGGAAATCCCTTCCCGCTCTACGGTGTTCCAACCAGAGGCAGCAGAGTCGAGTAGCACGTCTACCAGGTGGTCATCCAACAGGTTGACCTCGTCCACATAGAGGATGCCACGATTGGCTTTAGCTAGCAGACCAGGCTCAAACGCCTTCACCCCCTCAGATAGGGCTTTTTCAATATCGATGGTGCCGCAAACACGGTCTTCGGTGGCACCCAAGGGAAGGTCAACCATTTGTACTTTACGACGACCCAGGGGTAGCGTTTGGCCCGCCTCCAGGCGTTGCCGTACCTCCTCGCTCATCATTTCCGGATCCGTGGACGAGCTATTGAAGGGGTCGTCAGCTACCACTTCAATTTCGGGAAGTAGATCCGCCAAGGCGCGGATGGTGGTAGATTTGCCGGTGCCGCGATCGCCCATGATCATCACCCCGCCAATCTTCGGGTCGATCACATTCAGCAAGAGGGCCAGTTTCATCTCCTCTTGGCCAACAATTGCTGTGAACGGGAATACGGCCCGACGGGTGCTAGAAGCGTTGTGCCCAGATACAGCGGTGGAAGTCACGAAAGTCCCCAGATACAAACCTTAAACAGCATTTCCCATTGTGCCACAGTGGGGATTCACATCTATAGAGAATGTTGTTTCTGCCAGCAATTCTCAGTATCGGTATCAAAGCCAAGAGTTCACGCCCGTAGGGCGTGAACTCTTGGCTTTGATACCCGAAAACTGCGCGAAGGCGCGCGGTTTTCGGGCCTGTTTTCAAAATGAGAATTGCTGTTGTTTCTGAGTGGTGCGAAACACCACTCAGAAACTAATTAAGATGTGTCACCGTGGGAATTCACATCTGAAGATCCAAACTCCCATTTGGCTCTTCTTGAAATGCGATGGGAGAAGGATTGCTTTTGCATGGACATTGTCCACGCAAAAGCAATCCTTCCCTTATAAAATGCCTCTAGTAATTATGAAGGACTAAGCATTATGCCAACGGAAGCGCCAATCCCCGTCGTCGTCGTTGGGGCGGCAGGCAAGATGGGGCGGGAGGTCGTGAAGGCGGTTTCCCAGGCCAAGGATATGAATTTGGTGGGAGCGGTAGAGCGTGACCCGTCTTTAAATGGTGAGGATGTCGGACTAGTGGCTGGATTGGGCGAACTAGAGATTCCCATCCTCAACGACTTGCAGGCAACCCTGGTGATGGCGACTCAGGAGCGGGGCACACCTGTGATGGTAGATTTTACCCATCCTGATACGGTATATGAGAACGTGCGAGCGGCGATCGCCTACGGAGTCCGTCCCGTTATCGGCACCACTGGCCTCTCAGCCGAACAGGTGCAAGACCTGGCAGAGTTTGCCGACAAGGCCAGCACAGGAGCGGCCATCATTCCTAACTTCTCGATTGGGGTGATTTTGATGCAACAGGCAGCGGTGCAAGCTAGCCGCTACTTTGATCACGTCGAAATTATTGAGTTACACCACAACCAAAAAGCTGATGCACCCAGCGGCACAGCCATTAAAACTGCTCAACTGCTAGAAGAATTTGGCAAGCCCTACAATCCACCCAGCGTAGAGGAGGCAGAAACCTTACCTGGTTCTCGGGGTGGGCAAACTCAGGACGGCATTCGCATCCACAGTATTCGTCTACCGGGTTTGCTGGCTCACCAGGAAGTGATTTTTGGTGCACCGGGGCAAGTTTATACGTTGCGCCATGATACGAGCGATCGCGCTTCCTATATGCCAGGAGTGCTGCTGGCAATTCGGAAAGTTGTTGAGCTGAAGTCTCTCGTCTACGGCCTAGAGCATTTGCTTTAGAGCAATACCTCTTAAGGCTCACAAACAAAACAACCTGTAATTCTTTGTATAAGAGGGGCGGCGAAGCTGCTCCTCTTATACAAAGAATTACAGGTTATTCGATGCACGATTGTAAATATGTCGGATGGGGAGTGGTATGCCATACCGCTCCCCATTTACTTTATGCAACCAGATGGGTATAAGGTTGCTGGCCTTTGGATAGATATAACGGAAAGCTTAAGGGTTTTTAATACAGGGGAAGAGCAGGTCTCGAAGCCTGCAAATGTAATCTCAGCAATGCTCGTGCTTAAGAAATAGAAGCCGGGGCTACAAAGTCAAGACTTTATCCAGCTTCCGTAACATTAATTTGCACCTCTGGTGAACTTTCATTAAGCTGTAGGGAAAAGCTACTCACACTATTTGATCCTCTCTACCTATATGTCACTCCTCGCTGTCTTTGCTGCTGTATCGCCGTCGATTGAGTCCGAGTCGAGTGTCTTTCAGTTAAAGCGCCGCCTTGACTGGGGCGAACCTGCTTTTACAATTATTGATGTCCGCCGTCGCGATGTATTTAATCAAAAGCGCATCATGGGTGCCATTTCGATGCCGCTTGATTCCCTGGTGCAACAGGCTAGTAAGAGTTTGGTAAAAAGTCGCGATATTTATCTTTACGGCGGCACTGATGCCGAGACCACCGAGGGCATCACCAAACTTCAGCAGGCTGGATTTAATCGAGTGACCGAACTGCGGGGTGGTCTAGAAGCCTGGCAGGCTGCGGGTTATCCCATTGAGCGCGTGCCAATGACTGCGCAGTAAAAATGTTTTGGTATTTCCAGTATTTGTAAACCTTTCAGCCTCGACTAGATGATGGAGTTGCCTCAGAAATGGGGCAATTTTTTTAGCGTTTTAATGTTGCGTGCGCTAAGCCAGCAAAATGACAGCAATTCTTATTGTGAGCTTCAAAGCCAAGAGGTCGTGCTCTACGGGCATGACCTCTTGGCTTTGAAGCTCGAAAACTGCTTGCCTCAGGCGAACAGTTTTAACCTGAGTTCGGGTTAAGGGCGGTTTCGAGTGCCGCGCAACGCGCGGCACTCGAAACCGCTCATTTTGGCGTGCGCAAAGCGCACGCCAAAATGAGCGGTTCAGCTTATCCCAAACCGAGGTTTTTTAGGCTGGATTCCCAAATGAGAATTGCTGGCAAAATTAAAACTATTTGGAATTGGATATGATTTTGTCGTACTTCCCTACGGTGTATTGGGAATGCCCACTACAGAAGAAAAGTTCGATTTGCTGCACAAATGGTATAAGCGCATCCGCATAGCCCAGGCGGGGCATTATCAGGATGCACGTCGTCTCAAACAGTTGCATTTGTTACTGGGAATTCCTGTTGTCGTGCTGTCTGCCGTTGTAGGGACAGGGGTTTTTGCTTCCCTGACGGAAGAGAACCTATCGGTCACACTCCGAATTTTTCTGGGATTGACCAGTATTTTGGCAGCCGCGTTAGCCTCACTTCAAACCTTTTTAAACTACGCGGAGCAATCGGCCCGGCATCTAGATGCGGCCACTAAATTGTCAGCCCTAAAGAAAGAAATGGAGGCTAATCTCGTTCTGCTTTCGCCAGAGTCAGAGACCTTCGATGAATTTATTAAGACAACCCATAATAAGTGGGCTGCTGTTACCGCAGAAGCTCCTTTGCTATCTGAAAAAGCTTTTACCCACAATTTTCGGAAAATGGGCGGCGACCAAGCATTTCCTGTAATGAACCCGCATTATTCTGAGGTTACGGATGACTCTAAAACGAAAGAAGTTTGAAGGAATCAGAATGATGCAGCGAATAGCATGGGCGCGAATGAAGCCTTATTTGGGATGGCTTGTTGCGTTGTGCTGCTGGTTTGCCAGCGTGAATGGGGCATTTGCGGCGACTTTGCCGGGGGCGATCGCAACCATTCACACCTATCCCGAAGTGGGTACTCAGGTGATGTATCGCTCTCTGCAAGCCCTACGGGATGCGTCTGATCAATCCTGGCAGACGGTATTCTACAAACGCGTGAAGGATGGGATGGTGCAATCGATTCACCTGCGTCTGGTTGGCTTTCCGGGGGTGACGGAATTGGTGCATCCGCGATCGCTCCAGTTTAGCGATCGCAACGGCCACACATGGGAAGCTCCAGATATCTTTGCAGAATCAAATCTTGACCCTAACCTGGCAACAAATGTCGGTGAGTATGATGTGATACCTGTGGTGCAAGCTTTTGAGACAGGGCGATCGCTCTGGCTCCAGGTATCCGTAACGGGGGGCGAAACCGTCGAGATTCCCGTGCCGCCCTTTGCGGTACGCGAGTGGCAGCAGGTGTTGGATCGGTAGAATGGGGCGATCGCACCATGCGGCTTTCTGCCCAGGGGAACTTCTGTAGCTCGGTTCGCTTCAATGATGTTTAGCGATAGTTGAAAAAGCTGTTCTAAGGTCTTGAAAGGAGGATTCTCATGGGCCAACAAATTGGGGTAAGCCTCGTAGGGCTGGTGGGTGGCATTTTCCTGGGCAGCTTCAGCATTGGGCAGGTGAATGGACAATCTGCGCTTGATCTAGCGACATTTCGCAGTGATGCATTGGCCCAACACAACACCTATCGAGCAAACCATCATGCGCCTGCGTTGACTTCGAGCAATGCTCTCAACACCAGTGCCCAACGCTGGGCCGATCGCCTGGCCGCCACCGGGGAATTTGAACACAGCGGCACGAATGGGGTTGGGGAGAATTTGTACGTCTCCTACACGACGGCATCTTCCATAGACGCGGAAACACTCGCTAACGGGGCCGTTAAGAGTTGGTATGACGAAGTTTCAAAGTACGACTACGGGAATCCAGGCTTTTCCCCTGAGACTGGACACTTCACCCAGGTTGTGTGGAAGGGGAGTACAGAACTTGGCTGTGGTACGGCTCAGGGAACTGCAACCTTAAATGGGACTCGGTACAACGCCTTCTATGTGGTGTGTCAGTATGCTCCCGCCGGTAATGTGCAGGGGCAATTTGCTGAGAACGTATTGCGCCCTTAAAAGCTGTTTGAAAAATTCTTGAGCAGGTTAAATTTTTCTCGCCTTCAGGTGAGAAAAATTTAACCTGCTCATATGGCTTTGGGGAAGAGGCTCGAAGGGCTTCTTCCTCCAAAACTCCATCTATAGGTTTGAAACACCACCTACCTACCCCTCTCCTCCATTCAGTATTAGTCTGAAGGAAAACCCGCCTCCGGACTCACCGCCGATGTCTCGTTCCTCTAAAGCACCCGCCTTTGATAACCGTCGCGATCGCCTTAAAGCCCCAACTAAGATTGATAAGCGCCGGGAGCGCATACGCCTCCTGCTGATTCCCGGCGTCATCGGCATCTTGTTACTGCTAGATGTGCTGACCTCTCTGCTGGCGGAGTCCTTCTGGTTTCAGCAGAACGGGTATGGGCAGATGTTTCGGACACGGGTGCTCACGCAGGGAGGCGTGGGATTTTTGGTTTTTGGGGTTAGTTTGGCGGTGTTGTGGGGGAATTTGGCGATCGCCCATCGTCGCCGTCAGGATGTGGCGGAACGATCGCCAGAGCGAGGGTTGCGGCTGCGTGGACTACTGCCGTTGACTTTTGGGTTTAGCTTGATTGTGAGCCTGTCACTCTTTTATTACGGGCAAATTGCGGCAAGCCACTGGCACCCCCGGTTGGAATTGTCCAGTATGGTGCCTCAGCTCCCGGTACGGGTGCAGCCTACGATTTTTTTGGAGCTAGTGCAGTCGGTAGTGCAGCAGCCGTGGCAATTAGCGACGGTTTTAGGATTAGCAGTCGCCCTCCTGCTCTACCCCAGTATTTTTCTATGGGTTAGTTCTCTGCTCACCAGCCTGGGGTTTGCGTTAGTGCTATCAGAGAATTGGCTGCGAATTTTGCCAGCGTTGAGCCCAGTACCCTTTCGCGAAACGGATCCCGTACTCAACGCCAACTTTAGCTTTTACATTTTTCGGTTACCGTTCTTAGAATTGCTGATTTTTTGGGTGCTGGGGTTGTTGTTTCTCACGACCCTGGCGGTGGCAATGGTATACATGCTGGGTAACAATAGCCTGAGTGATGGCCGTTTCCTGGGGTTTGGAAAAACACAACTGCATCAGCTTTATACGTTATCGGCCCTGACCCTGCTAGCTATTGCCCTGAGCACCTGGACAGATCGCTATGAACTGCTGTTTTCACCGTCCGGGGTAAATTATGGCGCCAGCTTTACGGATGTGAAGGTGCGTCTACCGGCGGCAACGTTTTTGGCGATCGCCACTGCTCTGCTGAGCCTGCTGCTCTTGTTTCATGCCCAACGCATCCAATTAACCCGAATAGAGCCTTTCACGGAACAGAGATTTCGTACAGGGGTTGTGGCCAAATCTCCTTTTTGGCAGGGGATGCGAACTCTGGTGGCGTTGTGGTTAGGATATGTGGGATTAATGGTGATTGCCAATTACCTACTACCTGTGGCGATCCAGAGGATTGTGGTGCAGCCCAACGAATTGACCCTGGAGTTGCCGTTTTTAGAACGAACCATTGCTCTCACGAGACAAGCCTTTGGGCTGGATCAAATCGAAAGTGCGGTGTTTGATCCGCAGACCAACCTGACCCAGGCTGATTTACAAAATAACCTTCTGACCACCGAAAACATTCGTCTGTGGGATACCCGTCCGCTCTTAGAAACCAACCGCCAACTCCAGCGGATTCGCCCTTACTATGAATTCCCCTCGGCGGATATTGATCGTTATGTGCTGCCCAGTGAACAGGATGGAGAGTTGCGATCGCGCCAGGTACTCATCGCTTCGCGGGAGTTGGACTATAACTCCGTGCCAGCCGATGCCCAAACCTGGGTCAACGAACATCTGATTTTTACCCACGGCTACGGCTTCACCCTCAGCCCGGTGAACACGGCCGCGGAAGGGGGCCTGCCCGCCTACTTTGTGGAAGGGGTGGAGCAGAATGTCAGCGACTCGCGCATCCGTGATGTCATTCCCACAGATAATCCACGCATCTACTTTGGGGAGCTAACCAATACCTATGTCATGGCTCCAACGCGGGTTCCGGAGCTAGACTACCCCAGCGGTAGCGAGAACATCTACAACGCCTATGACGGGAGAGCGGGAATTCCCATCGGGTCTTACTGGCGAAGGGTTTTGTATGCCAAGCATATGCGGGATTGGCGTATGTTATTCAGTGCCGATATTACGCCGCAAACGCGGATTCTGTTTCGACGCAACATTGCCGAACGGGTGCGGGCGATCGCCCCTTTCCTCCGCTACGACAACGACCCCTACCCTGTAGTGGTTAACCTGGGAGACTGGCCCGCTCAGAACAGTCCTCAGCCCTTACGAGACGGCCTCGATACCAGCCCCAGCTATCTGTATTGGGTGATGGATGCTTATACAACGAGCGATCGCTTCCCTTACTCGGACCCATTGGGTAACGACTTCAACTACATCCGCAACTCCGTCAAGGTCGTAATGGATGCTTACAATGGTGCGGTCTGGTTCTTCATTGCCGATCCCAACGATCCCATTATTCAGACATGGAATCGATTGTTACCGGGAATGTTCAAGCCTTTAGATGAAATGCCCGCGCCGTTGTTACAACACATTCGCTATCCACAAGATTATTACAACGCTCAGGCAAATCAACTGATGGTCTACCACATGACCGACCCCCAGGTGTTTTATAACCGGGAAGATCAGTGGCGATCGCCCAACGAAATCTACGGTGCTGAGGAACAGCCGGTCAAACCCTACTACCTGATCATGAAACTACCCATTGGTAGCGATGAGGAGTTTCTGCTGTTCAACCCCTTTGCACCAGCCCAGCGTACCAACTTGATCGCCTGGATGGCGGCGCGATCGGACAACCAGAACTACGGCAAAATCTTGCTGTACCGTTTCCCTAAGCAAAAACTCATTTTTGGTACGGAGCAAATTGAAGCCCGAATCAATCAAGATCCGGTTATTTCCCAGCAAATTTCTCTTTGGAACCGACGCGGCTCCCAGGCGATTCAGGGTAACTTGCTCATTATTCCTATCGAAGAATCGCTGCTCTACGTCGAGCCGTTGTACTTACAAGCAGAGCAGAACCAGATCCCAACGCTGGTGCGGGTAATTGTCGCCTACGGTAACCAGATCGTGATGGCTGAAACACTTCAGCAAGCTCTGGACGCCATTTTTACCCGCCCATCGGACAGTGAGACTCCCGCTATTGTGCGCCCCTTGGAGAATACTCTGGGTGAAAACGACACCTCTGATATTGGTGATCCGGCTGAAACGATTCCGGGGCCAGCAACGCCTTAATTGGCTCAGACTCAAGGGGGCTTTCACCCCCCTTCCCTCAAAGAAATAGGATAACCTGAGTTCGGGTTAAGGACGTTTTCGAGTGCCGCGCGTTGCGCGGCACTCGAAAACGCTCATTTTGGCGTGCGCTTTGCGCACGCCAAAATGAGCACTTCAGCTTATCCCGAACTGAGGTTAGGATACTGATAGAAATAGGTTGTGAGTGGGCGCGATCGCACAAAATGACGGCCTTAACCCTAAAACTGGATTCTATTGTGCGGTTAACTGACGAGCAGTTTTATCAACTGTGTCAGGATAACCCTGAGTTGAAGCTGGAACGCACCGCCACAGGAGCATTGGTGATTATGTCGCCAACGGGAGGTGAAACCGGAAAACGTAACTCTGACCTCAACTTGGAGTTGGGTCTCTGGAATCGACGGACATGGCTCGGAGTCGTTTTTGATTCCTCCACAGGTTTCAAGTTGCCGAATGGAGCAGATCGCTCTCCCGATGCCGCCTGGATTTCCCAGGAACGCTGGGATAGGCTGACCCCTGAGCAACGCAAACGCTTTTTGCCCCTCTGCCCAGATTTTCTCATTGAATTGCTGTCCCCAACGGACACGTGGGAAGCGGGTGAGGCCAAGATGCGCGAGTATCAGGAAAATGGCAACGCTTTAGGATGGTTGATCGATCCGGCAACACGGAGGGTTGCAATCTATCGCCTTGGCCAACCCATGGAAATTCTTGAATCTCCTGCAAGTCTCTCTGGAGAAGACGTTCTACCTGAGTTTGTTCTAGATTTGCAACGCATCTGGTGATGATTAAACGGAATTGCCTCAGTACAACGTGCTGAGGCAATTCCGTTTAATCATTGCGGAAAAAATCATTCCGATTGCACCGGCATCTGTACCCATCCAACACAATGTTCAGAACCACAAGTGCATTTGAAATTCCAAGGTGATGCGGGTAATGGGTGTTTTAAGTAATTGAAAGTGATTTCTTCATCTAAATGAATATCCCGTGTGGCTTCTAACATCCCATTGTCGTTAAAGTACCCACTGGCATTGCAGGAATGATTGCTCATATGCATCGGCATCACTTCCTGTGACCAGTAATCGAACGGATAAATCTCCTCACCTTGCTTGAATTCACGAGATGCAAACAAACCTGAACCGGTTTGTTCATCAATATCTTTGACGTAAAAATCTTTGGATTCTGTTGATAACAACATTTCGGCGGGTGTCGCTTTTGCAGGTGGCCTTCCCGGGGAACGGCATCGGACGATCCATTCTAGTATGGCATCCACTTAGATAACTGGAAGTGGAGCGTTAACGCTCCACTTCCAGTTATCTAAGTGCGTTGAATATTAACAGTTTGGATGACCTGTAAAGGTTTACAAACCAATCTCACTCCCAACACCAGCAGCGATTTTCTCAGGGGTAGAATGACGATACCCGCCCTAGTTATTTGATCAGGAACGGGTTGTGGGCGGCCCACGGCTGCTCTTTCTGCGGTATTTAGCCAACCATAAAATTAAAGTAATTGGATTAGCCTCTTATGGTGCAAGATCTGACTCGCCCAACCTCCCCTGCCATTACACGGGAAGATCTCGAAGCTTTTTGGATGCCGTTTACGGCAAATCGCCAATTCAAATCCAAGCCTCGCCTGTTTGAGTCTGCCAAGGATATGCACTACACCACGGTAGATGGCCGACAGGTGTTAGACGCAACGGCGGGTTTGTGGTGCGTGAATGCAGGCCACTGTCGTCCCAAAATCGTCGAAGCCGTAAGTCAGCAGGTTGCCACCCTGGACTATGCTCCCGCTTTCCAGATGGGGCACCCCAAAGCCTTTGAACTGGCAGATCGGTTGGTAAAAGAGTTGCCCGAGGGCTATGACCATGTGTTCTATGCCAACTCCGGTTCAGAGGCGGTCGAGTCGGCGTTGAAGATTGCGATCGCCTACCACCGTGCCCGAGGCGAAGGCACCCGCCAACGTCTCATCGGTCGGGAACGAGGCTACCACGGTGTGAACTTCGGCGGCATTTCCGTGGGCGGTATCCCTACTGTACGGAAGTTTTTCGGCAGCCTACTTACAGGGGTTGATCATCTACCCCACACCTTTAACCTGGAGCACCAGGCGTTCAGCAAGGGCCAACCCGAGTGGGGCGCACATTTGGCTGATGACCTGGAACGCATCGTTGCCCTCCATGACGCCAGCAACATTGCAGCCGTGATTGTAGAGCCTGTGGCAGGTTCGACTGGGGTACTGATTCCGCCGAAGGGTTATCTGCAACGGCTGCGGCAAATCTGCGACAAGTATGGCATTCTGCTGATTTTTGACGAAGTCATTACTGGGTTTGGTCGCTTGGGGGCCAGCTTCGCAACAGAATATTTTGATGTGAAGCCAGACCTGATTACTGTGGCGAAGGGGATTACCAACGGCACGGTTCCCATGGGTGCCGTGTTTGCTCGTAAAGGCATCTACGACACCTTTATGAATGGCCCAGACAGTGCGATCGAGCTGTTTCATGGCTATACCTACTCCGGGCATCCGTTAGCCTGTGCAGCGGCTCTAGCCACGCTGGATATCTATGAGGAAGAGGGGTTATACCAGCGGGCCAATGACTTGGCGGGCTACTGGGAGGAGGCATTGCATTCCTTGAAGGATCTGCCCCACGTGATTGATGTTCGTAACCTGGGTCTGGTGGCAGGTATTGAACTGGCATCTATTCCCGGCAAACCGACGGAACGGGCCTTTGACTGCTTCATCCGTGCTTTTGAAAAGGGTCTGCTAATCCGTACAACGGGAGACATCATTGCCCTCTCGCCCCCACTGATCATCGAAAAACACCACATTGATCAAATGGTGGAAATGCTGGCGGATATTATTCGTACCGCTGCTTAGCAGGGACTAAGAAACCCGGTGTTTGTAGAAACACCGGGTTTCTGGAATCCAAAGGGTGGTGGTTGGAGGCGCGATCGCTCTCTCCAACCACCCCACTTCAAAACCACCGACACAAAATCAAACCAACATGGCTGAATCAAAAACAGTATGGGATTACAAGCCCTGGTGGTGCCAGCCCTGGTCTATTCTCCTGACAGGACTTAGCCTGATTACAGGTAGCTGGTTTTTCTTCAAACTGATCTGGCTCACCCTTCTAGTTGCCATTCCCGTCCTAGCCTGGATGGGATTTTTCCTGCTGGTCTATCCACAAGCCGTTGCTAAAAGCGGTCTGCTTAATGAGTTAAATCAACCCCAGGAAACGGAGCCTACAGCAGAGGGATAAGTGCACAGCAAGCAAACTCAGTAGATCACAACTATGCTCCAGAACCCAGAGGGAGGACGTGTCGCGCCCTCTGGGTCCTGGAGCGTTTTGGATGGGCTTTGCACGCTCAAAATGCTCGTTTGCGATCGGCTGAAACTACTCGTCGTCTTTAAGGCAGTTGATCATTTCTTTGGCAATGGTACGATTCTTCCAGTAATCCACATGGGCATTCAAGACCCACCAGGTTTTAACTGGAATATCCTTCAGCTTACATTCGTCATTTTGCTCCCTGTTCAGTGCAAACAACCGTTCCAGGGGATAGGCAATGGGATCATTCTTATCCCAAAAATTAAACCAGATACGGCCCTTCTCCCGCACAGGGTTGTAAACCGTCTGGAAGGGGTTTCCTCCTGCCCACAGAGAGCCCTTTCTCATAAAGAACAGGGCGATGGGCGAACCCATCGAAAAGAAGTGCCGAAAACTGCTCTGTAAAAGAGGAAGTTGTTTGCTGGCCTCCCTCGCCGCATCCATCTTTCTATCGGTGAGATGCTTATCCTCAGGTCGCTTTTGCTCATCTGGACAGGGAACGAACAACTCTGAGCCGTTAGGGTTGAAGAGATGGAAGAGGTAGTCAAAGGCGATAATGGTTCCGAGAGAGTGGGCAACAATGCTGTAAGTTGCGCCTTCTTCCAAAAGCTGCTGAAAGGATTTACCCGCTTCCTGGTATGACCAAATTTGCTCCCAAACTGTGCGACGAATAAAGTTCACATCCTCAGACACGTAGGCAGCAACATCCCCAATAAAAAACGTCATGAATTCCCGAAGGCGATCCATGGGACCAGACATGGCTGGTTTAAAGGTAGACATCTCGGGTTTTAAGTCAGGAAAGGCTAGATCAAACAATGTTTGTTCTGCCTTCTGAAGTTGATCAACATGCCAAACAACTTCAATTTTTCCGAACTGCTCTTCAAATACATCTTTGGGCTTTCCAGATTGTTTCATCAGAAGTTCCCAAAGCTGGCTGTAACCCAAGCAAGAAGCATCCTGATTTTTGAGTTGACCAATTCCATGAATGAAGATGAGGTAGTGCTTCGACATTTGTTTGCGGGGGGGCTTAATGTGTTGTCGTTTCCTACAAGGTGTATTTTGTTTTCTCCGGGATTTTAAGACAATACTCCAGCCCTTTCAAGGTGCTTTTTTATCTTTTTTAGATTTCGATTCACTCAGCAATCGAGCAGTGGAGACATGAGGTTTGTCTTTTTGCCGTTCGGGTTTTGGAACTTTCTTTTT
>NZ_JACJOO010000082.1 GCF_014695575.1 Leptolyngbya sp. FACHB-8 | reverse complement strand
CTTTCCTTTATTGACTACTTCAACCAAACGATGGCAAAGCCCTTTCAATGGACATTCAAGGGTAAGTTACTGGCGTTCTAAACCATAGGCTTATTTATGCCGCCGAGTACTAGTCAATTCCATCAAGCTACTTTACTCTTAGCAAGCTTTTTATAACATTTCGGTTACACAACATATGAACTTCTATCTATTGACGATTCATCCATTATTCGATATCGAAATGGCTTATTGGCAAAAGCTATATAGATAGAAGTTCATACCCTTTGTATCCCTCATGCAGTCGGGTGAAGGGCTTTGAATCGATAAAGAATTACAGTCTAAATATCAAAGGCGATAACACATTCAATCAATTCTTTATTCATTGATGAATGTAACTTCTACTTTTGAAGTGTCTTGTATTTCATCAAGTGTTTTGTGTTTGCGCTATGTACGAAGTCATTCGTCTTAACGATTGCGCACTTGATATTTGCTCTTTTTTTCCAACTCAAACCGCAATTATTGTAGGAAAAATCAAAATGGCTAACATTACTGGAAATGACAACTCAAATACTCTCTACGGCGATATCAATGGTTATGCTGAGAACGATGTCATTAGGGGACTAGGAGGAGATGACATAATTTATGGTGGCGGTGGTAACGATATACTCTCTGGTGACGATGGTAACGATTGGCTTCATGCTGGCGCTAGTGATGGTCTCTTTTCTCAGTCTATCTATGGTGGCAACGGTAATGACACGATGTTGGGTGATGGTAGCGAGATCATGCAGGGTGGTACCGGCAACGACATTTACTATGTCAATCATGTAGGTGACAGCGTTATTGAGGAACTTAATGAGGGGGTTGATCTTGTACGTTCTAGCATCAGCTATACGTTGACCTTCGGTGTCGACAACTTAGCTTTGGAGGGCAATGCTGCCAACGGCACGGGCAATGGTTTAGATAATGAGATCTGGGGTAACGCCGCCGACAACCTTCTCTCGGGTGGCGATGGCAATGATGTGCTCCGGGGCGGTGATGGCAATGACGTTCTTCGGGGTGACAACGGTGACGATCACATTAATGGGGAGTCGGGTAGTAACCAATTGATTGGAGGGAGCGGCAACGACGTTTACTATATCCAGAATGCAACCACCACCGTCTTTGAGTCTGCTTCTGGGGGAAATGATGGTGTGCGCTCCATCGTCAGCTTTACCTTGTCAGCAAATGTCGAGTCCCTAGCCCTGGATGGCACTGATGCTATTAACGGAACGGGTAACGGCCTAAATAATACTATCCACGGTAACGCTGCCAACAACTCCATCTCTGGCGGCGGCGGGAACGACTATTTAGCAGGTCTCGGAGGAGATGACATCATAACAGGTGGATCAGGGCAAGATGGATTTCTCTTCGTTGCTCCGCAGCAAGGAATTGACACGATTAAGGATTTTAGCGTTGTGGATGACAATTTCTGTATTGATCGAACTGGCTTCGGTTCTGGATTAGCAGCAGGATACATTACAACCGGTCAATTTCGGCTTGGATCAAGAGCTCAAGATAGTAGCGATCGCTTTATCTACAACAAATCCACTGGAGCGGTGTACTTCGATGCTGACGGCATTGGAGGAGCGTCTCAAATTCAGATTGCTAAAGTATCAGCTGGCTTATCGCTGACGAATAAGGACTTCTTAGTCGTAGGTTAGGGTTTATTTTAGAAGTTGTTTTTTCGTGCGCTTCGCGCACGAAAAAACAACCCTGCGAAGAACTTAAGAAGGGCGATCGCTAAAGAATGGAGAGGGCGATCACCCTCCTTCTGATAAACTTGCGGCCATGCTTCCAAATGGTGCTGATACCCTGGCTGGCAGCGAGTTCCACTAGGATAGGGGGAAGGGAAAAAGTTTTTCTAACTCAGGGTCGTAGCGATCCAGGGCGTACTGCATCACTCTGTCGGAGATTTCACCTGCTTCGTAGCCTTTGAGTGTGCAATACACCTCGATCAACCGCTCTCGGTAAAGAGCACCGGAATACATGAGGTTCAAGGCACGCTGAGAGAAATATTCTAAGTTCATGGTTGGTTGCACCAATTGGGGTTTTAACTGTTTTACAAATGCTGAGGGTGTTCGGCTGGGCCGTTTCAGCGGAAGTGACACGATATTGTTGACAGGGCGATTCCTAACGGAGCGGCAAAGCCGAGCGCCCATGTTCCTACAAACCGCACATCACGCTTCATGGTGTGGGTTATCAAAGATGTGAGCTTCAAAGCGATTAATCGTTGTTGCTTCCAATTGTTCCCACTGGGGTCTGTGTACCCGTTTAAGGGACTCATTGAAGGCATAGCATGGGAAAAAGGAAAGATCAGGGTCGCCACAGAAAGTACATCGTTAAATCCACCTAGATTTAGAATGCCCAAGATTCCAAAAAAGCAGTAATTTTAACGAAAAGTTTTGTAAGCATGCTGAGCTTTCTGGTTTCGTCTGTGGCGTGGCAGGGTGAGTTATAGCCCTAACGTTCTACAATTCAGTCTCAAATTTCGGAAGGGATAACCATCTCTTTAGTCCGTTGTTTCAAGCTCTACAGGTAGCTTACTTCTGTCTGTCGAACCAATGACGGCATCCAGCCGCTTCATAAACATTGAGGAGCGATCTCCCGACATCACCAACTGATCAATCGCCCGTGTCATCGCCACATAAAGCAGCCGGGCCTCCTCTTCTGGGGTGCTATGGGTATTCGGCAGGAACCCTAAACCAGGAATAAAGACTACCGGGAATTCCAACCCCTTTGAGGAGTGCATCGTCACAAGCTTAATGCTGGGTTGGCTAGGGTGATAGCCTTGCTTACCAGCCTGGTTGATCCATTCCACCGGGACATTGGCTTTCTGAAGGCGATCGCACACCTTCTGGGCCATCCACTGACTGCGGTACACCACTGCCATATCACTCCAGGCAATCCCCTTCTCGTGGAGTTGCCGGGCACGGTTTATCAGGTGCTCGACTTCTGCATTAAAGCTGGGTAACTTGATGAGCTGGGGTTGTGGCCCTCGTCGCCCGGCACTTTCAGGCAGCACCAGCAACGGAGAATCTTCACTATCTCCAGTTGTTCCCAAAGCAGATTCATCCAGGTTTGTTTGGGATGCATTTGGGGACAGGTACTCTTTGGCGAAGGTATAGGCAACAGAAAGGATTTCTTCTGTGTTGCGGTAATTCACTTTGAGGATCGTAGTGCGCCCCTGAGCTTGAATACCAACGCTCTTAAAGCTGAACTTTCGCTTTTTTTGGTTGCCGTAGATATGCTGGGCATCATCATAAAGCAACAGCAGAGCATTGGTACTGGGGTCCACCATCTGCCCCACCAGTTTCAGCCAATGGGGTTGGAAGTCGTGCCCCTCATCGATGAGAACAGCTCCATAGGTGCCAGCGGGGATAGTTCCAGCTTCAACCGCCTGGATGACTCGCTGTACTAACTCCTCCACATAGGCCGTCCCCTGAAACTGGTTGCTGCTCGGTTGAGGAACAGCATGCTGGCGCAACATCTCCATACACCAGCCGTGGAAGTGGCGGATATGAACCTGGCGATCGCCTATCCCCTTCTCATTCAGTAGGTGCCGCAGCCGTGCCGCAAGGGATTTATTAAAGCACAGCACCAGGACGGGCTTATTCAGCTCAGCAGCCAGCTTTAGGCAGCGGTACACCAAGATAAGGGTTTTACCAGAACCCGCAACCCCATGAATCACCCGATGCCCTTCTCCCAGACTGCGAGCTAACTGCTCCTGCTGCATGTCCATCACCCGAATCAGGTCAGGGATGGCGATCCCCTCCTCTGAGATGTCATCCGGGAAAAGGGAAAGCTGTTCTCCAATACGCACTTCCGGGAAGAGGTGCCAGCGAACACGATCGATCTGGGCTGTTGTCAGCAACTCACCAAAGTTATAGGTGCAAAGGTTCCAGAGCCGCTGCTGAAATTCCATCGGGTCTACATCTTCATACATTTCATCCTGGCAGATGACGAGGTTGGGCTGGAGGATAGCTCCCAGGTCAGCAGTGTCAAATTGCTTACGGGTGATGTTAGTCAGCACCAGGCCGTAGCTGTAGGGGAAGGCAAGTTTACCGGCATAGGGGCCGGTGCTCTGGATGAGCAGCGAATCTTTTTCGAGGAGATTGGCGATCGCCATCATATACTCCCGCGCCTGCCGTAGGGGATTGCGATCCGCCTTACCGCCATTGGGTGTTATGAGGATGGCATTATCCGGGTCGATGCTCCGAATTGTACTGAGTTTCCAATCCTTCACCTCCAAAACGATAATGCCTCGGAGTGGGTGGAGCAGGATGAAATCAGGGTGAAGGCGTTTGCGGCCTATCGGTACGTTGTACCAGAGCAGGTAATCATCCTCCAGCTTACTTTCTAGCCGTTGGGCAAGGCGACGTTCTCCCGGTGTCATACGCTGGGAGCAAGTAGAGAAGCTAGGGATGAGGGTTGCCATAGACATCAGGTAGTTGAATATACCTGGCTCTAGAATGCCCAAATTTTAGAGGAATGCAGTAATTTTAGTTATGCTAGGGGTTCCAGGTGTAGGGATAACTATATTGGTACCGTTAAAAGCAGGCTTGCACAGCCATCGTAGACATTGTTCGAGCAGTTTTTCTGAAACCCTTGCTTTGCCTATGCTTCGCGTACGCAAAGTCAAGGGTTTCAGAAAAACTGCCTAGAGTATTGATCAAGTAAAGCCGAGATAAAGCTGCCGTTGAGCGCAGCTCAGAACGTTCTAATAAAAATCCATTTGGAACAACGAGAAGCGGTTGTTGCAACCAGTTACAGCGCTTTTCAAGCGCTGTAACTGGTTGCAACAACCGTGGCTGATTCAAGCGCAAAGCGCTGTATTACTTTATAAGGTTTCTAAATTCAGTAATTTTATGAGAAATCTAAGCTAAATGTTGATGACACAGAGAGTAGCCGTTATATAGCATCAGAGTATTCTTCTTCTATGCTTATTGTCCTAAAGGACATTTTTTCTGGGTTATTAGGCAAAAGTACTCTCCCACAAAACCGTTACCGGATAACCCATTTAAGACCTCTTCACCTGATTTAGAATCTGGAATGCTCGCTTACATGCTGCACTTATACTCCTTCCTGGATCGTTTCAGATTGCTGAGAAAAAGCTACATAGCCAAAATTATGCTAGTTGCTTTTCTGGGTACTCATGTCCCACTTCTGGCTCTACTTCTAAGTTTTGTCATCTCAAGTGCCTACTCCTGGGAAATGGCGATACGAGTACTGGTCACTGCCTTAGTGGCAACATTAATAGGTACAGCCGCCACCCTTTATGCTCTACGTCATCTCCTAAATCCCGTATTACTGACATCTGCCGCATTGCAGAACTATCTGGATACTAAAAAATTACCTGAACTACCAACACACTTTGTTGATGAAGCAGGTCTGTTAATGGCAAATACGTCCCATACGCTCTATCGACTTGATGAATTAATTCATTACATCAGCAGCTACGACGATTTGACAGGACTGGCTAATCGTGACCTATTTTGCGATCGCCTCTACCAGATGTCTCAAGTTCAAAATCACTCAGGTCTTACAGCCGTTCTTGTACTGGGGATTGACGATTTTGTGGGCATTAGCCACACAAGGCAGCGTGAGACCACAAAGTTGCTATTGAGGGCGATCGCTCAGCGCTTAATCACCTGTCTTCCCCAAACCAACAGCTTTGCGAAGCTAGATGGAGATGAATTTGCAATTGCTCTGACCGAGATTTCTTCCCTAGAAAGTGTGATTAAACAATCTCAGTTACTGTTGAGTACACTAGCAAAGCCCTTTTTAATAGAGAACAGCCTGATTCACGTCACTAGTAGCATTGGGATAACAATCAATCATTTTGAGGATCGCAATGGCATCGCTCAACTTTTGCAACAAGCTCAAGCTGCCCTTCATACTGCAAAACAACGAGGACGTAGCCAGTACCAGTTTTATTCACCTGAGATTACTGCTCAGCTGCAAGAAAGATTGACGTTAGAAAATGAATTACATGGAGCGCTTGAGCGCAACGAAATGGAAGTTCATTACCAGCCGTTAGTCAACTTACAAACCGGAGAAATCACAGCAACCGAAGCGCTATTGCGCTGGAAGCATCCTACACTTGGTCTGGTTTCGCCAACTAAGTTTATCCCGATTGCTGAGTCTAGCGGGTTAATCGTCTCTCTGGGAGAATGGGTTTTGCGAACAGCTTGTGCTCAAAATCGGGCCTGGCAACTGGCAGGATTTCCGCCCCTTCGAATATCTGTTAATTTGTCGGCTCGACAATTTGAACAACCCAACCTAGTAGAGCAAATTAAGCAAATTCTGGTAGAAACTGGCTTACAGCCATGTTATCTGGAATTAGAAGTAACCGAGAGTTCATTAATGGTTGATATTAAGCAATCAATTGAGACTCTAGAACAACTACGAGAATTAGGAGTATTCCTAGCACTGGATGATTTTGGAACGGGGTATTCTTCGTTGAACTACTTGAAGCAATTTCCGGTAGATATGCTCAAGATCGATCGATCTTTTGTGCAAGATGTGCCGTTTAACCCTGATAGCATTGCAGTAACGAACGCTATCATTGCATTAGGTAAGAGCCTCCAGTTAAAAATTACAGCAGAAGGCTTAGAAACCCAGGAGCAACTTAATTACTTGCGGATGCAGGGCTGTCACGAAGGCCAGGGATTTTATTTCAGCCGCCCTGCACCAGCAGAGACCATTACCCAACTGCTGAAAACCAACTTTCTGCTGGAAACAAGCTTTTTAGTGAAAACAAACTTTCAGTGAAGGTTGATGCACTCCATCGTTCGCCATTGCTGCCACAGTTGATCTTTTTCGCTTCATTTTCATACTGAGATGATAGCGTTCTAGAGATGTGGATGGGATGTGGTGAAAGGGGCACTTCGTGCCCCTTTCACCACATCCCATCCACGCAGTTGAACCATGACCCACTGAGGTTATCGTGCGTTCGCCAAGTATCCAACACATGATTATTACAGAATTGATCAGCTCGTTTTGTGAAGCACTCAATACACGTACTCCTTATGAGGCTGAAACTCGCATTCGGCAGCATGAGGGTGAATATCCCTATATGAATGTACGTGGTATTCCAGTCATCGATGCAGATGGTAGCGTCTGTTTGGCCATCAGGAATCAAAGCGGATTCATGTGATAGACGTATGGTTGGTTGCTATAGAAGAAGCACTCATCACCCCTTTCACAGCAATCAACCATACGTTTGGAACACAACTGTTATCTAGATGAGCTTGAGCCCCAGCACAATCAGACCCACGAGGCTGAACAAGCCGAGCGATCGCCGGAAGTAGTTGACTCCAGCAAAGAGTTCCTGCCATGCCCAAGTGAACAATGCACCATACCCTATTAAGCCAAACGTTGTTTGGATGTTTCCACTCGGAAGTACAAATTGAAGCAAAGCTGCTGTTAATCCAACTAGAATCGGCAGATTGGGTACTTGAGCAATTACAAGGTTACCCTCACTATCCCGGAAGGTATGATCAATCCATGTACGTTGCTGTGCCTTGGTGTCCTCTAGCTCGCGTTTTACTTGATCAGTGTTCACTTGAGATGTCATCTGTTCTACCTAAAATGCAACTGAAAATCATGGTAGTAGCGTTCCAAATGACAGCCCTATATCGGACGTTAGATTAACTAATCACTTAAGCAGTTTTGATACTTTGGTAATGAGCCATTTAGCATAACTGTTAACTTTTGAAATAGACAAATTCTCCTTAAGTTTGATTCATCCTGAGCCAAGCCGGGTATTTGTATCGCAACTCGCCATTGCCAGAGTGGGCAAGCTCAAGCTTGCTAAACGCTTGTAGCGCTCGCTCCCTCTATCTTTTTGAACTTTCAGTTGCCGGTGCAACCGTAGCCATTGGAACAGGAATGCTAGGGTTCGCTTAAGGGTTACTTTTTCGTGCGCTTAGTGTACGAAAAATAATCTTCTCAGACAGTTTCAAAGCAGGCCCTAGCTCAGGCCATCCAGCGGAATATGACAATGAGCGATCGCCCTTCTAAAGCACCACCCGTACTACTAGCGTAGGTGGATAAGGCATCATTGCAGTGGAAACTGCTGAGGTCTGTTCCTCGAATTTTTTTGGCACGTTTAGTAAATCAGCTTGCAGGAGTTCCCGTACTGGGGCTTGATTACTTAGTAGATATTAAAACTCCGAAAGATAAACTGTTGGTAAAATCCTTGAAAAATTGCTGTCAGCGTAGAGAACACATTTATCGGTTTTGAGAGAGGCAAATGCTTATGTACCTCTTCCCAAACCGATAGATATGCAGGTATGCCCCATGAACGCTTGTCAGTAAGCCGTGTTGGAAACGTACGATCGCTTGCATAATAACGTTCCTTTAAAGGATTGTCGGGGAGAGTAGCCTGACAATATCCTCCATAGCTTTCTAAATAAGTGGAAACCGCATACCCTCCTCATGCGTCAGGCGTAAGTAACGGTAAAGGTAATAAGTGCCTCAGCCATATTCCCCCATAAGCTTTCTGGAGGTACGTTATGTGGATTAGCCCCGATAAAGTAGAACTGTTTCAACACCCTGTCCCTGGCATTCTAGAAGCGGAGGTGTCCATTCACCAGACAGGACGGGTAAAAGCGATCGCCTCTTCCTGGCCGGCTGAACTTTATCCCTCAGATGCACGCACAATCGCTGTCGGTTCTCCCGTGTTGGTGATGGGCATCCGAGGCATTACGCTGCTAGTCAAGTCCGAGTTCTGAGCATTCATGACGTTATTTCTCTTACTCCAACAATTGCATCAACTATAGTTTTGTCTGGCATCATGCACCACTCCTGATGATGGTTATTTAACCAATTGTCCAGCAAAGGATTAATTGAGCCTCAACCACCGGTGTAGAACTTCCGCTAACCAGTAACAATTCTCTTCGCTTAAGCCCTTACCCAGAAATACTTCTGTCCGTCCTACTTGCAGGACAACCACTCTAGCTTCATAACGGTTTTTGCCACTACCAAAGGTCTTTACGGTCTGAAAAACATCTCTAATAGCACGGGTTTCACCGATATCGATAGAAATTAGCCAGCCAAATGGACGCTTGTAAATGCAATATTCTTGCTGGTTGAATTCGGCAAAAGTAGGCAAGAATTCCCAGTAGATCATTACGACAAGCAGCACAACGATCAGTATCACAAAGAAGACAACAGAAAAAGAGGCCATGAGATAAGGCAACACGGGACTGAACATGGCTCCTAAGATTGTCAGCGCAACCCCAATGGGGATGAGCAATAACAATTGCCAGCGGTTGGGACCAGGAATTGTTATTGACAAGTTTTCGGGACTTTGTTGGACGGTGATGTTAGCTCCAGTGGGAGCAGTAAAGGATCGTGTTTCGATAATTTCCTGCAAGGGAGCAGGAGGAGGCAACGGGGGTGATTGAACTCGGTACACAGGCTTAGGGGGTTGATCCTGCATAGCAGCCAAAGCCTCCCTTGCGGATGGGAAGCGATTGTCTACATCTGGTTCCGCCAGGCGGCTGATCCATTGCTCAAAAGTAGGATTCAGGCTAGTGCGATCGCCAAACTGAATCCGCAGATCCTTCTGCGGCAACTCAGCCGGAGATACCCCGGTCACTAAATGAATCAGCGTCGCGCCCAACCCATACAGGTCAGAGGCAGGAACGGCCCGTCCACCAAATTGTTCTATCGGTGCGTATCCATAGGTACCAACAACAGTCAAGGTAGCGCCTTCCGCCGCTGCCCGGTTCTGCACTGCACCAAAATCAACCAGATAGACGCGCTTATCCTCCCCCAATATCACATTACTGGGTTTGATGTCCCGATGCAGGACAGGTGGGCTAAGCTCATGAAGATAAATCAAAAGCTTTAACAAACTGGTTGCTATCTGGCGAACCTGATTCTCACTAAAGTGTTTTCCCTGCTGCAATAGTTGCTTAAGAGACTCCCCAGGCAAATAATCCTGAACCAACCCGAACCAGAAAAGCCGATCTTCGATCGTAAAAGAATCACGATATTTGGGGATCTGGGGATGATTGAGCTGTTTGAGCACCAAAGTTTCCCGCTCAAACAGTTTCAAATCCTCCCACTGCATGCCGTCTCCAAGCGATAGTAGTTTAACGACAACGGGTTCCGGTGGTTGCAGAGATATGTCCTGCGCCAGCCAAGTTTGCCGCCCTACTGCCTTCCCCAAAGAACGATCCAGTTGGTAACGATTCTGTAGAATTTGTCCAGGTTGTAGCATGGGCGATCGAAGTGCTGATAGGTTGAAGTGGCTCTGCCCACTCTATAGAAACTACCGCAGTGGGTTTAAATTACACTACCCGCCACGACTGTTAAAGTCGGCATTTCGGATAAAAGTTCCGTTGTTTGAGATTACACGATAGTGATACTCACAGGGAGCAACGTTCCAAAATTGTAATTGTCTAGTAGGCTGGGGCAGAAGTGTATAACCTATTTTTTGTGGTGGGGTGCTTCGCACCCCACCACAAAAAATAGGCAACGAACTTAGGCCGTAGCCTACTAGTCTATGCAATTCCGTTCTGTTCTATTGAATTGATGGTGAGAGGCCTCGTAATTGGCGGATTAAGCTCGCCTCTGGCAATCATGAACGTTATTTCTTCTAATAACTGCGAGGGGTCTGTAATACCATAGAGACTAAACTGATCCTTTAGGCATCTAAGCTATGAAGAAAAGAACAGGAATCAGAATTCTTGAATTTAGTGTGCTGGTGATTGGTGCTGTCCTCGTTGTCTGGTTTGTCAATCAGGTGGGTATCGAACAAATTCGAGCCAATGTTAATCAATTCGGTATTTGGGCACCACTGGTTGTGTTACTGTTGCGATTGACCAGCATTGTAATCCCAGCTCTGCCCGGAACTGCCTATTCGATTTTGGCAGGAACTCTATTTGGTTTCGTCAATGGATTAATTGTGATTGCGATCGCAGATTTAATCGCCTGCACTGTCAATTTCTTCATTGCAAAACGCTATGGCAGGGAACTTGTAGAAACCCTGGTAGGTCAACGCTTCATAGGTAAAATAGACCATCTAAGCCACACCTACCTGGAAGGTAATTTTTTCCTATTTACCGGGGTATTAATGACAGGGGTGTTTGATTTTGTGTGCTATGCCGTTGGATTAACCCAAATGTCATGGCGCAGTTTCATGACTGCTTTGAGCTTAAGTATTGTGGTTGCGAAACCACCGCTCGTTGCCCTTGGCGCTGGCCTCTTTGAAGGTGGGCGAGTGCTATTAGGTGTAGCCCTTCTGGGCACCTTCGTGTTGGCAATCATTACAGGATGGCTCAAGCGCCGTCGAGCTTTGGAGCAACAACGTGAGGACGAGTAATTTTACCGGGTCGAAACTTCTCTGTGTTCTGAGGCTCCTGGCCCTTCATGGGCGCTAGAGAGCGTAAATATTCTGAATCTTGCCAGCTAACCGCATCAGTAACGTGCACCCAGTCAGCAAAACCAAGATGAGTAAAAATTTTCTAGATTCAGTTTATCAGGGCAAGAATCAGTGGTGGCTCTATTCTTTCGTCATCCTAACTATTATTTTATATTGGTGGTTTCTAAGCGGCTACATTGCTATTTTCTTTCACTCTGTCTTATCTTTAAATTTGGATTCTTCTTACATAAACTTCTTTGTTTCCACCTCCATCCCTTTTATTTTTTTACTTGCAATTTTAATTCTTGCAGTCAAATGGCTTCATCAACGAAAATTCTATTCGTTAGTTAATCCGAATTCATCTATCGACACTGGACGATTATTTTTAGGACTTAGTATATGGGGTCTTCAACTCTTGATTCTTACTTTTTTAGATGTAATTCTGCATCCAGAAGGCTATATTTATACATTTGATGTAGGTCAATGGTCTCTACTCCTACCTCTCGCACTATTTCTTATGCCCATTCAAACCTCAGTCGAAGAGTTTCTCTTTAGAGGGTATATAATGCAGGGACTAAGCTTGATTACCAGGAACAAGTTTATCTTAATCTTGATAACAAGTTTTATATTTGCGCTACCTCACTTTAGTAATCCGGAAATGCAACGCGGATTCATATGGAGTGCTCTTACCTATTTTGCCTATGGAGTTTTCTTCGCTTTTATAACTCTTAAAGACAGTGGTTTGGAGTTAGCATTAGGTGTTCATTGTATTAATAACTTATTTGTTTTTTTAGTCGCAAATACATCAGATTCAGCCCTTCCGTCTCCTGCTGTTTTTACTTTTGTAGGGGCCATTGATCCAAGAGCAGATTTTTTCTTCTTGCTGATTCAAGCTGTAATCTTTTGTGCAATAGTTTTCAAAGGAGTACCTCGAAACTTTGAATCAGTGTAAGTTCTGCAATCCCAGTCATTAATATGCCATGCAGCTTTAATATCAACGTATTCTATTTTCTCGAGAACCGCCCTAGCTATTACTTGGAGTCTATCTGAAAACCTAATTTGAGAAAAGTGTGTACGTATACACCCCTCCTAAATTAGGTTTTCGGCTTCCACACAGATTTTCAAAGCCATTCAGGTCATTAATCAAATATTCTAATCTTATCCAGGGAATTACTGAAATCTCGTTAGACTATCCGGAAAATTACTTAAATACTTTTTTGCGATTTAGGCCATAATCAGCACAGATTTTTCTAACCTGTTGCAATGCGGCTAGCTTAATTTTACAGGTACATACATGATGAAAGGGGCTTCTGCTGCTGTGGGCTTGCCTATGCCCATGAATGAGTATTATGCGTCTAATTCCGATATTTCTCTCATTCATCACCTATTTGAAGCTCAGGTTAGTCAGTGCCCAGAGGCGATCGCACTCGAAGCCTATAAAGAAATTGCCTCCGATTGTCAGGGTGAGTTTTTAACCTACCAAGCCCTTAACGATCGCGCCAATCAACTAGCACATTTTTTGCAATCCCACGGGGTTAAACCCGATACCCCAGTAGGTCTCTGCGTTGATCGATCGTTTGATCTGGTGATCAGCGTATTAGCGATTCTGAAGGCAGGAGGAGCCTACCTGCCGCTCGATCCGAGCTATCCAGTCGAGCGGCTGCACTACATGCTGGAGAATGCTCAAGCTCCATTACTGCTGACGCAAAGTCACCTGCTACCTCATCTCCCATCGGGCACGATTTCAACAATTTGTCTGGATACAGAAGCTCAGAGTATCACTCAGCTCAGCACGGCCAATCCAACCAGCGAAGTTGAGGTAGGGCATTTAGCCTATGTGATTTATACCTCTGGCTCAACGGGACGGCCCAAAGCCGTTGCCATGCCCCATGCTCCACTGGTTAACTTGATTCAGTGGCAACAGCAATCATCGATTACCGCAGGGGCAAAAACCCTGCAATTTACCCCGATTAGCTTTGATGTTTCGTTTCAAGAAATCTTTGCCACTCTGACCACGGGCGGCACACTCGTACTGATTTCCGACATCAGACGCCGTGACCCACTGGAGTTGTTGAAGTGCTTGAATCAAGCCCAGATTGCACGATTATTTCTGCCATTTGTTGCGCTACAACACTTGGCAGATGCGGCTTGTGACACGGGTACTATTCCAACGCATCTGCGCGAAGTCATTACGGCTGGGGAGCAGTTGCGGATTACTCCGGCGATCGCTCATTGGTTTAGCCAAATGCCCGATTGCACCCTCCATAATCACTACGGCCCATCGGAAACCCATGTCGTGACTGCCTACACGATGCAGGGGGCACCGTCAGAATGGGAACTGTTGCCGCCCATTGGTCGCGTGATCGCCAATACTGAAATTTATTTGCTGGATCCGCAACTGCAACCCGTACCCGAGGGAACGGCGGGAGAAGTCTACATTGGAGGGCTGTGTCTTGCCCGCGAATACCTCAATCGTCCCGACCTGACGCACCAACGGTTTATTGCCAATCCGCTGACCACGCGATCAACGGAACGGCTTTATAAAACAGGAGATTTAGCCTGTTATTTGCCCGATGGTAATTTGAAATACCTGGGACGGGCCGATCAACAGGTTAAGATTCGAGGTTTTCGGGTTGAATTGGGAGAAATTGAAGCGGTTCTAGAACAACATCCGGCCGTGCAAGAAGCGGTGGCGATCGCCCGTGAAGATGATTCGCGTCAGCGTTTAATTGCCTATGTCATTGTGGCCCCAGAGCTGACGGACGATGATATTGCCAGGTTGCCAAAGCTGTTGCGTCAGTTTCTCAAAACACAGCTTCCTGACTACATGCTGCCCCATAGCATGATGGTTTTAGATCAGTTTCCCCTCACACCGAGTGGAAAAGTGGATCGTCTGCACCTACCCATTCCACAACATCAGCCTGAGGTCGAAAGTCTCACACGACCTCGCACCGCGACAGAAGCGACACTCGCGCAGATCTGGGCCGGGGTGCTGGGTTTACAGCATATTGGAATTGATGACGATTTTCTAGAGTTGGGTGGGCATTCGTTATTGGCAACCCAGGTGATGTCTCGGATTCGGGATGCATTTGGGGTTGAGCTGTCGTTGCGGTGCCTCTTCGATGCTCCAACCGTGCGGCAACTGGCCGAAACTATTGTTGCGCAGCAGTCCTCCGATACTGCACCACTTCAGCTAGAGCCTGTGCCACGGAATACAGACTTGCCTCTAGCCTATGTGCAAGAGCCATTGTGGTTACTTGACCAGTTAATGCCAAGCCATCCGTTCTACAGCGTACCTGAAGCATTTCGAATTGAGGGGTCGCTGGATGTTCAAGCACTGGAGCAAAGTTTCCAGGCCATTGTCGATCGCCATGAAGCGGTGCGAACAAACTTCTTAATCGTGGATGGTAAGCCTGTTCAGGTTATTCGTCCCTCGATGTCGTTCCATCTAAACGTGGTTGATTTAGAGCCTCAGGCGATCGCCCCCTCACTACCCGTCACCCAACAAGATACAGAACTGGGATGGCTGATTCTAGAGGAATCGCGCCGACCCTTTGATCTAACTCAGGATTTGTTGCTTCGTGCCACGTTATTTAGCATGAGCAACACGGAGCACGTTCTTTTCATCAACCTTCATCACATTGTTTGTGATGGTTGGTCGCTCTCAATCCTGCTCCACGAATTATCAACGATTTACCAAAATTACGTCTTTCACACGTCTATTGCATTACCAGCGTTGAAGATTCAATATGCAGATTTTGCAGTATGGAATCGTCAATGGCTGCAAGATGACATTCGAGAACAGCAGCTTGCCTATTGGAAACAAAAATTGGCAGGCTTGCCACCAATGCTACAACTGCCGACGGATTATGCCCGTCCATTGACGACGCGCTATCGTGGTGCTCGTCATTTTCTGAGCTTGTCTCATCAGGTGAGCGAACGCCTGAAGCAGTTGAGTCACCAGGAAGGGGCTACGCTGTTTATGACCCTGCTAGGGGCCTTTCAAACTCTACTGTTTCACTACAGTGGGCAGGACGATATTGCGATCGGTTCCCTCCTCGCCAACCGCCACCGTCCAGAACTGGAAGCGCTGATCGGATTTTTTGCCAATACGATTGTGCTGCGAACCGATTTGTCTGGACAACCGACATTTCGGGAATTGCTCCAGCGGGTGCGGGAAACGACCCTGGAAGCCTATGCCCATCAAGACTTGCCTTTTGAACAACTGGTGCGATCGCTCCAGCCCGACCGTGATCTGAATCAAAACCCACTGGTTCAGGTGGTGTTTAACTTACAGAACACGCGCACCTCAGCCTGGGGGATACCAGGTGTTGCCTTAACGCAACTGGCGATCGACAACGAAACCGTCAAGTTTGACCTATTTCTGGAGTTAGCGGAAACTCCAACGGGTTTAACCGGCTACTTTGAGTACAGTACAGACCTATTTCATGCCGACACGATCGCCCGTTTAGCCGAGCATTTTCAAATTCTGCTGGATAAAATTGTGGCGAACCCGGATCAAAAACTGTCCGAGTTCTACTTGCTCACTCCCACCGAACAGCAGCAACTCTGCACCTGGAATCAGACCCAGGCCGATATTCCTTCAGCCTGTATGCATCAACTCTTTGAGGCGCAGGTTGAACGAACCCCTAATGCGATCGCTGTTGAGTTTGAAGGGCGATCGCTCACCTACCGGGAACTGAACCAGCGATCCAATCGATTGGCGCATTATCTGCAAACGCTGGGGGTGAAACCAGAAACCCTGGTAGGGATTTGTGTGGAGCGATCGCTCGAAATGGTCATTGGGTTGCTCGGCATTCTCAAAGCAGGAGGGGCCTATGTGCCTCTCGATCCGGCTTATCCCCAGGCACGACTGGCGTTTATGCTGGAGGACTCTGAGATTTCAGTTTTGCTGACCCAGCATGGACTGGTCAAGAAGCTGCCAACTCATACGGCCCAGATCGTCTGTTTGGATACTCATTGGGAACAGATTGCGATCGCGCCCCAGGAAAATCTCGATAGCGGTGTCACCGCTGACCATTTGGCCTACACCATTTACACCTCGGGTTCTACAGGCAAGCCCAAAGGGGTGCAGATCGAACATCGGGCGCTGACCAATTTTCTGCACTCCATGCGGCAACAACCAGGTTTAACTGCCCAGGACACACTGCTTGCTGTGACGACAATTTCGTTTGACATCGCCGCTCTGGAACTATATCTCCCCTTGATTGTCGGAGCACGCCTGGTATTGGTCAGCCGTGAGGTTGCCTCCAATGCAACTCAATTGTCCAGAGCGCTTCAGCAATCGGGGGCTACGGTGATGCAGGCAACCCCTGCAACCTGGCGGTTGTTGCTTGCGGGAGGATGGCAGGGAAATCGTAGCTTAAAGCTTCTCTGCGGCGGCGAGGCATTACCCAGAGAACTAGCAAACCAACTACTCCCAAGATGTCAGTCTCTCTGGAATATGTATGGCCCAACGGAAACAACGATTTGGTCGGCGCTTCATCCGGTAGAGCCAGGGGATGGGCCTGTGGTTGTGGGACGGGCGATCGCCAACACCCACATTTATATCCTCAACTCCCATGCCCACGACGTCTTTAACCCAGTTCCAATTGGCGTACCAGGTGAAGTCTTCATCGGCGGAGACGGGTTAGCGCGAGGCTACTTAAACCGTCCAGAGTTGACCGCTGAGCGCTTTATCTGGGGGCAACTGGATGGAACAGCAACCCGCCTGTATAAAACGGGGGATCTGGGCCGCTATCGACCGGACGGCACCCTGGAAATCCTGGGACGGGTCGATCACCAGGTGAAAATCCGAGGATTTCGGATTGAGTTGGGAGACATCGAAGCAGCTCTTAGCCAGCATTCCAGCATTCGAGAGGCGGTTGTTGTGGCCCGGGAAGATCAGCCCGGTGATAAGCGGTTGGTTGCCTACGTGGTGCCGAAGTCTACGTCAGAGGGAATGGGCAGCCCAACAGACATTCAAGCCAGCCTTCAGGCAGAACAACTCCAGCAATGGCAAGCCATCTACAACGAAGCTTATAGCCGGACATCCAGCAGCAATATTGCCGATCCCACATTCAACATCGGCATCTGGACCAGCAGCTATACCGGGCTACCCTATGAAATGGAAGCCATGCAGGAATGGGTCGATCGCACTGTCGATCGCATTCTTTCCCTGCGGCCCAATCGCGTGTTAGAAATCGGTTGCGGTACCGGACTTTTGCTATTCCGCATTGCACCCCATTGTCAAGATTATCTTGGCTTTGATCTTTCAGAAGCCGCTATCCAGTATGTTGAGCAGCAGTTGCAGCGCAACCCAGAACAATATTCCCATGTCACACTCGCTACCCGTAGCGCCGATGCCCTTGGAGATATAGAGCCGGGAACTGTGGATACGGTTGTGCTCAATTCCGTGATTCAATATTTTCCTGACGTTGACTATCTGGTACGGGTTTTAGAAACAGCAGTCAACCTTGTCAAACCAGGCGGTTCTGTTTTTGTCGGAGATGTGCGCTGTTTATCGTTGTTGGAAGCATTCCATACATCGGTTCAACTGTATCAGGCATCAGACGAATTACCCCTTGCCCAGGTCCAGCAATTGGTCCGTGACCACGTTGCTCAGGAGACTGAGTTGTTAATCGACCCGTCCTTCTTTACGGCTCTCCAAGATCATCTTCCTACCATCAGCCAGGTTGAGCTGCAACTGAAACACGGTCAGCATCAGACTGAAATGACCCGTTTCCGTTACGATGTCATTCTCCACGTTGGCTCCAAGCAGGATACTCTGACCGTAAATCCTCATGTTTGGGATTCAGGTTGGACTCCAGCGGCTATCCGTCAGACATTGCAGCACCATCAGCCCGAGGTTCTGGCCCTAACGCAGGTGAAGAATGCACGCATTGCTGCTGATCTCGAAGCGATGAGTATGCTCTCTACCCTGGAGGCTTCTCAAACCGTGGCGGGGCTAAAGGCAGCCTTGGTGAACCGGGAACCAACTGGGATTGACCCGGAATTGCTGTGGAGTTTAGGGCAGGAATGGGCCTACCACGTTTCTATTACGTGGTCAGAGCAGGTGGATTGTTTTGATGTGGTCTTTCAGCGATCGCCCACCCCCACCATTCAGCTAAAACCATCATCTGCGGTGCCAGTGCGCCCGTGGCATTCCTACAGCAACAACCCCTTACAGAACCACAGCACCAGCCAAATCGTGCAACAGTTGCGGAGTCATCTCAAGGAAAAACTACCGGAATTCATGCTGCCTTCGGCGATCGTGTTGATGGAGTCATTGCCCCAAACACCCAATGGTAAGGTCGATCGCAATGCCCTCCCTGCACCTCACCGAGAATCCCTGAACCTGAGGGATTTCACAGCACCCCGCTCCGACACTGAAAAACAGTTAGCCATGATTTGGGAACAGGTTTTGGGAGCCACACGGGTAGGAATTCACGACAATTTCTTTGATCTGGGCGGTCACTCTCTCCTGGCAGCTCAAGTTCTGGCCCAAATCCAACGTGTGTTTCACATTGAGTTTTCCCTGGTCAACCTTTTCCTGGCTCCAACTATCGGGCAACTGGCACCCCTGATTGAGGAGAGAACAGCGCCAACACCAACAACCCTCCAACCTTCCCCCCTTGATCTACGGGCAGAAGTTGTTCTGGACGCAGCTATCAGAGCCAATGGAAAGGCGATCGCCCCCACAGCCCAACCCGCCAATGTTCTACTCACAGGAGCATCCGGCTTTTTTGGAGCGTTTCTCTTGCATGAGTTGCTCCAGCAAACTTCTGCCAACGTTTACTGCTTAGTGCGGGCCAGCGACACGGAAACAGCGAGGCAACGGCTACAGCGTAATCTAGAACACTATTCTTTATGGCGATCGGAGCAGGCTGACAGGATCATCCCCGTTGTAGGTGATTTATCCAAGCCGTATTTAGGGCTGGCCCAGGAGACATTCCGAAGATTGAGTGCGACGATCGACAGCATCTATCACAATGGCGGGCTAGTCAACTTTATCTATCCCTACCCTGTACTAAAAGCAGCGAATGTTTTGGGCACTGAAGAAGTCTTGAGACTGGCAGGTCAAACCCGGACAAAACCTGTTCATTTTGTTTCCACCGTAGGAGTATTCTCACCGATCGCCTATGAACATGGACAGAGCATTCGTAGCCAGGATCAGCCTGAACGATTGGAGGGGCTCTACGGCTACACCCAGAGTAAGTGGGTCGCAGAGCAGTTAATTAATCAGGCTCAAGCGCGAGGGATTCCTGCCGCAATCTACCGTCCTGCCTGGATTGAAGGCCATAGTCAAACGGGGATCTGCAATCGAGCCGATTTCGTGCGCAGTCTCATCAAAGGCTGTATCCACATGGGCCTAGCCCCAGATTGGAACATGCCGATGGACATCGCGCCGGTCGATTACATCAGTCGAGCGATCGTACATCTGTCCCAAAAACCAACATCCCTGGGAGACGCCTTTAACTTCTCAAATCCGCGATCGCTCATGTGGACGCAACTCGTCGAGTGGATGGTGCAATTTGGCTATTCACTGAAGACAGTTCCCTATGAACAATGGCTGACTGCGGTTCGCGATCAGGCTCAACATCCAGACCACGCACTCCATGCTTTCCTGCCGTTTCTGACGGAACCCCTATCCGGCTACCCGCTATCGGTTCCCGAGATCTACTTCCAAACGAATGCCATTCACTTTGATACTCAAAACATCCAGGCAGGCCTGGCAGACATCAATCTGGTCTGTCCCCCATTAGACGATCAACTGATGACAACCTACTTCTCGTATTTCATCCGCAGTGGATTTTTACCACCTCCTGATGCGTTACAATAAAGCCCTTTTAGGGCTGCCTCAAAAACCATTTGGGGCAATTGATAAGATCTCCTGCAGGAATCGGCTTTTGAGGGGCGTGAATTGTTGTGAAACGATTCACCCAGGAGATTTCTTCTTTGCGCATACAGATGCCAGAAAAATCAACTTTCTCGGAATTTTTTGATTAGAAAAGGGGGGGAGATTCCCACCCTTTTTTGTGCCCTATAACTCTTTCTAACCTCAGTTCGGGTTAAGGGCCTTTTCGAGTGCCGCGCGTTGCGCGGCACTCGAAAAGGCCCTTAACCCGAACTCAGGTTTTCTAATGCTCAAGTCGGTACAAGATATACATATAGCGCTGTGGGCGTTGATTAAGTACGTTGGGATGGGGCACTTAAAGCACAGGCATATTGCTATATAAATAGATTTTGATTAAGTAAAATTACGTTAACAATGGGTAGCTTGGGGGCATACTCTGAGTATTCTCGGATGCCCACTACTCCTCCGAGGCTTAGATAACGAAATCATGTTCAATAGATTTCGTTGCTTCCAGTATGGGTTCCTACTTGGTGACCAGAAGACCTTATCCAGAAGAGAGTTATGCAACAGAGCATTCCACGCAGAAAGTTTCCACCTGTTTTGAACTGGACTGTTTTTCTTGTAGCCCTGGCTCTCGGTCCAATTCATTATGGCCTGGTTAAATTGGGTGGAATTCTGTCCTATCAAGGGGCTTACACAGCACTCTGGCCGTCTTCAGGTGTTTTTCTGATTGCAGTTTTACTGTTGGGTTATCGTATTTGGCCTGCTTTGTTGCTGATAGATTGGCTTTGCAATTATTTGCTGTTCTATCCAGATAATCCTCTGTTGAGCGCGGTCATTGCCACAGCCGATCTCTCTGATGCCTTGGTAACGGCATTTTTGCTTCGCCAGTTTATTAGACGGCAGAACCCTCTAGAGCGATCGCACGACATTTTCCGATTTGTTGTGTTGTTGATGGTGAACCCAGTACTGAGTTCTACCATTGCTACGGGAGCATTATGTTTTTACGGAATTACGCCGTGGGCAGATTTTCTGTTTACTTGGCGAACCTGGTATATGGCTGTGTTCGCCGGAATGCTGATTGTTACCCCCGTTGGTTTGTCCTGGTTCTATTCTTTCAAACCATGGGGAAGTTTTAAGGCAGCTTATGCCGCAACGTTTACTAACGTATCTCGCAGCCAAAAACAGAAGCTGATTGAGTTTACCTTTCTGTTACTTCTATCCGTTTCTGTGAGCCGAGTTGCATTTTGGGGGGGCTATCCAATCGAATATATGATGATTCCCCTCCTAATTTGGGCGGCCTTTCGGTTTGAACAACGGGAATCAACTCTTCTGGTACTAATCGTCTCTATTATTTCAACGTTTGGGACTGCCCGTGGATTTGGCTCTTTTGCTAGAGAATCTGTCACACAATCCCTGAGTCTTTTACAATCTTTTATTTGTGTTCTTTCCGTCACAACTCTAATTCTCTGCACCGTACTCGCAGAAAACCGCAGAGCCAATATTAAATTGAGGCAGGCCAACGATGAACTAGAGCTTCGAGTCGAAGAACGCACTACGGAGTTAAGGGAGGCTAAACTCCTTGCCGATCGCGCGAATCAGGCTAAGAGTGATTTTTTGGCCAATATGAGCCATGAGCTTCGTACCCCGCTCAACGGTATCCTCGGCTATGCTCAAATTCTTCGGGCTAAGAACTCCAACAATGCAGAGCAAAAAGCGATTGAAACCATCTACCAATGCGGCTCCTATTTATTGGTATTAATCAACGATATTCTTGATCTCTCCAAAATCGAAGCCAGAAAAATGGAGCTTTTTCCAAAGGATTTTCATTTCCCATCTTTTCTGGAAGGGGTGATTGAGATTTGTCGGATCAAGGCAGAACAAAAGGGCATTACATTTTCCTATCAGCCTGATATTCACCTCCCCGATGGAATCCATGCGGATGAGAAACGGTTGCGTCAAGTTTTGATTAATTTGTTGAGTAATGCAATTAAATTCACGGACCAAGGGGAGGTCAGCTTTACCGTCAAAGTTGAGCATGGGATTAATGAAGCGACTTGGCAAGAAGCTGAAGATTATCCTCGAAAACCACTCAAAATCCGCTTCCAAGTCAAAGATACAGGGGTAGGAATGTCCCCTGAACAGCTAGAAAGGATCTTTTTGCCATTTGAGCAGGTTGGAAGTTCTGCAAAGCAAAGTGAGGGAACAGGGTTGGGATTAGCGATTAGCAAAAAAATCGTAACCCTGATGGAAAGCACTATCGAAGTGCAGAGCGAGCCTGGAAAAGGTAGCACTTTCTGGTTTGAGGTCGTGTTACCCGAAGCGCAGGAATGGAGAAATACGTCTAGAACAACACAGTTTGGAGAGATTACGGGATTTGAAGGCAAGGCGCAGAAGATATTAGTCGTGGATGATCGGTGGGAGAATCGCTCGGTAATCCGACATTTGTTGGAGCCAATTGGATTTGAAGTTTTTGAGGCAACCCATGGTCAGGAGGGTTTGGCGATCGCCACCCAAATTCACCCCGATTTAATCATTGCAGATTTGGCGATGCCCATTATGGATGGATTCGCCATGGTGAGACACCTACGCCAATGTACTGAATTGCAAAATACAATCATCATTGCATCATCTGCCAGTGTTTTTGATTTCAATCGTCAGGAAGCTATCAATGCAGGCTGTAATCATTTCCTGCCCAAACCCGTACAGGCCGATGAATTACTCGGACAACTCCAACAACTGCTCCATCTGCAATGGATTTATCAGCCCGTCGATCAGATTTCTGAGATAGTAACAGAGCAACCCTCCGAAGCAGAACTCATCATTCCGCTGGCCGCCGAACTCGAAGACCTTTATGAAGCAGTACAACGATGTCGGGTCGTCACTATTCAAGCAGAGGCTCAACGACTGAAGCAAATGAATCCCAAATATAGTGCTTTTGCCAGTAAAGTTTTAGCCCTTGCAGATGAATTTGAGATTGATGCGATCGCCCAATTGATGCAGACCAATCTGGCCCATGACAGTTTAGAACAATGAATATGACAACCTCAAATTCCATATTAATAGTCGATGATACTCCTAATAACATCAAAATCTTGCTGGACGTTCTTAATACTGCAGGGTTCGAGGTTTCTGTCGCTAAAAGTGGTGAAATAGCTCTTGAAAAGCTACCTTTTATCCAGCCAGATTTGATCTTGTTGGATGTAATGATGCCTGGAATTGATGGATTTGAAACCTGCCGTCGCCTCAAAGCTGATGAGAACAGCAAAAATATTCCTGTTATCTTTATGACGGCGCTTTCAGATTCTGTCAATAAGCTTGCAGGACTACAAATGGGAGCAGTTGACTACATTACAAAACCAATAGAAATTGAAGAAGTTTTAGCTCGTATCAATATTCATTTGACGCTTAAAAACACACAACAAGCATTGATAACTGAGATCGAGGAACGACGACAAGCAGAGACAAAATTAAAAGAAACTCTACTCAATTTAAGACAAACTCAGACGCAGCTTATTCAAGCTGAGAAAATGTCAAGTCTGGGGCTGCTTGTTGCCGGAGTTGCCCATGAAATTAATAATCCAGTCAACTTTATTTATGGCAATCTAGACCATACTCATCAATATACTCAAGTGCTAATTGAATTATTACAACTTTATCAACAAAAGTTTCCGACTACTGATTGTGAAATTCAAGCCAAAATCGAAGAAGCCGATTTGGAATTTATGTTAAATGACTTTCCTAAATTGCTGACTTCTATGAAAGTGGGGATAGAACGTATTCGGGAAATTGTTCTATCTTTACGTATTTTCTCGCGTTTAGACGAAGCAGGCCTGAAAAAAGTAGATATTCACCAGGGGATAGATAGCACTTTGACAATTTTAGGGCATCGGTTAAAAGCTAACTCCCATGATTCTGATATTGAAGTTATCAAAAATTATGGAGACCTCCCCCTTGTGGAATGCTATGCGGGCCAGCTTAACCAAGTATTTATGAATATTTTGAATAATGCGATTGATGCATTATTAGAAGAAAATCAAAAACAGACTGTTCCAACTATTCAGATCTCCACAAGTATTACAGATGATCAATATATCAGTATTCAGATTGCCGATAATGGTCCGGGCATGACAGCGGATATAGCACAACAAATTTTTGATCCGTTTTTTACGACGAAGTGTGTTGGTGTTGGCACTGGTATGGGGTTGGCCATCAGCTACCAAGTGGTCGTTGAGCGTCATCAGGGGGTTTTAGAGTGCCGATCTCAACCGGGAGAAGGTACTGAGTTTTCAATTCGAATTCCTCTCAGTCAAAAACTTATTAAGTAGCTCACCCCAAATCGATGTGAAGCTCACAGAATGAGAGTGCGTAAACCATCCCCCTCAATACAAGCTAGGAGAACTGGGCTAGTTAAAGTTATGGCCTCAACACTGGCGATTTGGTTCAGTAGCTTACAAATACAGGACTTACACAAGTCCGCTACCTGTAGTGCATGTTGTTGTGAGTGGGGTGCGGAGCACCCACTCACAACAATGCGTAAGTCCTGAAATATTAGGCATATAAACACCTCTTCTACCACTTTAGAGGCTCTATCTCTACCGCAGGATGGCTGTGTTTTAGCCCAGTATGACTACACTGTGAGACAACTGTTGCAAAGCATGATTCTATTTAGGAGAAATTGTAAATATGTTTGCTGATGACTCAAAAGATGTCCCCAAGCAAATTGCCGAGGAAGATTGGTTTAGTCGTGGCAAGGCGGATGCACTCATGGGCTATTCCAAGTGCCCCCCCGAAACCGATCCCGAGCAAGCAAGCCTGTATGACCTGGGGTATGGGGAAGGAAGCATTCAACATTCTCTGGCCGAGATGTCCACCGTGTCAGAGGATGCGATCGCCAAACATGAGGAACTGTAGCGCTTCCTTTTTCATGGTCTTGTTTGCCATATAACAGCAGGATAGCAGCCTGTGGGAAAGGAGCCAGCGCCTGTGGGAATGCTGAGACAGTTAAGTATTTTGTCTAACTAACGGGCACCTAAAACCCTGCCCTCCCGATTGTAAATGGAGCGATCGCCCATAATGCAACCAGAACAAATTGCCATTGTTACAGGAGCAAATCGTGGAATTGGATTGGAAGTGGTGCGGCAACTTGCTCAAAAGGGGATAACCGTCATCCTTGGAGCACGGGATTTACAAAAAGGCGAAGCCGCAGCCATACCGCTCATCAGCGCAGGGTTACCCGTTTTTCCACGCCAACTCGATGTCACCGATCCAGAGAGTATGACTCGGCTGGCTGCTCAAGTGGAGCAAGAGTATGGACATTTAGATATTTTGATTAATAATGCAGGCATTCTCTACGATACTTGGCAACAGCCCAGCACAGCAGACTTAGACACGGTGCAGGAAGCGATCAACACCAATATGCTGGGGCCGTGGCGAATGTGTAAAGCATTTGTCCCCTTACTACGGCGTAGCCAACACGGTCGGATTGTTAATGTTTCGAGCGGAGCCGGCTCGATCGCCAGTATGGACAACGGCACTCCTGCCTATAGCGTCTCCAAAGCTGCATTAAATGCTTTTACACGTTCCCTGGCAGCTGAACTGAAGAGCGCAGGAATTTTAGTCAATGCCATCTGTCCTGGATGGGTGGCAACCGATATGGGAGGCGCAGGTGGGCGACCTGTAGAAGATGGGGCCGCCAGCGTCGTTTGGGCTGTCATGCTAGCTGACAATGGACCAACCGGTGGTTTCTTCCGAGATGGTCAACCTGTGCCGTGGTAAGGGTAAGGAAGTTGCCGAGTATCACATCTCAAAATTACCTCCAGCCTCTTCTAAGGAGATTTCCAGCAATGAAATTACCCCCAGGATGTTGGTGTTTTGCCCGCGAAGCGGGCAAAACACCAACATCCTGGGTAAATAACCTCCTAAGCTTGTACATGCCTAAAAAACAGACTATTTTAGGAGCGGAATCGTCATAACTTTAGCAGGCTGCTCTCCCTATACGCTTAATAGTTAACGTTTTAACAGTGGGCACATAGCCCGGATGCTTGACTAGGGGCATATTTTAGCCCGTCTAAACCGCTTAGCTCAAATCCATAACCAAATGGCTTCCGACATTTCAACAGCAGGATGGCAACAGCGAGTTGCAATTATTCAAGGGGACATTACACGGCAGGATGTAGATGCGATCGTCAATGCTGCCAATGAATCACTGTTAGGGGGTGGCGGAGTAGATGGAGCCATTCACCGCGCTGCTGGGCCTCAATTGTTAGAGGAATGCCGGAAATTAGGAGGTTGCCAAACAGGGCAAGCAAAAATTACCAAAGGGTATAACCTTTTGGCCAACTGGGTCATCCATACCGTCGGCCCTATCTGGCATGGAGGGAAGTATCACGAAGCTGAGTTATTAGCCCGTTGCTATCGCAGCAGTCTTGATCTGGCTGTGAAGCATTCGATCCAGACCATTGCCTTTCCAGCTATCAGCACAGGCGTCTATGGTTTTCCACTGGAGCAGGCAACTCAAATCGCCGTTCACGAGGTCAAAGAGTTCTTGAACCAAGATGTAACCATCCAGCAGGTACGGTTTGTGTGTTTTGGGGAGGCAACCTACGCCTGCTATGAGAGCGTGCTTACTTGACCAGTGCGTCCTTATAAAGGCTATCACCTCTGGTCCCAGCTCGGTGGGCGACGCGTTATAGGTCAGCATTGAAATGCCACAAGTCTTTTCCTCCTCGCACTGTGAAGCCTACAGGACAGGGAAGAGGTCTATTTTACGTGTTGTTCAGGCAGTATCACGGCTCGATCTACTGGGGGTCTGGGTCAGTTATCCTTCACCTTCAGTTGATAAATCCGTGTGGATTTGTGCTGCGTCACCATCCGCCAATAGAAACCATTTGGAGGGGGGGCCATGCGATCGCCGCATCGATACCCCAAAATGATGTGACCATTTCGGTAGAGTCGTTGCAACTTCTGTCGCAGGTCGTCTTGAGGCAGCACCCAAAATAGATGAGATACTCCAGCACAGCCAGACTTGTAAATGCTTAACGATACCCATTCCATAATGGGTTGGATTTCCGCTCCCGATAGACCACTGTTCTCCTGACCGTAGCTATGGAGTTGGAAGGTTGTTAGCTCGCTTCTGGATGCGGTTGTTACTTTCTCAGGAAGCCAGGAAGCAGCGACCTGTTGGATGCGTTGTAGGTGGCCCATCGTAAATACAGAAAGGTAAAGCTACCTTAAAGTACCCAAGGTTGAACGGACGATAGCAATAACCTCAGGTTACCTAGCAACGTTACTCCGCATCACACATTGAATGGATTGCATAACCTGTTGACGCAAACGCGCCTCCTGAAGCCGATCAGCAACCTGCCGTGCCCGATCGCCCTGCCCAAATTGGGCGTATTGCAACGCGATCGCTTCTAACAAGCTACCCCGATCATCGGTCCTATCGAGAATCGTTAAGCCATCTACCCCAAACCGATCGACCTGTGATTCCTCGCCAGGAATGGTTTGAGCGAACTGGAATGCTTGAGCGAGAATGGGGAGTGCTGCATTAACCTGCTGTAAATCGCCATAGCGTTGAGCGATCGCCAATAATAGCTGAGTTTTATGGCTTGGCTCGACGAGTTGATCGACAACGGGCAGTGCCAAGTCAAAGCGATTTTGCTGTACTAAAGCTGTCGCACTGGTCTGTAAGCGTGATTCGCGAGCGTCTGAGTTGGGGGTAGCTTGCGCGAGTTGCAGAGCGCCGACATATTGTTGCGCATCCATAAATACAGCAAACGGCTGATCAACAGGCCCACCCAATGTCGGGTTTATTATCGACTCATCTAACTGACTGACCTGTTGCAGGAGTTGACGCATCAGGTCATTCTGCCCAGTTTGCGAATACACAACTGCAAGCGCAGTAAGAGCGCTGGGCTTGGCTCGAGGACCCTCCGTCAAATCTTCGGGAAATTGGCGTTGGTAGGCTGCGGTGAGAGAATCTACACTCTGTAACGTCTGCTGTAGCAAATCATTGGCCCAACTGGTTTGGCCTGCTTGATGGGCTTTGAGGGCGATCGCCGCTAATAATCGAACCCGCAAAACTGGACGGTTGTCGAGAGGAAGTTGTTGTGCCCATTGAGCCGCTTGAGTGTATTGACCCGTGGCTGCATAAGCGGTTGCGATTTCGACCACTTGCGCATCTTGAGGACCGTAATCAATGGCGGCAATGCGGTTCCATTCTTTGCCAACCCATTCAAACTGCTGAGTGGCGATCGCTACTTGAAGCATATCTTGTAAGTGAAAGCGTTGTTCCGAGGAGTCCGGAACCGTTTCAACATAGCTCAACTGTTCGGACAGCCACGATTCAACCACATCATGCTGCCCAGCCTGGCTAAAGGCAACCAGCACAGACTTGGTTACCTCTTGCCGCGATGACCTTAACGCTGTTTGTGTTAGTTGCAGAGCTTCGTCGCGTTGTCCCAATTGCAAGTAAGTTTCGACCAAATTTCTATAGGTAAATTCCGGATTGGGCAGCCCGTTTGCCGATTCTGCCAGTTGTCTTGCCTGACTGACCCATTGCTCAGCTTTAGCAGGTTGATTGATGTTGTAGTAAGCGATCGCCAGTGCCTCAAATGCCTGAATCCGTTGAGTTATAGCGGGAATTGATTGCGCTGATGCTTCTGCTTGGGTGAAATGGCCATCCGTTCGCCAGATAATCATTCCTTCAACAATTCCTCGTAAGGCGATTGATTGAATTTCGTATTGATCGGGCAAACGGTCTGCAATTGCTTGGGCATTTGTGAAGTAGCCAATTTGAGCGTAGGTGGTTGCCATACGCTGAAGGATGAACCACTTAAGCGGTTCAGATGTATTGGGTGGAATTTGCTCAACCGCTCCTCCAACTTGAGTGAGAACGACCAGCGCCGATGTTGTGTCGTCCATCAGAGCGTATGCTTCTGCAACATCGATCAAAGCACTTGCGGTAAAAACTTCACCACGAATGGATGTTGCCGCCTGACGTGCTTGTTCTAGTGCTTGTCTGGCTTGCTGATTTTCGCCTGGATCTAAGGTGATGGAGTAACGGGCGATCGCGGCTAATGAGCGAGTTTTGACGTAGCTATAGGCTGGCGTAAGTTGATTTGCAGTTTGGGAAAACTGCCCTAAGGTTGCTTGAAGTTGAGCCGATTGAGCTTGTTGATCAAGGTTCTGCGTTAACCGCTGCCATCGTGTGGTGGGATAACCTTCATTGGCATCTAACAACCATTGCTGTAAAAAGTCTGCTTGAAGGCGCGGATTTTGTAACTGAGCGGCGATCGCCAATGCTGCTTGTAACGATTGCAGAGCTTCTTCTGAATGCGATTGCTCAAGCGCAGAACGAGCCTGCTCTGATGCCATCCCCAGGCGGTTTTGTATGGGCAGGTTGAGATCACAGGTTGCTACAACTACTGGAGTTTGAGCCAGTGCAGAATAAGCAGGATTGAGAGTATTTTCTAGTGTGGTGATTACCAATACACTTAACAGGAGAGCTGAGTGAATAGAACGAATCATGTTTGATAATTTATTTTGAATGGTTCATTTCTTCTGGGAACAATTTCACAGAAAATAAAATACAGCGCTGAAAATTGTAATTCTGCTTGCAGGAATTGGACTTTTCTACATTAATCAATTGACGTGAATCAATTGAACGAGGAGGAGACACTTCCTGAGCTGGTTTTTCGCCCGATCGCTTCCCTTTCACATATCACCGGGTAATCGCTGCATTCCTATCAGCGCGATCGCCATCAACAGCGAGGGAAGATTCCAGAAAACTGCCAGGTCTAACAAAGCTCCAGCAATCACTCGACCTCCTGCATGAATCGATTTCTGAAAGCGTGAATCGTTGCGCGACTGCACCGCACGATGATTCACGCAGGAGGTCTACTACACTGTGTCCATGTTTTGATGTATAAATGCCTGACCTTGTGTAAGGCCAGGCATTTGGGTATATATAGCTGGGGTCTTTATAGGTTCGTCCCCGTGGTATTTATAAGCGCTCTCATCAGTTTTAGTATTGCTCACATACGCTTGTGTCCGCTTCTACCAGGAGTAGGAATACTAGGAACCGAAAGAGGGAGCCCTAGTCTGGATACAGCGCTTCACGCAGACGACGCTCCAAGAAGCGACGTTCACTCTCATTTGTAACCAGTTCCAATGCCCGTGTATAACTCTGCGTCGCTTCTGTGAATGCTCCAACGCGCCGCAATAAATCCGCACGGGTAGCATGGAATAGATGATAGCTGTCGAGTTCAGTGGCAAGTCTATCAATCAGTCCAAGTGCTACCTGAGGACTATCGGCCATCGCGATCGCCACTGCCCGGTTGAGCGACACGATCGGTGATGGTTGCAAACGTTCCAGCACACCATAAAGCTGCGCAATCTGTGCCCAGTCTGTTTCTTCGGCTCGTGTAGCCTGACAATGGAGTGCTGCGATCGCCGCTTGCAGGGCATAAACTCCCGTTCCACCCCGTAATGCCTCTTCCACCAGTGGCAACGCCTCGGCAATTTGTTGGTGATGCCAACGACTCCGGTCTTGATCCTCAAGCAGAATTAGGTTGCCTGCCTCATCCAGACGCGCATCGCGTCGCGAGTCATGGAGTAACATCAACGCCACCAGTGCGGTCGCTTCTGGAGGAGGCTGGGGCGACATCAACTGCCTCAGCAGTTGCCCCAGCCGGATTGCCTCAGTGCACAGGTCTGCTCTGACGATCGTCTCGCCTTTAGTCGCCGCATAGCCTTCATTAAAAATGAGATAAATCACCGTTAGCACTGCGTTTATTCGAGAAGCGAGATCGGTTGCATCTGGCATTTTGTAAGGAATTCCTGCATCTCGAATCTTGCGTTTGGCACGCACCAGCCGTTGTGCCATCGTCGCTGTAGGTACGAGAAATGCGCGGGCAATTTCGTCTGTTTCCAGTCCACCTAGCATTCGCAGGGTCAGAGCAACCTGTGCTTCGGTTGCCAGGGCCGGGTGACAGCAGGTAAAGATTAGCCGTAGTCGATCGTCTGGAATTTCATCAGAGTCGTAAGTGGGCTCCTCGCTCGACGGAATTAAACCGGATGCAGCGTACCACTCTAGTTTTTCGTTGAGTCGCGTGCGTCGTCGAAGGCGATCGATCGCTTTGTAGCGAGCTGTGCGGATAATCCAGGCGCGAGGAAGATCGGGAACACCGCTGGTCTCCCACTGATTGACTGCTGCTGCAAACGCCTCCTGTGCCGCTTCCTCTGCAATATCAAAATCTCCCACTAGTCGAATCAGGATGGCGACAATCCGCCCCCATTCGGCCCGATAAACTGAAGCAATCGCCTGAGTTACATCTGATTTTGAGGTTGAAGCCATACCTGACATAAAAAGACATCAAAAAATTTTGACAAGGTGTCGATTTGAGCGATTGTTGTTCGATTCACTTACAAAGGAAGCAAAGTTCAATCGTACCGAATGAGAAATTTTTTGGCGAGGTGTCGATTTGAGCGATTGTTGTTCGATTCACTTGCAAAGGAGGCAACCCAATGAAATACATGCTGCTGATTTACATGGAAGAAAATGCTCTGAGCGAAATTGAGCGGGAGCATTGCTATGCAGAATCGGCCCAACTCGCCCAGGAACTCAACGTAAAGGGCCAATATCTGGCGACTGCTCCCCTCCATCCTGTTGCGACAGCAACCAGTGTCCGGGTACGTGAGGGCAAATCATTGGTGACCGATGGCCCATTTGCTGAGACCCGTGAACAATTGGGCGGTTTCTTCCTTATTGATGCTCAGGATCTGGATGAAGCGATCGCGATCGCCGCGCAGATTCCAGGTGCCCGAGTTGGCACGGTCGAGATTCGCCCTGTGCTTGAAGTTGCAGGTTTGCCAAAAGGCTAGTGTTCGCTAGTTCCAGCTTGCCTGATTTTGCCAACCGTCCCAATCCAACTATTAGAACCTTCAATCCACAAATTGAACAAGGAGATACTTCAATGCGATTTATGTTGCTCATGATTCCCAGAGGCTACGAGAATGCAGCTCCAGGAGCGATGCCGGATGCCAAAGCGGTTGAAGCCATGATGAAATATAACGAATCCCTTCAACAGGCGGGTGTACTCATTACCCTCGAAGGGCTTCACCCACCCTCAATGGGCGCACGGGTGACCTTCAGTGAGGGAAAGCCAGAAGTGACTGAGGGAGTTTCCTCAGACGTGAAGGAGGTGCTTGGTGGCTACTGGATGATTCAAGTGAACTCGAAAGAGGAAGCCATTGAGTGGGCTTCTCGCTGTCCGGCCTCAGGCAATGAGACGATCGAAGTCCGTCAAGTACAGGAATTTGAAGACTTTCCTGAAGATGTTCAGGAAGCCAGTGCTGAGTTTACAGAGTCATTTTCTAACACAGCAACAGAAAATACTCACACAACCCATGAAGCTCAAATTCACCAGCTAATTACCGACCAACAGCATGCTATTTGCACAAAGGACGTGGATCAAATCATGTCTCGCTATGCTGATGGGGCTATCCTCTTTGACGTCAAACCGCCATTCCAAACCAAAGGGAAAGAAGCAATTCGCCAATTATGGAAGGACTGTTTGCCTTACTTCCCAGACTCTTTTGGGATGGAAACACGAGATCTTACGGTTACTGTCAATGGTGATTTAGCAGCTGCGCACTGGCTATTCCATTTCACAGGAGAAGAAGACCATCCTGCGATGCAAATGTGGATGCGCGCTACGACTGTTTGTCAGAGACACCAGAGCGAATGGCAGATCTTACATGAACATATCTCGGTGCCATTTAGTCCAGAAAATTCTCAAGCGGTCCTTACTCTCAATCCATAACGAAATCCACTAGACGAATCAAAGGAGCAGTCATGAAAATCAATCCGTATCTGATGTTCAATGGTAACTGCGAGGCAGCGTTTAAGTTCTATCAGCAATGTCTCGGTGGCAAGATCACGATGATGATGACGCACAAGGAAGCACCCTCGGCAGAAAATGTATCACCTGAATGGCATGACAAAATTATGCATGCTTGCCTTGATTTGGGCGATCGCTTGTTAATGGGGTCTGACTGCCCACCCGGATATTTTGAAACCTCTCAAGGCTTCTACGTACAGATTAGCGTTACCGAGCCAGCCAAAGCCGAAGCTATTTTTTACGCCTTAGCAGAAAACGGCAAAGTGACGATGCCGATCGCTCAAACCTTTTGGTCTGCCCGTTTTGGCATGTTGATTGACCAGTTCGGTACACCATGGATGGTCAACTGTGAGCAGGTGGTCTGAATCTTCTAATCACCCTTCAACTTACTTGCAGTTTTTCACAGATCGTTCTACAACACACAACGCCGAGAGAAACCATGGGTACTCAAATTTTTGTCAATCTACCTGTTAAAAATCTCAAGCAATCGATCGAGTTTTTTACACAACTTGGCTTTCAGTTCAATCCTCAATTTACTGATGAAACTGCCGCCTGCATGATTGTCTCTGAAAACATCTTCGTGATGCTTTTGACCCACGAGAAGTTCAAGACGTTCACCCCAAACGCGATTTGTGATGCCACAAAAAGTACTGAAGTGCTGACGTGCTTGTCTGTTGAGAGCCGAGTAAAAGTGGATGAAATGATTCGTGCAGCAATTGCCGCTGGTGGTACAACTTACAACGAACCTCAAGACCACGGGTTCATGTATGGGCACGGGTTTCAAGATTTAGATGGCCACATTTGGGAACTGGTATACATGGAAGCTGATGCAATCGATCAGGCTGAATCTGCCCAGGAAAAGGTAGAGGTGTAAACGACATCAAAACTTCGAATATAGTGCTACACGCTCAGAAGCAGACAGATTATGTTTGAAAAGCCGTGCTGAGTGCGGCTTTTCAAACATAACTGTCCTAAATTGTGGAGATTCATCATTGACTGATAGCGCTTTTCAAACGCTTAAAATCTGGTTGTTTTTGTGAGAGCCGCGCTCCGCGCGGCTCTCACAAAAACAACCGTGGCTGATTCAAGCGCAAAGCGCTGTAAGCAATCTATTGTGCGCATCTTGATGATGACTTTTCTATTCATCATCCACTCTGTAAATACATACCATTGCTCCTACACGAGCTTGTGAGGAAGAAGATGCCTTCTCCCTCTACAGTCCATAGTATTCATGGAATCTAAGTTTCTCGATTAGCGCTTCGCTAGAGGGAAAGATAAAGAATTCTTGCCCCAGGGGTTTTGCTTTTCGATGCAATTCGATTGCATCAATGAGTGGGTAAAACATGATCGGAATCCATCTGCCACTGTAGAAACAGACAACTACCAAATGAGCTGCGTATTCCTCGGATGGGAGAGGATTATGCCAGGAAGAAATCACACGTTGATAACCTTTTTTTAAGTGAAAGATTAATTATTTCTCTCACAGTACCTATCCTTGTGCACGAAAAGATACCCCTTTAGATAGAAAAACAGACCGTCTTTGTAATTCTAGGGAGCACCCTAGAATCGACCTCAGTTTGGGTTAAGGACATTTTCGAGTGCCGCGCGTTGCGCGGCACTCGAAAACGCTCATTTTGGCGTGTGCAAAGCGCACGCCAAAATGAGCACTTCAGCTTATCCCGAACTGAGGTTAGAATTAGGGAACGTACTAAACTTTAAAGTTTTTAGGCTGAGTTCCTTACTAACCCTGCTAAATTGGGCGATCGCATCATTAGGATATTAAATGTCGCAATGGAAGCAATATAGGGAATGCTAAACCTAGATACCTTAAGGGTTTTTCTCCGCCGTCATTAGATGGCGGTTTTTATTAACATTTGAAACAGATGGATTCTACCTTTAGAGGGATGCCATAAGAGGAGATTATCACGCTAGGCAAATCCTCATAAATAGCTACGCTGCTCTGAAGCAACTTCTTTCTAGGGCTATCTCGAATAGGACTTACGCCGGCTATAAAGGTTGGATGAGGGTAGCGATCGCAGCAATGAGTTGATCCAAATCTACAGGCTTTGCCATATAAGCTGAGTATCCGGCAGCTAAAACCTCTTGTTGAATGGTTCTAGTCACAAATCCAGTAATCGCGATCGCAGGTAAATATTGCCAATACTTTTTTGTACCCGTGCGTAAGCGGCGCAGTAGTTCACACCCATCCATATCGGGAAGGACAATTTCGCAAAGCAGCCCATGAAAATGGCTTTCATCTAAAGCTCTCAAAGCTTCTGTGGCAGAAGAAACAGTTACGACCGATGCACCTGCTGTTTCAAGGGCAAATGTGAATAGTTCAGATGTGTCGACATACTGGTCAACAACCAACAATCGACAGGGAGATAGCTTTGCCATTCATTATCTTCCAACTGCTAGAGCGTCCACAAACGGTATTTTTTAAGTTAATCCATCGATTAAATAAGGCCTACTTCTATTATTGAAAGAAGCCAGATTAGACGTGCGACGACAATATGATCAAATAAGTTCCCGAATAAATTCAGAAAATTAGATGTATCTTAAACGACGATTTCACTATACTAAATTTTGCAAAGCAGAATTCGAAAAATATAAATAAAATATGAAGTAGATGGTATAAATCAATGTGGTTATGTTTTTTTGTATTCCTAAAACTTCGCTGGGTTAGAGCGTTTCCGGGCCATTCGTGTCAGCCTTATCTGAGTCCCACTACAGGATGGAGCGGGTATTGCTAGTGATTGCTAACTTGAGTAGAAGTATTGATGGCTTACTTAATTAGGGTAGGTAGGCAATAGACCTATTGCTAATAGGCTTCTAAATCTTGAAGAGACATACTAAAAAGTTTCTATAGAGAATTTCAATCTGCGCTTATTCTTTCGATACCAAGCGAGATTTTGTATTTAATTATTGACCCTTGTTTCTATAAACGGTAGGTAGGCCAGCATGAGAAAGTTTAACGAGCAAAAAATAGAAGATCCTCCTGTTACGCAAGAACACTCTTCATTCCCTCAAGCACGTTTGGATAAGAAGCCGAATTTTCAATCAACGCTACGTTCGAGATCAGGCTATGAAATTTTAGAAGTATTGTTGGCGATCGCCCTGCTCCTTATCACGGCACATCTAGGTTACAGCTATGTTGCAACAGGGCCATTTTCATTGCCCCATTTTGATAGCAGCAAAGATGCAGCTCGCCTCTAGGCCAGTGATAACGATTGACCAAAAAGGGGAGTGCACAACTGATACCCCTCTCATTGAGTTGGAGCACAGAGAAGGGGTGTAGGACACACCTACAATCCCTCCCCATGTCTGAACCAAATGAGAAATGATGTGGAAGCCGCACTATAGCCCTTTAAAACAAAGCTCAGACCAGTTTTTATAAAAATGAAACCGAGCTCTACCTTTAAGAGGGTATTTAACAGATTACTTGTTGGTAGACTAGACATGTTAAAAATCTGCTACAAACACCCCTCACCGCAGTTGACTCTGCGGTTTTTTGTAATCTGCTTTATATGGAGAATTGGCATCCCCTCAAAAATGCTAGAGGCAGCAGTTCTCTTCTCCACAATCTACTATCGTAACTTGAGGCCAGGTTGACGGTATTTTCGAGGGCTGAGCGTTGCGCAGCACTCGAAAATACCCTTTCAATGTACTCAAAGCATATTCCAGAATAGCGCTTCAGCTTATCCCAAACGGGTACATCCCACTTTTGCAGATTGAAATCCCAGTTTTGTTAATGTGGCGGGCTTCGCCCGCCACATTAACAAAACTGGGATGCACCCATCCCAAACTGAGGTTGCTATAACAAGTCATCTATCTTTAGATAGAGCCAAGATCAAACTTTCAAAGCAATCAAAAACAACATCAAGCTTCTAAGAGCCTATATATAGGTTTCTAGAAATTTGATGTCATTCTCTTGAATCATAATCATCTTCATCAAAGGAAAACTCCTGACCTTGCATGAGTTCTTGCCCCCATCCTAAGGAGATGAGCCAAGACTTCGGAACTGTTTGAAGGGCAGTCAGAAGCTTTTGATTGAGATCATCTGTCAGGTGACAATGCCCTTGTCAGGAGACGACAGTGCAGTAGGCGGATTTGACGAGCAACTGTGAGATCGCCAATTGACACTTAGGTATCAGACAAAATCAACGACAAAAAAAGACATTGTTCAAAAGTCCCGCATGCGAAGTGGAGACCCGAACAATGTCTGGCAAAACAA